>JAPOPW010000067.1 GCA_026712715.1 Immundisolibacterales bacterium | reverse complement strand
CATCGCGGCCTGGGTGCCGCCCGGTGCCGGAGTGGGCATGGGCTCCATCGCGGCCGGTGCGCCGCCCGGTGCCGGGGTGGGCATGGGCTCCATCGCGGCCGGTGCGCCGCCCGGTGCCGGAGTGGGCATGGGCTCCATCGCGGCCTGGGTGCCGCCCGGTGCCGGAGTGGGCATGGGCTCCATCGCGGCCGGTGCGCCGCCCGGTGCCGGGGTGGGCATGGGCTCCATCGCGGCCTCGGCGTCTTGCAGAGCGATGGTCGGCCCGGGCGTCCCTCGCACGCCGGACGCCGCGGGAGGCGCTGCCGGAACGGCTGGCCGGTCCTTCGACAGCGCACGAGGTGGCTCGAACCCGCGTATCGCTTTGCCGGGAGGCGCGACGGAGGATATGAGATGAAGCGATCGACGCAATTTCGACTTGAATTCTTCTATCGCCTCGCTCTCGGCTTCGAGCAGAGTGACGACGGCCCTGATCTGTTCTTCGTTGTGAGCAGACCGCAGACCGAGCAGCGCGAAATCCTCGCCCAGGCGCGAGACGTCCTGCGAGACCGCCCCGATTTCATCGGACAGGGCAGGCGCAGCGGAACGCATTTGCTCCATGGCCGCATCCAGCTCCGAAAGTCGCGACTCGAGGGATGCGAGCGCGTCCTCGACCGCGGATGTCGACACCAGGGCCCGCAGACGCGTGACCTCCCGTTCCGAACGGTCGAGTCGCAGCAGTGCCCCCAGGAGCGTAGTCTCCAGCCGCTGCACCTTCGACGTGAGCTCGGACACCCGTGGTGCCTGCAGGTCCGTCCGGCGGGACTCCAGCTCTTCGATCCGGTCCTCCATCCGTGCGAGCCGCGACTCGAATGCCGCGGTCATCGCGTCGAGATCGAGCGCCTCGTCCTGCTGCTGCCCGGTGTCGGATGTTCCCTCCACGACTTCGGATTGCGGTTCGACTACGGTCGCGGTTGCGGTCTGGGATGCGGGTGCGGGTGCGGATGCGGGTGCGGGAACCACGGTCCGCGAGACTCCCGATTCCGTCCGCGGCTCGGGCGTCGTCTCGGCCGGCGCCACGTCTACGCTGCCGGCTACCCGGCCGGTTTGCCATTCCCGGTTGTGGCGGCGAATTTCCTCGACCGCCTCGCGATCGTCGAACTCGAAGGTGTCCGTATTCTCGGAACAGAGAACCGAACCGGCGCTCAGCGCGTTGACGTTGTCGGCGGTGAACGCCTGGGGGTTCTCCTCGAGGAGGGCCAGCATCATGCGCTGTGGGCTGACCGATGGGTCGGGTCTGAGCTTGATCGCGACCAGCCACAGGGTATCGGTGCGTCCGACCGGCCCGAAACACTCGGCAAGGGCGGAAAGTGGCGCGCCGACGGCGGTGATTGCCGCGAGGACGAGCAAGGAGCTGCGAATCAAGTCGAGTCCCTCGAAAGGAATGTGGACACGATGTTCAATCGTGGGCCAGGCGAAATCCGACCAGGTCGAAGCGCATGTCGGAACGGCTTGCAAAGCGGCCCGCCGATCGTACCCAACGAGGCGAGTTGCTCCACGACCCGCCCCGCGCGACGGCACCTCCGGCATTGGAGGTGCAGCGAAGCTCCGCGCCCCCATATTCCGCATCGTATGTCGAGCAGGTCCACTCCCAGACGTTGCCCATGAGGTCGTGGAGGCCGTAACCGCTCTCGCCGAAGCTGCCTACCGGCGCAGTGTAAACGTGTCCGTCTTCACAGGCGTGGATCGTCCACGGCCAGTCGGGATAGTGACGGTGAAGATCGCGATCGCCGACATTCGCCCAGCGACAGGCCTGGTCGGGGTCGTCGCCCCAGGGGCGGGCACTGCCCTGTCCGGTGCGCGCAGCATACTCCCACTCCGCCTCGGTCGGGAGCCGATAGCTCCGTCCCTGTCGCTGCGAGAGCCAGCGCGCGTAGGCCATTGCGTCGTCCCGGCTCACACACGCCGCGGGGTGTTCGTCGGTTTGTTCGAATCCGGGATCACGCCATGAATTCCCGGCGCCAAGCGTCCACCCCGCGTCGCGAAACACGTGGCAGCCCCCGCGCGTGGCATGTCCGGTCTCGTCCACGAAGGCGGAGTATTGTCCGCGGGTTACCTCGAAGCGGGAAATGGAATAGTCGTCGACGCACACCGAGTGCGGGATCTCGTTCTCATGACGTCCGGATTCGCCCACGACGCTTCCCATCGAGAAGCATCCGGATTCGATGCGCATCATTTCGGGACCCGCGGCAAGCTCGAGCGGGACCTCGGACCCGTCGCGAGGCGCGACGGGCAATCGGTTGAGCTCGCGGCTGAGCTCCATTGCATCGGCAAGCTCCTTCTGGTCCAGGCGAAGTCGGATTCGCGTGCGCTCTCTGGCCGCCTCGTCGTCGCCGCGCGCCGCCGCGAGATCGAACCACACCCAGGCCTGCACCGGATCCCTGGCCACCCCGTAGCCCTCCGCGTACATCCGCCCGAGCTTCGCCTGCGAATCCACATATCCTTGCTCGGCGGCGCGACGGTACCAGAAGACGGCCCGCGGCACGTCCTTCACGACGCCCTTCCCGTCCTCGTACATTCGGGCCAGCAGATGCTGGGCGGTGGCGTGCCCCTCCTCGGCGAGCCGGCCGTACCAGTAGGCCGCCCGGGCGTAGTCCGCGGGCGTGCCGCGCCCGAGCGAGTACATCAGCGCGAGATCGTACCGGGCCTCGACCGATCCCAGCTCCGCAGCGTGCAGGTACCATTGCAGGGCGGCCTTCTCGTCCTGCGCGACCCCGATTCCCTCCGAGAACATCTGCGCAAGCCTGTACTGGGCTCGCAGGTCTCCCTGTGTGGCGAGAACCAGCCATTTGGCGAAGGCGGCCTCGAAATTGCCCTTCGCATATGCCTCGGCGCCCGCCGCGAAGTCGTCCGCGTGCGCGAACTGCACGGAAAACGCGAAGAGGATCACGACCGCAACACTCCGCGTCCTCTTCACGCGACCTCTCCTCGTCTTGTCGCCAAGACTGCTATAAGAGGCCCGATCGGCTTGGCCGCGAACGGCTCGATTCGCCCGGCCGGCCGAAACCGGGAAGAACGGCTGGTCCGCAAGGTACCTGAACCCGAAAAGGGACCGCCGCCGATGCGGGCATGCCCGCTTCTTCGACCCGGCCCCATGTGGCTCGGTTCATGCGCTCCATGCGACATACTTGGAACCATCATTCTCGGTTGATTTCTCGTGCACCCATCATAAACCGAGATTCCCGATCGTTTCATCTGTCCGTGCTCGCCAAAAACGCCTCCTCGCGCCAGCCAATCGGGTGCTCCCCGCTGGCTGCGGGCAGACGGCCGGCCAGCGACCGGCGCGGCTCGTCCGGACTCGCCGTCGCCCTCACCGGCGGCGCGTGAGGTGGAACGCGGCGCAGCACGGCGCGGCGCGTGAGGAGGACCCACTCGTCGCACGGCCTTTGCCCCGGGCTTCATCGCCGCAGCGTGGAATTCCGCGGCAAGGCGTCGTCCCGCGAGCGCATCCGACCCCGTGCCGCGTCGTGCCCGGTCGGCCTCACGCTTCCAATCGTGTCCGCAGCGACGATCTGCCGGCACGACTCTTCGCACCGGTAGCGCCCCGGTCCCCGGCTCTCCGATTTAACTTTCGGTCGAACATGCGGCAAACTGTATTCCCGTCGCTAAGGAGTTGGGCGATGAATGACTACGTCGAAGTCAAGTCGGACGAGAATAAGAGATCATCCGAATCAAACGGAAATAAGTTCCGAAGTGACTTTGGGAGGCGGCCGCCGCCTCGTCCGGGAGCCAGCTCCAAGAGTGCCCGGAGATTTCAGAACGCTCGGTCGGCATCCGGCGATCTACCCTCGCGGCGACTGCTGTTCTCCGTCGTCGGCCTCAGCTTCGTCCTTCCTCTCGTCGTCGCGATAGCTCTCGGCGCGGCGTGGCTGCGCCAGACACTCGAGCCATTGACCGCGGACCTCTCGCAGACACGTGACGAGCTCGCCCTCGCGTCCTACGGCACGACGCTTCGCGCCCATGCACTCCACGCCGCACAGGGCCTGGACTCTTTCTTCGTCGAACGTTTGCTCGATGCAAAGTCGCTCGCGTCGACCCCGAGCCTGGTAAACGCGGCGAGACGGGCGGGCGGGGAGCATCGGGCGAGGGGGTTCGGCGACAAGAAGATCTACGAGGTCGAGGCCGAGATGGGTGCCGTCCGGTCGCTTGGGCTGTTCCCCGAGGTGGACCTGTACCTTCTCCATCATCTCTCGACGAACCCCTTCTTCCTGGAGGCAACGCTCACCGACCAGTTCGGTTACAACGTCGCCATGACTCACGCCGCTCTCGACTTCGTGCAGCGCGACGAGCTGTGGTGGCAGGGAGCGTGGACGGAGGGGCTGCATCTCGGCGCGGTGGAGTACGATCGCCGCACGCGAGAGCTCTCGATGGCAATCGGGGTCCCGGTGGAGGATCCCATGTCGGGTGAACGGCTCGGGGTCCTGAAAGTTCTTCTCGGAATCAACGACGTGCAGACGCTCATGGACACGACCGTCCAGTCGGTATCCGGAATCGAGATCTCGGTCTTCGATCCGGGAGGTCACGCGATTGTCGACACGGCGTCGGGACACGCGCCCGACCGGATCAAGTCGGACAAGTTCAATCCGGTGGAGGTCCCCCCCGACGATCGCACGGGATACCTGGCCGCGGGCGGTGATGTGGTGGGGTTCGCGCACACCGCGGGTCTGTCCTCCTACTGGTCGCTGCGATCGGGATTCTCCGGGCTTGGCTGGGCCGTGCAGGTCAGGGGCGAACCGAGCGGGATGAAGCAGGCGTTCGGGTTCCTGGACGAGACGATGCGGGCGATGCAGGAGTGGCCATTTCGCCTGGGTGTCGCGGGTGCGGTGGGCGGATTCGGGGTGCTCGTAGTGTGTCTCGGAATCGTGTGGCTGCTCGTTCGCCGGCTCTCGCGAGCCATCGCCGCGAGTCGGCCCGATCCGCAGCCCTTGCCCCATCCGGTGCACAACCTGTAGGCAAGCGCAAGGGTCGATTCGCGTCCGCTCCCGTCCGGAGCGCACGGTTGCGGGCTCGCACCGGCCGACGCGCGGCCGGTTCCCGCCAGGCAGCGCGCGAGGCCGGGGAACGCTGCGAAAGCAAGACGACCCTGACCACGAGCGGCGCCACTGGCTCCCTCGCGGGCTTCGTTGCGCCGCGGTACGCACCGGTCGCGTCCGCCCTCCGGACGAGGTGCGGGTCGTTGCGAGGGCCCCGGCTTAATCGTGGGAGCATCGGCTCAGTACCCGAGCTCGGGCCGCACCACGTTCAGAAGCGGCCGGCCGTCGAGATGCCGCTCCAGGTTCCGGAACACCAGCTCCAGGGTCAGCGCGACGTAGGAGTCGCCGTCGTCGGCGGAGACGTGGGGGGTGAGCACGAGGTTGGGGACGCTCCACAGGAACGAGCCGGGGGGCAACGGCTCGGGGTCGAAGACGTCAAGCACCGCACCCGAGAGAAGTCCGTTTCGCAGGTTGGCGGCGAGCGCTTCGTAGTCCACCGTCGCCGCCCTGCCGAAGTTCACCACGCCTGCACCGGGCTTCATCAGCGACTGCCGGCGCGCATCGAGGAGGTCGCGCGTCTCCGGGGTAAGCGGGACCGCAACGAGCACGAAGTCCGCCTGCGGGAGAAGCTCGTCGAGGCGATCGGTGGTGTGCATCTCCTCCACCGCATCGAGCGGGCGGCCGTGCCGGGACACGCCGAGCACCCGCATGCGAAGGGACCGGCAGCGCCGTGCGACCGAGGCGCCGATGCTGCCGGTGCCGATCACGAGCAGCGTCTTCCCCGCGATCGGGGTCGAATACAGCGACTCCCAGCGCGCGCGGCGCTGGTTGCCGATGATGGCCGGCAAGCGGTTGTGGAGCATCAGCACCGCCATCAGACCGAACTCGCCCGCCTTGTCGGCGTGCGCACCGCGGTTGTTGACGACGGTGACGCCGTCGGGCACCCAGTCCATGGGACACAGGTGCTCCACTCCGGCGCCGATTATGTGGATCAGGCGCAAATTGGGAGCGACCCGGCTCAGATTCGCGGTGGGGAGGTCCCACGTGACCAGCACCTCGGCGGTGCGCATCGAGCTCTCGAAGCGGTCGAGGTCCCAGTCGATGCACACGTCCAGATGCTGCGACACCTGCGGGTACCGGGCCGCGGCGGCATCGAAGCGCTCGCGGGTAATGGTGAACACCGCCTCGCCTTCCGGAGTCGGCGGAAACGTCTCCGGGGACGCATG
Organism: Immundisolibacterales bacterium; assembly: GCA_026712715.1. GTDB lineage: Bacteria > Pseudomonadota > Gammaproteobacteria > HK1 > HK1 > JAJDXW01. The sequence goes on along the minus strand of JAPOPW010000067.1, from coordinate 54,909 downwards.
GTTGTTCTTGACGTGGACACGCATGGGCTCACCCGGCCGAGAGGTCGGACGGGTCGATGGTCCCGCCGTTCGCCTCCAGTGCCCGGAGGCGCCCGGTGACGTGCGCGACCCGTTCGGGCTCGCCCAGCCCGTCGGCCTCGAACTGTATCTGCATGAAGGTGTGCGCGAGCCGGCTGAAGCGCTCGGACTCGTCCGACTCGCCGTCGCGGGGAAGCGCAAGCACCGTATCGCCGCCATAAGTGGGGACCGGACTCGACGCGAGGTCGGTTACCCGCCGGGGCTGCTCGCCCGCCGCCACCGCGCGAATCTGCGCGCGCAGCCGCCGCCGCATGAGCGCGACGCCCTTGTCGCTCGGGGCCAGGTGCTCCTCGGCGTGCACGGTGATGCGGCCCATGCCCTCGACCGCTTCGGCATCGCCCGGGAAGCGCTGGCGCTGCTCGTATGGGCGGTCGAAGACCTCGCCCTGCTCGATGAGCTCGGGCCCCTCGGGGGTGTTCCATGCCGGCGGGTCGCCCCGCTCGCCGAAGCAGGCCCAGGCGAGCGCCACCGTGTTCTCGTCGTCGACCGGCACCACCCAACGCACGAAGGCGGTGCGCCCGTAGTGGTGCCGCTTCGTGCCGTCGGCGGCGAACGCGGCGCCCGCCTGGGTGAAGTTCGGCAGCACCAGCTCGTTGACCCGGAGCCAGACGTGCCCGCCCACGCGGCGGGTGTTCGTCCCCATCAGCCAGGCATCGCGGTCGAAGAAGTCCATCCGGCCGACCTCGCCGAAGCCCGCGGAGAACTGCTCGCGACTGATGCTCGAATGCAGGAAGCTCGTGTGGATGGGGTCGAGGATGGCGTCGAGCACCTGGAGCCAGTTGCACCGGAACGGCGCCCGGTAGGGCACCATCTCCATCTCCGGCAGCTCGAAGGTGTCATAGATGGGGAACTCGGGCATCTCCTGCGGCGGGCCGAGGAAGGCGAACACGAGTCCCCGGTGCTCGAAGGCGGGGTAGGCCCCGAGCCGGACCCGGCGTTTCAGCCGTGCCTGCGCCTCCGGCGGCTGACCCGGCGCTTCCAGCAGGGTGCCGTCGACGTCGAAGTGCCAGCCGTGGTAGCAGCACCGGATCCCGCGCCCCTCGAGGGTGCCGTACTCCAGAGAGGCCCTGCGGTGCGGGCAACGCCGGTGCACGAGTCCGACCCGCGCTTCGCCGTCGCGGAATGCCACCAGGTCCTCGCCCAGGACCCGGACCCGGATCGGCAGGTCGGCGATCTCGGACGACAGGGCGACCGGATGCCAGAACCGTCGCAGGTACTCCCCGCACGGGGTGTCGGGGCCGACGCGTGTGAGCTCCTCGTCGGGCTCGGCGTGGCGCCGGGCCCCGTATCCCCGGAAGTCGGCATCACCGAACCGGCCGAGCGGTCCCGGGCCGGGTTGCGGCCCGGCGTTCATCGCCGGCGAGCCGCCACGCGCTCGTGCAAGCTGCGCACGGCGTTCTCCCACCCCGGAGAAAGCACCCCGCTCCGCGACCCGGTGAAGGCTTGGTCACTCTCCAGGGGGAGGACCGCATCGCTCGTGCAGACCGCGGCCGGCAGCCCCGGGACCACCGGTCCCGGTGACTCGAATGCAGCCGGAGTCCCGGCCCCCGGCATCGATCGCAGCGATGTGCTCATGGCCATCTCCCGGGAGCGCCGCGGTTGCTACGGCACGTGGACGTGAGCAAGAACTGGTCCTTGAACATTCCGATCCGGATCATGATCTCGACGTGCGCGATGTCGGGCCGGCGGTGGATGTGCTCGTTCAAGAATCTGCAATATACGGTGCACCCTAGGCAGGGGTTGCAGGTCAAGTCAACCATTGAGTGACAAATATGAACGTGGTGGAGGCTGGTGCATCGGATTCGTCACCCAATTCGACTGCCTTGGCGAGAAGGAGATGCCCGATGACCGACACCCCGTGGAGCAGCACGTACGGCCCGCCCGGGAAGTGCCGGTCGCTCGCCCAGGCGTTGTGCCCGGAGATCAGCTCGTCCAGCCGCGCGCCCACCGGCTCTCGGCCGAGCCAGGCCGCCGAAAACTCGCACTGCCGGTTCGCGCAGGTGATGCGGAGATCGATCGGCCGAACCGAATCCGGGAGCAGGGTGAAGGAATCCGGGGTGAAATCCGCGCCGCACCACGGGCAGCTCTCGAGCGGAACGGTTGACGACCGGCCGCCCGGGTTGTTCTTGAACTGGCTGACCCTGCTGCGGGCGGAGTCCGAGCGACCATCCCCCTTCGAGAGCGAGGCGCCGCGAGGGCGTTGCTTGCGTAGACGGCACGGTTCGCGGTGCGGAAGGCGTCGAGGGCGTCCGGGTAGTCCGCCAATGCGCGGATGCCGTGCTCCATCCGGGCCGCGGCGACCTCCGCGAGGTGCAGGATCTCCCCGGCTGCCTCCAGGCGATCGCCGGAAAGCGCGCCAAGGCCGGCGCGTCGGTCCTCGATCCACGATCGGTACTCGGTCGCGAGCGGGGATAGCGCCGCCTCGGCCGCGAAACCGTCGGCGAGAGCGCCGGGGACGCGCATGTCGAGCTCCGCTCCCGGAACGTCGAAGGTCTCCGTCTTCTCCACGTCGGCGGCGGGTGTCCAAGTGGTCCGGAGGACTCGGCAGGCACCGTCCACCAGCTCCCAGTCCGCGGAAACGCCGTGGCCGGCCGCGTACTCGGGAGTGTGGGCGTAGTGCAGGTCCGCGACGCGCTCGTCCCGGTCCTCGCCGGAAACCTCGCGCGGGTCGGGGCGCGGGACGAACGGCGTTGCGCTTCGCACCTCGATCTCGGCCTGAAACGCGAAGGACACCTCCCGCTCCTGGTGGGAAGCCGCCGTGCGGTTGTTCACCAGGAAGAGGGAGAGGGAACGGGCCCCGGGTGCTGTCCGGCCCGCAAAGCTCGCGGCGTTCACGGGGCGGGCGACCACGTGGATGGCGAGCCCGCCGGAGTTGGGGACCGGGTATGGACGCGGGTTCTCCGGCATAGTGGGGAGGGCTACCGCGACCGGTTCCTCCCGAGGGATGCGCTGCCACCAGCTCCGCGCACTACGGTCGTCGGCTCCGGGTTCATCGCCGGCACCTTGGCCAGGGCGACGGGCATCTCCACCGCTCTCGTCGTTGTCTTCGCCAGGCTGTTCGCCCGCCGTCTCGGCTTCGCGGGCCACCTCCCTGCGGTTCTCTTCCAAACCATCGCCCTCCGCCTCGACCCGGCGGTAGTCGCCCCACCGGACGACGACTTCCAAGGCGTCAATGTCCCCGCCCACTCGGTGGTCACGTCTTCAAGCAGATCGAGACGGTCGAAAGTGCAGATTGCCCCGAACACACTCTGCGTCAAAGCCTGGGAGCTCTTGAGGCTGCGAAACCACCGGTGCCGCCGTCTCTCCGGGATAGCGGCGCGGATTTCATCTGCCGCTGTCTCGTCTGAGGGGATCAGGATGTTCTTTGCTGCGTGATGCCTCGAAAGAACCGGAGGACGCCCCTCCCGCTTGCCGCCGTCCAGGTCCAGTGGATGATGCCGGTCGGCCCGGATCCACAATGCCTCATGCACTGCCTGCAGAAAATCGTTGTAGGTCGAAGTCGTCATGGCGAAGCCCGTTGGGTCAATAGTCGAGGGTGCCGGTGAGGACGGGCTGCACCTTGCCGCCGACGCGGATCGGGTCGGCGACCTCGAGGTAGAGGCGCGCCGGGCGGTCGATCTCGAAGCCCTGCTCGACGATGAACCGGCCGCCCGCGCCGAGGGAGCGAAGGTGGGCGGCGAACGCGGTGTTCGCGCTCCCGGTCGCCGCGTCTTCCCGTATTCCGTTGAAGGGAATCAGCATGCGGGCGGCGAAGTTCGCATCGGAGTGGTAGGGCTCTTCCGCGAAGGCGAAGACGGCGAGCCAGCCGCCCTCCGCGACGTCTTCGTACACGGACGGCTCGACGGCGATGCGGCGAAGCGCGGCGAGTGTCCGCAGGCCGATCAGCACGAACCACGGTCCGACCGTCGCGAACCGGCTCGGGTAGCGGGGGTCGAGGTCCGACTCCGCAAGGCCGAGCAGCGCCGCCGCCCGTGGCGGGTCGAGCGGATCTCCAAGGTCCACGGGGGGCGGCTCCATCCACGCGATGCCGTCCGCCTCGAAGGTAACCGGGACCCTGCCCGCCGCGAGGTCGAGGGTGAAGGCTCCCCGGTCGCGGCCGAGCACCCACGCGGTGCCGAGGGTCGGGTGCCCGGCGAACGGGAGCTCCCGCACCGGGGTGAAGATGCGAACCCGCGCCTCCCCCGGCCGTTCCTCGACGACGAAGGTCGTCTCCGAGAAGTTCATCTCCCGGGCGATGGACTGCATCTCGCGCGCATCGAGGTGGGCGCAGCCGCGCACCACCGCGAGCTGGTTGCCGGCGAGGGGCCGCTCCGCGAAAACGTCGACGATCGTGCAGTCCATCGGCGGCCGGCGGCCCGTCGCGTTCATCCGGTCGTCACCCCGGTCCGACGCGTCTTTCGCCACGTCCGCCGGAATCCTCGAATCGTGGGTCGGCTGGCGCGGCGCGAGGACGGTGAATCATTCGGTCAGAGGTCGATGTCGACCCCGACCGGGCAGTGGTCGGAGCCGTGCTCGTGCGGCCAGATGAAGGCGCCGCGCACCCGCTTCATCGCCGCCGGCGACGCCAGCACGTAGTCGATCCGCCACCCGACGTTCCGCGCGCGTGCCCCGCCGCGCTGCGCCCACCACGAGTAGTGGTCGGGCTCGTCCGGGTGCAAAGCCCGAAACGTGTCGCACCAGCCGGCCTCGAGCCAGCGGTCGACCTCCGCCCGCTCCTCGGGGAGGAATCCGCTGTTCTTGACGTTCGCCTTCGGCCGGGCGAGGTCGATCTCCCGGTGGGCAGTGTTGTAGTCGCCGATGACGAGCACCGGGCACCGGCGGCGGAGCCGCTCGATCCGGTCGAACACCGCGCGATAGAAGTCGAGCTTGTAGGGCACCCGGCTGTTGTCGCGGTCCTTGCCGCTCCCCTTCGGGAAGTAGCAGTTGACCACCGCGAAGCGGCCCCGTCCGGTGTTGAACTGCGCGGCGACGAATCGTCCCTCGGCGTCGAAGCGCGGTTCGTCGAGGGAGGTCTCGACCCGCTCCGGCTCGAGCCGTGCGTAGAGGCCGACCCCGCTGTAGCCGCGGCGCTCGGCCGGCGAGAACATGGTGTGCCAGCCCGCCGGCGCGCGAGACTCGTCCGGGATCTGATCCGGGAGGGCCCGCACCTCCTGCACCCCGAGCACGTGCGCCTCGCACCGCTGGAGGAAGTCCGCGAATCCGCGCTTCGTGCAGGCGCGGATCCCGTTGACGTTCCAGCTCAGTACTCGCATGGGTCCGGTCCCCGCCCTGGCCCGGTAGGAGCCGGCGAGTCGATTCGCAAGACGTGCTCGGTTCTGGCGCTCAGTCCCCGCTGACGAGCTTCGCCATCGAGACCTCGCGCGAGAGGCTCATCGGCTCGGCCACCTTGCGGAACTCCGCGAGGGAGGGCTGTTGCCCGTGGAACTTGACGGCCTCGTCGTCGGTGTAGATCTCCCAGATGAAGAAGCGGGTCGCGTCGTCGTCGGCCTGGGCCACGTCGAAGGTGAGGCAGCCGGGCTCGGCCACCGAGTTCTTCGCGTGCCTGCGCAGTCGATCTCCAAACTCTTCCACGCATTCGGGCTTCACCCGGTAATCGACGTGAATGACGATCATGGAATGTGCTCCTCAAGGTCAGCGGTTCGAACCGGTGGCGCTACGCGTACTCGATGATGCTCCGCGCCACGTCTCCCGCCGCGAGAGCGTCGTAGGCTTCGTTGATCTCCTCGAGCGGATAGCTCCGGCTCACGAGGTCGTCGAGGTTGAGCCTTCCCGCGAGGTAGAGGTCGCACATCCGCGGCAGGTCGGTCCACGCCTTCGCCGATCCGTACCAGGAGCCCATGATGATCTTCTCCGTGCGCGGAATGGAGAGCGCGTTCAGGGTGATCTCGTCGTTCTCGGGGGCCATGCCGACGACCACCGTGGTGCCGCCGGGGCGGGTGCACTCGTAGGCCTGGAGGATGGTCGGGCCGAATCCGATCGCCTCGAATGCGTAGTCCGGTCCGCCCCTGGTGAGCTCCTGGATGCGCTCGACGACCTCCTCGTTCGTCGCGTTGGACGAGTTTATGGTGTCCGTCGCGCCGAACGTCCGCGCGTAGTCGAGCTTGTTGGCCTTCGTGTCCACCGCGACGACCTGCTCGGCGCCGGCGAGCTGCGCGCCCTGCACGCAGTTGAGCCCGACGCCGCCGCAGCCGATGACGACCACCTTCGCGCCCGGCTCGACCTTCGCGGTGTTTACGACCGCGCCGACCCCGGTCATGACCGAGCAGCCGACGAGGCTCGCCTTGTCGAGCGGCATGTCCTGGCGCACCGGCACCGCGCCCGATTCGGGGACCACCGCGTACTCGGCAAACGAGGCGATGCGCGCGAAGTGATGGATGTCCTCGCCGTTGCGGTGCAGCCGGACCGTGCCGTCGAACTGGAACCAGCGCGGGGTGTCCGCCCCGTTGCAAAGGACCGGGCGCCCGTCGACGCAGTGGTCGCACCACCCGCAGTTCGGCCGGAAGTTGAGGATGACCGGCTGCCCCGGCTTGACCTGGGTGCAGCCCGGTCCGACCTTCTCCACGATCCCGGCCGCCTCGTGGCCGAGCACCATCGGGAGCGGCATCGTCCATTCGCCCTTCATCACGTGGTAGTCGGAATGGCACACCCCGGACGAAGACATCCGTACCAGGACTTCGCCGTCGCGCGGCTCGTCGAGATCGAGGGTCTCGACGACGAGCGGCGTGTTGGGTTCGTAGAGAACGGCAGCCTTGATCTTCATGAGAGCTCCTAGTGGTGACAACGGGTCGGAGGACCGGGAGGCCGGCGGGTCCGACCGGCGCGAACGATGATGCGCGAAGGATAGGCGATCCGGAACCGGATGGGGCAAGATGAATGCCCCGGCGGGCGGGAGCGAAGGGGCGGGCGCTTGAAGATCGAAGTGGTGGGCGGCGGGCCGGCCGGGCTGTGGTTCGCGTTCCTCCTCAAGCGTCGCCGATCGGGGTGGACGGTCCGGGTCCGCGAGCAGAATCCCGCCACCGCAACCTATGGCTTCGGCGTCGTCCTCTCGGACGCGGGGAGAGAGCGGGTCCGAAGCGCCGCGCCCGCCGCGTTCGACCGGCTCGCGGCGCGCATGGAGCGGTGGGCGGACCTCACGATCGTTCACCGGGACGAGGCGGTTCCGATCGACGGCAACGGCTTCTCGTCAATCGGTCGCCTGGAGCTGCTCCGGGGCCTGCACGATCTCTGCCGCGACGCCGGGGTTTCGCTTCGCTTTGACGACCCCGTGACGTCGCTCGCGGAGCTTCGCTCGAACGCCGACCTCGTGGTCGGGGCGGACGGGATCAACTCCCGGGTGCGCGCCGCGCTCGAGGCGCAGTTCCGGCCCCGCACCGAGCTCCTCGCCAACCGCTACGCCTGGTACGGGACGCGGCAGGTGTTCGAGACCCTCACCCTGACGTTCCGCTCCAACCCTGACGGCGCCTTCGTCGCCCATCACTATCGCTACGACCCGGCCATGAGTACCTTCATCGTCGAGTGCGATGCCGAAACCTGGGCGCGAGGCGGCCTCGACAACCTTGACGATGCCGCCGCGAGGCGCTACTGCGAAACGCTCTTCGCCCCGGATCTCGGCGGGCATCCGCTCGTCTCGAACCGCTCGGAGTGGCGGCGCTTCCCGGTGCTCGCCTGTGAACGCTGGCGGCACGAGAACGTGGTCCTCATCGGCGATGCGCTCCGGAGCGTGCACTTTTCCATCGGCTCCGGCACCCGGCTCGCCATGGAAGATGCCGGCGCGCTCGCGGCCGCCCTCGACGAGAGCGGCGGGCGGGTGGAGGAGGGACTCGAGCGCTTCGTGGCGGCCCGCCGCCCGGTCGTCGAGAAGCTCCTCGCCGGTGCGGCGGGGAGCTGGAGCTGGTACGAACGCTTCGCCGAGCGGATGCACCTCGCGCCGCAGGAGTTCGCCTACGACTACATGACGCGGAGCGGCCGGGTGAGCGACGAGCGACTGCGGGCAATCGCCCCGCGCTTCATGCGCCGGCTCTCCGCCTCGAGGCAGGCGGGGAGCTCCGGCCGATAGCGTTCTCCCTTGCGCGCGGGCGCGCCAACCGCTCCATCCGGCCGCAGCACCGGCGCTCAGCGCTGGACGGCCGGCACCCACGCGGTGGTGCGGCCGCCGATGTCGATGTGCTCGATGGCTTCGCCGCGCGCAGTCTTCGCCTCCGCCCGCCGCCCCCAGCGGCGATGGAAGAGCCAGCCCTTCGGGTAGCGGCGGCTCTCGGCATCGACCGAGACCGCCTTCTCCACGATTCGCCGGAGCACGGAGCGAAGGCGCTTCGCCTCGCGCCCGTCGAGGTCGCGCGCCCTTCGCCGGGGGTCGATCCGGGCCTGGAAGAGGACCTCGTCCGCAATCCAGTTCCCGACCCCGGCCGCGAACCCCTGATCGAGAAGCAGAGACTTGATGACCACGTTGCGCGCCGCGAGCAGGGCGGCGAACCGGCCGGGCGGAGGCAGGGCAAGCAGCGGATCGAAGCCGAGGCGGCTCAAGGGCGGCTCGTCGCGCGGGACATCTCGCAGCAGCAACCGCCCGAGCCGGCGCGCGTCGGTCATGACCAGCTCGCCGCCGTCGTCGAACCGGAGCAGGATCTTCCAGTATCGCGGCGGCCACTCGTCCGGGCGGTGGGCGGGGCCGGTGGCGAGCTTGAGGGGGGTGTCCCCCGGGACCCGGAATCCACCGGTCATCCCGAAGTGGAAGAGGGGATGGGGCGGAGAGTCGAGGTCGAACCAGAGCTGCTTGCCCCACCGGCAGGCCGCGCGCACCCGCCGTCCCTGGAGCGCCGCCCACGCCGTGGCCGGCACACCGGCGTAGACGATCGCGTCGACCGCGCACTCGACGGCGTCGATTCTCCGGCCCTCCGCCACCGACGCGGCGAGCCGGCGTCCCCGTTCGACCTCGGGCAGCTCAGGCATCGACGGTGACGCTCGCCGAGGGCATCCCGCGAAGGTCGCCGTGCCGAAGCGCAGGAAGAGACGGCGAGGCCGGCGCAAGGCGGTCTTTCCGCCGCGCCGCGTCGCCACCGGCGCCGCCGCCGCCGCCGCGGATTCTCGGCATCCCGGGACCGTCGGTTCAGGCGGCGGCGTCCGCCAGCATCATCTCCGACGCCTTCTCGCCGATCATGATGCACGCGGCGTTGGTGTTGCCGGAGACGAGGGTCGGCATGATGGAGCCGTCCGCGACGCGAAGGCTCCCCATGCCGCGCACGCGCAGCCGCTCGTCCACCACCGCCATCGGGTCCTGCCCCATCTTGCAGGTCCCGACCGGATGGAACGCGGTCTCCGCCGTCGCCCGGATCCACTCGACGAGCTCGTCGTCGGAGTCGACTTCGGGTCCGGGCTTCATCTCGATTTCGCGGAAGTCGTCCATCGCGCGCGCTCCCACGATCTTCCGGACCCAGCGCACGCTGTCGACGAGGACCCGCCGGTCGAGCGGGTCGGAAAGGAAGTTGAGGTCGATGGCGGGCGCCTCGGACGGATCGCCCGAGCGGATGTGGATCGATCCGCGGCTGTCGGGCCGCAGGATGTAAGTCGTGCAGCTCATGCCCGGCACGGGGAGGAGCCTCCGGTCGGTCGGCCCCCGAATCGCGTACGGCGCGAAGTGCACCTGCACGTCGGGCGCCTCGAGGCCCTCGCGGCTTCGGAGGAACGCGAGCACCGGCGCGGACGGGAGGCTGAGGAACCCGCTTCCGGTAGTCGCGTAACGGACCACCTGCCACACGAGACCGAGTCCGCGCGCCCGCTCGTTGTAGGTCGCGCCGCGGGGCTTGAGCTGCCAGATCACCCGCGGCGCCATGTGGTCGATGAGGTTCTCGCCCACCCCCGGCAGCTCGTGGACAACCTCGATTCCGTGCTCGCGGAGCACCTCGGGCCGGCCGATCCCGGAGAGCTCGAGGAGCTGGGGCGAGTTGATCGAGCCGCCGCAAAGGACCACCTCGCGCGCCGCGAGCGCCTCTTCGTCCCGGCCGTTTCGACGGTAGCGGACCCCGGTGCAGCGCCGACCGTCGAGGACGAGCCGGTGCGCGAGCGCTCCGGTCACCACCTCGAGATTCGCGCGGCGGCGCACCGGCCGCAGATAGCAGTGGGCGGTGCTCATCCGCCGCCCGCGGCTGATGGTGGCCTGGGTCTTGCAGATCCCTTCGAGGCTCTCGCCGTTGTAGTCGCGGTTGTGGGGAAGCCCCGCCTCCACCCCGGCCCGGAACAGCGCCTCGTAGAGGGGACTCTCGTCCGGAACCTCGCTCACCCGGAGCGGCCCGCCCTGGGCGCGCCACTCGTCCGCCCCGCGCTCGAAGTGCTCCATCCGCCGGAAGACCGGCAGGACGTCGTCGTAGCTCCAGCCGCGGTTCCCGAACTGGGCCCAGGTGTCGTAGTCGATCCGCTGGCCGCGGACGAAGACGAGGCCGTTGATCGCGCTCGAGCCACCGAGCACCCGGCCGCGCGGAATCGGGATCGACCGCCCGCCCGATCCTTCGTGGGGCTCGGCGCGGTAGCACCAGTTCGCGGCCGGGTTGTCGATGAGCTTCGCGAAGCTCACCGGCATCGGGCTCAGCCAGTGGCGCTCGGGGCCCGCCTCGAGCAACAGCACCCGCCATTTGCCGCCGTCCGAGAGCCGGTTCGCGAGGACGCAGCCCGCAGACCCTGCCCCGACCACGATGAAGTCGTATCGGTGCTCCGCCACTACCCTCTCTCCTGTCTCCCTCTTACCACGCGTCCGGGCCAACGCCAGTCAACCCCGACTCGTCGCATTCACGATGAGTGCGAAGAAGTGTAGGTCGGTTTGGCCGAAGGAGTAACCCGCCATCCGGTCCCGAGTGTCGTGTCGCACCGCGTCAAATGACGCTTCGCCAATCGGAGCTGTCGACTTCGGCGATCTCCATCCGGGAATGACGACCGCTCCTGGCCCATTGGTGTGTACACGGGCTAGACGGCGGTCATCCCTCCATCGATCACGAGCTCCGCCCCGGTCATCCAGCGCGACTCGTCGGAGGCGAGGAAGAGGCACCCGTTCGCGATGTCGATCGGTTGCCCGAAGTGGCCCATCGGGGTCTGGGCGAGCCGCGGGGCAGCCCGCTCGGGGTTGTCGTGGATCACTTGCGTCATCGGAGAATCGACGAAGCCCGGGTGCACCGAGTTGACCCGGATCCTTTCCGTCGCGTACTGGGCGGCGGCCGACTTGGAGAAGGTCCGCACCGCTCCCTTCGAGGCGTGATAGGCCGCGTTGTGCTCGGAGCCGACGATGCCGTAGATGGACGAGATGTTGATGATCGAGCCGCCGCCCGCCTCGCGCATCGGCTCGATGGCGTACTTCGTGCCGAGGAACACCCCGGTCGCGTTGACGGCCATGACGTGGTTCCAGTTCTCGAGATTCGCGTCCCCGACCCTGGGGGCGGCGGAGCCGTCCGGAAGCCGACCGGAGACCCCCGCCGCGTTGAGCATGATGTCGAGCCGGCCAAAGCGCTCCTTCACCACCGCCATCGCCTCGCGCCACTCCTCCTCCCGGGCGGTGTCGAGGTGCACGTAGAGGGCGGAGCCCCCCGCCGACTCGATTTCGCCGACCACCTTCGGGCCGAGGTTGTCGTTGATGTCGGCGATCGCGACCGCCGCCCCGTGCTCCGCGAAGAGCTGCGCGCTCTCCGCCCCGATCCCGGACGCGCCGCCGGTGATCATCGCCACCTTGTTCTCGAGCCGCTTGCCGACCGCCATCGTCCGCTCCTCTCGGGTTTCGTTCCGACGAAATGTAAGCCCTGCGTGACGAAACCGGAACCGGTCGGAATCGATCATGCGGATGGATGGCCCTCGGAGCTGGCAGCGGAAAACGACCGGGAGAGCGAGGGAGGGCTCCTTGTCAGCGAGGTGTGACGACGGTGATTCGCTCGGAGAACGGGGCGAAGTTGCGTACGTTCCAGGTGACGAGGGCGGCGGCACGGGCCTTCAGAGCAGACGCAGCGATGAGCGCATCATACGTCTGCTCGCCGACCACTCCGAGTTGTCGTGCGTCGCGCAGTGCGCGCCACGTGTCACGTCCCGTCAAGTGGACGACGGGATTGCCGGCCCAATTCTCCTCGAGCAGGGCGAGGGTGTCCTCGCCGCGCAATCGATTCGGTGGCGGGAGTCGGGTGAGAACTGCATAAGTCTCGGCGAGCGAATGCGCCGCAAGAATCAGTTCCTGGCCGTCGGCCATGCGGTGATTGAACTCGGAAAGGGTACGCTCGTGGTGTTGATGCCATGTGCAGAGCGCCGCGACCAGGCAGTTCGTGTCGCAGAGATGCCGGCTCAATCAGGGGGCCTCGTTGTCGGTCCCGATGCCACTACGTACTCCCGCGATCGTCTCGTCAACCACGGATGCTTTAAGGGTCGTGTGAGTTCCGCTCGGTACCGCGACGACAAATCTGCCCCGCCGCTCGAGCTTTACCGCGAGCGGCACCGGCTTGATCTCCACGTGTCCGGACACCACCCGAAATCTGACCTCGGTACCCGGTTCAAGCTGTGCCGCCTCACGAATCGCCTTCGGAACAACGAGGCGGCCTGCTTTGTCGATGGTTGCGTTCATGGTACTTGATTGTACCAATTTTCAAACCACTGAACCTGCCATCGCCGGTCCGGGACAGACGGTTCTCGCGGTCGAGCAAGAGGTCATGCGCACCGGGGGCGAAGGGCGTAGAAGGTCGGTGATTCTTGCGGCTACGCCGCCTCGAGGAGCCTCCCGGGGTCGAAGGGCGCGAGGTCGACGCAACGCGCCTCCCCGGTCGCGATCAGCTCCGCCATCGCCTTGCCGCTCGCCGGCGCGTTCAGGATCCCCCAGCAGTTGTGCCCGGTCGCGACGAACGCACCCGGGCGGCCGGGCACGGGTCCGAGGAGCGGCATCGCGTCGGCGCAGATCGGGCGGTAGCAGGCCTGGCGGCGGGTGATCCGCGCCTCGGCAAGTCCGGTCGCCATGGTGCCGGCGATGCGCCGGAGCTCGTCGCAGCGCGCGTCGTCGACGCGGACGTGCGCGGGATCGATCGGCACCGGCTGGTCGTCCGACATCCCGCACACCCACACCTCGCCGTCCGGACGCGGGTAGATTTCGGGCGCGAGGACCTCGCCCCGCGCGGTGCGGTACTCGCAGAACAGCATCTCGGCCGGGACCTCGAAGTCCGGACGAAGGGTGATGCTGAACCCCTTGAGGCCGCCGATCGGCGGAAGCGCGACCCACTGGCGGGCCAGCGCGGTCCACGGACCCATGGCGAGCACCACGGCATCGGCGGCGATCGTCTCGCCGTCCACCAGCGCCCCGGCCACCGCCCCGCTCGCGCCATGCGCGACGAGCCCCTCCACGGCGCCGATCCGCACCCTCGCCCCGCCGTTCCGGCCGGCGGCGTCGACGAGGGCTCGGGTGAATGCGCCGGGCTCGACCTGCGCGGTGGTCTCGGGGGTGCCGAGGCGCCCGTTCACGGCGCAGTTGCCGTCGAGCCAGGCGGAGGTGGGGAGCCGGGCGTACGCCGCGACCGACGCCTCGTCGGCGCCGGCCACCATCAAGGTATCGACCCGGCGGTATCCGTAGTCCGCCCCGAGCCGTTCCGCGAGCTCCGCATGCAGGTCGAAGCTCGCGCGGGCAAGCGGTCCCATCGCGTTCGCGTCGCACCAGTCGCGCGCGAGGAAACCGCCCGCCTTCCCGGAGGCGGCGGCCGCGAGCGAGCACCGTTCGACGAGGGTGACCTCGATTCCGAGCTCGGTCAGGAAGTACGCGGTCGCGGCGCCGATGACCCCGCCCCCGCAGACGACGACGTGCACGAGGCGGCCCTCCCTCTCGCGCGTGTCCGGGTTCGCGGGCAGTGTAGCGGAGAGAGCTTCGGGTGCCCGGGGGCGGACGGTCCCTCGTCGGCCACGGTGTATATTCCCGGGCGGCATCCGGCGGGTGCCCCGGCCGCGCGGCGCGAGCACGAAGCGGGGCGGATCGACTCTCGCGGCCCGTGATCGCCGCAGCCGAATCGAAGTGGAGGAATCGAAATGACATTGAAGCGGATATCGGGGGCGATGGCCCCGGTCCTGGTGGCGGCGTTCGCAGTCATCGGATCCGGCGTTCCGGCCGCCCAGGCGGAGGCGGTCAAGCTCAAGGCGGCGAGCTTCCTGCCCCAGCGGGTGATCTTCGCCAAGCACTTCTACGAGTGGGCCGACAAGGTCAACGAGGAATGCGCGGGCGAGGTCGAAATAAGCGTCGTCGGACCGGCCGCGGTCCCCTCGCTCGAGCAATGGCGAGCGCTCAAGACCGGTGTCATCGACATGCACTTCGGGCCGCCCAACTACTACAAGGGAGAGATGGTGGAGGCGGACGTCACCATCCTCGCCAAGAACGGTGCGACCGCGCAGAAGGAGAACGGCGCCTGGGCGATGCTGAACGATCTCCACAACGAGAAGCTCAACGCCTGGTACCTGACCCACATCCACGACGGGGTCAAGTTCTTTCTCTATACCAGCAAGCCGCACCAGGATGGCCGATTCGACGGCATGCGGCTTCGCTCGGTGCCGATCTACGACGGCTTCTTCCGTTACCTCGGCGCCGATCCGGTGCGCATGGCCCCGCCCGAGGTCGGCACCGCCCTCGAGCGCGGCGCGGTGGACGGCTACGGCTGGCCGCTGTGGGGGGTGGTCGACTTCGGCTGGCACAAGTTCACCAAGTACCGGCACGGCCCCGGCTTCTTCAGCGCCAACATCAACCTCCTCGTGAACCTGGACCGGTGGAACGGGCTTGCGGACTCGCAGCGCGCGTGCCTCGACCGCATGACCGAGTGGCTCGACACCGAGTGGCCCAAGTGGCGCGCGGCGGAGGGCGAGAACCAGGCGAAGATGCTCGCGGACGCCGGCGTCGAGTACGTCGACCTCGGGGCGGAGTGGGCCGCCACGGCCGAGGCCCTGCACTGGGAGGCGCTCGAGGAGGCGAGCCCGGAGTTCATCGGCAAGATCCGCCCCCTGCTGCAGTAGGTCGGCCGCGCCGATGGCCGCGATACCCGGCAGACGCTTGCGTCGGCGCTGACGGTTCGGCCGCGGTGGGCGTTTCGGACCCGTCCGGCGATCGCGAAAGACCGGCGGCCGCGGCGCCGGCGGCCGGCATGGCGACGTTCGGAACCGGATCGGCCCCGGACCGGAGAGAACGCGCGACCCCGGGTGGAATGAGCGCGCACGCCGCCGCCTTGCGCCACCGGTGATGCGAGCCCGGTCGCCCGCGTCGCTCGACCGGCTGTGCCGGGCGCTCGCCGGGGTGGCGGGCGCCCTGCTCTGCTTCCTCGCGATCCTCATCTGCGTCGACATCGGGAGCCGGCAGACGGACTGGTTCTCGATGCCCTGGTCGCTCGACGTCGCGGAGTACCTCCTCTACCTCATCACCTTCCTCGCGGCACCGTGGGTGCTGGTCTCGGGGGGGCACATCACCGTCGACCTGGTCGTCGCCCGCCTCGGCCCGCCCGCCCGCCGCCGCGCGGACCGGAGCGCGAACGCGATCGGCGCCGTCGCGTCCCTCGTCCTCTTCTGGTTCGCGTGCCGGGTCTGGTGGAGGTCCTTCGGCGACGGCACCCTGGTCTACGAGACCTTCGTCTTTCCGGAGTGGTGGCTGTTCTCCGCGGCGCCGCCCGTCTTCCTCCTCCTCGCCGCGATCTTCGCGAGCCGGGTCGTGCGGCCGCCTCCGGGCGGTGAATCGACCGGCGGGATCGCTCCGGGGCGCTCCGTCGATGCGCTCTGATCCGCCCCGCGCCGCGCGTCAAGCGCGCCGTCGGGCGCGCTAGCGCGACCGCCCGAGGGCCCGGGGGTGGAGTGGTACGAGGTCCTCGCCTTCCTCATCGGCGGCCTCGTCGTCCTGATGATGCTCGGGCTGCCCGTGGTGTTCGCCTTCTTCGCGGTGAACCTCGTCGGCGCCTACGTCTTCATGGGGGGCGCGAACGGGGTCGAGCAGCTCGTGCGCAACGCGATGGATGCGGCGCAGAGCTTCGCCCTCCTTCCGATTCCCCTCTTCATCCTGATGGGCGAGATCATGTTCCACACCGGGGTGGCGGGGCAGGCGATCGACGCGGTGGACCGCCTCATCGCCCGCGTCCCCGGGCGCCTCTCCCTCGTCGCGGTCGCGGGCGGGACAATCTTCTCGTCCCTCTCGGGCTCCACGATCGCCAATACCGCGATGCTCGGGAGCACCCTCCTCCCGGAGATGTACCGGCGCGGCTACCAGCCGGCCATCTCCATCGGACCGATCGTCGCGGTCGGCGGGCTCGCAATGCTCATCCCGCCGTCCGCTCTCGCCGTGCTCCTCGGCAGCATCGCCCAGATTCCGATTTCCGGGCTTCTCGTCGGCGCGGTCATCCCCGCCCTCATCCTCGCCGCCCTCTTCGTCGTCTACATCGTCATCCGGTGCCGGCTGAATCCCGCGCTCGCTCCTCCCTACGACATCGGGGACATGACCTGGCGCGAGCGGATCGTGCCTTTTTTCAAGTACGTGCTCCCCCTCATGAGCATCTTCGTGGTCGTCGTGGGGAGCATCGTCGGCGGATTCGCGACCCCGACCGAGTCCGCCGCGCTCGGGGCGATGGCATCGCTCGCGGCCGCGGCCCTCTACCGGCGTCTCACGTGGGCGAGCTTCCTCGTCGCGATGCGCCAGACGCTCCGGTTCACGGTCATGACCCTCTTCATCATCTGCGGGTCCGTCACCTTCTCCCAGATCCTCGCCTTTTCCGAGGCGTCGACCGGGCTCGCCGAGGTGGTGATCGGGGCGGACCTCGCCCCGCTCGCGGTGCTCGTCGGGATGCTCGCGGTGCTGATGCTGCTCGGCTGCTTCATGGACCAGGTGAGCATGATGATGATCACCGTGCCGCTCTTCCTCCCGGTGGTGGAAGCGATCGGATACGACACGATCGCGTTCGGCGTGCTGATGCTGATGGTGCTCGAGGTGAGCCTCGCGACCCCGCCCTTCGGCCTGCTCCTGTTCGTGATCCGGGGGGCGGCCCCCCCGTCGACCACCATGCAGCAGATCATCGGCTCGGTGGCCCCCTTCATCGGGCTCGCCCTCGCGGTCGTCGCCCTCCTCATCGCCTTCCCGGAGCTCACCCTCTTCCTCCCGGGACTCATCGACCGCTGAGGTCTCACCGTTTCCCCGCCGCCCGCCGCCCGCCGCCGGCGGACGGTGCTCTCCCGGCCGCTCGGCGCTCCGCCATCCACCGCCCCGCCCCCCCTTCGATGGTGCCGCACTGACTGTCGCCTCCGCGCGATGTTCCCGTACCCGTTGACGCGCACGCGGACATTTGTTTCACTATCCCGGTCAGGACGCGCTCATCCAGAGCGGTGGAGGGACAGGCCCTTCGAAGCCGCGGCAACCGCCAAGTGCGGTGCCAATGCCTGATCGATGAGTCAGCCGAAGGCGGTACTCCGCACTCGGCGCTCGAAGAAAGAGCGCGTGGGAAGTGAGAGAGGAGACCGCCGGATGCATGTCCTGGGCCCCCAATCTTTCGCCCCTTTCGGGGCACCGATCCGCCCGCGTATCCGGGACGGCCGCTTGCGCCGCCCCGGCGGCGGCTCGTAGCCGACCCCGGCACCTGACAGGCACGGAGGGCCGCCGGCCCGCCGCGCGTTTCGTTCCACCGTCGTCGGGACTCCGTCCCGCGACCAGCGAAACCGATACCTGGAAGGAGAAACCCATGAGTACCGACTCCGAAAAGCGCGCCGAGAACGGCGTCAACGTCGAAGCCCTGCTCGGTGCCCGCGAGGCGCTGGGAGAGACCCCGGAGGCGGGGAAGTTCGTCTGGCGGGCCACCAACGAGTGGCTCCACGGGACCCACAGCCGGTCGTCGGTGGAAGGCTACTTCGGCCTCGGCGGCGAGCACGACCACAAGTCGAGCTTCGACTTCGAGTCCGACCACCCCCTCGTGTTCGCAGCCGAGGACAACGCCGCCACGCCGGTGGAGATCGTCCTCGTCGGGCTGGCGAGCTGCCTCACCGCCGGGGTCGCCGCCGTCGCCCAGAACCGGGACATCCAGCTCCGCTCGGTGAAGGCGACGGTCGAGGCCGACATGGACATCCAGGGGATCCTCGGCGCCGACCCCGACGTCCGGAACGGCTTCAGCGGGGTACGGGTCAAGTACGACATTGACGCGGACGCGGATGCGGACGACATCGAGGCCCTCGTCGCCCAGTCGCAGAAGCGCTCGGCGGTGTTCGACATCCTCACCAACCCGACCAACGTCACCGTAGAGGTGGGGTGAGCGCCGGCGTGCCCCACACCTCCGCGCTGGTGGTCGGGGCCGGGCATGCCGGCCTCGCGATCAGCCGCCACCTCGCCGCGAGCTCGATCGACCACCTGGTCGTCGAGCGCGGCGAGGTGGCGAATTCCTGGCGCGAGGAGCGATGGGATTCGCTCCGGCTCCTCACCCCCAACTGGCAGACCCGGGTCCCCGGCCTCGCGTACGACGGTGCGGACCCCGACGGCTACATGGACATGGCCGAGGTGGTCGCGTTCCTCCAACGCTACGCCCGCGTCGTCGATCCCCCGCTCGAGACACGCACCACCGTCGAGTCGGTCCGCCGGAACGGCGCCGGGTACGAGGTGACGACCGACCGGGGGGTATGGCACGCGGCGACGGTCGTGCTCGCGACCGGGGGCTGCAACCGTCCGAAGGTGCCGGCCTTCGTTGCCGCCCTTCCCGACTTCGTTGAGTCGGTGACGCCACTCGACTACCGCCGGCCCTCCGCCCTTCCGGACGGCGGCGTCCTGGTGGTGGGCGCGTCCGCGACGGGGGTCCAGATCGCGGACGAGGTCCACCGCTCCGGGCGCCCGGTGACGGTCGCGGTCGGCGAGCACGTGCGGATGCCGCGGACCTATCGGGGCAAGGACATCCTGTGGTGGATGGACCGGACCGGGCTCCACGACGAGCGGTACGACGAGGTCGACGACATCGTCCGCGCCCGCCGCGTGCCGGCGCCCCAGCTCGTCGGCACTCCCGAGCGGCTGACCCTCGACCTGAATGCGCTCACCGACGCGGGCGTTCGCCTGTCGGGACGGCTGGTCGGGTTCGCGGGCGGCAGGGCGCAGTTCTCGGGCTCGCTCCGCAACAAGTGCAACCTCGCCGATCTCAAGCTCGGACGGCTGCTCGACACCATCGACGAGTGGATTGCCGGGCAGGGTCTCGAAGGGGAGGTCGAACCGGTCCACCGGTTCGCTCCCACCCGCGTGGAGGAATCGCCGCCCCTGGCGCTCGATCTCGCCGCGGAGGGGATCCGGACGGTCGTGTGGGCGACCGGATACGAGGCCGACCACTCATGGCTCCACGTGCCCGTCCTCGACCACAAGGGGCGGCTCCGTCACGACGGCGGAGTGGTGAGCGGGTCGCCCGGTCTCTACCGCATCGGGCTCAACTTCCTGCGCCGGCGAAAGTCGAGCTTCATCCATGGTGCCGGTGACGATGCCCGCGATCTCGTGAGCCACCTCGCCGCCCACCTCGGAGCGCGCGTGCCGGCCGAGGTGGCTTGACCGTGCTGCCGGCCGTGCCTCCGTCCGCTCGGCTGGCGTGACCCCGGCCCGAAAGCTAGCCTTTCTGTTCCTCGTTGCGGTCCGTCGCGGGCGCCGGAGTGCGCGAGAGGGCGGAGATCTCCGCGCGCAGGGCGGGGGTCATGTCGATCGCCACCGCGTCGAGCGAGGCGCGGAGCTGGTCGAGGTTGCGCGCGCCGACGATGGGGGCGGTGACCGCGGGATGCGCCCCCACCCAGGCGACCGCCGCACTCATCGGATGGAGCCCCCGCTCGCGGCAGAACGCCGCGAACGTGGCGGCGGTGTCGTGCATCCACTCTTCGGCGTAGCGCACCTGGTACATCTGGTTGACGTGGAGCCGGCTCCGTTCGCCCCCGCCCCCGCCCGCGTACTTGCCGGAGAGGAGGCCGCCGGCGGCCGGGCTGTACGGGATGACGGCGATGTCGTGGGCCTCGGCCATCGGCAGGATCTCGACCTCCGCCTGCCGCTTGACGAGGTTGTACATCGGCTCGAGGACCTCGAGGCGCGCCCACCCGTGGCGCTCCTGCACCGCGAGGGCGGCGAGGGTCTGCCACGCGGCGTAGTTGCTGACGGCCGGGTAGAGCACCTTGCCGGAGCGGACGAGTTCCTCGAGGCCCCGCATCTGCTCGTCGATGGGGGTGCGCCCGTCGAACTGGTGCAGGAAGAGGACATCCACCCGGTCGGTGCCGAGGCGCCGCAGGCATGCCTCGACGGCGCGGCGGACGTGGCGCCGCGAGCTTCCACGGGCGTTGATGTCGTCGCCCTGCGGGTTGTAGCACTTGGTCGCGACGACGAGATCGTCGCGGTGCCCCTTCATCAGGCGCCCGAGGATGCGTTCGGACTCCCCGGCGTTGTAGGTGTCGGCGGTGTCGAAGAAGTTGATGCCGGCGTCGCGGCACGCCGCGTACATGGCGGCCGAGGCCGCCTCGTCCGCGTCGCCGCCGAACGACATGGTGCCGAAGCAGAGCTCCGAGACCTGCACCCCGCTGCGTCCGAGGGGTCGATATTCCATCCCGTGTCTCCCGTTCCTGCCGACCGTCGATTCCGGTTCGCCGCCGCGCCGTCGCCCGATTCGGTACCGGTATCGGCACCGGCACCGGATTCAGCCGGGTGCGGGGTGCGCTGCGACCCTTCCATTGTCGCCGATCCCGCGGGCCGGCCGGTACGGGTTGCAACCTGGGTTCAGGGCCTTAGAGTGGCCGCCCGGCACGACCGATACGAGGATGCAGGGCATGGCGAAGCGGCTGAAGGGGGTGAAGGCGGTCATCACCGGCGGAGCGGGCGCAATCGGGCTTGCGACCGCGCGCGCGTTCGTGCGCGAGGGCGCTTCGGTATTCGTCGCGGATCTCGATCGGGGCGCGGTGGACGGGGCCGTCTCGGCGCTCACGGCTGACGCGCAGGCGGCCGGAGTCGCGCTCGCCGGCGGGGCCGCGGACGTCTGCTCCCCCGGTGAGGTGCGGGCGCTCATGCGCGACGCCGCCTCCCGGCTCGACGGCCTGCACGCGCTCGTCAACAACGCGGGGGCGGTGGTCCGAAGCCTCCTCGTGGATTTTTCCGAAGCGGACATCGACCTCGTCCTCGACGTCAACGTCAAGGGCGTGATTCTCTGCAGCCAGGCCGCGGTGCCGCTCATCCGCGAGAGCGGCGGCGGATCGATCACGTCCACGTCGTCGCAGGCCGGCCGGCGCGGCTGGGACCACAGCACCGTCTACGGGGCGTCCAAGGCGGCGGTCATCGGCTTGAGCCGCGCGATGGCGGTCGAGCTCGCCCCCGAGATTCGGGTCAACACGATCTGTCCCGGCCACGTACGCGATGTCGGGATGGCCTGGCGCACGTTCCGGGACCGCAAGGCCGACTCGCAGACGATGGAGGCGTTCAGCGACGATTTCGCGCGCGAGCACGTGCCCCTCGAGCGCCTCCAGACCGCCGACGACATCGCGGCCGGCTTCGTCTTCCTCACCTCCGGCGAGGCGAGCGAGATCACCGGAGCCGCGCTCAATATCGGCGGCGGCGTCGTCATGGACTGAGGTCGAGAGGAGGCGAAAGGGGTGAACTTCGAGGAGCATGCGGCGAAGCCGTTGCTGCGGGCGGCGGGGATTGCGACGCCGCGCGGATGCCTCGCCCGGAGCGGCGCGGAAGCGAGGGCGGCGGCCGCCGAGCTCGGGGTCCCGGTGGTGGTCAAGGCGCAGGTTCCGGCCGGAAAGCGGGGCAAGGCGGGCGGGATCCGAACCGCGGACGGTGCGGCGGCGGCCGGCGAAGCGGCGGAGGCGATTCTCGGCATGGACATCGCCGGGCATCGCGTCGAGTCGGTCCTCGTCGAGGAGCGGGCCGCGATCGCGGCCGAGTACTATGCCGCGGTCCTCAACGACCCGGTTTCCAAGGGGCCGCTCGTGATGTTCTCGCCGGAGGGAGGCATGGACATCGAGGAGGTGGCGGTGTCGAAGCCGGGGCGGGTCCGGCGCGCCCCGGTCGACATTTCCCGGGGGCTCGACGCCGATTCCGCTCGCGCGCTGCTCGACGGCTTCGGCCCGGAGCTCGACGACGCGGCGGTCGCGGAAGTGCTCGTCGCTCTGTACCAGGCGTACCGCGGCAACGACGCGGAGCTGCTGGAGATCAACCCCCTCGCGCGGCTGGATGACGGGCGGCTGGTCGCCCTCGACTGCAAGCTCGTCCTCGACGATTCCGCGATCAAGCGCCGCGAGGCGCTCGCCGGCGCCGGAAGCCCGGAACCGGCGACCGAGCTCGAGACGCGCGCCCAGGCGCTCGATCTCAAGTACATCGAGCTCGACGGGGACATCGGGGTGATCGCGAACGGCGCGGGGCTCACGATGACCACCATGGACGTCATCACCGATCAGGGGGGGAAGCCGGCGAACTTCCTCGAGATCGGGGGCGAGTCCTACACGAAGGCGAGACCTGCGCTCGAGCTCCTGCTCGACAACCCGCGGGTCAAGTGCCTCGTCGTCAACTTCTGCGGCGCGTTCGCGCGCACGGACGTGATGACCGGCGGCGTGCTCGATGCGTGGGAGGCGCTCTCGCCGGACCTCCCGGTCTTCTTCAGCGTGCACGGGACCGGCGCGACCGAGGCGCGGGCGATGCTCCTCGAGCGTCTCGGAATGACCCCGTACCCGACCATGGACGAAGCGATCGCCGCCGCCGTCGCGGCGGCGCGGGCGGCGGGAGGTGCGACGTGATCGTCCGCGGCGGAGAGCGGGTGCTCGTCCAGGGGATCACCGGCCGGCAGGGCACGTTCTGGACCGAGCGCATGCAGGCTTACGGCACGCGCGTCGTCGGCGGGGTGAGTCCGAAGCGGGCGGGTATCGAGCACTGCGGGGTGCCGGTGTTCGCGAGCGCCCGGGAGGCGATGGGGGGGATCGGATTCGACGTCTCGGTCCTCTTCATTCCCCCGCTCGGGGTCAAGGCGGCGGCGATCGACGCGATCGAGGCGGGGGGCCCGCGCCTCGTCGTCCTCACCGAGCACGTCCCGGTGCAGGACGTGATGGAGGTGCTCGCCGCGGCGCGCGCGAACGGCGCGGCCGTCGCCGGCCCGAACACCGCGGGTCTCGTCACCCCGGGCGAGTGCTTCGTCGGCTTCATGCCCGCGTTCGAGGCGGACATCTTCCGCCCCGGGCGAGTGGGGGTGGTCTCGCGGAGCGGGAGCCTCGGCACCCTCGTTTGCCTCAACCTCGTGCAGGCGGGGCTCGGCGAATCGGCCTTCGTCGGGATCGGCGGGGATCCGATCATCGGCACCACCACTCGCGACGCGGTGGCGGCGCTCGACGCCGACGAGCGCACGGACGCGGTGGTGGTGGTCGGGGAGATCGGCGGCGCGATGGAGGAGGATGCCGCGGAGTACATCCGGGGCATGGCGAAGCCGGTCGTCGCGTTCATCGCGGGCGGGGCTTCGCCGCCCGGCAAGAAGATGGGGCACGCAGGCGCGATCGTGATGGGAGACAAGGGCTCCTACGCCTCGAAGCGGCGGGCGCTCGAGGCGGTCGGGGTCGAGGTGCTCGATACCCCGTCGGGGGTGGGACCCGCGATCGGGGCCGCGCTCGGCTGACTCGAGGCCGCCCCCGTCAGTCCACCTTGAGGTCGGTGACCGCCGCGCCGCCCGCGTCCCGGAGCCGGGCGGGCTCGATTGCGAACACGCTGAAGGGACTCCCGGCCGCGGCCCAGATCCGGTCGAAGCGGAAGAGGTCGGCGTCCATGAAGACGGGCGCCGGCGTCGCGTGGCCGAGCGGGGGCACCCCGCCGATCGCGAACCCGGTCGCCGCCCGCACGAAGTCCGCGTCCGCCCGGCTCACTTTGTGCCCGAGCGCTTCCGCGAGCTTGCCGGTGTCGAGGCGGTTGTCGCCGCTCATGATCGCGACGACCGCCCGCTCCCCGCCGCGAAACACGAGCGACTTCGCGATCTCGCCCACGGAGCAGCCGACCGCCGCCGCCGCTTCCTCCGCCGTCCGCGTCGAGCCGGGAAGGGTCAGCACCTCGCAGTCGAGCGCGAGCGCCTCGAGCGCCCCCCGCACCCGTTCCGGCCCTTTCAGCTTCGCCATCCGTTTCTTTGCTTCATAGCTGGCCGTCGTCGGGCCAATTGTCGAGAAGGGCGCGGTAAGCCGGATCGTCGTAGCGCGCGAGCGCGAACGCATCCGCCCACGAGGGGAGGCTCGCGCCCGCCACGTGGGCCGCGAGCAGCTCGGCGCCCGCGCACGAGCCCATGATGCCGAAGCCCGAGAACGCGGAACAGACGAAGGAGCCTTCGAGGGGCAACGGGCCGACGAGAGGGCGGTTCTCCCGGGTGCGGACGTAGTAGCCGCCGTCGATCCAGGGCCGCGGCAGGCGGCCGAAGTAGCGCTCGAGGGAGGGGAGCATGCGCGACATGCCGCGAAGCACGATCTCCGGGTAGCGCGGGTCCCAGTCGAAGGGGAACTCGGGTGCGGTTCGCCGCTCCTCCTCGTAGGTCCAGTAGAGGATTAGGGTCTCGGCGTCCGGCCCGCCCTCCGGGCGCCCGTGCGCCCCGGCCGGAAAGGTCTCGAGGAGGGCGCGTCCTTCCGGGTCGTCGGCGAGGGCCTCGCGCTCTTCCGCGGTCCACGGGAGCCGGATCGGGTCTGCCCAGATGAATAGCGGCGTGTCCCGGGGGATCGCCCGTTCGCGGTCCGGAAAGGACATCTTGACGTGGCGTTCGAACCAGACCGGGAGATCCGCCCCGAGCCACGTCGCGACCTCCTTCGCGAAGGGCCCCGCGGCGTTGACGAAGACCGGCGACCCGATTCGCTCTTCGCCGCCATCCCGGAGCGAGACCCGCGCCCCGGTGACCCGACCGCCGGCGCGCAGCACCTCCTCAACCCGGCCGTTGACGAGGAACGCCCCGTGCCGGCGCGCCTCTTCGAGGAGGTGCATGCCGAGCTGCTGCGCGCTCAGCCAGCCGCAGCGCCGCGCGTGCAGCACCGCGACGGCATCCGGCGAGATCCAGGGGAAGTGCCGGCGTATGAGCGCATCGTCGACGATGAGGTCCGCGCCGTCCGGCATGCCGGCGTACCCGTCCGGGCGATGCGGGACGTACTCGTCGCCTGCGCTCCCGTCGTGGCGCCGGAGCGGCCCCGCCCCGAGCGCGGCGGCCTCGCGTCCGGCCGCTTCGAACCCCGCCACCCGCTCGGGGTCCGCGGTCGCGAACAGGTACCCCCGGCGATTCAGGTTGAACCGGTTGCCGCTCGCCTCGGCCAGCTCCTCGAGGAGGTCGACGCTCCGGTTCATGAGCGAGACCATGGCGTCGCCCGGCCCCGGCCACCAGTTGCGGTAGCACTCGGTCGACTTGTCGCTCGTCAGGGAGAGCGGCGGGCGCTCGTCGACGATCGCGACCCGTCTTAGCCCGTGGCGCACCGCGAGATGCCAGGCGCAGGCGATGCCGACGATCCCCGCCCCGCAGACGATTGCGTCGGCCGCGCGGTTCATGGGCGAGGGTCCCTGGCGAGGAGTCGCGAAGCCTGTCCGTACGGGTGCCGGGCACGCCCGGCGGTGCTTCGGGGGCGGTTGGCGGTGTAGTGCCCGACCGGCGTTCGCGGGGGCCGGGCGGTGAATTCCCCGAGGGCGGGCCGGGTCGAACGACCGGCGCGCAAGGTGCCGGTCATCGGCCGAGCAGCATGCCGAGGCCGGCCGCGCAGAGACAGAGCACCACGCTCAGCAGCACGTTCGCGGCCGCCGCGAGCCAGCGACCGGCCTGGAGGAGGGCCAGGGTCTCCACCGAGAAGGTGGAGAACGTGGTGAACGCGCCGAGGAGTCCGGTCATGATCAGCAGGCGCATCTCCGGGGGGACGTGCACCCGTTCCGCGAAGAGCGCGAAGAGCCAGCCCATCGCGAACGAGCCGGCCACGTTGACGATGAGCGTGCCGAAGGGGAAGCGCGGGCCGAACGCCGCCGCGACCGCGGTCGAGACGCCGTGGCGGCCAAGGGCGCCCAACGCTCCACCGAAGGCAATCGCGAGGATTCTGGTCACGGGCGGGTCTCGGGGCGGAGCGAACCGGGCCGATCGCCAACGGACCTCCGGTGCCCTGCCGAATCGCGGCCTAGTAGGCGTCCGTCTCGAGAGCCATCAGGGTATCCGCCCCCGAGCGGATCGCCGCGTCGAGCGCGGTCGTCTCCGGCAGCAGGCGCCCCATGAAGTAGCGCGCGGTGGCGAGCTTCGCCCGGTAGAACCCCGAGTTGTCGGAGGGCGCCCGTTCGAGCGCGGCCTCCGCCATCGACGTCCAGAGCCAGGCGAGGCACACGAGCCCCGTGAAACGGAGGTAGTCGACCGCGGCCGCCCCGAGCTCCTCCCGGTTCTCGGCCGCCCGCTCGAGGAGCCACTCGGTGACCACCTGCAACCGCTCGAGCGCGGCCGCGAACGGCTCGAGGAACTCCGCGAGGGCCTCGTCGCCTTCGCGCTCGGCGATGAACGTCCGGAACTCCGCGGCGAGCTCGCGCACCGTCTCCCCGCCGTTCATGAAAACCTTGCGGCCGACCAGATCGTTCGCCTGCACCCCGTTGGTGCCCTCGTAGATCTGGGCGATGCGCGCATCGCGGACGAGCTGCTCCATGCCGGTCTCGGCGATGTAGCCCGCCCCGCCGAACACCTGCTGGCAGCGGGTGGCGTTCTCGTATCCGAGATCGCTCAGGAACGCCTTCACCACCGGGGTGAGCAGCCCTACCCGGTCCGCGGCCTTGCGCCGCGCTTCCGGATCCGGGTGCCGGACGGAGCGGTCGATCTCGAGCCCGACCCAGCCCGCGAGCGCCCGTGCGCCCTCGTTCCACGCGCGCGTGGTCTGCAGCATCCGCCGCACGTCGGGGTGCACGATGATGGGATCGGCCGGGAGATCCGGGCGCTTCGGACCGGAGAGCGAACGCCCCTGCAGCCGCTCGCGCGCGTAGGCGACGGCGCTCTGGTACGCCTTCTCCGCGATCCCCAGCCCCTGGATCCCGACCGCGAGGCGCTCGTGGTTCATCATCGTGAACATGCAGGCGAGACCGCGGTGCGGCTCGCCGACGAGCCAGCCGGTGGCGTCCTCGAAGCTCATCACGCAGGTCGGCGCCGCCTCGATGCCCATCTTGGTCTCGATCGAGACGCAATGCGCGCCGTTGCGCTCGCCGGGCTCGCCGTTCGCCCCGACCAGGAACTTCGGGACCAGGAAGAGGCTGATCCCCTTCACCCCGGGCGGCGCATCCGGAAGCCTCGCGAGCACGAGATGGACGATGTTCTCGGTGAGGTCGTGCTCTCCGCAGGTGATGAAGATCTTGGTGCCGGTAATCGCGCAGCTACCGTCCGGACGCGGCACCGCGCGGGTGCGGATCATCCCGAGGTCGGTGCCGGCATGCGACTCGGTGAGGCACATCGTGCCGCTCCACCGCCCGCTCACCATGTTCGGGAGGTACTTCGACCGCAGCTCCTGCGAGGCGTGCGACTCGATCGCGGTGCACGCCCCGTGGGTGAGTCCGGGAAGGAGGCTGAGCGCCATGTTGGCCGAGGTGAACATCTCGTCGATGAAGAAGTTGAGGGTTTCGGGAAGCCCCTGGCCGCCGTACTCGGGGTCCGCGGAGAGGCCGAGCCAGCCTGCGTCCCGGACTGCGCCGTAGGCTTCGCGGAAGCCCTCCGGGAGGCGGACCGTTCCGTCCGCTCGGCGCTCGCAGCCCTGCTCGTGCCCCGGCATGTTGGTGGGGTGGACGACCTCCTCGAAGAGGCGGCCGGCCTGCTCGAGCACCCCGTCGATGAGGTCCGCGCTCACCTCCTCGAACCCGGGCAGCTCCGCGAACCGCTCTTCGACCCGGAGCACCTCGTTCAGCACGAACTGCATGTCGCGCACCGGCGCACTGTATGTCTGCATGTCGGATTCCGTGTTGTGTTTCGTTCTACCGGCCTGCGCCGGGCATTGTCCGGTCTCGTCTCGGGTCGCGCGGGCCCGCCGGCTGCGCTCGCGCGGCGGCCGGACGCCGGGCGGCCGGGCGGTCGGTCGATGGGGGGAACGGGAACGCGGGCGTTCCGCGTCGCCGGACCCGCGCCCCCCCGGGCCGGGCTACATGTTCGGATAGTTCGGGCCGCCGCCGCCCTCCGGCGCCACCCATACGATGTTCTGGGTGGGGTCCTTGATGTCACAGGTCTTGCAGTGTACGCAGTTCTGCGCGTTGATCTGCAGCCGCTGCCCCTCGCCTTCCTCCACGAACTCGTACACCCCGGCGGGGCAGAACCGCTCTTCGGGCCCGGCGTAGTCGGCGAGGTTCACCCCGACCGGCGTCGCATCGTCGCGCAGGGTCAGGTGCACCGGCTGGTTCTCTTCGTGGTTGGTGCCGGACAAGAACACCGACGACAGCTTGTCGAAGGTCAGCTCGCCATCGGGGCGCGGGTACTCGATCGGCTTCGCGTCCGCCGCCTTGCGAAGCCGTTCGTGGTCGGTGTGGCCGTGGCGGAGGGTCCAGGGCGCGCGGCCCCGGAACAGCACCTGGTCGAGCCCTGCGTGGAGGGTGCCGCCGGCGAGACCCCAGCGAAACCCCGGGCGGACGTTGCGCGCCTCGTGCAGCTCGCGCCAGACCCAGGACGCGCGGAACGCGTCGGGGTACGCGGTGAGCTCCTCGCCGCCCTCGGACCCGCCCGCCACCGCCTCGAAGACGGCTTCCGCGGCGAGCATGCCGGACTTCATGGCGGTGTGGGTGCCCTTGATCTTGGGCGCGTTGAGGGTGCCCGCCTCGCAGCCGACGAGGACTCCGCCCGGGAACGCGAGCTTCGGCAGACACTGGATGCCGCCCTCGTTGACCGCGCGGGCGCCGTAGGAGATCCGCCGGCCCCCTTCGAAGGTGCCCCGGATCTTCGGGTGGGTCTTGAACCGCTGCATCTCCTCGAAGGGTGAGAGGTACGGGTTCGCGTAGTCGAGCCCGATCACGAATCCGACCGCCACCTGACGGTCCTCCAGGTGGTACAGGAACGACCCGCCGTAGGTGTCCGAGGCAAGCGGCCAGCCCGCGGTGTGGACGACGAGGCCTGGGCGATGCCGCTCGGGCTCGACCTCCCAGAGCTCCTTGATCCCGATGCCGTAGGTCTGTGGCTCCCCCCCGTCGCGAAGCCCGAAGCGCTCCGCCAGCCGCAGTCCGAGGTGGCCGCGGCACCCTTCGGCGAAGAACGTGTACTTCGCGCGAAGCTCCATGCCCGGCATGTAGTTGTCGGTCGGCTCGCCGTCGCGCCCGACCCCCATGTCGCCGGTGACGATCCCGCCGACGGCGCCGTCGTCGCGGTAGAGCACGTCCGTGGCGGCGAAGCCGGGGAACACCTCCGCCCCGAGCTCCTCCGCCTGGGCGGCGAGCCAGCGGCACAGGTTCCCCAGGCTGACGATGTAGTTGCCGTGGTTCCTGAGCGAGGGCGGGAGCAGCGCGGTCGGCCACGACATGCCGCCCGATTCGGTGAGAAAGAGGAAACGCTCCTCGGCGACCGGGGTGTTGAGGGGCGCCTCGCGCTCGCGCCAGTCCGGGAAGAGCTCCTCGAGGGCGCGGGGCTCGATCACCGCCCCCGAAAGAATGTGGGCGCCGACTTCGGAGCCCTTCTCGACCACGCAGACGCTCAAATCGTGGCCTCGCTCCGCGGCGAGCTGGCGCAGCCGCACCGCGGCGGCAAGGCCCGACGGACCCGCCCCGACGATCACCACGTCGAAATCCATGGATTCGCGTTCGATGGCTGCCTTGTCCATCCCTTCGCCCCGTTGCGCCGCCGCCCCGCGCGGCCGGTCCGTCGGCGTCCGGCTCCCGGCCCCGCCCGGCCCCACCGTGCCGTTCGCGCCGATTATAAGGTCCTGAACCGCAACCCGCCCTTGACTTTGCGGCCGGGGCCTACCTAGATTGCGCGGCTCGCGCGGGCGGGCGGCAGCCCGGCCGTTCACCTTCATGCAGCCGACGCGGGGGCGCAGCAAGAGCGATGGAATTCCGGATCGAGCCGGCGACGCCGGAGCAGCGGCGACCGAAACCGGCGGACGAGAGTTCGCTCGGGTTCGGGAAGATCTACAGCGATCACATGTTCACGATGCGGTGGACTTCGGACGGCGGATGGGGCGAGCCGACCGTAGCGCCGTTCGCGAACCTCGATCTCTCGCCCGCCTCGCTCGTCCTGCACTACGGCCAGACCATCTTCGAGGGCCTCAAGGCCTACCGGAACCGCGGGCGGTCCGGGACGGCGAACCTGTTCCGCGCCGCGGACAATGCGGCCCGCTTCAACTCGTCGGCCGTGCGTCTCGACCTGCCGGAGGTCGACCCGGACCTCTTCGTCGGCGCGATCGAGGCCCTCCTCGAGCTCGATCACGAGTGGATCCCCCGGTCGCACGGGACCTCGCTCTACGTGCGCCCGACGATGATCGCGACCGAACCCTACATCGGCCTCAAGTCCACCCACGAGGCACTGTTCTTCATCATCACCGGGCCGGTCGGGGCTTACTACCCCGAGGGCTTCAACCCGGTGAAGATCACGGTCGCGGAGCGGTATTCGCGAGCCGGCCCGGGCGGGCTCGGCGCAGCCAAGACGGCCGCCAACTACGCGGCGAGCCTCAAGGCGGAGAAGGAGGCCCTCGGGCGCGGCTTCACCCAGGTCCTGTGGCTCGACGCGGCGGAGCACCGCTACATCGAGGAAGTGGGCTCGATGAACATCCTGTTCAAGATCGGTGGCACGGTCATCACCCCGCCGGCCGGGGACACCATCCTCGCCGGGATCACCAAGGACTCGGTGCTGAAGCTCCTCCGGAGCTGGGACGTCCCGGTCGCCGAGGAGCGCCTCACCATCGACGACGTGCTCGGGGCGCAGGAGAACGGCACCCTCGAAGAAGTGTTCGGGGCGGGGACGGCGGCCGTCATCTCGCCGGTCGGCGCGCTCGAGTACGAGGGGCGGACCCACCACATCGCGAACGGCGGCACCGGCCCGCTCGCCGAAAAGCTCTTCGACGAGCTGATCGGCATCCAGTACGGAGCGCGACCAGATCCCTTCGGCTGGATCCGGGAGGTGACGCCGGCCGGCGCGGGCGGCTGAACCCTCGTGTGAACCGCATTCCGGGCGGCGCGTCGCGCGCGCCCGGAGCCGCCTGCACACGCCCGCCGGACCTCCCCCTGCCGCACCCCGGCCGGGAAGTCCGCCTCGCATCCTGATGGAGCTCTGGGTCCCGATCACGCTCGTCGCCGCGTTCATGCAGAACCTGCGGTCGGCGCTGCAGAAGCACCTGAAGGGATCGCTCAGCACCTACGGCGCCACCTTCTGCCGGTTCGTCTACGCGGTGCCCCTCGCCCTCGTCTACGTGGCGGTTCTCGGCGAGGGATACGGTTTCGAGTGGCCGGAGCCGAACCCGCGCTTCGCGCTCTTCGCGATGCTCGGCGGCCTTGCGCAAATTACCGCGACCGCACTGCTCGTCTACCTTTTCTCGCTCCGCAACTTCGCGGTGGGGACCACGTACTCGAAGACCGAGACGGTGCAGACCGCGATCTTCGGCCTCGTGATCCTCGGCGAACCGGTGAGCTCCCTCGCCACGCTCGCGATCCTGATCAGCCTCGTCGGGGTGATGTCGATCTCGGCCGCCAAGAGCCGGTTGACCCTGCGCAACCTGCTCCTCGGCTGGACCGGGCGGGCCGCCTTCATCGGGATGCTGTCGGGAACCTTCTTCGGCTTGAGCGCGGTGGCCTACCGGGCCGCC
This sequence comes from Immundisolibacterales bacterium, assembly GCA_026712715.1. Classification (GTDB taxonomy): domain Bacteria; phylum Pseudomonadota; class Gammaproteobacteria; order HK1; family HK1; genus JAJDXW01. The sequence goes on along the minus strand of JAPOPW010000067.1, from coordinate 23,127 downwards.
GCGCTCTCCCTCGGCGGTGAGGGGTTCCTGATGCAGGCTGCGTTCACCCTCGCGTGCGTGCTGGTGTTCCAGACCGCGGTGATGGCGGTGTGGATCCGGGCGCGCGAGCCGGGCGAGCTGACCCGGGTGATCCGCGGCTGGCGGGTCGCCTCCCTCGTCGGGATATCGGGGATGATCGGCTCGGTCGGCTGGTTCAGCGCGATGACCCTCGAGAACGCAGCCTACGTGCGGGCGGTGGGTCAGGTCGAGCTGGTCTTCACCTTCATCGCTTCGTACTTCTTCTTCCGGGAGCGCTCGACTCCCCTCGAGATCGGGGGGATCCTCCTCATCGTCGCCGGAATCGTCATCCTGCTCCTCGGCTGATCGGCGCCCTGCTCCCGGCGCGCGGCGCCTTCCTCTCGAGCTGGACGAACACGCTCACCAGGGCCAGCAACCCGGACCCCACCATCAGCAGGAGCGACACCGCGTTCAGCACCGGGGTCGAGCCGACCTTGAGCATCCGGTCGTACATCGTGACCGTCAGGGGAGCGTCGGAGCCGACGAGGAACAAGGTGGTGTTGAAGTTCTCGAAGGAGACGAGGAACGCCACGAGCCCCGATCCGATGAGGGCCGGCCGCAAGTACGGCAGGGTGATGGTCAGAAACACCCGGGTACGGCTGGCCCCCAGGTTGAAGGCGGCCTCCTCGAGCGAGCGGTCGAACTTGCGGAGCCGGGCCGAGATCACCAGCGAGGTGATGGTGATGATGAAGGATGCCTGGCCGAGGATGACAAGGGGCAGGCCCGGCCGCAGAAAGTCCGGATCGTATCCGAACCGGCTCTCCACGTGGTTCGCGATCCCGCTCGCGAGGACGAGGATCGAGATGCCGAGAATCACGCCCGGAATCACCAGCGGAACGATCATCAGCATGTAGCACAGGCCCTTGAAGGGGAACCGGTGCCGTTCGAACAGAAAGGAGTTGGTGAGGCCGACCACCAGGCTCACGATCGACACCAGGGTCGCCACCAGGAATGAGACTGCGAGTCCCTTGAGGAGGCGGCGGTCGTGGAGCAGCCCAATCTTCGGATCGGCGTCGCCGGTGAACCAGGCGAGGGTGAAGCCCTTCCACGGCATCGAGGCGAACAGCGAGTCGTTGAACGCGAAGAGCCCGGCCGCGATCAGCGGTGCGATCAGGAATGCGAAGAACCCGAGGACGCAGGCCCGATAGCCCCACATGAACGGCCGTGGCGGGCGAATCGACGGGATCACGCTTCGTTCCTCGCCACCGTGGAGGCGAGCGACTGTCCGCTGAGGCGAAGGCCGAGCCAGACGGTAAGGGACGTGAAGAGCAGCAGCAGGATTCCGAAGGCGGCTCCGGACTCCCAGTTGAAGCGCGTGATGAACTGCTCGTAGATCTGCTCGGTGAACCACATGCTGTTCTTCCCCCCGAGCAGTATCGGGGTGAGATAGCTTCCCGCGGTGAGCATGAAGACGACGATGGAGCCGGCGACGATCCCGGGCATCGCGTAGGGGATGACGATCCGGCGCATGACGGTCAAGCCGTTGCCGCCGAGGTTGTAGCCCGCCTCGATGAGGCTGTTGTCCATGCCGTCGAGAGTCGAGACGAGGGGCACGATCATGAACAGGACCACCGTGTAGACCAGCCCCACGACCACGGTGGCGTCGTTGTAGAGGAGCTCGACCGGGACGCTCACGATCCCCGTCCACTGGAGGAAGCTCGATACCACGCCGGTCTCGCGAAGGAGGATCATCCAGCCGTAGGCCCGCACGAGGTCGCTCACCCAGAGCGGGATCAGGCATCCCAGAAAGAGCGCCCCCCGCGCCCGGCGCCCCGCGATCTTGGCGATGTAGTACGCAATCGGGAATCCCACCAGGAAGGTCAGCGCGGTCACCAGGACCGAGAACGACGCGGTGCGAAGCAGCGTGTTCCAGTAGATGGGCTCGCGGAAGAAATCCAGGTAGTTGCCGGGGCCGACGGTGTAGACGAGCGGCGCGACCTTCTCGCGCAAGGACAGGGTGAAGATCCCGGCGTGGGGAAGCACGATGAGGAGGGCGATCCAGAGAAGGAACGGAGCCAGCAGCATGAACAGGGTCAGCCGCCGGATGCTTCGCTGATTCATGCCGGAGTCATCCGGCGGGGTCTTCGCCCGCCCTCGCGAAGCACTTCGAGCCGGTTCGCTCCCAGGCGAGTACCACCGGCGCGCCGTTCTCGAAGCCGATGTCCGGCCCCCGTTGCGGGAGGTCGGCCTCGACCTGTTCCCCGGTGGAGGTCCTGACGAGGATGCGGCTGTTCGCGCCGTTGAATAGCGTCCCCTCGATCCGGCCCGCCTGGCGATTGTGCTCGCCGCTCCCGTCCGTTGCGTCCGTTGCGTCCGTCGCCTGGGCTCCGGTGACCGAAATCGACTCCGGACGAACGAACACTTCGACCGCGTCCCCCCGGCGGAGCACCCCGCCCGCCTCGCATGCCGCCAGGGTCAGACCGGAGTCCGTCTCCACCCGGACCCCCGCCGGATCGCGGTCGAGCACCCGGCCCGGCCAGCGGTTGCTGTCCCCGACGAAACCGGCGACGAACGCCGTCACCGGGTCGTGATAGAGCTCGCGCGGCGCGCCGACCTGCTCGAACCGTCCGTGATTCATCACCGCGACCCGGTCCGACATCACCAGGGCTTCCGACTGGTCGTGGGTGATGTAGACGAACGTGGTGCCGAACTGGCTCTGCAGCATCTTGAGCTCGATCTTCATCTGCTCGCGAAGCTTGAGATCGAGGGCGCCGAGCGGTTCGTCGAGGAGGAGCACGTCGGGGTCGAGCACCATGCAGCGCGCGATCGCGATGCGCTGCTTCTGTCCTCCCGACAACTGGCCGATGTCCTTCGACCCGGCATGGGGAAGCCCCACCCGTTCGAGCACGTCCGCGGTGCGGCGGGCGATCTCTCCCCTCGCCACTCCCTTGCAGCGAAGACCGTAGGCGATGTTCTCCGCGACGTTCATCATCGGAAACAGCGCGAGGTGTTGGAAGACGAGCTTGACGTTGCGTCGATTGGGTGCAAGGGAGAGCACCGACCGGCCCTTGATGAGAATGTCGCCTTCGCTCGGCTCCTCGAACCCGGCAATCATCCGCAGCAGGGTGGTCTTGCCGCAGCCCGACGGACCCAGAATGGAGAAGAAGGAGCCGCTCGGGATCCCGAAGGACACGCCGTCCACGGCGACGAACGCGCCGAAGCGTTTCCGGACGCCCCGGCACTCGAGATCGTGGATGGCAGCCACCGGCGAAGCGCCGCCGGCCCGGGAGGAGGGTCGGGGGGCCCGAGTCTCTCCTCCCGGACCCCGTTCCCGGTTACTGCGCGGCCTTGATTCGCTCGAGAACCTTGCCTTCGATGTCTTCGAGGCCCGGCGGGATGTTGGCGAACCACTTGATGTTGGCGACGTCATCGTTGGAGAACGCGTCGCTGAACGATGCCTTGAGCTGGTCCGAGGTGAGATCGCCGCCATCCTTGTGAGCGGTGACGTAGCCCGAGTGGCTGGACATCATCTTGGCGATGTCCGGGCGCATCACGAAGTTGATCCACTGGTAGGCCGCCTCTTCGGCCTTCGACTTGCGCGGCAGGGTGAAGGTGTCGATCCATCCCATCGCGCCGTGGCTGGGAGGCCGGAAGTTGATGTCCGGATTCTCGGTGTTCAGCTTGAAGGCGGTCCCGTCCCAAGCGTCCGAGGCGACGATCTCGCCGGAGCGCAGGAGGTTCGAGAGGTCGTCCCCGCCCGTCCAGTAGGTCTTCACGTTCGCCTTGCACGCGATGAGCTTCTCGGCCGCCGCGTTGATGATGCGCTCGTACTCCGCGATGTCCCCGTATGCCCCGAAGGGGTCCTCGCCCATTGCGTAGCCCATGCCGATGAGGATGGTGCGCTTGAGGCGCATCGAGACCCGTCCCTCGTACTGCGGGTCGCAGAGGTCAGCGAAGCTCTCGAGGTCCGGCGCCTTCGCCTTGTTGACCACGAGTCCGGACGTGCCCCAGAAGTGCGGCACCGAGTAGACCTCCCCGTCGATGGTCGTGTTCGCCTTCACCGCGGCGAGCAGGCTCGGGTCGTATGCCGATGTGTCGATCTTCGAGAGATCCATCGGCCGGTAGATGTTGTACTCGAGCTGCGCGGCGTGGATCCGGTCATGGCTAGGTTGCGCGAGGTCGAATCCGCCCCCGCCGGTGGCGCGCAGCTTGGAGATCATCTCCTCGTTGTTCGAGAAGGTGACCTCCACCTCGATCCCGGTCTCGTTCTTGAACATCTCGATGACGTTCTCCGGGGCGTAGCTTCCCCAGGTGAGCAGGCGCAGGGTGTCCGCCGCCGCCGGGGTCGTCGTGGTTGCGACGGCGAGCGTCGCGAGCACAGCCAGAACTTTGAACTTTCTCATGGTTCCCTCCCTCGGGGATCGGGTGAGCCGGCGCGGCGCGTGTCACACCTCGCTCAACTCACGGGTCGAGTTCGCCAGCCATTGCGGCCGGACGGTTATGCCCCAGCCGGGTCCGGCGGGGATCTCCACCCGGCCGTCCCTGGCTACGGGCAGCTCGTCGTAGACGCCATACTGCCATGGATAGTACTCCGCCGCCTCGATCGACAGCTCGACATAGGGCCCGGCATTCTCGATCGCGCCCATCAGGTGCAGGGTGAACACGGTGACGAGCGAGAGATTGGCCGAGTGGGGGGTGACCGGCATGCCCGCGGCGGCCGCCATGCGGACGACCCGGAGAAAGCGGTCGACCCCGCCCACGTAGCACACGTCCGGCTGCGCCACGTCCATCGTTCCCGTCGCGATCAGGAACTGCCACAGGGCGAGGTTGTTGTCCTGCTCGCCGCCCGTCACGTCGAGGTCGAGCGCTTCCGTGACCTGCCGGGTCCAGTCCGGCCGCCAGTAGGGGCAGGGCTCCTCGAAATGGCACACCCGGTTTTCTTCGAGGATCCGACCGAGCTCGATCGCCTGCTCCGGCGAGTAGCAGCTGTTCGCGTCCACGAGGAGTTCCACGTCGTCGCCGAGCGCCCGGCGAACGGCCGGGACGATCGCCTCGGACCGGCCCGGCCACTCGTCGCGCCCGCGCCCGCACTCCGCTCCCACCCGGAACTTGAAAGCGTCGAATCCGTGGCGGTCCCGCAGGCGGAGGAACCGCTCCGCCTCCTCGCGCGGGGTGATGTCCCGCTTCATGCTCGACGCGTAGACGCGTAGCGGGCGCGGGGTCCCGCCCAACAGCTCGCAGACGCTCTTTCCCTCGAGCTTGCCGTGGAGATCCCACACCGCCGTGTCGAGACCGCCGAGGGCGCGGCAGAGGTGAGAACCCGGGAACTTGTGCTCTCGCTCGCAGACGAAGTCGACGAGGTCGCCGAGGAGAGCGAGGTCCGAGATGTCGCGGCCGAGGACCCACGGCGCAACCTGGCGGTGGAGCACCGCGGCCGAGAGGTCGGCGTGATAGGTGGCGACCTGACCCCAGCCCTGCGCGCCGTCGTCGGTGGTGAGCCGGACGAGGCCGACCTCGCGGGTACAGAACGTCTCGAGGGCCCGGATCTTCATCGCGGTGCGAGCGGCCGCGTCTCAATCGTCGGCGGCGCTGCGAACCGGCGGTGGGCCCTGACCCGGTTCCCGAGCGTCGCCGACGTCGTGGCTCTCCACGGTCGCGGCGTGCAGGAACGCGGCCACCGCGGTGTTGAACTCCTCGTGGCGCTGCGCGTTCACCGCATGGCCGGCCGGGAGGTCCACGACCCGGAGACCCGGAACGTTCGACTGCGCGTAGTCGCGGTGCGGAGCGAAACGCTTCTCGTAGCTCCCGCACACCATCATCGTCGGGACCGAGATGTTGCGTGCCGCCTCGCGAACCGAGACGTCGACGTTGAGGTGCCGGTACGAATCGGCGACGGCCCGAGGGTCGATGCGGCCCGCATCCGTGACCAGCTCCTCGTGAAGCCCGGGCGGCAGCCGCCGGGCGCCGCGCGGATGCACCGGCAGGTCCTCCACCGCCGCGAGTCCGCGCGCTTCGATGTCCTCGATCGCCGCCGCCGCGAGCCGGCGGCGCTCGAGGATGATCTCGGCCGTCGCGAACGCGGAGTTCGAGTTGGTGAACACCTGGGCGATGACCCGCTCGGGGAACGCGAGCGAGTAGCGGAGGGTCAGCGACGCCCCGAGCGACTGCCCGCAAAGGTACCAGCGCTCCGTGCCGAGCCGCTCGCGGATCGCCTCGAACTGCTCGAGATAGCCGGCCGCGGAGTAGTCGCGGGGAGTGCGGCCCGCCGGGGAGCGCCCGTGACCCCACAGCTCGACGACCACCGGGCGGCAGACCGCGGCAAGCGGTCCCACGTTTTCCCGCCACTGCGCGCGGCTCGAAAGGAACCCGTGCACGAACAGCATGGGCGGTCCGTCGCCAGGGTGCTCCTCGAAGTGAAGCCGCGGATCCATGGCGGCGAATTCTAGCGCGCATGTATGACCGATCTTCGGCGTCCTCGCGGCCAGGAGCGGTGAGATTCCCGGGCCGGATATCGCCTCGGCCACGTATGATCCGCGAATGAACGCAAACCCGAGCGGCGCGAACCCGAACGTTGAACGGAATGTCCGGAGTTCGTGACCCGCTGGGCGGCGTCCGCGACGGCTACGACCGGTGGGCGGAGGTCTACGACCACGACGCCAACCCCCTGACCGCTCTCGAGGAGCCGCGCGTCCGGGGAGCGCTCGGAGACGTGCGGGGCCGCGCCGTGCTGGACCTCGGCTGCGGGACCGGCCGGCACACCGAGTGGCTGGCCGAGGCGGGGGCCCGGATCACCGCCATCGACTTCTCCCGGGGCATGCTGGACGCGGCCCGGCGGAAGGTGCCCTCCGGCTGCGCGACCTTCATCGCCCATGACCTGCACGAGCCGCTCCCGCTTCGCGACGGGTCGTTCGACGCGGTGGTGAGCGGCCTCGTCCTCGAGCACCTCCGGGACCTCGACCGCTTCTTCTCCGAAGCGTTCCGGGTGCTGAAGCCGTCCGGCTGCGCCGTGGTCTCCGCGATGCATCCCGCGATGTTCCTTCGCGGGAGCCAGGCCCGCTTCACCGATCCGGACTCGGGAGAGGTGATCATGCCGGGCAGCGTTCCCCACCGGATCGGAGACTTCGTCATGGCGGCGCTGAGAGCGGGCTTCGTGCTGCACGAGATCGGCGAGCAAGCTCCGGATGCCGAGTTTGCCGGACGGTACCCCCGGGCCGAGCGCTACGTCGGCTGGCCGATGCTCGTCCTCCTCGTCATGGAGGCCGGCAGCGGGCAGGGCGGCCGGGAACGATAGCCGTGCCGTTGCGACATCAGCCATCGAAGTCGGGGCCGCGCCGCCCGAGCCGCCGCTCGGATTGCAAGCGCCCCCGGCCGGCGGCCGCGGGCGCTTGCGTGGAAGCGGTTCAGCGGGGCCGGCGGGCGATGAAGTCGATCTCGACCCGGGCGCCGCGGGCGAGGGCGGTCACCCCGATGCAGGTCCGCGCGGGGAGCCGGTCGGACGGGAAGTACGATCGGTACGTCTCGTTCATCCGCTCGTAGTCTTCCTCGAACCGGGTGAGGAAGGCCCGGGCGGCGACGACGTGCTCGAGGCCGAGGCCGACACCGTCGAGCACGAGGACGAGGTTGTCCATCACGCGACGGGTCTGGCCTTCGATGTCGGGCGCAAGGGGCCGCCCGTCGTCATCGGGATGGTTCGGGATCTGACCGGTCAGATAGACCCATCCATCCGCCTCCACCGCGTGGCTGTAGGGCGCGACCGGCCGCGCGCCGCCCGCCACCAGGTGGAAGAGAGGGGTCTGCATCGCGGCTGGACTCCCATGCGGGAAAGCGGGCGGGGAGTATATCCGGTGCCCGCCGCCCACTCGTGCGCCCATCCTCCAACTCCCGTCCATCCCCGGGCATGCCCGTCTGCTATGATGCGCGCCCTCGCTCCGGCCCTCGTCGCTTCCGGTATGGCGATCGACCGCAAGCTGCTCGAAATCCTCTGTTGCCCGGTGACCCGCGTCCCGGTGGAGCGGCTGGCGGCGGCGAAGCTCGGCGCGGTGAACGAGGCGATTCGCGAGGGTGGCGTCAAGCATGCCGACGGCTCCCCCGTCGAGACCGAGCTCTCCGAGGCGCTGATCACGGCCACCCGGACGACGATCTACGTGGTGGAGGACGGCATCCCGATCATGCTCGAGGATCGATCGATTCCCGCCATCCAGTTCGAGCCGCCTCCCTGACCCTGAACGAGCGGCGGGCGGCCTCGGACCGGGCCGCGCAACCTGAACCCCCTAGACCCGAAAGGAGAAACGACCAGATGACGATTTCCGTTGGCGACCGGATTCCTTCCGTAGACCTCACCCGGATGACGGCCGACGGCCCGCAGGCGGTGTCCACCGACGAGCTTTGCGCAGGCCGCAAGGTGGTGCTGTTCGCGGTGCCCGGCGCCTTCACGCCGACCTGCTCCGCCCAGCACCTTCCCGGGTTCACCGCGAACGTCGATGCGCTCCGCGCGAAAGGAGTCGACGCGGTCGCGTGCCTCGCGACCAATGACGTGTTCGTCATGGACGCATGGGGGAAGGACCAGGACACCGACGGCAAGGTCGAGATGCTGGCCGACGGCAGCGGCGAGTTCACGAAGGCGATGGGCCTCGAGTTCGACCTCTCGGCCCGCGGACTCGGCGTCCGCTCGCAGCGCTACGCGCTCGTCGCCGACGACGGGGTGGTGACGACCCTCAACGTGGACGAGGGCGGAGGGCTCGAAAAAAGCTCGGCGGAATCGATCCTCGCCGCGCTCTAGAACCGGTCCGGGCCGCAAGCCCGGGGTGGCGGCGGCGGCCGGCGGCGCCTGCCGCCGGCCCGTCTCGACCGCGCGGCCGGCCCGTCCCGGTTACTCCAGCGCCTTTCCGAGCTCCTCGTCGAGCTCGGGCAGCGCCTTGAAGAGGTCCGCGACCACGCCGTAGTCCGCGACCTGGAAGATGGGCGCTTCCTCGTCCTTGTTGATCGCCACGATGACCTTGCTGTCCTTCATGCCCGCGAGGTGCTGGATGGCGCCGGAAATGCCGACCGCCACGTAGAGGTCCGGCGCGACCACCTTCCCGGTCTGTCCCACCTGGTAGTCGTTCGGAACGAAGCCGGCGTCCACCGCGGCGCGCGAGGCGCCGACCGCCGCGCCGAGCCGGTCGGCCACCGTCTCGAGCAGGTGGAAGTTGTCCCCGCTCTGCATCCCGCGCCCGCCCGATATGACGATGCCAGCCGACGTGAGCTCGGGCCGCTCGGACCGGGTGAGCTCCTGGCCGACGAAGCTCGAAAGGCCGCTCGCACCGCCCTCGACTCCGACCTCGTCAATCGTCGCCGAGCCGCCGCGGTCCGCGACCGCCTCGAAGGCCGTCGCCCGCACGGTGACGACCTTCTTCGCGTCCGAGGTGCGCACGGTCGCGATCGCGTTGCCCGCATAGATGGGGCGGACGAACGTGTCGGCCGACTCGACCCCGATGATGTCGGACACGGGAGCGACGTCGAGGAGCGCGGCGGCCCGCGGGAGGATGTTCTTTCCCCCCGTGGTATGGGCCGCGAGGATCGCATCGTAGGGGCCGGCGAGCGCGACCAGGAGGTCCGCGATCGGCTCGGCGAGCCCGTGGGCGAGCTCCGCCCCGTCGGCGTGCAGCACGCGGGTCACTCCCTCGACCGCGGCGCCTGCCTCGGCGGCGCCCCGGCAGCCCTCCCCGCACACGAGCAGGTGGACTTCGGAGTCGAGCTCCCGCGCGGCCGCGACCGCGCTCAGGGTTCCGTTGAGAATCGCCGAGCCGTCGTGCTCGGCATAGACGAGAACGCTCATTCAGATCACCTTCGCCTCGTTTCGGAGCTTGTCCACCAGTGAGGCCACGTCCTCGACGATGACCCCGGCCTGACGCTGCGGCGGTTCCCTGACCGAGAGGATGGACAGACGTGGATCGACCGCGACCCCCAGCTCCTCCGGAGTCACCGCGTCGATCGGCTTCTTCTTCGCCCTCATGATGTTGGGAAGCGAGGCGTAGCGGGGTTCGTTCAGGCGCAGATCCGTGGTGATCACCATCGGGAGGGCAAGCGCTACCGTCTCGAGTCCGCCATCGACCTCGCGCGTGACGTTCGCCGCCCCTTCGCCGCCCCCATCGAGATCGATGCGGGACGCGAAGGTGCCCTGCGACCAGCCGAGGAGGCCGGCCAGCATCTGACCGGTCTGGCTGTTGTCGTTGTCGATCGCCTGCTTGCCGAGAATGACCAGTCCGGGAGCCTCGCGGTCGACGAGGACCTTGAGCATCTTCGCGATCGCGAGGGGCTGGAGCTCGTCGTCCGTCAGCACGTGGACCCCCCGGTCCGCCCCCATCGCGAGGGCGGTGCGGATGGTCTCCTGGCACTTCTGCGGACCGAGCGAGACGACCACGACCTCTTCGGCCTTGCCCGCCTCCCTGAGTCGCAGCGCCTCTTCCACCGCGATCTCGTCGAAGGGATTCATCGACATCTTGACGTTGGCCGTCTCGACCCCCGTCTCGTCGGACTTGACGCGGATCTTGACGTTGTAGTCGACGACCCGCTTGACCGCCACCAGTATCTTCATTGCCGCCTTTTCGTCTTCAGGATTTGCCCGGATTCGGGCGAGCGCGAAGGGTAATTGCGTGTGCGTGCGCATGCAACGGATTCGGACCCGTAGCGGCTCGCGGTCTACCGGTCCTCGTCGACCGCGGCCGGCCGCGGCATTCCGGATGCAGTCCCGGCGAGGGGGGAGAGTCCGGGCCGGGTGCAGATGCGGGCCGCGCGATGATCTACCATTGAGACCGGTACCGCCGCGAGGGTCGTCATCCGGTGAACAGCGCACAGGCATTCGCAGGCTCGCTCGCCGAACGGTCGGCGGACGTGCTCGACGCCTGCACCCGCTGCGGCCGGTGCGTCGAGGTCTGCCCGATGGTCGAGCCTGCGGGACTCGACGCATCGAAGGCCCGCGGAATCGTCTCCGGCGTGCTGGAATTGCTGGCGGGTGGCGAGGGCACGCAGGGCGCGGCCACCTGGGCGAACGTCTGCACCGGGAGCGGCTACTGCATCCCCGCCTGCAACGACGGCGTCAACCCCCGGTTCATGCTCGGCCTCGCCCGCACCGCGGTGCGCCGCCGGGAGGGCAGCGAGCCGGCGCGGCGCGACGGGTCCAGGGTCTTCTCGGGAATGAGCCGCGGGGTGCGGGTCCTCTCCCGCCTGCAGCTCCCGCCGGATCTGCTGGCGAAGATCAACCCGCGTCCGCGCCGGGGCGATGGGCGGGAAGAACCGCCCGACGTCGTCTTCTATACCGGATGCAACGTCCTTCGCACCCCGCACATCGCCCTCCTTTGCCTGGACGTCCTCGACCGGCTGGGGGTGCGCTACCAGGTGATGGGCGGCCCCTCGCACTGCTGCGGCATCTTCCAGTATCGCGCCGGCGACATCGAGGGCGCAGGCCGGGTGGGGTTCAACACGATCGAGCGGCTCGGCGGCGCGGGCACCGGCGAGGTGCTCTCGTGGTGCCCGAGCTGCCAGACCCAGCTCGGGGAGGTCACGATCCCGACCTTCGCCGACGTGAACGGGGCCGAACCGTTCGGGTTGACGCCCTACATCGAGTACCTCGCGAGCCGGCTCGATCGGCTGGCCCCCTTCATGACCCGGCCCGTCGAGCGGCGGGTGGCGCTGCACGAACGCCCGGTCCTCCCGGGGGTCGTCGATGCGGCGCGGCGGATACTGCGCGCGATCCCCGGCCTCACCCTGGTCGAGCTCGAGGTCCCGCGGGTCGGCACCATGTCGAACAGCCTTTCCGTTCTCCCCCGATTCAAGGCGGAGCTTCGCGATCGGGAGTTCGCGGCGGCGGAGGCGGAAGGGGTCGATACCCTTGCGACCATCTTCCATGCGTGTCACCGCGAGATCTGTCACTACGAGTCGGGACGCAGCTTCGAGATCCTCAACTTCATGGAGCTGGTGGGCGAGAGCCTCGGCTTTCGCCACGAGGACGTCTACAAGAGACTGAAGCTCATGCAGGACGTCGACGCGATCGTTCGCGACACCGCCGACCTGGCCGAGCACCACGGCCTGGATCTCGACGACGTCCGCGACGTCATCTTCACGGACATGCTCTCGGGACAATCGGTCGGGGTGGTTCCGGTAACCGAGGATCGCCGCCTCTGACGGCGGACGGAAGCGGATCCGGCCGAACCGTCCGCGGGGTGCTCGAAGGCTTGCAGAATCCCGCCACGCGTTGACACTCCCCACCCCCGTCGGTATGCTTCGCCGCCCCTTCGCTCCCCCGGGTCACACTGAAGCTCACACCGAATGAAGAGAACGTTTCAGCCCAGCGTTCGCCGCGCGAAACGCCGCCGCGGCTTCCGTGCCAAGATGCGCACCCGTGCGGGTCGGCGCATCATCAAGGCGCGGCGCGCCAAGGGCCGGGTGCGCCTGGCTTCGTGAGCCTCTGACCCTGGACCTCGATCGTTCGTTCGGGCGCGAACGGCGCCTTCGAACGAGGCGCGATTTCCAGCGGGTATTCGAGGCTCCGGTCCGCTCGTCCGGCCGGTATTTCTCGGTCCTTGCCCGCGTCCGGTGCATCGGCCATGCGCGACTCGGTCTCGCGGTGGCGAAGAAGCGGGTTCGACGCGCGAACCGGCGCAACCGTCTGAAACGGCTGGTCCGCGAGAGCTTCCGGGAGAACCAGAATCGACTGGCAGGAATGGACCTCGTGGTGGTCGCCTTCGCGGCTGCGGACCGGGAGCGCGGGGCGGTGCTCCGGAGCGCGCTCGAGCGGCAATGGGCCACCCTGGCGGAAGAATGCAGGCTGCGCTGATCGCCATCGTCAAGGTATACCGCTTCGCGGTGAGTCCGTTGCTCGGGCCGTGCTGCCGGTTCCATCCGACCTGCTCGGACTATGCGATCGGGGCGCTGCGCCGCTTCGGCCCGCTTCGCGGCGGCTGGCTCGCGGCGCGAAGGATCGCCCGATGCCACCCCTGGCACCCGGGTGGATTCGATCCGGTGCCGGCCGGGCCGCCATCCAATAGCCCCGCCAGGGATTGACCGAGGAGCGGCGCCCGTGCCCGTTGAACAACTGCGTCCCATCCTGCTCATCGGGCTCGCGGTGGTGGGCTTCCTGCTGTGGCAGGAGTGGCAGGAGTGGCAGGCGGCGATGCGAGAGCCGGCGCCCGCGGCCCGCGAAGCTCCGCGCGGACGAGACGTGCCGGATGCGGGCCGGACCGCCAATCGGACCGGGTCCGGCGCGCAGACGGGGACGACCGCCGCGCGGCCCGAGGCCGCCGACGTTCCCGCCGCAGCCGACGTGCCGAGCTCCTCCGGGCAGCCGGCATCGGTGGCCACGCCCGCGCACGAGGGCGAGCTGGTGGCGGTGCGCACCGATGTTCTCGACGTTCTCATCGACCCTCGCGGCGGCACCATCCGGCAGGTCCTGCTTTCACACTATCCGGTGACGGTCGAGGAACCGGACCGTCCCTTCGTCCTCATGGACGACCGCCCGGGGCTCGTGTACGTCGCGGAGTCCGGCCTCGTCGGGGCGTCCGCCCCGACCCACCACGACGTCCTGACCGCGGATCGCAGCGAATTCGTGCTCGCCCCGGGCACGGACCGGCTCGACGTGCGCTTCCACTGGGAGGACGGGAACGGGGTCCGCATCGACAAGGTGTACGAGTTCGGGCGCGACAGCTACGAGATCGGCGTGCGCTACGAAATCGTGAACGGTTCGCCGCAGCCCTGGACGGGGCAGATCTACGGGCATTTCCGGCGGGTGCCGCCTACCGAATCGGGCGGATTCGGGGATGTGACGAGCTACACCTATACCGGGGCGGTGCTGTCGAGTCCGGACAAGCCCTACGAGAAGATCGACTTCGACGACATGCAGTCGGAGAACCTCGACCGCGAGGTGGCCGACGGCTGGCTCGCGATGATCCAGCACTACTTCGCGAGCGCCTGGATTCCGGAACCGTCGGTCGCGGCGCGCTACTACACCAAGGCCCTCGAGCGCGGCGAGTACCTCGCGGGGCTGATCGGGCCGCCGGTCACCGTCGGAGCGGGAACCACCGGGGAGACGCGCCTGAAGCTCTACGCCGGGCCGAAGGTCCAGGATCGGCTCGAGGCGGCCGCCCCGGGGCTCAAGCGCACGGTGGACTACGGGTGGCTGTTCTTCATCGCCCAGCCGCTCTACGTCGCCCTGTGGTTCATCCACGAATACGTGGGGAACTGGGGCTGGTCCATCATCCTGCTCACCTTCGCCATCAAGCTCGCGTTCTACCACCTGTCCGCTGCGAGCTATCGGTCGATGGCCCGCATGCGCAAGCTCGCGCCGAGGATCCAGACCCTCCGCGAGCGGCACGGGGGCGACCGGCAGAAGATGAACCAGGCGATGATGGAGCTCTACAAGAAGGAGAAGATCAACCCGCTCGGGGGCTGTCTCCCCATCGTCGTCCAGATCCCGGTGTTCATCGCCCTTTACTGGGTGCTGCTCGAGACGGTCGAGCTCCGCCATGCCGAGTTCATCTTCTGGCTGAACGATCTCGCGTCGAAGGACCCCTACTTCGTCCTGCCGATTCTCATGGGCGGGTCCATGTTCCTGCAGCAGCGGCTGAGCCCCACCCCTCCCGACCCCATCCAGGCCAAGGTGATGATGTTCCTTCCCATCATCTTCACCGGGCTGTTCCTGACCTTCCCGTCCGGGCTGGTGCTGTACTGGCTCGTCAACAACGTGCTGTCAATCGCCCAGCAGTGGGCCATCACCAAGCGCATCGAGGGCGGCAAGGAGACCTGAAGGCCCTTGCCGGTCGCCGGGCCGGCCGGTCGTCGGCCCCGGGCGCGGCCGCGCGCGCGTGACGGACACCATCGCCGCCGTCTCCACTCCGCCCGGGCGCGGCGGGATCGGAATCGTGCGGGTGAGCGGGCCCGGCGCCGGCGACGTGGCGCGAGTGGTGGTGAGCGGGGTCCCGGAGCCCCGGGTCGCGACCTCGGCCCGGTTCCTCGCCGGCGACGGAGAGACCCTCGACACCGGACTCGCCCTCTGGTTCCCCGCCCCGCACTCCTACACCGGCGAAGACACCCTGGAGCTGCAGGGACACGGGGGGCCGGTGGTCCTCGACCGGGTGGCGGGCCGGGTCTTCGCCGCCGGGGCACGCCCGGCCCGGCCGGGGGAGTTCACCGAGCGGGCGTTCCTCAACGGCAAGCTCGATCTCGCGCAGGCCGAGGCGGTCGCGGACCTCATCGACGCATCGACCCACGAAGCGGCCCGGCTCGCGCGGCGGTCCCTGGACGGCGCGCTGTCCGAGCGGGTCCACGCGGCCGTGGACGAGCTCGTGCGGATCCGGACCTGGATCGAGGGCGCTCTCGACTTTCCCGACGAGGAGGTCCCGGACCTTCCGGGGGACCTCCTCGCGGAGAGGCTGGCGCGGGTGCGCGCGGCGGTCGCGGCGGCGAGGGGAGCGGCCGCCCGGGGCAATGTCCTTCGCGAGGGGTTCGGAGTGGTGATCGTCGGGCGTCCCAATGTCGGCAAGTCGAGCCTGCTGAACCGGCTGGTGGGCCGGGAGCGGGCGATCGTGACCGAGGTGCCGGGAACGACCCGGGACACCCTGCACGAACTGGTGCAGGTGGACGGGCTGCCGCTCAGGGTTATCGACACCGCCGGCCTGCACCCGACGGACGATCCCGTGGAGCGCATCGGCATCGAGCGCACGTGGACGGCGGTCGAGGAGGCGGACGCGGTGCTCGCGGTGGTGGACGACCGCCGCGGTCTCGAGGAAGCGGACCGCGAGATCCTCGCTGGGATCCCGGACCGGCTCCCGCGGGTCGTCGTCCGCAACAAGATCGATCTCACGGGCGCCGTGGCCGGCGAGTCGGACGAAGGCGGGCAGTACCGGCTCCGCCTGTCGGCGAGGACCGGCGAAGGGGTCGACGGACTCCGCGAGCGGCTCAAGTCGCTCGCGGGCTACGAGCCCCGGGCGGAGGGCCTCTTCATGGCACGGCGGCGCCACCTCGCCGCACTGGACGAGGCGCTCGGGTCGCTCGACACCGCGCGGCGCCGTGAAGACGAGGGCGCGGGGAGCGAGCTCGTGGCCGAGGAGCTTCGGCTCGCGCAGCGTTCGCTCGCGGAAATCACCGGCGAGTTCACCACCGACGATCTCCTCGGCCGCATATTCGCCACCTTCTGCATCGGAAAGTAGCCGGCAAGAAAACCTCGCCGACTTTCCGCCGCGAATACCAATCTCTTCGTGGCTGTGTCCTCGCGACGAACGCCGGTGGGGTTTTCGCGCTACGATCCCGACATGCTCCACGAGCTTTCCGAGCGTCCGCGGATACTGCTCATCGGAGCGGACGGTCAGCTCGGATGGGAGCTCCGCCGCACCGCGTCTCCGCTCGGGGACGTGATCGCGACGGTCGAGAACGACTCGCGCCGCCGCAACGTGTCCGGCGAGCTGCTCGACCTCTCCGATCATGGCGCCATACGCAGGGTCGTCGCGGATGTGAAGCCCCATGTGATCCTCAACGCGGCCGCGTTCACCGATATCGACCAGACCGAGCGCGAGTCCGCCGTCGCGACGGCAATCAACGGGGTTGCGCCCGGCCTCCTCGCCCGCGAGGCGTCGCGATACGAGGCGCTGCTCGTTCACTACTCGACCGACAACGTGTTCGACGGCGAGCTCGACCGGCCCTACCGCCCCTCCGATTCGCCGCGCCCCGCCAACACCTACGGGGCAACCAAGCTTCAGGGCGAGGAGGCGATCCGGGCGATCGGCGGACCCCATTACATCCTCCGCACGAGCTGGCTCTACGGGGCGCGCGGCAACAACTTCCTGATGACCATGCTCGATCTCGTGGATGCGGGACGCCCGATCTCGGTGGTGAGCGACCAGTTCGGCGCGCCGACCTGGACCCGCTCGGTAGCGGCCGCGACGGTCCAGATTCTGGCCCTCGCTCGCGTGGCCGGCGCGGCGTGGATGCGCGAGCGCTTCGGCACGTACCACATGACGGCGGGGGGCCGCTGCAGTTGGTACGAGTTCGCGGCCGCGATCCTGGACCGGTACCGGGACGGGGAGCACGAGCTCACCCCGCAGTCCACGTCGAGCTTCCCGGCAAGCGCGGGCCGCCCCGCGAACGGCGTGCTCGACTGCACGGACATCCGGCGGGCGTTCGGCATCGTGCTCGACGACTGGAGGACCTCGCTCGAGCGGGTGATGGAGGAGGTGCTGGAGACTCGTGGTCGGGCGGCGGGTGCGGCGGGGTTGATGCGGACCGGGTCGGGAACCGGGGCGCGGGTGCGCCGCAGGGCAGGGAGAGCCCGGGGTTGATCCGCCGGTGCGCGTGGCGCGCGCGGTGCGGATGCCGACGCCGTGCCTCGCGCCGTCGAGCGTTGACCACGGGGCCGGTGGTTCGGGCCGGGTTCGCGCCGGTGATTGTCGCGGCGGTGGGGGTGGCGGGATTCTCGCTGCTCCCCGGCGTGGTGGAAGCGGCGGCCGCCAAGGAAGGGGTGACGGCGGGCGCGGTCGTCGCCATGGCCGATACCGAGGAATACTGCACGGGATACGAGCACACCTTTCACGGTGAATGGTCGGGCAGGGACGACGGGGACGGCAGCGGCCGACCGGTCCTGTTCCGGATCGGCGTCAGCGCCGGCGGCAAGGGGTGCTACGCGCAGCTCAACGTGAGGACGCCCCCGGGTGTCGCGCCCTACGAGCTGCCCCGCTTTCGGGCCGATGCGGGCGGGGACGGTTCCTGGACGCTCCGGTACCGTGACACGGTCCTCGAGGTCGATGCGGCGACCGGCACCGCGGTTCGCCGTAGAGGAGGCGAGGCGCCGCAGCCGGGCACCTTGCTCGCGCACGCCCCGGCGGTCGGCGATCCCCCGTCCGCACCGCCCGCCGGGGAGCGGGCGCGCTGGTACGGGAAGTGGCGCGGGCGCCTCTCGGGGGTGCCGTTTCGGGTCACGCTGCGGTTCACGGAGTCCGGGTCGGGCACGGTCAAGGGCCGGGTCACGTCGCTGCTGATGAGACGGAGCTTCACGGGCCGGTTCCACGGCGGGATGCTGGTCTTTCGCTGGCGCAACCGCCACGTCGGCCTCGTCATGCAGCCGGGCGGCGACACCCTCGTCTACCACGACTACAAGGGAAGGGTCTACCGGTTCCGGCGCCGCGGCTGACCCTTGCGCCTTCACGCGCGTTCCCAGTCCCGCGCGGAGTGGTGGCTGGCGTGCAGTCTCGCTCTCGGCGAAGTTGCTGGGGAGTTCCGCGAGTCCCGGCATGGGAGGATGGCGCGCGGGGCGCGCGCCGGACTTTGGGTAGACTGTGGCCTGCACTGCTGTCGCGACGGACCGGCCCGCTTCGAAAGTGACCCCTAGCGTATTCCCCGTCATCCTGTCGGGCGGTGCCGGAAGCAGGCTCTGGCCGCTTTCCCGGGAGCTGCATCCCAAGCAGCTCATCGCCCTCGTGGATGAGCACACTCTCCTGCAGGTGACCGTCCGGAGGCTTGCGGCGCTGGACGACGCCCTGCGTCCGCCCATCGTGGTGTGCAACGAGGCCCACCGATTCCTGGTCGCGGAGCAGCTCGCCGACGTCGGCGTCACCCCGGCCGCCATCCTGCTGGAACCGGCGGGGCGGAATACTGCGCCCGCGATCGCCGCTGGCGCCCTGGAGGCCCTGGGCCGGTGCGGCGAAGGGGAGGACCCCGTCCTGGTCGTGCTTCCCGCGGACCACGTCATCCGCGACGAGGCACGGTTCGACGACGCCGTACGGCACGCCGTCGCTGAAGCGGCTAGGGGCACGATCGCATTGCTGGGCGTGGTTCCGGCCTATGCGGAGACGGGTTACGGATACATCAGGGCGGGCGAGTCCGTCGGGGTGCGGTCCGGTGAGAATTCCAGCGAGAATTCTGGGGCGCGAAGGGTGGAGCGCTTCGTCGAGAAGCCCGACGCCGCCGACGCCGCCGCGTGGATCGAGGCGGGAAACTGTTTCTGGAACAGCGGAATGTTCGTGTTCCGGGCCGGACGGTATCTCGAGGAGCTCCGCATTCACGCGCCGGACATCCGCCGGGCCGTCGAGAAGGCCCACGGGAGGGCCAGGCCGGACCTCGGGTTCGTGCGCCTGGACGCGGACTCCTTCATCCAGTCTCCGGCGATGTCGGTGGACCACGCAGTGATGGAACACACCTTGGACGCGGTAGTGGTGCCCCTCGACGCGGGCTGGTCGGATGTGGGGTCGTGGGCGAGCCTGTCCGAGCTCTCCGAGGGTGACGAAGCGGGCAACGTGGTGGAGGGCGATGCGATCCTCCATGATGCTCGCGGCACTTATGTCCGGAGCACGGGTCGAATGGTGGCTGCGGTCGGGGTGGCCGACCTCGTGATCGTCGACACGGCAGATGCGGTGCTGGTCGCCGGGAAGCAGTCCGCCCAGGGGGTGAAGGAGGTGGTGCGGCGCCTCGAGGGGGCGAGCCGGGAGGAATTCCGAACCCATCGCAAGGTGTATCGCCCTTGGGGCAACTATGACTCCGTGCACGCCAGTGAGGGTTTCAAGGTCAAGCACATCGTCGTTCATCCGGGCCGCAGACTCTCCCTGCAGTCCCACCGCCACCGGGCGGAGCACTGGGTCGTGGTGCGTGGGACGGCACGGGTGACCCGCGGCGACGAGACGTTCACGCTTCGCGCCAGCCAGTCCACGTACATCCCGAAGGGGGTGAGGCACCGGCTGGAGAATCCGGGGCCGGGGCAGCTCGAGCTCATCGAGGTGCAGACCGGCTCCTATCTCGGCGAGGACGACATCCACCGCTTCGAGGATGCCTATGGACGGGCCGGCGCGGACGCCGGAGCGGCCGATGCCGACCCTGTGCCCGCGTCGGAATGACGCCCGGTTCCGGCCACATCGGTCGCATGCTCGTTTCCGCCGGTCCGTCACTTGCGCTTCGCCGTGCGTTTCCACGTCGAATGCGGCGTGTGGGCTGAAAGATGCGCACCGCCGAGGTCGAAGTGGTGGTGCCCAACTTCAAGCGCCGACTGTCCGGGGTGACCAGCTCGATCGTCCAGCTCGTTCCCGAACAGGCCGCGCAGGTCCGCATCGCCGCGCTCGGACCCGGATTGCCGGGCGATCTGCCGAAGCTCGGGTGGCGGCAGGTGCCCGGGTTGCTGCGGCGGCCGTCGCGCCGTCGCTTCCGCATCTGGCATGCGCGGCGCAACGTCGAGATGCTGGCCGGAGTCATCCTGAAGTCGCTCTTCCGTGCCCCCGTGCGGCTCGTGTTCACCTCCGCCGCGCAGCGCCATCACACGTGGCTCACCCGCTTCCTGATTCGTCGCATGGACGCCGTGATCGCGACGAGCGGGCGCTCGGGCCGGTTTCTGAAGGTGCCCTACACGGTCGTGATGCACGGCGTGGACTGCGAGCGGTTCCACCCGCCCGGCGAAGCGGAAGACGGTCTTCAGGGCACCGGACTGCCCGGGCGCTACGGCGTCGGATGCTTCGGCCGCATCCGCCCGCAGAAGGGTACGGACCTCTTCGTCGGCGCGATGGTGCGCCTCCTCCCGGACTTCCCCGACTGGACGGCCGTGATTGCGGGCAGGGTCACCGCGCAACACCGGGAGTTCCACCAGCGGCTGCTCGACCGGATCTCGGCGGCGGGGCTCGGCGAGCGGATCGTCTTTCTCGGTGAGGTCCCGGACATTCGTCCATGGTATCGGCGCCTTCGGCTGCACGTCGCTCCGTCGCGCAACGAAGGATTCGGGCTGACCCCGCTCGAGGCCATGGCTTCGCGGACCGCGGTGGTGGCGAGCGACGCCGGCGCCCACGCGGAGGTGATCGCCGAGGGGCGGACGGGCGCCGTGGTCCCGGCCGGGGACGGTGCGGCGCTCACCGAATCCATGCGGCGGTACCTCGCTCAACCCGACCTTGCGGCGGCGCACGGACGCAACGCCCGCGCCCATGTGGAGAGCAGCTTCTCACTCGACAACGAGGCAAGGGGGGTCAACGCCGTCTACGATCGGTTGTGGCAGGATTCGCCGGGGAGTCCATGCGGAACGCAATCACGGGTGTAGGCTGCCCGGACGGATTGCGACGAGGTGTCGCCCTTGGGCCATCTGCGGAGGATGCAAATCCGGGAGCCCTACCGATCCTACGGCAGTGGAATCGGTGAGCTCGGTCAGTGCCCGGGCGGGCAGGGGGTCACTTTGCACGCGGGCCGTAACGTCATCAGCATGGCAACCCTGGGTGGCCCTCCCGATGAACCGATCGAGGTCGTGGTCAAGGCATTCCGCGTGCCGGATCGGCTGCGCGGCTTCTTCTATGCACGATTCCGACCGTCGAAGGCCCGGCGGTCCATGGTGCACGCGGAGACCCTGCTCGAGCTCGGAATCGGTACCCCGGATCCCGTGGCGTGCATCGAGTTCGAGCAGGCAGGGTGCCTTCGCGAGAGCTACTACATCTGCCGCCATTGGGTGTCCGATGTCGATCTGACCGAGTTGCTGTACAGGAGGGGCTCTCTCGGAGAAAGGACGGGCGCGTTGCTGGAGCAGCTCGCCCGGTTCACCTTCCTGCAGCACGAGAGCGGCGTTCAGCATCTCGACTACAACCCCGGGAACATCCTTGTGCGATCACGGGGAGAGATCTTCGACTTCGTCCTCGTGGACCTCAATCGCCTCCGATTCCGTCCGATGGACATGGATGACCGCATTTGCGGACTGGTCCGCCTCACGACGTCAACCGACTACCTGCGTTCCATCGGCAAGGCATACGCCGACCTGTACGGCGTGGACACCGGAGACTTCTGCCGGAGGCTCGAAGCGGCGTACCGGCGGTTCGTGGCGAGAAGACGGACCATGAGCCGCATCAAGTCCCTGATTCGACCTGAACATTGACAAGAGCGTCTTTCGCTGGGACGGCTACTCCGATCAGCCGGCCACTCTCGACAGGCGGGCCAAGCGAGCCCTACGCCGGCTTGGCGTTCGGGACGAGCCGAGGAAATGGCTCCTCGCTCTTTCGCTACCTCGCTTTCTTCCGGCCAGGCGGCCGTCCGGTCGGCGGTTCCAACCGTATCGCAACGACCATCGAATCGGACTTTGCATCAACCTGGAGCGTTCGCTCGATGGCAAGAGAGTCCTCGATGGTCCCTCGATCGCCGAAGTCGTCCGGTCCCTGGACATCCGTCGCCTGGCCGTCCGCATCCCGCTCCACGACATCGACCGATTGGAGGAGTACGTAGAATTCATCCGGCATTTCCCGGAGTACGAAATCCTCGTCGTCGTTCTCCAGGATCGGGAGTTCATCGAGGACGAGGCGAAGCTCGAACGCGCCTTGCGGCGCATCTTCAGCGCCCTTTCCGGAATCGTGGCGCGCTATCAGATCGGCAACGCGGTGAACCGGCTCAAGTGGGGGTTCGTTTCGCAACGCGAGTACCTCGAGTTCTTCGAGGTTGCCTGGAACCTCCGGAACCGCGAGTTCCCGAATCTGAAGCTGCTGGGCGGGGCGGTCATCGATTTCGAGCTGCCCGAGCATCTCGGTGCGCTCTACAACCGGTTTCCGTTCACGTACGACGGCTACGCGTCCCTGCTGTACGTCGATCGGCGAGGGGCTCCCGAGAATCGGCAGTTCGGGTTCGACCTCCCTGGCAAGATCGAGCTGCTGGCGCGGTTCGTGGCCCGGAGCCCGAAGGTGCGCACGGGCGACAAGGCATCTCTCTGGATCACGGAGGTCAACTGGCCGCTCCGCGACACCGGCCGCCACGCTCCGGCCATGGACGACAGCCGGGTCGGCGAGCCCGAACAGCTCTTGTTCCTGGTCCGGTACTTCCTGCTCGCGCTCGCCACCGGGGCGGTTGCCGCCTGCTTCTGGCACCAACTGGTCGCGCCCGGGTACGGGCTCATCGACAACCGCGACGGCGCCGCGCGAAAGCGCCCGGCGTTTCACGGTTTCGCCACCCTTTGCCGCCTGTTCAACGGCGCGCGGATAGAGGGCTTCAGCCGGCAGGACGAGCTGGGCTACTACCGGCTCGCCGATTCTAAGACAGGAGCATTTTTCCTCCCGGTGCCAGTCAGTTCCGTCCAGTGCCACACGGTTCCTAACTGACCGTATTACTTAGCGTTTTTTCTCCCTCCGGCGTTCCCTCCCCCTTGAATTGGGGCCAGGCGGTCCCTAAGCT
>JAPOPW010000029.1 GCA_026712715.1 Immundisolibacterales bacterium | reverse complement strand
CCTCGTGGGCCTCCGCGACCGCGCGTTCCTCGGCGTCCTCGTCTACAGCTTCGCGCGGGTGAGCGCCGCGGTCGCGTTGCGGATCGCCGACTACTACACCCAGGGACCGCGGTCGTTCTTCCGGCTCCACGAGAAGGGCGGGCGGTACAACGTCGTCCCCGCCCACCACGTGGCGCAAGGCTACGTCGACGCCTACCTCGAGGCCGCCCGGATCGGCGAGCACCGGCGCGGGCCCCTCTTCCGGAGCTGCGAGCCCGGGCGGCGCGATGCGCTCCAGGAGAGGGGGATGTCGCGGGTGGGGGCGTTCAAGATGATCAAGCGCCGGGCCCGGAAGGCAGGCCTGCCGGCCGAGGTCTGCGCCCACAGCTTCCGCGGGACCGGGATCACGGAATACCTTCGAAACGGCGGCGACCTTGAGATCGCCGCCCGAATCGCCGGGCACGAATCGACCCGCACCACCCAGCTCTACAATCGCCTGCGCGAAGAAATCTCGCTCGACGAGGTCGAGCGCATCCACATCTGAGCAGATCAGTACGACGGGCTCAAACTCGAAGAAATACCGCGGGCAACAAGACTCGCTGCCGTGGCACAGCCTGGAGTAAGGGCGCCGCGTCCCGCTGCGCTTTCCGCGTCCGGGCTTCGCCCAGCGAATCTTGCGGATGCCGCCGGTGTGTCACCACCATAATGCGGTCGATCTTGATTGCGCTCGCATCGCGAGAGGATTTGGTGCCAATTGCTACTTACGCCGCCGAAAGGGCGGTCGATGTCGACAACAAGGACCAACACTATGACTTACCGCCGCCGCTCAGCCATTGTCTTGACTCTGGTTTCCGCTGCTCTCGTCGCCACTTCCTCCTTCGGCGCAACGACGATCACCACCGCCGACGGCGGTTCCATCCAAACCAAGCTGATCGCGAACATAGTTCTCAATAAAGAGTCCGCTCTGCGTCGAGAATGGGTTGCCGTCCATGACGACACCATGCCAGTGGATCTCGTCGGCACCCCCGGAGTTACCACGATTTACGAGGAAGGCGGGTCACGGTACTCCAGTGGGAATTACAGGTACAAGGCCACGTATGCGGTGAGGGTTAGCGAACCGGTTGTGGCAATCGAGGTACGGTTCATCACCTTTGACGTCTGGGGTGGCCGGACCAGGGCGTTGACGGCGACCGACATCCAAGATCTTGCGCCCGGCGACTATCCTCTTGATGCTGTATGGAAACTTTACTCAGAGAACGAAGCCTCCGAACATTACGCGTCGATAGGTTATGTCGCTGCCGTCCGGAAGGCCCCGGCCCGTCCGGTGGCATCGCCCGTCTCGTTGGAACGGGCCCGTCGGCACACGCACGAACGCAACGCAAGAGATGGGGAAGTACGATGAGGACCATGTCATTCGTGGCAATCGCAGCCAGCGCTCTCGCGATCGCAATCGCTCCCGGCCCGTCGATTGGCGCCGATTCGGCCCGGGCGGAGATCGTCAATCCGGTTGGCGCGGTCATCGGAGCCGCGACCTTCGAACAGACCCCGACCGGCGTGCTCATGCACGTCGAAGTTCGGGACCTGCCGCCCGGTGCCCACGGCATACACCTGCACGCCACCGGCTCGTGCTCGCCGAGCTTCAAGTCCGCGACGGGCCACATCAATCCCGAGAAGGTCGCGCACGGGCTTCGCAACCCGGAGGGACCCGACAACGGCGACCTTCCGAATCTCTACGCGGCGGCCGACGGTACCGCGCAGGCGGAGTTCTTCACGACGCGCGTCTCGGTCGCTGGCGGCGGCGCCCCTTCGCTTCTCGACGAGGACGGCTCGGCGGTCATCATTCACGAGAACCCCGACGACCACATGACGCAGCCGATCGGCGGCGCGGGCGGGCGGATCGGCTGCGGGATCATCTCGAAGATGTGAGTTCGCGCAGGCCGGCCGGTAGCCCGGTCGGACCCGAACGAGTCGCCAACCCCGGCACGGATCCGGAAGCAGCCGGCCGGCATCCACGCCACAGGAGGTGACGCGGGAGGCAGGCGGTAGGCGCCAACTAGTCCACGTGCTTTCGCCCCGGCACGCTCTCCGGCACGATCATGTCGCCAGCATGCATGATGTTCCAGAATGCGTGGTCGGCATGGTGGACGATCGTGTTCTCGAGGCTGCGCACGAGGAGCTCGCCTTCTCCGGAGTGGCCGGTGGCGCAGTGCGCCACCTCCTCCGGCAGACCGACCGTGAAGCAAAGGTGCGCTCCATAGGCGGGGGGCCGCACCGACGGAAGGCCGGCCGCGCGTGGCCTGGACTCCCACCGCTTCCGGTTCTCGGGGTCGAACTCCCACGGCTTGCCGACGTCGTGGCAAAGCGCCCCTGCGATGACGATGTCGCGGTCTATCTCGAGCTCCGGGAAATTCGCCATGAGCTCATCTGCCATCCCCATGGCCAGACGGGTGACGCCTCGCAGGTGGTCCACCTGGGTGCCGCGCCGTAGCGTCATCACCCCGGGATTGCCCGATGGAGCGATGTCGCCGATCGCCGTGAAGCTGCTGCGCGCGATTGCGAGCGCCCATGCCTCGACCACCTTCTCCCGCAGATCGGGATCCCGGATCTCCTCGACCTCTCGAAGCTCTTCGCGAACCTGCGTGCGGAGCGCTTGCGTAACTTGCGAGTCCCGTGCCATTGCGTGTTCCTCTCCCGTCGCCGCTTCCGGCGGTACGCCGGCGGCTCGATGCCGCCCGATCGTAGCGGTTCGCGAGCACCGGCGAAGCGATTCGACCGACGCTTGCGAACGCCCCCTCCCGGGATGCCCCGGTTCGTGGCTTCGGCAGCAACTCCGGCGGTCCTGCCGGCCGTGCCATGCCGGAGCGCATGCTGAACGCGCCGCGCCACGTCCCTCACGCTTTCTCCACGATGGTGACGGTGATACCCGCGCCCGGCGCTTCGAGGTTGCCGCTGTCGTCGACCGCCCGGCACCGAATCGTCCCGGGGCCCGGCCCTTCGGGCGTCCATTCGTAGCGCCAGGTCTCGCGCCCCGTCGCCGGGTGCCAGGTCGCGCCACCGTCTACCGACACTTCGACCGCGGCGACGCACCCGCCCCCGCGATCGTGCGCCGCGCCCGAGATCCGCACCGGTCCCGGCGGCAGGGAAGATGCGGCCCGCGGCTCGTCGATGCGAGAGACCGGCGGCTCGCGATCCTCCGAGGCTTCCGCACGGACGAGGTCCGGTACCAGCGTCGCGGGCTGGACCCCCATGTCGGCAAAGAGGTTGACCGTGGCCTGGCGGACGTTCCGGTCCGGACCGTTCGGGTCGACCCCGACCCGCGTCGTGTTCTCGTTCACCCGCTCCGGCGGCACTCCGGTCTCGGTATCGTGGTGGGCGTCGAGCCCCCACGCCCACTGCACGGTGCCGGCGCCGAAGACAAGAGCGCCGCTCGCGTGGCGGT
Source organism: Immundisolibacterales bacterium (assembly GCA_026712715.1). GTDB lineage: Bacteria > Pseudomonadota > Gammaproteobacteria > HK1 > HK1 > JAJDXW01. The sequence goes on along the minus strand of JAPOPW010000029.1, from coordinate 25,854 downwards.
GAAGCGTGAGGTGGTGGGTGGCGGTGCCGGAGTCGTACACCGAGCCGCAGTCCTGGACGTACGGCACGTTGTCGATGGTGGTCTCGGAGAGGCGAAAGAGCCCGGGCGGACGGAACCCGTTGTCGAGGTCCTCGTCCCATTCGTGTCCGAGCAGCCCCTTGAGGAGCACCGCTCGCTCGCCCGGCTCGAGGCGTGCGACGTCGGTGTTGCGCCAGAAGCGCAGCCGCGCGTACTCGGCCGGGACGATGATCGGATCGTTGCGCCAGGCATTCACGGTGAAGATGGTGCCCGTCAGCGCGTTCTCCGGCTGCGGCCCCTCGGGGTTGAAGGGGCGCGAGTCCCGCCAGGTGCCGGTCCACACGTCGGGCACCGGATCGATCTTCGCGTTGGCGTGAGTCTCCTTGTAGGTGACGAGGGTCCGGTACGGCGCCTCGTCTCCGGCGATTCCGGGCTCGAAACGCGTCTTCCAGAAGACCTCGTTGCCGCTGAAGAAGGCGAGATGAACGCCGGCGTCGCGCGCCGCCTCGACATTGCGCCGCTGGCGCCCCGACCAGTACTCGTCGTGCCCGACGGAGAGAAAGAGCCGGTGGTTGCGGATGAGCTCGCCCCGCCGGTCGCTGTCGACGCCGGTGGTGTAGCTCACGTCGAAGCCGTTGGCCTCCAGGAACCGCACGAAGGGGTACTCCGCGTTGAACACGGTGTTCACGGCCCGGTAGTGGCGGGTCTCGAGGGGACGGTTGTAGCTCACCTTGTAGGCGCGGGGCGGTCCCCCGTGCTGGCGGGGGTGCTCGGGATCGAGACGGCCGTAGGTGCAATGGCCGCCGTAGCGGTTGTACGCCTGCCAGGTGGTGTCGGCGGTCTGGAACAGGATGTCGGAGCGGCTCGCGTCGTCGCGCACGACGAAGTAGATGTGGCTCGCGCGCGGCTCGCGGAGCGCAATGCGAAGCCGCCCGTGACCGAGGGATCCGTAGGCGTGCGCGACCGCCTCGGGGCGGACGGCAGGCGGGGTGAGCGAGTGGTCGGCCCGCCAGGGGGCGGGCTCCGGCTCCGGATCCTTGCGAACGAGGCGCGCGAAATAGATCCCGGAGACCGCGTCGTCCGGCGCCGTCCAGGCCGCGGACACGGCCCAGTTCCCGCAGTCGTAAAGGCGCGTCGCGGGATCGCGGACACCTTCGGGCTGGAGCTGGGGAAGCGGCACCGACGGGACGACGGTGTCCACGAGGCGCGCGCCGAGTCCTGCATACCACCCCATGCGGTAGATGTCGATCCGATAGTCCGGGGAGTCGGTCTTCACCTTGAAGAAGATGGTCTCGCCGGGGTCGATGCTGATGTCGTGGCCGAAGCCCTGGATGCTCGGGTCGCCCCAGCCGTTCACGTCCCACTCGGTCGAGGGGGCGCCGGGGAGCTTGTTCTCTTCAACGATGCGATTGCGCGTCATGTTCATCCGGTCACGCGGGGAGGCATCCCCGATCATGAACGCCCGGGGCGCGGTACGCGAGCGCCGCTTCGCCCCGTCATCCCCGAATGGCGAGGTGTCCGCGAGGCCCCCCGGAAGCACGCGATCCCCCCGCATGGAGATCCTCGCGTACGTCGTCGGATTCGAGGTCGAACCAGAACGTCGGGGTATCGCGCAGCAACCGCCCTGCCCTCTTCCGCGACCGCGCCGATGGCGCCGTCCGGTCGATTCAGCCTCCCCCTTCCCGGCCAGGGGCGAAAGCGGCGGCAACCGTCCTGCCGCGGGCATCGCCGTTCGGAATTCCGACGGACCCTCGTCTCGAACGAACGACCATCACCGTCCGGGCAAGGGCACACCCTCGACGATGTGTCGCTGAACGGCATCCGCCCACTCGCCCATGAAATCATCGAAGGATTCGCCGAACTCTCGAACGAAGTTGTCCGCGGCGGATGAGACGGAGGTCATCCTATACCTCACGCGCGCCTTGCTCCGGCCCTCGCCGTCGGCAATCACGTCCACGTCCACCATGGCAACGTGGTGGTCCGGAATCACGTAAACGAACGACGCGGAGCGGGTGGAGAGTTCGTGCCGCGTCTGGATCCAGGTCGCGGTTCCCGCCCCCGGCTTGGTGGTCTGAAAGACGCAGCCCTCTCCCGCGCCGGTCTCGACAGGGTGCACGAAGCGCGGGTCCCATCCCGCCACCCATCGTCGTTCTCCCTCCGCATTGAACAGGGGGAATGCGTCCGCGGCCGACAGGCCCATGACGACCACTCCCGCTCTCTCCACATGGACTCGCTCGCGGGTCGTCATCGTCATGTTCGCTCCCGGCTCCGACCTGGATGCGTCATGTTACCCGGGTGGGCATCTCGATCCCGCCCTGACCGCAGATCCGTTCGCGAGGCTCGCACATCGTGCGACGCGAACACGATTCCGACGTCCGCGCCCCGGAGCGCCCGGTGAATTCGTACGCACGCTCCGGAAGGAGGCGATGTCGGCATCCGCCCGATCGCGATGGTCCTTTGGCGCGGACGAGCCCGGGGCGACGCTCAGCCGAGCACCGTGAAGCTGCTCTCGGCGTTGATCTCGCGCTTGCGGGAATAGAAGCCGACGTTCACTTCGCGTCCGATGTAGTCGAGGCGCAAGGTGAGCGGGTGCACGTCGTGATCGTTCCCCCCCTCGCAGTAGTCGATGAGCGCCGCCATCATCTTGCCCGCGACCGGGGCGTTCTTGAACTGGTTCCCGGAGGATCCGATCGCCATGTAGAAGCCCGGCATGCAGCTCTTGTCGTAGATCGGGATCCAGTCGTCGGTCACGTCGTAGAGATCGGCAACCCCGCGAAGGTTCGACGGAATTCCGAGGGTCGGCACCCGCTGCCCGTACCGGAAGGCCTGGACGGTTGACTGATCGGTGAGGTCGCGAACATAGTCATCGGGGTCGACGAACTCGCGGGGATCGCACTCCGGATCCTCGCTGCCGATGAGGATGTGGTTGCCCGTCTCGGGGCGGGTGTAGCAGCCGATGTCACTGTCGGATACGACGAAGCCGCACGATGCGAGGTCGAACCCTGGCGGAGCCGGGACGTGAACGACCTCCTGGCGAAGCGCCTTCGTCTCGATCGTCATGTCCCCAAGCGCCTCGGCCATGGCGTTCACGACCGCGGAGTGCGGGCCCGACACGTTGACGACGACGGGCGCACGCACGGTGACCCCACCGTCGAGGGTGATGCCGCCCACCCGGCCGCCAGCGGTGAGAATGTCCACGACCTCACGGCGAAAGATAAACTCGCCGCCCTTCGATTCCGCCGCACGCTGGAGGTTCCGGGACGCAAGCTGCGGATCGGAGACGTAACCGCCGGTCGGCCAGAAGACCGCACCCTCGATCTCGCCTCCGCTCGGTTCGCCGAAGCGTTCGTCGCGCATCGCCCGCGGCGGTCCGAAGCGACGCAGGTCATAGAGGGGCAGCCTCTCGCGGATCGCCGATCGATCCCATTCCTCGCAAGGGATCCCCAGCTCCCTCGAGAGACGGAGGTGCTTTTCGAGGTTCCCGTTGTGATCGGTCTTCATCACGACGCAGCCACAGTCGATGAACTGCGCGAGATCACGCTCGTCTTCGGCCTCGAGGTACTTCACCCAATCCTTCCAGTAGTGATACCCCTCCCAGGCGAGCGCGATACCATCGAACGTCGAGTAGTAGACCCGGACGATCGCGCACGAGTTCGACGTCGGCCCGTAACCGGCAGCCGGGTTCCGGTCCACGTTCAGGGTACGGTAGCCGAGTTTCGCAAGCTCGTAGGCGGTTGCGGCGCCGATTACTCCGGCGCCAATGATGACGGCATCGTACTGGTCGCGCATGGTCTGTCTCCCCTTCGCGAAGGCCCGGTTCGTTGCGGACCCGGGTCCGGGCCCGGCCGGGCAGGACCTCCGGCCCCCGACCGGCCGTTCACGCTCGATTCCTCCCCCACGGGCCGGGCCGGGCCGGGCCGAGCCCCGGCACCGGCTCGTTGCCCGGCCGCATCGCGGACCCCGCCATCGAGGAATTGCCGGAATCGGCGCGCTCGATGGAATCTCGCGGAGGAAGCGATCTCCGCCCGTCCCGGCGGGCGGCGGGGCCGTCGTGTCAGCCGACCGCGTCGCGGAGGGCCTTACCGGCCTTGAACGAGGGTGCTCTCGAGGCCGCGATGATGATGCTCTCCCCGGTGCGGGGATTGCGGCCCATTCGCTCCGGACGGCTCTTCACCGAGAAGGTGCCGAACCCCGCGATGGTGACCGACTCCCCCCGTGCGAGGGAATCCGAGATGGCCGAAAGCACTGCGTTCAACGCGCCCTCCGCGTCGACCTTCGCAAGCGACGTCTCCGCCGACACATGATTCGAGATGTCCGACTTCTTCATTCCCGTTCTCCTTGGGTGTGCAAGAATTCGCGTGTACTGCCCTGATGCCGTCCGATGCCGCAAGGCTGGAACACAGCGCCCGGATCGGGTCATGCCCGAGGGTCGTGGCGCGCGCGGCCGCACGCGAGTTTAGCAGGGCGGGTGGGGGGTCAGGGACGGCCGCACGCAGGACCCCCTCGAGTGTCGGCCCCGAACCCACAGGCGATGAAATGCCCACGGTGAGAGTTGCACGACTTCTGGACGAGCCGATCATCCGGCCCTACATGGACGACCGGATGGGCTCGAACATCAACGGCCCGTCGCTCATTCGCGTCCCCGACTGGATCGAGCGGCCGCTCGGTCGCAATTACCTGTACTTTGCCGACCACAAGGGCGCGTACATCAGGCTCGCCGTCGCGGACGTGCTCACCGGACCGTGGCGCATGCACTCGCCGGGGACCCTGACCCTGGAGGATTCGTACTTCACAACCGAGAGACCGGGGCCCGCGGCAGTCAGCGAGCGGAAGCGAAGGGAAGCGGCGTGGACGATCGAGCAGGACTATCTCCATCCCCACATCGCGTCGCCCGACGTGCACGTCGACCACGACCGCCGCGAGATTCGGATGTACTACCACGGCATGCTCGAAGACGGAGAGCAGCGCACCCGGGTCGCGGTGTCCACGGACGGAATCGACTTCGAGGCTCGCCCGGAAATCCTCGGCAACTCGTACTTTCGAGTCTTCCGGCATCGCGGATGGCACTACGCGCTCGTGATGCCGGGGGAGCTGCGCCGTTCGCGCGACGGGCTCACCGGCTTCGAATCGGGTCCGGTGCTGTTCTGTCCCGAGATGCGCCACGCGGCGGTGCGCTGCGCCGGGGATGCGCTCGACGTCTTCTGGTCACGAGTCGGCGACGCGCCGGAGCGCATCCTTCACTCGAGAGTCGGGATCGGCGGCGCGTGGACGGAATGGCGCGAAGAGGGCACCCGTGCGGTGCTCGAACCGGAGCGCGACTGGGAAGGGGCCGCCCTGCGCGTCGCACCGTCGGCTCGAGGTCAGATCACCGAAGTGGTGCGCCAGCTCCGGGACCCTTGCATCCACGAGGAGGAGGGCCGGACATACCTGCTCTACTGCGGCGGCGGCGAGGCGGCGATCGGAATCGCGGAGGTGCTGGAACCCGCCTGAACCGGCCCCTTCGAGGGACGGACACCGGCCCCGAAAGGAAGCGGCGGACGGTTCGACGCGTCAGGTGCGAAGACGCGTTTGCGACGGCCCCGGCGGGCACTCCGCTCAGTCGTAGCTTGCGCGCATTTGTCCGATCGGTGGATTCGCCACATCGGCCTCGGGCCTCGCCAACATCAGGTCGACCAACAGGTACCCGTCCCGCATCACCGAATCGTCCGACTTACCGAGCGCTCGGGTCGCGCGCAGCATGTCCGCGCGCTCCGGCGCTCCCAGCGGCCTTCGATAGCGCACTGGTTCGGTTCCAAGACTCTCGGAACGATAGTCCCGCTTCGCCCACAGCGCGTCCAGCGGCAACCAGTCCAAGTCGGGACGGGGGCAGAAGAGAAACCAGGGCGGGCGGGCGCCGGCTTCCTCGAGGACGCGCTCGAACGCGACCGGGAGCAGCTCGCCCAGGGAACCGCTCTCGACGACCAGGTCGGCCCCGGAGACGAACCGTCCCATCGCCTCGCTCGGGGCGCAGTCGACCAGGTTCTCGTGGAAGGCGAAATCGAGAAAACCCATGGCCACGGCGTAGTCGAGAGCGGTCCGGGCGATGTCGGTCCCACCGATCTCGAACGCCTCGGACCCCTCGCGCCGGGCGGCGAAGTGCCGGGCGTCCTCCGGCCAGAACTTCCGCCCGTCGCCCCGTTGCCAGCTACGCCCGGCGTACCGGGCGTAGAGGTCCGCCATTGCGACGGAATGGCGCAGCAGCGCCCCGACCGCACCGTACCCGCACGCGAAGTCGAGCACCCGCAGGGCTCCGCCCGCGCCGCGGGCGGAGCACGCCGCGCCGTGAATCGCCCTCAGCGCGCCGGCAAGCACCCCCGGCATGCGGTAGTCGGACGGTCGCAAGGCGTTGAAGTACGGGCTCGGGTCGTCCAGATCATAGACCCGGTCGAAGTCGTTCTTGTGCCGCGGAAGAGGGTCGTCCGGAGAGTTCACGTCCGCAATCGAAGTCTCCCGCTGCGCCGGTACACGATGGCCGCGCCCCCTCCCCCAGCCCACTCCCGGTTCGGCCTCGAGTCCGTTGACCCGGCTCCGGAAAATGCGGCTCGAAGGGTCGGCCGGAACGCGAGGTTATCATCGGACCCGATTGCGGTCGCGGCATGTTGCACTCGTCGGCCGGCGGCAACTCGAGCCGCGGCCCCGTGCGAAGCCGAATGGACCGTTCGGCTGGACTCCTTGAGGGGTCCCGATCCTTGACGACGAGTCAGGTTTGCAAATCGGTTTCGGGAACGAGACGTACGAGGCTGCTACCAAGAGAAATGCTTGCGTTTCTCCCTGTACGCAGCGGCCGGATCTTGAACCAGGATGGGTGACCTCGAACAGGTCTCGTCGGTCCGACGCGCAATCTCGCTAGAATCGCGATGAATGCATGGCGGGCCTCCGGGCGCGCCGGGACAGGAGGGTGCCGCCGGTGGAGGCCGCCGCATTTTTCACTGCTGGTGCGTTCGCCGGCAACGCACGGCGCAACGTCCCTGGTTCGCGCCGGGTCGACGGGGCGCCGGGGCGTGGGGGCCCGGCCGGTTGCGCGGCTGGAAGCTCGCGGTACGGTTCCGCCGCCGGGCACATGACTGCGGTCCGGCCAGCGAAGGCATGCGGCGGCGGTATCCGCGTCTCACGGCCGGTGCTCGCGGCCCGCGCCGGCTACCGCATTCCGCCCGGGCGGCCCAGGGACGTGGCGGTTCCGGTCGGCGCACTCGTTACCCGCCCATGATCAGGCGCTGCACCGCGGACGATTTCGACCGCATACTCGCGATCATCAACGACGCCGCGCGGGCCTATCGCGGCATCATTCCGGACGATCGATGGAAAGACCCCTACATGCCCGTCGGGGAGCTTGCTTCCGAGATCGCGGCCGGTATCGCATTCGACGGATACGAGATTGCCGGGAACGGTCTCGTCGGAGTGATGGGCATCCAGGCGGTCGAGGACGTGACCCTGATCCGCCATGCCTACGTGGCGACCGACCGTCAGCGGTCGGGGATCGGATCCGCACTGCTCGAAGGGTTGCTCGGGCGCGCGGATCGTCCCGTCCTCATCGGCACCTGGGCCGCCGCCGACTGGGCGATCGCCTTCTATCTCCGGCACGGATTCGAGACGGTCCCGGGGCCGGAGAAATCGAGCCTGCTGCGGCGCTACTGGACCGTCCCGGAACGCCAGATCGAGACCTCGGTGGTACTCGCCGACGCCCGCTGGCGCGCTCGCGGCGACCGGCGAGAACCGGGGCTGTAAGCGCCCCCGCGGAAAACGCCCCGCCCCGCCTGCGACGAAGGGCGGCGCCTTCGCCTGCCCGCCGGCTACCTCCGGTGGACCGCGAGGACCGTCATGTCATCGCGGTCCTCGCCCTTCACGGCAAATCCGTTCACGGCTTGCATGATTCGTTCGTGCGCCTCCCGAGCCCCGTCGGGCGCGTTGCCCTCGAACACCCGCCCGAGGCGCTCGACCCCGAACTCCTCCCCGGATTCGTTCCGCGCACCGAGCACGCCATCGGAGTAGATGACGAGGGTCTCGCCGCGTTCGAGTGTCGTCGTCCCTTCCTCGTAGGCGGCGTCCCCGTCCAGTCCGATCGCCAACCCCTGCACCGGATCGAACTCCGCGCAGCTCCCGTCACGACGCACGACGAACGGACTCGGGTGGCCGGCGTTCGCATAGTGCATCTCGCCCGACTTCGGGTCGTAAACCATGTACAGAACCGTCACGGACATCCTGTTCGGGTTGTCCTGCTCGATGACATGGTTCATCTCCGAGAGCACGGTGCCGGGCTCGCTCGACCCGATCGCGGTCCCCTTGAGGACGCTCCTCGCCCCCATCATGAAGAGGGCGGTGGGGATCCCCTTTCCGGACGTGTCCGCCACCGCGAGCCCCAGTCGCTCGTTCTCGAGCCTCACGATGTCGAAGAAGTCTCCGCCAACGTCTCGTGCCGGGAAGAATCCCGCATGGATCTCGTAGCGATGGCTGGTCGGCATCTCCGTCGGAAGGACCGACTGCTGGAGGCTCCGAGCGATGTCCAGCCTGGCCTCCTGGGCGCGGATCTGATTCTGCGACTCCATCGCTTCGCGCCACATCCGGATATGATCGATCGTGCGTTCGATGGTCGTTTCGAGGTCCACGAAATCGACCGGCTTGGTCACGAAATCGAAGGCGCCGAGATTCATCGCGGTGCGGATGTTGTCCATGTCGCCGTAGGCCGAGACGACGATCGACTTGACTTCGGCGCCTCGCTTCGCGAGCTCGCCGAGGAGCTCGAGCCCGTTCATCTTCGGCATGTTGATGTCGGTCACGATCATGTCGAAGCCGACGTCCCGCTCTTCGTCGAGCTTCGCGAGCGCCTCGAGTCCGTTCAGCGCGAAATCCAGGCTGTACTTCCCCGCACGGATCTTTCTCCGCATCTTCTGCCGCATGAGAAGCTCGATGTCGGGCTCGTCGTCGACGACGAGAATGTGGGTCGGCCCGGACTCCTTCTCGTGCTGAGTCGTCTCCATGTCATCTCCTGTAAGTTCCGGAACGGTGCAGAGAACCGTCTCCCGCGCGGTCGGCGGGAATCGTCCTCGTGCGGAAGCGCACCTGCCGGTGTCCGCGATGCGGCATGGCGGCCCGTGCGGCCTCGGCGCCGGCGGACGCATTCTGGAGAGGGTAGCCGTCCTTGCCGTGGTCCGACCGTGTCAGTCTATCGAAATTTACGGGGGCGCTGCAGTATCGCGCCGCGCCGGTGAGCATCTTGCCGGCCGGGCCGTTCCGGGCTTCCCGAGGTCTCCAAGCCTCGCGAGCCCCCACGGCCCGGGTCCTCCACGAAAGACTTCCCGGGCAGCGTGGTCGGGCCTCCGCCCGAGACCGGGGCGGCGGGCCGGCGCGAGCTTCGGGGATGCGTCGCCGCGGGCGAAATCCGGACCGGACGGCCTCCCTCGGACCCGGCGCGATTCAAGCGGAGACCGCGCTCGAAACCGAGGTGTTCATCCGCGGGGGTGATGCTCGGCGTGGAGGCTGCGGAGCCGCTCGCGCGCGACGTGGGTGTAGATCTGGGTGGTGGAGATATCACGGTGCCCGAGCAGCAACTGGATCACCCGAAGGTCCGCCCCGTGGTTGAGGAGGTGGGTGGCGAACGCGTGGCGGAGGGTATGCGGAGTCACCGTCCGGACGATCCCCGCACGTGCCGCGTAGCGCTTGATGAGCAGCCAGAACCCCTGCCGGGTCATCGCCGCGCCCAGGCGGCTCGGAAACACCGCCTCCGCGGTACGACCGTTCAGGATCTCCGCGCGCGGGCCGCGAACGAACCGTTCCAGCCAGTCCAGCGCTTCCTCGCCCAGGGGGACGAGGCGCTCCCGCCCACCCTTGCCGGTCACCCGCACGAGTCCCTGACGAAGGCTCACCTGGGAGATTCCGAGCCCGACCAGCTCGGACACGCGCAACCCGGTCGCGTACAGCACCTCGAGCATCGTGCGGTCGCGAAAGCCGAGCGCGGTGTCGACGTCGGGGGCGCCGAGAAGGCTCTCCACCTCCGCTTCGGTCAGGGTTTCGGGGAGCGGTCGACCGAGTCGGGGGGCATCGATCCGATCCATCGGATCGCTTCCGATCAGCCCGGCCCGCGACTGGTGGGAATAGAAGCGGCGAAGGGCGGAAAGGCGTCGCGCGGTGGTTCGTGGCGACGCTTCGAGCATCGACACGAGGTAGTCGAGGACATGGCCGCGCTCGACGTCCAGAAGGCCGAGCCGGCGGGCGTTGACGAAGCGTGCGAAGTGGGTGAGGTCGGCCCGGTACGCCTTGAGGGTGTTCTCGCTCAGTCCCTGCTCCATCCAGAGCGAGTCGAGGAAACCCTCGATGGTGTCCGCATCGGTCACTTGCGCTTCAGCTTCTCCTTGATCCGGGCCGACTGTCCGGAGCGCTCGCGCAGGTAGTAGAGCTTCGCCCGGCGCACGTCTCCGCGACGCTTGACCTCGACACCGGCGAGCGCGGGGCTGTGGGTCTGAAATACCCGCTCGACCCCCTCGCCATGGGAGACCTTGCGGACCGTGAACGCGGAGTTGAGGCCGCGGTTGCGGATTGCGATGACGACTCCCTCGAAGGCCTGGACCCTTTCGCGGGTGCCTTCCCGAACCCGGACCCGAACGATCACCGTATCGCCCGGCGCGAACTCCGGAATGTCGTCGACCATCTGCTCGCGTTCGATTTCGTCGATGATTTTGCTCATTTTCCGAGATCCGTCCTGCCTTGCTGTGCCGCGTCCGGGCCGTCCGCGACTCGTTTCTCGCGCCTCGCGCGCCGTGCCCCCGCGACACTGCGCGGGCCAAGCGGCGAATTCTGACGTGCCGAAGCCTCCTGCGCTACCCGTCCGCGCGATGTTCGGCGATGAATTCGGCAAGGAGCGCCTCGCGCCCCGTGTCGAGCCCACGCAACAGGTCCGGGCGCCGCAACCAGGTCCGCCCGAGCGCCTGCTTCTCCCGCCAGCGGCGCACCGCGCCATGGTTGCCGCCGAGCAGCACGGGCGGGACCGCCCGCCCGCCGTGCTCCGGCGCGAGCCGCTCCGGCCGGGTGTAGTGCGGCCAGTCGAGAAGCCCTTCCGCGAACGAATCCTCCGCGGCCGAATCCTGATGCCCGAGCGCGCCCGGAAGAAGCCGGACCATCGCGTCGATGAGGGCGAGCGCAGCCGGCTCGCCGCCGCTCAGCACGAAGTCGCCAAGCGAAATCTCCTCGTCGGCGGCCGCCTCGACGAGCCGCTCGTCCACCCCCTCGTAGCGGCCGCACACGAGGACCAGGCGCCGGCAATCGGCGAGACGGCGCACGGCGCACTGATCGAGCGCCCGGCCCTGGGGGCTGAGGAGCACCGTCAGCGGGGAGGAGCCGCCCACCCCGGCGCGGGCCGCCTCGATCGCCCGAAACGTCGGCTCGAACATCATCACCATGCCGGGGCCGCCTCCGTAAGGACGGTCGTCGACGGTGCGATGCCGGTCGGAGGTGAAGTCGCGCGGGTTGTACGCAGTGACCGTGAACAGCCCGCGCTCGGACGCCCTCGCGGCCACTCCTCCGACCCGCAGGGCGTCGAGCATCGCGGGGAACAGGGTCACCACCGCGATGTTCAGCGGCCCCCCGCCGCTCACCGTGCCGGCGCCTTCGTCAGGCGTCATCCACGCCGCTCCACGAAACCCGGATGCGACCCGCCGCGAGATCCACTTCACGAACCACGTCCCCGACGAGAAACGGAACGATCCGGTCCTCGGCCCGGGTGCCATCGCATGCGGCGGGAACGCACGGGCGAATCACCATGACGTCGTTCGCGCCGGTCTCGATCATTTCCCGCACCGTCCCGAGCGACCTGCCGACCTCGTCCAACACCTCGAGCCCGATGAGGTCCACCCAGTAATACTGGCCGTCCTCGAGAGCCGGCAGCGCTTCTCTTGGCAACCCGACCCGGGTTCCGGCAAGCGCCGCGGCGGCGTCGCGGTCGTCGACCCCGTCGAAGTGCGCGACGAGGGCGGTTCCATGCGGCCGGGCCGAGCGGACCCTGACGGGCCGCCACGAGCCGGCGCACTCCAGGAGCCACGTATCGTAACGGAGCAGATCCTCGGCCGGGTCCATGTCCGAACGGACCCGTACCCAGCCTCGGACGCCGTGCGCCCGCCCGACCGTACCCACCGGCACCTCGGCGGGACGACCCATCGGCGGGGCCGCTACGAGCTCCCGGACGATTCCCCGGAAGCTTCCGGTGGAGTCTCCGACGACTCCCCGGACGCCTCGCCGGCACCCGCGGTGTCGTCCGCCTCCGCCGGACCGGCCGCGTCGGCCGAACCTGCCGCGTCGGCCGAACCTGCCGCTTCTGCGGCCACGGCCGCTTCAGCGACTTCGGCAACCTCGCCCGAGTCGGCGGCGACGGTTTCCTCTTCACCCGAAACGGATTCGTCGCTTTCGGGAACGAGGGAAAGCTGTCCGCGCGCCTCGGCGACGAGCTTCGAGGCCCGATCGCTGAGCTGTGCGCCGTGAGACACCCAGTGGTCGACCCGACCGGTATCGACCCGGAGGCGAACTTCGCCGCCGACCGCGATCGGATTGAAGAAGCCGAGCCGCTCGATGAAGCGCCCATCGCGGGGGCTGCGGCTGTCGGCCGCCACCAGGTGGTAGAAGGGCCGCTTCTTGGCCCCGGCTCTCGCCAATCGAATCTTTACCATGGGTCGCGTATCCGCCCCTGCCGCGAGGAAAGCGGGCAATTGTATCCCCACCGCCCGGGTCCCGCAATGCCGGGCGCGCGCAATTCGCCTATCGAAGGCGCCGGCGCTTGCCCCCCCGCCGGGCGGCCCGTCCCGGCCCCGCACCGGCCGGCATGCCCGCCATCAGATCCGGCATCCCCTCCGGATCGAGCGCCCCCATCATGCGCGAGAGGCCGCCCTTGCGCCGTGCCCGGCGCATCATCTTCTGCATCTGATCCGCCTGCTTTAGCACCCGGTTCACGTCCTGGATGGTGGTCCCCGAACCTGCGGCAATCCGGCGCTTGTGCGAACCGCGAATGACGTGGGGATGGGTGCGTTCGTGAGGGGTCATCGAATTGATCACCGCCTCGGTGCGGACGAACTCGCGCTCGTCCACCCGTTCCATCGCACCGGAGGGGAGCTGAGCCATGCCCGGAAGCCGCTCCATCACGCTCCGCATCCCCCCCATCTCGCGCATCTGCCGGACCTGGTCGCGGAGGTCTTCGAGATCGAAGCGTTTGCCGGCACCCATCTTGCGGGCCAGCTTCTCCGCCTTGTCGCGGTCGACCTTGCGCTCGGCCTCCTCGATCAGGGTCAGGACGTCGCCCATGCCGAGGATGCGCGAAGCGATCCGGTCGGGATGGAACGCTTCCAGCCCGTCCAGCTTCTCGCCGGTGCCCAGGAACTTGACGGGCTTTCCGGTCACCCAGCGAACCGAGAGCGCGGCGCCGCCGCGGGCGTCGCCGTCCGCCTTGGTGAGCACGACGCCGGTCAGCGCGAGAGCCTCGTTGAACGCGCGCGCCACGTTCACCGCATCCTGCCCCGTCATGGCGTCGGCGACGAACAGCGTTTCCACCGGCGAGACGGCCGCGTGGATCGCGCTCGCCTCGCGCATCATCTCCTCGTCGACGTGCAGCCGGCCGGCGGTGTCGAGAATCAGGAAGTCGACGAATCGCCGGCGCGCTTCCGCGACGGCGGCGCGGGCGATTGCCACGGGCTCGCGCTCGGTGGTCTCGAAGAAGGGGGTATCGACCTCCCCGGAAAGCACCCGCAACTGCTCGATCGCAGCCGGCCGGTACACGTCGCAGCTCGCGAGCAGGACCTTGCGTCCGTGCCGCTCGTCCAGCCATCGGGCGAGCTTCGCGCAGGTGGTCGTCTTGCCCGATCCCTGGAGCCCGGCGACGAGGAGCGGCGCGGGGGGCGGAACGTTCAGGGCGATGTCCGCCTGCTCCGTCGCCATGAGCCGCACGAGCTCTTCGTGCACGACGCCGACGAGCGCCTGGCCGGGAGTCAGGCTCCTCAGCACCTCCTGCCCGACCGCGCGTTCGCGTACCCGCTCCAGGAACTCGCGCGCGACGGGCAGGGCCACGTCCGCCTCGAGCAGGGCACGACGAACCTCGCGCAGCGCATCGGTGACGTTGTCCTCGGTGAGACGAGCGCCGGGGCGCAGCCTTCCGAAGGTGCGGGCGAGTCGTTCGCTGATGGCCTCGAACATGCGATGATCCTAACTCGTTTCCCCTCTCGAGGAAGATGACCGACCTCTCTCTCGTCGCACTGATCGGGGCCCTGGTGGTGCTGATTGTCGTGTCGGCATTCTTCTCCGGTTCGGAGACCGGGCTCATGGCGCTCAACCGCTACCGGCTGCGCCATCTGGCCCGGGTCCACCCGGGCGCGCGGCGGGCGCGGCGCCTGCTCGAGCAACCGGACCGGGTCATCGGACTCATCGTCCTCGGCAACAACTTCGTCAACATCCTCGCCTCGTCGCTCGCGACGTGGGCGGCGCTGGAGCTGTTCGGGGAGGCCGGCATCGCGCTCGCCACGGTCGCGCTCACCGTCATCATCGTCATCTTCGCCGAGGTCGCGCCCAAGACGGCGGCCGCCCTCCACCCGGAACGGCTCGCGTTCCCGGCGGCGCGCGTGCTCGCGCCGCTGCTGCGGGTCGCGTATCCGCTGGTGCGAGTCGTGAACTGGCTCTCCAACGGGCTGCTGCGGTTGCTGCGGATGCGGCTCACCGAGCGCGGAGAGGAGCGGCTGAGCACCGAGGAGCTCCGCACGGTGGTGAGCGAGGCAGGACTGCGGATGTCCGACCGCTATCGCTCCATGCTGGTGGGCCTGCTCGATCTCCAGAAGGTGACCGTGGACCACGTCATGGTTCCACAGAACGAGATCGCGGGCCTCGACCTCGACGACGGCGAGCGGTCCCTGATGGAGACGATCCTCACCAGTTCCCGCAACCGGCTTCCAATCTATCGGGGCGATGTCAACGCGGTGGAAGGCGTGGTTCCGATCCGCCGGATGATTGGCCCGATCGGGCGCGGCGAGTTCAGCGTGGAGGCCCTGCGCGCGGCGGCCCGCGAACCCTACTTCACGCCTCTAGGAACCCCGCTCGACGTGCAGCTTCGCGCCTTCCAGTCCCGGCAGGAGCGGATGGCTCTCGTGGTGGACGAGTACGGAGACGTCCAGGGCCTGGTGACTCCGGCCGACATCGTGGAGGAAGTGGTGGGCGAGTTCGCCACCGGGGCCGCCGCGATGACCGCCGACGTGCACCCGCAGGCGGACGGCACCTTCCTCGTGGACGGCGGAACGAGCGTACGCGACCTCGACCGGGCCATCGGCTCCTCCCTCTCGGGCGACGGCCCGCTCGCGCCGAGGACCCTGAACGGGCTCATCCTCGAACACCTGGAATCGATACCGGAGCCCGGAACGAGCGTCCTCATCTCGGGCTATCCGATCGAGATCATGCAAACGACCGAGCACGCGGTGAAGACCGCGCGCGTCGATCCGCGCCAGCGTCCCCCGGCCGTTCCGCGCGAGTAGCCGCCGCCCGTTCCCCTGGAGGGTGGCCTCGGTGCCGAGGCACCGGGCGGACGGGTCTACATCCGCTTGCGGAGCTCGTGGTGGCGGTTGCGGGTAAAGGGCCGGACCTCGGTGGGCCAGCGCCCCTTCTCGGCCGCGGCGATCCACTCCCGGCTGAGGAGGACCTCGGGTCCGTCGATCTCGTAGACGGCGGAGTAGCGGGGCCCATCGGGCTCGACGCGCTTGCGCTCGCCCCCGATCTCGACCTCGAACGACTCCGCGGTGAACCGGGTGGCGCGGTGGACCCCCGGAACCTCGAGGATGAGGGGGATGTGCTCGGAGTCGTAGACCTCGTTGAAGAGGTCTTCCTTGTCCGGATCAACGTCCATGCTGGCGATGAAGATGTAGCTCATGCTTCCTCCCGCGGAGCCGCTCGTGATCAAAGCCGCTCGCGAACGCGCGCGAATACCGCCTCGGTCCGCTCCGCGCCCGTCGCGAGCAGGCCCTCGAGTTCGGACACCGACCGGTCCGCGAACTCGCGGTCCGCGATCGAGCCGGCGTTGATGTATACGTTGAGGGCGGCCGCGCGGAGCGCCGCGTGCGCCGCGACCACCCCGACCCCCGCATCGCTCACCACGTTCGTGTTGCCTTCCTCGGCGGCCGTCGCCGCGAGCTCGATGACCTCGGAGCACACCCGGGCGAGCGCGAGCGGCGCCTCGGTCGCGGCGCGAAGCGCTCCCTGGATGGCGGTGCGGCGGGCGGCACGCTCCGCGTCGTCGCCACGCGGCATCCGATAGGCGGCCATCACCTCCGCGAAGACGCGCACGTCCTCGTCCGCGAGCCGCACGAGCGCGCCCCGTAACCGGTCCGCCTCGACGACGAGGTCGCGCATCGAGCGGTCCACCGCCTCGTAGCCCTTCTTTCCGGCGGTGAGGTTGCCGACCATCGCGAGGAGCGCGGCCCCGACCGCGCCGACGAGCGCGCCCGCGCTTCCCCCGCCCGGGGTAGGGGCGGACGACGCGAGCTCGTCCAGGAACCCGCGGATGGTCTGATCCACTATCATGGCGAGCGTCTGATTTCCCTTGCCGGATGTTCGACGACGGCCCGCGGCGGATCCTCGCCCGCCGGAGCCCCATTCCCGCAACCATAGCACGCACCCGAAATGAAGAAGCTCCTCTTTCAGCTCGATACCGACCGGACCCCCAGCACCTTCGACGCGGTGGTCGCCTACGACGGCGGCGCGGACCATCTGATCTCGCTTGCGGGGGTCACCCCGGAGAGCTGCGGGCCCGCCGTGGAAGGGGTCATCTACACGCGCGGCCCCGCGCACAAGAAGAGCTCCGCGCTCTTCGTCGGCGGGAGCGACCTCGCGGCGGGCGAGTCCCTGCTCGCGGCGGTCCGGCGCCAGTTCTTCGGCGGCTTCCGCGTCTCCGTCATGCTCGACAGCAACGGCGCGAACACGACCGCCGCGGCCGCGGTCGCCCTCATGCTGGCCGAGCACGAAGGCGGGGGCGACGCCCCCCTCGCCGGCCGGTCGGCCATCGTCCTCGCGGGAACAGGCCCCGTCGGCCAGCGGATCGCGGGGCTGCTCGGGCGGGCTGGAGCGAGCGTCCGCTTGAGCTCGCGAGCGATCGACCGAGCGACCGCCGCGGCGGACCGGGTCGCGGAGCGGTTCGATGTCGCCTGCGAACCGGTCGCGGTCGGCGACCAGTCGTCGCTGACGGAGGCGCTTTCCGGATGCCGGATCGCGGTCGCGACCGGGGCCGCCGGGGTGCGTCTCCTTCCCGAGGACGTATGGCGCACCCATCCCGATCTCGAGGTGCTGGCCGATCCGGGCACCACCCCGCCCTCCGGCATCGACGGCATCGAGCCCTTCGATCGGGGCGATGATCGGCACGGCAAGCGTACCTACGGCGGCCTCGCGATCGGCTCGCTCAAGCTCCGTCTGCACCGCGCCTGCATTGCCCGGCTCTTCGAGAGCAACGACCAGGTGCTGGACGTCGAGGAGATCCACGCCCTCGCCCGCTCCCTCGTCGCCTGATCGCGATTCCGCCGGTTACACCTTCCGATGACGCCTCTCGGCGGCGGGATTGGGGCTTCGTCGTTCCTCTCTGCCCCCCCGATACTTCGCGCCCCGGGTGAGCGTCCGCCCGGTTCCGCCTGGCCGAACGGGGCGGAGCGCGGAGGTCTCGCTCGATGAGATTGAGCGCGCATGCATCTGAACGCTTGGAGGCGACGGTCCTCAACCGTTCACGAAACCGGGGGAGCTTCGACACGTGATCGGTCCGACGTGACGGGCGCCACGAGGCGGCGCCGCACGGCCGTGGGAACGGAGGCCGGGGCGGGAGAGGGGGCGGTCGCGGAGCTTCGCGGGGTGGCGAAGGCCTTCGGCGCCCGACCCGCCCTTGCGGGGCTCGACCTGGTCGTCCCCAAGGGGGCGTTCCTCGCCCTTCTCGGTCCCAACGGAGCCGGAAAGACCACCGCGCTCAGCCTCCTCCTCGGACTCCGGGTGCCCGACCGCGGGGAGGCGCTGCTCCTCGGCGGCTCTCCCCTTGACGAGAGCATCCGCCGGCGCATCGGGGCAACCCCGCAAGTCTCGGCGTATCCCTCCGGGCTCAAGGTGCGGGAGGTCGTTGCGTTCGTCGCCGCCCACTACCCCGATCCGATGCCCCAGGCGAAGCTCTACGAGCGTTTCGGTCTCGGTGGGCTCGCGGGCCGGCAGGTGGGGGGGCTTAGCGGCGGAGAGCAGCGCCGGCTCGGCGCCGCGCTCGCACTCGTCGGCAATCCGGAGGTCGTCTTCCTCGACGAGCCCTCGACGGGGCTCGACGTGGAGGTCCGCCGCCTGCTCTGGGACACGGTCCGCGCCTTCCACGAGGACGGCGGCACGGTCGTGCTGACGACCCACTACCTCGAGGAGGCGGAGGCGCTCGCCGAGCGCATCGCGGTGATCCATCGCGGCCGGCTGGTTGCGGACGGAACTCGCCGGGAGATCACGAGCCGGATCACGCTACGCCGCGTGCGGTTCCGGGCGGAGGCGGTTCCGGACGTCGATCCGGTCTCGCGAAGCGCATTCGAGGCGGGTGTGGTGACCCTCTTCACCCCCGATGCGGACCGGTTGGTGCGGCGCCTCGTCGAGACCCGCGTCGCGTTCAGCGATCTCGAAGTCCTGCCCGCAAGGCTCGAGGAGGCCTTCGTCAGCCTGACGCGGGAAGATGCATGATGCTCGCCCTCGCACATGTCCGCATGAGGCTCATCGCGCTGCTGCGCACCCCCGCCTACGTCGCGGGGACGCTCGCCATGCCGAGCGTGATCCTGGTCTTTCTCGGCGTCGGGCTCGCCGACACGACCGCCGAGGCCAACGCGATCATGGCCTCGTTCACGGTGTTCGCGGTGATGGGAGTCGCCTTCTTCCAGTTCGGCGTGGGCATCGCGGAGGGCCGGTCTTCCCCCTGGTCGACGTTCGAACGCATCCTCCCCGCACCGGTCGCCGTGCGTCTCGCCGGGGCCGTGGTGCCGGCGGTGCTGTTCGCGATCGCCGCCGCGGGGCTGGTCATCGTCGTCGCCCACGTCTTCATGCCGGTCGCCCTCGGCGCCGGCGCGTGGGCGCGTCTCGGTCTCGTGCTCGTGGCCGCCAGCGTGCCGTTCGCTCTGCTGGGGATCGCCATCGGCTACTGGGTGACGTTTCGCGCGGCACTCCCGGTCGCCAACATCGTCTATCTCGGTCTCGCGTTCGGCGGCGGCCTGTTCCTCTCGCCGCGGCTCTTTCCGGACATGCTCGAAGCCGTGTCGCAGTGCCTCGTGTCGAGGCACGTCGCGGAGCTCGCCTGGAGAGCGGTCGCGGACGCGCCGTGGTCTCCCGGCGCGTGGCTCTGGATCGCCGGCTACACCGTTGCCGCCGGCCTGCTCGCCGGTTGGGGCTATCGCCGCGACGAGGGCGAGCGATACCGCTGATGCGAGCGGGTCGATTCAACGCGAGGTCGGCTCTGGGCGGGCGGACCAGCGGTGGCTCCTCACTCAGCCGATGGCGTGGAGCGCCCGATGGGGTTCGCGAGCCCCGTCGTGAAGCGGGTTCAAGAATGCAACATCAGGTCGTCGTCGGCCGGAAACTCCGGTCGGGCGACGCCGGTCGAGAGCTCGAGGCCCGCGCAACCCGCCGGCGGTCAGGTCGCCCGAGGTCTCCCGGCACGGCAAGTGGGCTCTTCTCCGCTCGAACCTTCCCCTTCCCCGTGAGCACGGGCCGAGCAAACGGGCCGGGGGCTACGCGGGCGTGGGAGCACCGGGGACGGGGAGCTTCGCAATGCGGTTCACGTCCTTGTACAGCAGGTAGCGAAACGGCCCCGGACCGCCGGCGTAGCAGCCCTGCGGACAGAAGGCGCGCAGCCAGACGTAGTCACCGGCCTCGACCTCCACCCAGTCCTGGTTGAGTCGGTACACCCCCTTGCCCTCCAGCACGTAGAGCCCATGCTCCATGACGTGGGTCTCGGCAAAGGGAATCGACGCACCCGGCCGGAAGGTCACGATGTTGACGTGCATGTCGTGGCGCAGGTCGTCCGCGTCCACGAAACGCGTCGTCGCCCAGGCGCCGTTCGTGCCCGGCATAGCCACCGGCTCGACGTCCTGGTCGCACGACACGAAGCAATCGGGCGCTTCGAGACCTTCCAGAGGGTGATACGCCTTGCGGATCCAGTGGAAGCAGACGGGCGCGTCGCCCGCATTGGCGACCGTCCAGTGCGTGGCCGGCGCCACGTAGGCATAGCCACCGGGCGAGAGCGTGTGTACCGCGTCGTCGAGCGTGAGCCGCAATTCACCGGACATCACGAACAACACGCACTCGACGTGGGGGTCCGGCTCGGGGCGCTCGCTGCCGCCACCCCGATCCACCTCGACGATCGCCTGGGAAAACGTCGTCGCAAAGCCCGCCACCGGGCGCGACAGCACCCACGCGCGCGTGGCGCGCCAGTGCGGGAAGCGGCTGGTGACGATGTCGCGCAGAGCGCCGCGCGGGATGAACGTGTACGCCTGGGTGACCACCGCGCGGTCCGTCAGCAGCGAATGCTGCGACGGCAGGCCGCCCACCGGCGTGAAATAGCGGTATGCGCTCCCTTGGCCGACCGCTTCCTGCGAATTGACCATTTCTTGGCTTCCACCCATGTGCGGTCCGTTGCCCCGCACGCTACCGACCGAAACGAGCCTCGCGTACGCACGTTCGGACCGGGTGCCGGGCAGCCGCAACTTAGCGACTCGCGGGCAGCATTCCCAATACCGATTTCTTCGAAGCCCCATCAGAAATTCTGTTGTCTGGGGAGGCGCTGTATCGGATCGCCGATTGAACGAGCCGCGGTCGCGGGCTGCGCGACGGGTCACCAGGGCCGGCGGAAGAGGTTCGCAGCTATCGTGCCGCGGCCGACCGGCTCGACGAGGTCAGAGGAACACGCCCAGCACGGCGAGCAGACTCTCCTCGACGCGCCCCATCTCCGCATCCGAGAGCTCGGTCAACGGTCCTTCGCCGGGGCGCACGCGGTCGAGGGTGCGAGGCTGCTCGACGAGCACCTGGGGATCCTCGCGCAAACCGCCGCGAGCGCCGATGGTGACCCGGAGCGGTTCCGCGTCCCGGCGAAGGTCGAGGAGAAGGGTCAGTCGGCTGCGGCGGCGGCGCTCGGGGTGTCGCGCCGGGCGCGGACCGCGCGGGCGAGGCGATCGAGGAGCGGCTCGGTGTCCTCCCATCCGAGACAGGCGTCGGTGATGCTCTGTCCGTAGACCCGGGGCTCGCCGGGCTTCACGTCCTGGCGGCCGGCGACGAGGTTGCTCTCGATCATGACCCCGACGATGCGCCGGTCGCCGCCCTCGATCTGGGCCGACACGTCCTCGCCGACGAGTATCTGGCGCTCGTGCTGCTTGGAGCTGTTGGCGTGGCTGAAGTCGATCATGATCCGGGCCGGCAGCCCCGCCTTCTCGAGCAGCGCGCCCGTGCTCGCGACGTCCGCGGCCCCGTAGTTGGGCTCGTCGCCCCCCCGCAGGATGACGTGGCAATCGAGGTTCCCGCTCGTGCGGAAGATCCCGGCGCGCCCCTCCTTGGTGACCCCGAGGAACTGATGGGAGGCGCGCGAAGCGCCGATCGCGTCGACCGCGATCCTGACGTTGCCGTTGGTGCCGTTCTTGAAGCCGACCGGGCAGGAAAGCCCGGAGGCGAGCTGGCGGTGAAGCTGGCTCTCCGTCGTGCGCGCCCCGATTGCGCCCCAGGCCACGAGGTCGGCGAAGTACTGGGGGGTGAACACGTCGAGGAACTCGACCCCGGCCGGCACTCCCATCTCGTTGAGGTCGAGCAGCAGGCGCCGGGAGACGCGAAGGCCATGGTTGATCCGGAATGTGCCGTCGAGGTCCGGGTCGTTGATGAGACCCTTCCAGCCGACGGTCGTGCGCGGCTTCTCGAAGTAGACCCGCATGATCACGAGGAGGTCGCCGGCGAGCCGCTCGCGAACCGGCGCGAGCCGCCCGGCGTACTCGAGCGCGGCCTCCGGATCGTGGATCGAGCACGGACCGACCACGACGATGGCCCGGTCATCCTCGCCCTCGAGCACCCGCCGGATGTCCCGGCGAGCGCCGAACGTGGTCCCGGCCGCCGACTCCGTGACCGGGTGCTCGGTCATCACCTCGCGCGGCGACGCGACGGCAAACTCGTCTTCGATGCGCACGTCGTCGATCCCGCGAGTGGAGTTGTCTTTCACGCCTGCTCCCGTTCCTGGTGGTTCAAATTGGCCCCTACGGCCCGGCCGTCGTACCCCTGGCAGCCCGACCGGGGCGCGGGGACATCGCGCCCGCCGACCCTGCCGCGCGAGGAATTATAGGACCTTGCAACCGGAATTCACGAACTTGTCCCCTCACCGGCGCCGGTCGGGACCTCCGCGACCCGCATCATGTTCGTCGTGCCGGATGTCCCGAACGGAACCCCCGCCGCGATGACGAGCCGATCGCCCGGGCGGGCCGCCTCCTCGCGAACCGCCACATCGCAGGCCACCTCCACCATCTCCTGCTCGTCCGCGACGTCGCCGACCCGGACCGGATGGACTCCCCACACGAGGGCGAGCTGACGGGCGGTTTCCCGCGATGGGGTCAGCGCGAGGATGGGAGCCGCCGGGCGCTCGCGTGCGGCCCGCAGGGCGGAGAACCCCGACGCCGTGAACGCGACCACCGCCGGGGCGGAGAGCACGTGGGCGGTGCTCTGGAGGGAATAGCAGATCGCGTCCGCGACCGTCGACTCGGGGTTCATGCGCTCGCCCTCGATCCCCGCGCGGTAGTACTCGTCACCTTCGATCTGCTCGACGATCCGGTTCATTATCTGCACCGACTCGACCGGGTACTGCCCGGCCGCCGTCTCGGCCGAGAGCATCACGACGTCCGCGCCCTCGTACACCGCGGTCGCGACGTCGGACGCCTCCGCCCGGGTCGGGACCGGCGAAGTGATCATCGATTCGAGCATCTGGGTCGCCACCACCACCGGCTTTCCCGTCCTCCGGCAGGCGCGCACGATGCGCCGCTGGGCGGTCGGAATGGTCTCCGGCGGCATCTCCACCCCAAGGTCCCCTCGGGCCACCATCACCGCGTCAAACGCGTCGACGATGGAGGCGAGGCCATCGAGGGCGGCCGGCTTCTCGAGCTTGGCCATGGTCCGGCAGCGGTTGCCGACGAGCCCGCGGAGCTCGTCGGCGTCGGCCGCCCGCTGCACGAACGAGAGCGCGATCCAGTCCACCCCGAGCTCGAGCCCGAGAGCGGCGTCGCGCCGGTCCTTTTCCGTCATCGCCGAGAGCGGCAGGACCACCCCGGGCACGTTGACGCCCTTGCGGTCGGACAGCTCGCCGCCGACCTCGACCTCCGTCTCCGCGAAGTCCTCCCCATGCGCGGTCACGGTGAACCGGAGCCGGCCGTCGTCCACGAGCAGGGTGCTTCCCGGCGCGAGGGTGCGGTAGAGCTCGGGATGTGGAAACGTCACTCGCCGCGCATCGCCGGGGCGGTCGTCCAGATCGAGGCGGAAGGCCTCGCCCGCGTGAACTTCCACGGTACCGTCCCCGCCGAACGCCCCCAGCCGGAACTTCGGCCCCTGGAGGTCGAGGAGGATCCCGATCGGACGTCCGGCCTCCTCCTCCACGGAACGGATGATCTCCACCCGGCGGCGGTGGTCCTCGAGCTCGCCGTGGCTGAAGTTGAGCCGGAAGAGATCCGCTCCGGCCCGGAACAGGGTCGCGATGACCTCGCGATCATCGCTCGCCGGCCCCAGGGTGGCCATGATCTTGGCCTTGCGCGAACGCATCATGATTCCCCTCTCCGCCCGGCCGGCCCGAGCGGGTCCGCGCGCACCCTACGCGGCCTCGCCCGCGACCAGCACCGCGCGGAAGTCGTTGACGTTGGTCAGGGTGGGTCCGGTCTCGACGAGCGCCCCGAGCGCCGCGAAGAACCCGTAGCCGTCGTTGGCGGCGAGCGCGGCGCGCGGATCGAGGCCGCGCGCGTGCGCCTGCGCCATGAGGCCGGGCCGGTACACCGCCCCCGCGTTCGATTCCGTGCCGTCGATCCCGTCCGTGTCGGCGGCGAGCGCGAAGACCCCCGGCAGGTCGTCGAGCGCCGCCGCGAGGGCGAGCAGGAACTCCGCGTTGCGCCCCCCGCGGCCGCCCCCCCGCACGGTCACCGTCGTCTCGCCGCCCGACAGGAGCACGCAGGGCGGGCGCGCCGGCTGCCCCCAGCGGCGCGCCTGGCGGGCAATCCCGGCGTGCACGAGGGCCGCCTCGCGCGCCTCGCCCTCGATCGCGTCGCCGAGAATGAGCGCCTCGAAGCCGGCCTCGCGCGCCACCCGCGCCGCCGCCTCGAGCGCCCGCTGGGCATTCGCGACGACCTCCACGGTGCTGCGGGCAAGGCTCGGATCGCCCGCCTTCGGGGTCTCCGACTCCCCCCTCTCCCACCACGCCGCGACGGGGTCGGGAATCGGCACGCCGTAGCGCTCGGCCACCTGGCGGGCGTCCGCCACCGTCGTCGGGTCCGCGACGGTCGGGCCGGAGGCGATGGTCGCGGGATCGTCGCCGGGAACGTCCGAAAGGAGCACCGCGTGGCACCTCGCGGGATGGCTCGCCGCGGCGAGCCGACCGCCCTTGATCCGGGAAAGGTGCTTGCGGACCGTGTTCATCTCGGTGATGTTCGCGCCGCTCGCGAGCAGCGCTCGGTTGATGGCCTGCTTGTCGTCGAGCGTCACCCCGGGGGCGGGCGCCGCGAGCAGCGCCGAACCGCCCCCCGAGACGAGGCAGAGCAGCAGGTCCTCGCCCCCGAGCCCTGCGGCGAGCGCGAGGATGCGTTCGGCCGCCTTTCGTCCCGCCGCATCGGGGACCGGATGGGCCGCCTCGATGACCTCGATGTGACGGCAGTCCACCCCATGCCCGTAGCGGGTGACCACGACCCCATCCGGGGGCGGGTGACCGCGCGCGCTCCAGGTGCGCTCGACGGCGCGAGCCATGGCGGCCGCCGCCTTGCCCGCGCCCACCACCACCGTGCGCCCCCCGGCCGGCTCGGGGAGGGCGGGCGGAACGCAGGCATCGGCCCGCACCGAGTCCACCGCGGCGGCGAACATGCGCCGCAGCAGGCCCTCGGGATCTTGACCCGCGGTGCCCGAGGCGCCGTGCGGACCCCCCGTTCGCTCCATCGGGCTCGACCGGCAGGCCCGCGCTCGCGTGGCGGCGGATTGCGGCTCCATCTCGCGGCGGAGGGCGGGCGGACCCGCGTCAGTTGCGCGGCACGACGGGGAGGCTCGATCCGACGAGCCGGAGCCGCAGGAGATTCAGCAGGGCGATGACCGCGTACTGGCGAATCCGCTCGCGGTCGCCGGGCAACCGCACCTCGTGGGCCTCGCTCTCGCCGTCCCGATACAGGCCGAGGAAGACGGTGCCGGGCGCATGCCCCTCCTGGCCGTCGGGGCCGGCGACGCCGGTGGTCGCGAGACCGATGTCCGCCCCGAGACGCCGCGCCGCCCCCGCGGCCATGGCCCGTGCCGCGTCGAGCGACACCACCGGCCCGCGCGGGACGTCGATCACCTCGTGCTTCACCTCGCTCGCGTACGCGACCACGCCCCCGCGAAAGACGGCGCTCGCCCCCGGCACGGCGGTGAGCCGCATCGCCACCATCCCGCCGGTCACGGACTCGGCCACCGCGAGCGAGAGGCCGCCCGCCTCGAGCAGCCCGAGCACGACCTTCTCCATCGTCTCGTCGTCCACCCCGAAGACGAGGTCTCCGAGGATGCTCCGCAGTTGCGTCTCCTCCTCGTCGAGGACGCGGGCGACCGCCGCTTCGTCTTCCGCCT
>JAPOPW010000030.1 GCA_026712715.1 Immundisolibacterales bacterium | reverse complement strand
GATGGCCTCGACCGTGTACGTCTTGCCCCTGAATACAAAGCTCCTGTTGCCGGAGAGTCCCTCGGAGCAGTTGTCTAATGCACCGTGGTCGTTGCAACCCTTATATGTTGTACTGACGTTATTTTGTGTCACAGTCGCCACATCTACCGTCAGCTTGGACTCCCAGGCGGTGTAGGGTTGTGCGGCAGCCGGCGTGGTGGCGGCCAGCAGCGCGCCGAGCAGCAACGCGAGGGCGGGGAGGAAGAGGCGGGCGCGGGAACGCCCGGGGCGCGGCTCAGGCCTGCGCGCGGCGTCTGCGGATGTGGAGGGAGCCGGTCTGCGCGCGCCGGCCTCGCGCCGGGCGCACGTCATGGCCGCTGGGCCGCTGGGCAATTATACACCGCAGATGCGGCGGCCGGTGTCAATGGAGACGGGACAGGGGCACCGCCGCGACTCTCGTTCGTTTCCTCGAAGTGCATGCGCGTACCCCCTGAATCCGGTGGTGTCGGTCGGACGGAAATATCCACACTCGAGCTTAGCAAAGTGATTGTGAGAATGGTATGTGCAACATCGAGAATATCGTGTGGGTTCCGGGGATACCCGCTGCCCCAGACTCCGCCCGTCCGCGCCGCGACGCCGCATCGCTCCGAACGGGCCGGCACCGCTGCCGCGGCTCCTGCGCGTGTTCGAGTGCACCGCCCGCACAGGAGCTTCAGCGCCACCGCCGAGGGGAGTTCTCCACCCTCCAATCGGCGGTCATTCCTGGTTGGCAATCCGGGGCACCCGGCCCTCGACGGTCGGAAGCCGACCAGTTTCCAGCCGCCACGCCCGTCCCCCGCGGCCACCCGGCCGCATCATCACGGGACGAGCAAACGTTACTACCAACGCGCGTCCCGAAGGCGCTCAAGGTCTTGCTGTCGATCAAGTATCAGAAGCAGTCGCGGCCCTTGACACCAGCAAGAATAGTGGATTAAATCAGCACCTTAGTGGAGTGTGCCGCTTTCTCGCCGACGTAGAACGCCGCGTCGGGCTCCAGGCCCGTGCCGGGCGGATCGCCGGGGCGGCGAA
Source organism: Immundisolibacterales bacterium (assembly GCA_026712715.1). GTDB lineage: Bacteria > Pseudomonadota > Gammaproteobacteria > HK1 > HK1 > JAJDXW01. The sequence goes on along the minus strand of JAPOPW010000030.1, from coordinate 187,440 downwards.
GGCGGGTGTGGCGGAGTGCCTTCGACGCGCCGGTGAGGGTGCTCCCCGCGATGTCCACGATGTGGTCGAAGATGTCGGTCAGGTTCTCGTGCAGGCCGGACGGCGTCATCAAGACGATGAGGCCGCGCACCGGGTCGAGGCAGACCCGGCGAAAGTGCCGGTTCCAGTCGACGGCGGCGAGCCCGGCGATGGTGCCGGGGTCGGCGTGAAGGACGTGGACCGTCGAGCCGAGCGGCCCGACGTGCATGGTGGCGGAGTCGTTCATGGGGGGACACCTCCGGTGTGAAGCCCGCGGGCGGGCCGCCGCGCAACCGACCGCGCGCCCGCAGTCTACACCGACGCTCGTCCCCCCTCGTGCAGGACCCGCGTTGTCCGCCGGTGTGCCGCGAGTGCGCGTTCATGCACGCGCTCTCGACATGCCTCGTCGTTCCGAGGCGAAGCCTCGTTAGAATCGGGTCCGGAGCCGGCATGCCGCTCGCGGCGGCCGCGCCGCCCTTCCCGAAGGAGAACGAGATGACCGCGCTCGCCTTTCGACCGAAGACCAGCGAACCGGTGCGCCCGGCCCCAAAGCGCGCCGCGCAGTGCTGCGAAATCCCCCGCTGGTGCCCCCCTGTGCAGTAGTTGCCGGCCGCGCGGACGGACGATGCACGGAACCTGGCGTGAATGACGCTGCGGACACGCTCGCGCGGCAACTCGCGTCGATTGGCGATGGCCGGTTGGTGGTAGTGACCGGCGCGGGGGTGAGCCACGCGAGCGGGATCCCGACCTTTCGCGGCACCGACCCCGGCGCGATCTGGAACAACGACGTGACCGAGCTCGGGACGCGCCGCTTCTTCGAGTCGGATCCGGCGGGAAGCTGGTCCTGGTACACGAGCCGCTTCGACATGGTGCTCGACAAGCGGCCCAACCCGGCCCACCACGCGCTTGCGGCCCTCGAGCGCTGGCACGCCGGCCGATCCGGACACTTCCTGCTCGTCACCCAGAACGTCGATCCGCTGCACGAGCGGGCCGGCAGCGAGCGCCTCGTCAAGGTGCACGGAAGCGCCGACCGGGCGCGCTGCACCCGCCACGGCTGCGAGTACGCCGCCCCCCGCGGGTCGCTTGCCCGGTCGGAGGTCGACATGAGCGCGTTCTTCACCGATCCGGTGGCCGAGAACCTGCCCCGCTGCCCCGCATGCGCGAGCCTGCTGCGCCAGCACGTGCTCTGGTTCGACGAGTTCTACGACGAGCACGAGGACTACCAGTGGGGCCGGGTCCTGCTCGCCGCCCAGACCCTCGACTGTCTCCTCTTCGTCGGTACGTCGCTCTCGGTCGGCGTCACGGAGCTCTTCTTGCAGGCCGCTGTCGAGCTGGACCGACCGGTCCTCGCGATCGATCCCGGGGCGGCGCGCCCGCCGCATCCGCGCATCACGATGCTCCGGGCGCCGTCGGAAGAGCTGCTGCCCGCAGCCTGCGCACGGATGGGAATCGTTACAGAGGGATCCCAATGAAGGCCAGATTCCGAGCTGCCTTTCGCTCCCGACCTCCGTCTCACCGGCGCGCCCGCCAATCAGGGCACGGACATCAGGGAGCTCGAGTGGCGGGTGCTCGGCGCGTAGTGGTCCTCGGGGGCGGGGTCGTCGGGGTCGCCTCGGCCTGGTTCCTCGCCCGAAGCGGGTGCCGGGTGACCCTCATCGAGCGCCGCGAGGGAGCCGGCCTCGAAACCTCGTTCGCGAACGGCGGGCTCGTCACCCCCAGCATGTCCGACCCGTGGGCATCCCCGGAGATTCCGGGGATGATCCTCAAGTGGATCGGCCGGGAGGACTCACCGTTCCTGTTGCGGATCGGCGCCCTGCCCGGTCTCTCCTTCTGGGGCCTCAAGTTCCTTCGGCAGTGCAACCAGGAGCGCTGGCGCCGCAACACCCGGAACATCCTTCGCCTGTCCACCTACAGCCACGAGCGCCTTCGCGAGCTCGTCCGCGAGACGGGAGTCGACTACGAATCCAATCCGCTAGGCACCCTGCACCTCTTTCGCGATTCGCTCTCGATGGAGAAGACGAGCCGGACGGCCGAGATGCTCGCGGAGCTCGGCGTGCGTTCGCAGACCCTGGACCCCGCCGGGTGCGCCGCCCTCGAGTCGGCGCTCCGGCATCAGGTCGACCGGATTGCGGGGGGCATCCACTACCCGGACGACGAGGCCGGGGACGCCCATCTCTTCACCCGTCGGCTGGCCGCGGTCTGCGCTTCGGAGGGGGTCGAGCTCCGGTACGGCGAGACGGTCGAGGACATCGAGACGGAAGGGGGCCGGTTCTCCGCCGTCCGGACCGGAACGGGACACGTGGCGGCCGACGCCTGCCTGGTCGCGCTCGGCAACGGGAGCGCGGCGCGCCTCCGGCCACTCGGCATGCGGCTTCCGATCTACCCGGTCAAGGGCTACTCCGTCACGTTTCCGGTCGGCGGATGGAACGACGCGCCGGTGGTGCCCTTCGCGGACGACGGATTCAAGGCGGGCATCGTCCGGATCGGGGACCGGATTCGGGTCGCCGGGACGGCGGAGTTCGCGGGCCGGGACCGAACCCTCAACCCGAAGCGCATCGCCAATCTCCGAAACTACTTCCGCGGCCTGTTTCCCCACTATCCGGACCGGTCGGACGGCGAGGCGTGGACCGGACTCCGGCCGATGACCCCGGACGGCATTCCGTACCTCGGGCCCACCCCCATCGGGGGCCTGTACCTCAACACCGGCCACGGCCACCTGGGGTGGACCATGGCCTGCGGCTCGGCAAGCATCGTGGCGAACCTCATCTGCGGTCGGGATGCGGGGATCGATCTCGACGGCATGACGCTCCAGGGCCGCTGACCGGGGGGCCGCGTTCCCGGGCACGATTCAATCGAGGGGGACGGGAGGGAAATCGGGGCACGTTTCCGGCCCGACCACGGCGAACGCCCCGGAAGCGCACGGGATCGTCGCGAGGGCGAACGCACCCCGGGCGCATTCCGCCCATGTGGGCGAACGATTTGATTGCGCCGACGGGGTTGCGCTACCGTGCGGGCACACGCTGCCCTTTCCGGCGGCAGGACAACTCAGGAGAAGACAATGCCCAGAATCCGGATTCTCGCCGGCGCGGTGGCGGGCGCCCTGTTCGCGCTCGGCTCCACGACCGGCGCGTTCGCGGCCGACATGACCCTCAAGCTCGCCGGGGTCCTCCCGGTCGAGCACTACGGCCACAAGATGCTCGAGCAGATCAAGGCCGACATCGAGGGCGCGGGAGTCGGACTCACCGTCAAGTACTTTCCAGCCGGTCAGCTCGGCTCCGGTGAGGAGCTGCTCGAGGACACCATCCGCGGAAACATCGATCTCGTCCATGCGTTCGTCTACGCCCACAAGGACCCGGTCCTGGAAGTGAACTCGCTTCCGTTCCTCGTCGGGTCGTGGGACGAGCTCGCCCGCGTCTACGGCACCAAGGACTCGGCGTACTCGCAGATCATGGCCGAGACCCTGGACCGGCTCGGACTCAAGTTTCTCGGCAACGTGGCCGAGGGCTTCATCGGGGTCGTCTCCACCAAGAAGCCCGAGAACTACGCGACGGTCGGACCGAAGGGAATCCACATCCGGGTGTGGAGCTCGCAGGTCGCCAAGGACACCACCGAGTCGATCGGTTTCAAGACGACGACGATGAACTGGGCGGAAGTGTTCGCCGCCATCCAGTCCGGCGCGGTGGACGGTGCGATCTGCTGCACCCCGCAGGCGACCTACACGTTCTTCACCCAGAGCGACGTCGGCAAGTACTTCGTGCCCTACAACGCCTTCGTGGAGGCATCGACCTACTACGCGAGCAAGAAGACGTGGGAAATGCTCGATGACGCCCAGCGCGAGGCGGTGCAGGCGGCAGTGGACCGGGCCGCCGCGTCGTTCACCGACTGGGCGCGGGCAAACGACGAAGGGTACGTCGCCAAGATCAAGGCGGCCGGCTGGGAGGTGCTCGACCTGACCGACGCGGAGCGGGCGGCTCTCGCCGACCACATCAAGGAGAACGTGTGGCCCGCGGTCGAGGAAATTGTCGGCACGGAGGTCGTGGATCGCCTTCGCAACGACAAGTAGCATCCGGGCCGTCGGCGGGCGCACCGGTCGATCCGGGCGCGCCCGCCGCCCTCCGGCCGGCCAATCAGCTCCCCGCGGCCGCCCGGCACACGGAGGCCGTCCTCGCATGCCCGTCGCGAGTCGCCGCCTCGACCGGGCTGCCCCGGGCCCGGGGGAAACCGCATCTCCGGTGACCCGGTGAGCCAGCTCATCGAACATGTTCCGACCGCACTGCGCGGACCCGTCCGCGTGCTGCTGGCCGTCAAGGGCGCCTTCGTGTCCGTGGCCAGCCTCATCATGGCGTTCACCTTCTTCTGCGTGGTCATCCTCCGCTACGGCTTCGAAGCCGATCTCTTCGCCTACGAGGAATGGCTGCTCATCATCTGCTTTTGGCTCTATTTTATGGCGAGCGCCCTCGGAACCTACGAGAACAGCCACGTCAACGCCGACCTCCTGAACTACCTCACGGACAATGAACGGCTGAAGTGGCTGCGTTCCGTGCTGGTCACTTCGGTCGAGCTGGTGGTGACGCTCTTCGCGGTCTACTGGGCGGTGCTGGTGCTACGCGACGAGATCGCCTCGCATCCGTACTGGCAGGCCACGATCGCCCTCAAGATTCCGTTCATCGTCCCTCGGTTCGCGCTCCTCGTCGGTTTCGGGCTGATGGCCTTCTACAGCGCGCTCCGGCTCTACGTCCTGTTGCGGCTCGGGCGCGCTTCGGACCTCGCACCGGGCGTGGAACGCAGTCCCGAAGAGGAACCCCTTGCCGCAAGCGGCAGCGAGGGCTGAGATGCTGATCCTCGCCTGCCTGATCCTCCTGTGCGCGCTGCTCGTCATCGGCGTCTCCGTACCGATGGCCTTCGGCGCCGTGCTCCTGCTCATCGCAGCGTTCGGCGGGCACGAGGTCTCGGGATTCCTGCCCGCCGGGCACTGGAAGATGAACACCGTGATCCTGCTCGCCATTCCGCTCTTCATCCTCGCGGGCGGAATCATGGAGCGGGGGAAGATCGCGGCGCCTCTCGTCGGCCTGATCGAGCTCGTGGTCGGCCGGGTCCGCGGGGGATTGAGCGCGGCGGCGGTCCTCGCATGCGCGGTCTTCGGGTCGATCTCCGGAAGCGCGGCGGCCACCCTCACGTGCATCGGCTCGATCATGATGCCGCACCTGCGAAGGGCCAACTATCCGGAAGGCACGGTGGCCGCCCTCATCGTGAGCGCCTGCCCGCTCGGGCTCCTCATCCCGCCGAGCGCCTCGCAGATCCTCTACGCCTGGGTCACCCAGCAGTCGGTGCTCAAGTGCTTCCTGTCGACCGTGATTCCGGGCCTCATCCTCGTCACGCTTCTTTGCGCGGTGAACTTCGTGCTGCTGCGCAACGTCGGCAATCTCAGGCTCGCCGAGAGGCCGACGCGGTTCGCGCGGGAGTTTGGCGTGCGCTCCTGGCGGGCGTTTCCCGCCCTTCTCATGCCCGCCTTCATCCTCGGCGGGATCTACGGGGGAGTCATGACCCCGACGGAGGCGGCCGGCGTCGCCGTCGTCTACGCGATTCCGGTCGGCTTCTTCATCTACAAGGGACTGAATCGGGACAACTTCTGGGAGAGCATCCGCGAGTCGTCGGTCACCATCGGGGTGGTGATGGTCATGGTCTTCATGGTCCTCATCGTGAGCCGCTTCCTCATCTTCGAGGACATCCCGGGACTCGCGAAGGCCCTCGTCTTCTCGATTTCCGAGAACCCCATCATCATCCTGCTGATGGTGAACGTCGTCATGATCCTCATCGGAATGGTGATGGACGACATCAGCGGGCTGCTCCTGTCCGCACCCCTCCTCCTCCCCATCGTGACCAGTGTCGGCATGGAGCCGATTCATTTCGCGGCCGTGCTGGGAGTCAACCTCGGAATGGCCAACATCACCCCGCCGACCGCTCCCCTCCTCTATCTCGGCTCACGGGTGACCGGCGCTCCGGTGAACCGGATGATGAAGCCGGTGCTCATCATGATCTTCTTCGCCTGGCTGCCGACCCTGATGATCACGACGTTCGTCCCCTCCGTCGCCCTGTGGCTGCCCGACCTGTTGTTCAGCTAGCCGATCGAACCGTGGCGAGCACGCATCCGCCGGCTCCCGGCGGCGCCCGGGCGTCGCATATCCGCCGGTACGCCCACGAAGACCCGATCGAAGGGGCTTGCCGACCTTGCCACGGTGCTATCCTTGCCGGTCTTCGCCATCGACAGGGTGGACCCGAATGAGCGCCGCCGTCACCGACCTTCATCCTGCGGCCCCGGCCGCGGCATCCGACCTCGAACAGGTCCGAATCGACCTCGCGGCCGCGCTCCGGTGGGCGCACCGCCTCGGGCTCAGCGAGGGAGTGGACAACCATTTCTCGGCTGCGGTCGCGGACGAGGACGGGGTGATTCGGGGCAAGCGTTTCCTCATCAACCCCTACGGCTGGCACTGGTCGGAGGTCACCGCCTCCTCGCTGGTTCTCTGCGACGAGGACGGCAACGTCCTCGAGGGCGACAACGCGGTGGAGACTTCCGCGTTCTGCATCCACAGCCGGGTCCACGTCAACGTGCCGAGCGCGGTGGTGGTGCTCCACACCCACATGCCCTACACGACGTCGCTCACCCTGCTCGAGGACCCGGAGGTCAGGATGTGCGAGCAGAACGCGCTCATGTTCGACGGACGGCTGGCCTACGACGACGAGTACGACGGGCTCGCGCAGGCGACCGAGGAGGGAGACCGACTCTCGCGGAAGATCGGCAACCGCAGCGTGCTGATGATGGCGAGCCACGGAGTCCTGGTGACCGGACCGGACGTGGCCTCCGCGTTCACCGATCTCTACTACCTGGAGCGGGCCGCGACGTTCCAGGTTCTCGCGCGCTCGACGGGGGGCAGGCTCCGCACCATTTCCGATTCCGTGCGCGAAAAGGCCCGCGAGCAGTTCGCAGTGGACCGCCCGCCGCTCGCCGAGCGGCACTTCAAGGCGCTTCGCCGCATCCTGGACCGCGAGGAGCCCGAGTACCGGCACTAGCCCGAAGCTCTCGCCGACCGTTCTCCGCGGACACCGGGATCCATGCGCCGTAACCGGCCGACGCGGAAGACCGGCCGCGGGCAGGAGCCCCCTCCCGCCGCAATCTGACGCACCGGCCGGAGACGACGGCAGGCAGGCTCGGGCCAGCCGACCCCGACACCGTCCGGAGACCATCGAGCCGGACCCACAAAGGAGATCCCTCATGGAAGTTCTCAGCAACTCACGCATCGAGGCCAGCTACCGCGAACGCACCCGCCGCTCCGCAGAGCTGGCGAAGGAGGCCCGGGAGCTCTTTCCGAGCGGGATCACCCACGACAGCCGCAAGATCGACCCGTACACGATCTACGTCGACCACGCCGAGGGGCCACGCAAGTGGGACGTCGACGGCAACGAGTACATCGACTACTTCGGCGGACACGGCGCGCTGATGCTCGGCCATCATCACCCCGAAATCGACCGGGCGGTCGCCGACGCTCTCGCCCGCGGCACCCACTTCGGGTCGAGCCACGAAGGCGAGGTGCGCTGGGCGCAGGAGGTCAAGGCGCTGGTGCCCTCCGCGGAGCGGGTCCGCTTCACCTCGTCGGGAACCGAAGCGACCCATCTCGCCCTCCGGGTCGCACGCGCCGCGACCGGTCGGCGCAAGCTCGTGCGGTTTCGGACCCACTTCCACGGCTGGCACGACCACATGACGCAAGGGTACGTCTCCCACTTCGACGGGAGCGCGACGCCTGGCGTGCTGGAGGAGGTCGCGGACAGCGTGGTCCTTCTGAACCCCGGCGACGAGGCGGCGATGCGCGAGGCGTTCGCGAGCGATGCGGACATCGCGGCGGCAATCCTCGAGCCGACCGGATCGTCGTTCGGCCTCATTCCGCTTCGTCCGTCGTTCCTCGAGGCGCTCCGCGAGGCGACGCGCGAGAGCGGCGCCATCCTCATCTTCGACGAGGTGGTAACGGGATTTCGGGTATCGCCGGGCGGCGCGCAAGGAGAGTTCGGCATCCGCCCCGACCTCACCACCCTCGCCAAGATCCTGGCCGGCGGCTTGCCGGGCGGGGCTCTCGTGGGGCGGAAGGACCTGCTCGACTTCCTGGACTTCGAGGCGACGGCCGCCGACGGCCGCGAGAAGATCAACCACCAGGGGACGTACAACGCGAATCCGGTGTCGGCGGCAGCCGGGACCGAAATGCTGCGCATCGTCGGGTCGAGCGACGCCTGCGCGCGCGCCAACGACTTCGGCGAGCGGCTTCGCGCCGGACTGAACGACGTCCTGATCGACGAAGGCGTGCCGTGGGCCGCCTACGGCACATTTTCCGGCTTCCACGTGTTCCTGAACCCCGAGGGGCGGTCAATCCGCCCGGACCGCTTCGATCCCTTTTCGATCGACTACCGGGAGCTCAAGGCGAACCCGCCCGGGCTTGCCGATCGGCTGCGTCTCGCGATGCTCTCGAACGGTGTGGACGTCACGGGGTGGCCGGGCGGGACCATTTCCGCCGCCCACGGCGACGCGGAGCTCACCGCGACGGTGGAAGCGTTTCGCGAGTCGCTTCGAATGCTGAAGGCGGAGGACGCGATCTAGCTCCGGGCGTTCCGGCATCTTCGGGCCGGGCGCCGGCCGGATGGAGAGGCGGGCGCGCTGCGCCCTCGCCCGCCGATTCGGCCCCGGTGCCGCAACCGCCCGGTCCGCCGGCGGGCGCCGGCTGGAGGCAGCTTTCCCGGCCGCGGGCACCGTTCGATTGCGGGACGCAAGGCCGGGCTGACAGATACCCGGCCACCTGGAGTCGCACGAAGCGAGCGATCGCTCCTTTCCATGCACGCGTTCACCGCACGCCACCGGAACCTGCGCGGCATCGCGTGGCTGATGCTCTCGCTGCCATGCTTCCAGTCGATGAACGTGATGCTGCGCCACGTGGCGATGGACCTGCCGCCCGTCGAGGCGATGTTCTTCCGGAATCTCTTCGGGTTCATCATCCTGCTGCCCCTTTTCGTCCGGAGACCCGAAGCGCTTCGCACCCGACAGCTCGGCATGAACGTCCTTCGGGGAGCGATCCATCTCGGAGGGATGGTCGCGTGGGTGTATGCGCTCACCCTGATCCCCCTCGCGACGGCGGCCGCCCTCGTGTTCTCGACACCGGTCTTCGTCGCGATCGGCGCGGTGCTCTTCTTCGGCGAACGCCCCGGACCGCGACGATGGATCGCAATCGGGCTCGGCCTCGTGGGCGTGCTCGTCATCATGCGGCCCGGCGTCGAAGCCGTTTCGCTAGGCGCCCTCGTGGTTCTCGGTGCCTCCGCTCTTCAGGGCGCCGCGAAGATGATGGTCAAGGTGATCGTGCGCACCGACTCGACACTTTCCGCCGTCTTTCACCTCAACGTGCTGATGGCGCTCTTCGGCCTCGTGCCGACGATCATCTTCTGGCGCACGCCCACCCTCGCGCATCTCGGCTGGTTCGTGGTGATGGCGGCGGTCGGTGCGGTCGCGCACTACGCGCTCACCCGGGCCATCGAGCACGCCGACTTCACCGCCCTCCAACCGTTCGAGTTCGTGCAGCTCGGATGGGCGGCGCTGCTCGGGTTCGCATTTTTCGCCGAGATTCCCGGCAACCACGTGCTGCTCGGCGGAGCGATCATCGTCGCCGCCACGAGCTGGATGGTGCACCACGAAGCGCGGCGCGGCCGGACCTCACCCTGAAGCGGACATGCCAGGGCGTGCGTGCGAATGGAGGTGGTTCAACGTACCCTCCGCAGAATGGTTGCGCGTCGAGGCGCTTCTACGGTGCCAATCGTTCCTGCGGCGAAGTCCCGTCCGCAACCCGTTCTTCCAACAGCGCGAGGAGCTGCTCCGCAGCCCCTGAAAGGGGTCGCCCCCGGCGCGCAAATATCCCGCCGGTCTGCCTCTTGAAGTGCTGGGTGAGGGGGATGATCTCCAGACGGTCCCCGTCGTTGATGCAGGCGCTCGGAACGACCGCAATCCCGAGTCCCGCTTCAACATGGCGCTTGGTCGTGTTCCAGGACTCGATGTAAAGCGCGACGTTGGGCTCGGACCCGGGCGCCTGAACCGCCGGCGCGGCTGGACGGGAGCCGTGCGTGCCGGCACTGCGCCTTATCATCGGATAGGCCGCGACGTCTTCCTCCGTCACCAGGTCGCGCCCGGCAAGGGGATGGTCGAGGGGGGTAACGAGAACGTAATCATAGAAATAGAGCGGGTGGAATACGAGCTTGTCGCGCGTCTCGTCCGAGCGGGCGAGGGATTGCGGGCCGAACAGGACATCCACCTCGTCGGCGAGAAGGAGATCGGCACCCTCCTCGGTGGCACAACGCCGAACCTGCAATCGGATTTCAGGAAAAAGATCGTGATAGTGCTTGAGATGCGCGGGCAGCATGCTGGTAGCGGTGCATTGGCTTGCACCGATGCGGAGCTCGCCCGAGATGGGCATCTCCAGTCGTTGCGAGAACTTGTGGAGCAGCTCGTCGACCTCGTCCAGCAGCGGCGCCACGAGGCGATAGAAGATTTCGCCGGCGGAATTCCGGGAGATTCGCTGACCGCTCCGATCGAACAGCTCCGCCTCGAGCTCGTGCTCGAGGTCTCGAACCCGCGTCGACACGGCGGTCTGGGTGACGTCGAGACGTTCCGCCGCGCGCGAGATGCTCTCCAGCCGAGCCGCGTAACAGAATGCCCGAAGCTGTTTCAGACGATCCCGCTTGTCCGACAGACGCTCTCTGGGTGCGAGCATGGTCAGGGCTCGATCGGAGCGGCGGGATCCATGATCCGGATGAGCTCGCGCACGGCGAGGGGCGGGGTCCGGTCGCGGCGCGTGACCGCACCGTACGTGCGCGGGGGGATGTGCTCTCCGAAGGGAATTCGCCACAGCCGATCCCGGTCGTTCAGGCAGAGTTCCGGGACGACGGATATCCCGAGACCGGCCTCGACATAAGTCTTTACGGCGTCCCAGCCGTCGACTTCCACGTCGACTCGGTGAGGGATTCCGTGCTGGCGGATCAGCATCTCGCCGAACTGCCTTGCATGCGTCCCTGCCGTATGCGTGATCAGGCGGAACTCGCCCAGGTCCTCGAGCGTGGCGGATTCCCGCCCGGCAAGCGGATGATCCACGGGAGTGATGAGCACGAAACGGGACGAGACGACGGGAAAGTAGTTGAGATCGGAGCGCTCCACATCCATCGCGGCGACGACGAGATCGACTTCGTACGCACGAAGCCATTGCAGGCATTCGCGGCCGGTCCCGGTTCGCACGTTGACGCGCGAATCGGGATGGCGCAGCGCGAACTCCTTCAGGTATTCGGGAAGCAGCACCGCAGCGGACGTATCTCCGGCTGCGATGTGCACGTCGCCGGCAACCTGGCGGAACTGCTCGGAGAAGGTGTCGGGAAGACGGTCCAGCTCGGCCACCAGGGGCATGGCAAGCCGGTGGAACTCCCGGCCCGCCGGGGTCAACGAGATGTTCGGACCGTTCCGCTCGACGAGCGGGATCTCTACCTTGTCTTCCAGGGCGCGAATCTGCACCGACACCGCGGGCTGGCTGGAGTAGATTCGCTCCGCCGCGCGGGAGATGCTCCCCGTCCGGGCCACGTGACAGAACGCCCGAAGCTGCCGGAGCAGGTGCCTTCTGGTTTCGGCCTGTCCCGGTCCGGACGATTCATCGTGGTTCGAAAGAGGGTCACGTCGCCCCGAACGCGCAGGCGGCTCGGTACTCCGACACCGGTACTCCGGTGCATGAGACGGTCGAGTTCGTACCATCCGCCACCTCCCGATGTGAGGGTCGAATTGTCATGAAGAAGGAACGACTCCTATCCGTTCCGATCGGAATAACTATACATGATATACAGGAAATGGGATTGGAATGAAGAAAGGGGGAGGGTAGTGTAGTTTTTCTGCGATACATCGGCCATGGGAGCATGTATCAAGGCAATGCATCATGGATGAACTGGTCGGCACGATCACGGACCGGTATCGGTGAATGAAGTTGGAGCGCATCATTCGCCTGGTTGACCCGAATTATCCTGGGTCGGGTGATTGGCATTCGAACAGTGCGATATGTTCGTTCCTTGAGATCCCCGCCACGCGTTTCGTTCACTCTCGGGGTGAACAAATGCCTTTCGGGCAAAGGGGCGAAGGCGGGTCGTGCGCAAGAACGTCGCCGGGTCCGGGACGCGATTTCAGGAGCTCGAGGGTCGAACTCGATGGTCTCGCCGCATGCGTCTCGTGCGTAGCTGAGGACCCGTCCGGACCGGATGGGCGGAAAGCCGTTGCGGGAAGCGCTCCGGCGAAGGCGAGGGTCTCGAGCTTGCCGGGCTGCTTCGCGAGTCGCACGGTGAGGTCGATGCAGCGGAACCGGATTCGCCCAACGCGCGGGCCGCACCACGAAGCGAGGTCGCGGTTCACTCCCCGGCGCCGACCCCGATCGCTTCGGTGCGCCCGGGCGGCGCTTGGAGAATTCCATCCGAACGAGCTCGATCCGCACGGACAAGAGGGTGATGACGATGAGAGCGAACGGTAGGCTGACCCGCTGCATGGCGCAACGACTGCTGATGTTGGAGAGCGTGGCTCGGCATCGAGGCGTGAGCGCCGCGGCTGCGGAGCTCGACCTCACCCCACGGGAGATCAGCCGGTCGCTGCGCCAGCTCGAAGCGAAGATGGCGACCCGCGTCTTCACGCGCGATTGCGACGGTGTCGGACTCACCCAAGCGGGTGAGATTCTCCATCTCGCGGTCTCGGCCGGGCTCGCGTCCATCCGCGAGGCCGCCGACCGTCCGGAATTCGAGACGGCAGCGCTCCCCTTCACGGCGACCGTCTGACGCGAACGGGTGGCCGAGCGGGGTCAAAGGTCGATGACGATGCTGCCGTAGTCGTCGAGGGTGGCACGCGCACCGGGCGGCACGAGGCAGGTGGCATCGTACTCCTCGACGATGAGCGGACCGGACGCACCCCCCGCGAGGTCGGAGCGCCGCACGACGGGGGTCTCGAGCCAGCCCGCTTCGGGGCCGAAGTAGGCGTTGCGCGAGCCGCCGCCAGCCCCGTCCTCGGAGCGGTCGAGGTAAAGCGTGTCGGGCACCACCGGGGCGTCCGGGAGACCTTCCGCCACCAGCACCATGTTGACGAGCTCGACCGGCTCCTCCGGCCCCGCCCGGTGGCCGTAGGTGCGCTCGTGCTCCTCGCCGAACGCCTCGGCGAGCTGATCGAGCCATGCGCGGTCGAGCGCTCCGCTCGACGGCACGGGCGGAGCCGCCACGCCGAGCTCGTAGAGCTGCCCCTTGTAGTGCAGGTTCGCGGTGCGCCGGAACCGCATCCGCTCCGCCGGAAATCCCTCGTGCACGAGCTGGGCCCGGCCCTCGTCCTCGAGCGCCCGCCACGCGCGGTCGATCTCCGCCGGGTCCGATTCCACCAGCACCCGCCGGAACGTCCGCGAGTAGTGATGCTCGACGTCGGCGTAGAGCAGTCCGAAGGCGGAGAAGAGCCCCGGCGCGGGCGGCACGAGAATGCGCTTCATGTGCAGGGCCGCCGCCATCGTCGCCGCGAAGAGCGGCCCGTTGCCGCCGAAGGCGAACATCGTGTAGCGCCGCGGGTCGCGCCCGCGCTCGCTCGAGACCGAGCGGATGGCCCGGATCATGTTCGAGGCCGCAATCTGGTGGGCGCCGTAGGCCGCGTGCGCGAGCTCGAGATCGAGCGGGCGCGCCACCCGCGCTTCGAAGACCTCGCGGCCGCGGGCGGCGTTCAGGGTGAGCTCGCCTCCCACCAGGTGGTTCGGGTTGATGTAGCCGAGGATCACGTTCGCGTCGGTGATTGTCGGGTCCTCGCCGCCCTGGTCGTAGCAGACCGGCCCCGGGACCGCCCCCGCGCTCTCCGGCCCGCACTGCAGGGAGCCGCCCGCGTCGATCCGGACGATGGACCCGCCGCCCGCCCCGACCTCGGCGAGGTCGATGGCCGGCACCTTGATGAGGTAACCGGACCCGGTGAGGAGGCGCGAGCCCTGCATGATCCCGCCGCCGACGCTGTACTCGAGCGACCGGGTGAACTCCCCGCCCTCGACGAGCGACGCCTTGGCGGTGGTGCCGCCCATGTCGAGGGTGATGACGTCCGGCATCCCCACCTTGCGCGCGAGCGCCTGGGCACCGACCACGCCGCCGGCGGGGCCCGATTCGATGATGTTGCAGGGTAGCCGGATGGCGTCATCGACGGTCGTGAGACCGCCGTTCGACTGCATCAGCATCAACGGAGCGTCGACCGATGCGGCGGCGAGCTCCCGGCGAAGCGACTCGAGATAACGGGCCACCGTCGGCATGACGTACGCGTTGACCACCGTGGTCGAGGTCCGTTCGTACTCCTTCACCTCGGGCAGCACCTCGTAGCTGATGCAGTGAACTAGGTGGGACGCGCGCTCCTCCAGCACCTCCTTCAGCAGCAGCTCGTGGGCGGGATTCTCGAAGGTGTTGAGGAGGCAGACCGCGATCGCCTCGACCCCCTGAGCGACGAGGCGGTCCACCGCCGCCACGGCCGCTTCGCGGGCGAGCGGGACGACGATCTCGCCCCGCGCGTTGATCCGCTCCTCCACCTCGACCCGGAGATAGCGCTCGACGAGCTCCGGGGGCTTCTCCCATCCCAGGTCGTAGAGGCGGGGCATGCGAAGGTTCCGGAGCTCGAGCACGTCCCGGAAGCCGCGCGTCGTGATGAGACCGGTGAGCGCCCCCTTGTTCTCGAGGATCGCGTTGGACGCTACCGTCGTGCCGTGCCGGACCTCGGCCACGTCCGGGCCGGCGAGGGAGGTCTCGTCGAACACCTGCGCGAGACCGCTCGCGATCGCCTGCGCGTAGTCCTCGACGCTCGAGGACACCTTGCGGGTGAGGACGCGGCCCCCGGAATCGAGGAACACGATGTCGGTAAACGTTCCGCCGATGTCGACACCGACGCGATAGCGGTCCATGGTCGGGCTTCTCCCTGGTTCGTTATTGGCGATTCGAGCTCGCGGGCATCAAGCCGCGCGGCGCCCAGGTACCGGAACCGACGAGGCGCGTGACCTTCCGCCGGGCATGCGGGCACCCCGGCGGTTTCCCGGGTGCGGGGGCTTCCAGCCCGCGTGGACCACCGCTGGTCCGCGGCCCGGCGCGAGCTGAACGCCCGCGCTCCCGGGGCGTCTCGCGCAAACCCGGGCTCAACGGAAAGGAAGGCTGCGCCCGAAGGATTCTAGTCGGCCGCCTCGGCCGGTGCTTCGTCGGTCCACGCGACCGGCGGGGGCGGGGCCGCCCGACCCGAGCGAAGGCTCGAGCGAAGCGCTTCGGTGGCGGCCTCGTCGACCGTCCACCTCGCGGTGTCGATGACCACCCCGTAGTCGTCGCGGGCCGACTTCGCGGACACGTACTCGTTGCGCACGTCGCGGAGCACGCGCGCCGGGTCTCGCTCCAGCGGATCGCCCCATCCGCCTCCGCCGGCCCATTCGTGTCGAATCACGTCCCCGCGGAACATCGTGGTGGTGACCTTGGACTCGAGCGCCTGCGCGTTGCGAAGCGGGTTGAGCACGTTCGCGGACGGTCGGCCCGGCCGCCCGCCGTACAGCCCGTAGGGGCGGATCTTCCTTCGGTCCGAGCGGATCTGCAGCACCGCCTCCGCCTCTTCGAGCTGGATGTCGCGCCGGTAGGGCGCACCGCCCCGGAACTTGCCGGGACCCGCCCGGTCCTGCATGAGCTCGTAGGCGAGGATCTGCACCGGCTGCTCCGCCTCCATCACCTCCGCCGACTGCGACGCCATGTTGGCGAACATGTTGGAGTTGCCCTGGAGCCCGTCCGCCCAGGGCCGTCCACCCCAGGTGCCGGCGGTGAAGTCGACGCAGATGAAGGGCTGGCGCTCGGCGTCGTAGCCGCCGATGGTGATGCAGGTGTTGCCTCCGTCGGAGGCGGCACACACCCGGTCCGGCAGCATCATCGCGAGCGCCCCGAATGCGCAGTCGACCATGCGGAAGCCGGTTAGCCCGCGCGCCGCACAGGCCGCCGGCAGCACCCCGTTCGCGATCGTCCCGGCGGGCGCGGTGACATCGATGACCCGGAAGACGCCCTCGTTGTTCGGAATCCCCTGCGGGAGCACGGAACGAATGGCGGTGTAGCTCGCCGCCTTGGTGAAGGAGAGCGTGTTGTTGATCGCGCCCCGTACCTGGTCCGAGGTGCCGGTCCAGTCCACCAGCATCCGGTCGCCGGTCTTCTCGACGCGGCAGGCGAGACGGATCGGCTTGTCGAGCTCGATGCCGTCGTCGTCGATCCAGTCTTCGAAGGTGAACTCGCCGTCCGGCAGCTCGGCCACCGCTGCGCGCGTCAGCCGCTCCGCGTAGTTGATGACCTCCTGCATGTACGTCCGGGTAGTCTCGATCCCGTAGGCGTCGACCAGCTCGAGGAACTGGCGCTCGGCGATCTTGCAGGCCGCGAGCTGGGCCCGGAGGTCGCCGAAGACCTGGATCGGGATCCGCACGTTGCGCTCGACGAAGGCCCAGATCGCATCGTTCGCCCGGCCCCGGTCGAAGAACTTCAGCGGCGGGATGCGCAGCCCTTCCTGGTAAATCTCGGTGGAGTCGGAGGCGTTCGATCCCGGGACCCGGCCGCCCACGTCGGCGTGGTGGCAGATGGTCGCGGCATAGGCAATCCGTTCGCCACCGGCGAATATCGGTTGAAAGATGAAGATGTCGGGCAAGTGCATCCCCCCGTCGAAGGGGTCGTTCAGGATGAACACGTCGCCCGGATGGGTATCGTCCCCGAACCGCTCGACCACCACGTCGAGAGCGGTCGGGATGGAGCCGAGATGACCCGGCAGGGTCAGGCCCTGCGCCACCAGCTTGCCGTCCGCATCCGCGAACGCGGTCGAGAAATCCATGTTGTCGCGAAGCACGCCGGAATAGGTCGTGCGGCAGATGGTGAGGGCCATCTCGTCCGCGATGGAAAAGAGCGAATTCTTGAAGAGCTCGAACCCGATGGGGTCCTGGATCTCGGCCATGTGCTGCTCCGTCTGGATGCGTTGCGCCTCAGGTTGCCGATCACGGCGCGCAAGTGCGCCGGGATGACTCACCGGGCCACTTTATGGGCGCTCGCACCGGAGCATAACAAGAAGCGACGGAAAATGAGCGAAATCCCCGGCCGAAAGGACGCTGCGCCGGGCCCTCGTTTCGGCCGGCCCGGCACAGGTTCGACCCGTCCGGCCCCCGGAGTCCCTCGGACAGGCGGCTTGTCACCCGCCATGCCTGAAATCGCACGCATGGGTCGGCACGCTGCGCACCGGGTGCCCATCCGTTCGAATCCGGATGAATGTCGCGACCGGAGCACCGAAAGCGAGTGCGGAGGACCCCTGCGGCGGTACCGGGCCGGACGTGCCGAAGGATATACGCGAGGAAAACTATCGTGAATGCGACGCCGCCGCCCTCCCGGTTCGACTTTTCGCTTCGCCTGCGTCAAGCTCGCGAACCCCCGACCCGGTCCGGCCACACATGATCCCGAGTCAAGTTCCGTCTGCCGGCGAGAAGCTCCTCGACCACATCGCTCATTGGGTCCCGGACCTCGGGGCGGCGAGCGGCACGCTGGAGTCTCTGGGCTTCATCCTCACCCCCTGGAGCGAACAGCACGCCTCGTCGCGCCCAGGCGCGCCGATCGCCCCCGTCGGATCCGCGAACCGTTGCATCATGCTGCGGTCGGGCTATCTCGAGATCCTCGCTCCGCTTTCGCTCACTCCAATCGGACGCGAGCTGCAGGCCGGAATCGAACGATACGTCGGCGTGCACCTCCTCGCCTTCGGATCATCCGATACGAAGGCGGAGCAGGCCCGCCTCGAAGCCCGCGGATTTCCGCAGCGGCCGGTGGTGGCGCTGCGACGCGAGGTGGAGACCGAGAAGGGAGCGACCGCCACGCTTCGCTTCACGGTCGGCCGGGCCGAGCTCGGTTCGATGGCCGAGGGTCGAGTCCAGTTCCTGACTCACCACACTCCCGAACACCTGTGGCAGACGCGTTGGCTCGGGCATCCCAACACGGCGGAAGAGCTGGCCGAGGTCTGGATCGTGGTGGCGGACCTGGACGAGGCGGCGGAGCGCTACGCCGCCTACCTCGACCTGCCCGCCCAGCCGATCGAAACGGGGGCGGCGACCATCTCGCTGTCGCGCGGCCGGGTGTCGCTCTTCACGGCCGAGACATTCCGGAAGAGGTTGCCGGGCGCGGAGGTGCCGACCCTCCCGTACATCGCCGGATATGGTCTCGCGGCAAGCGATCCCGGGCGGGCGCGCGAGCTCGCCGAGAGCGCTTCAGGGATGGAAGTCCAGGTGCTCGAACGGGGTTCGAACGGCACCGACCCCGACCGCTTCGCGATCCACCTGCCGGCGAGCGCAGGCGGGACCCTGCTCTTCTCCCGGTCGGGCTACCTCTACCCCACGCGCTGAACCCGGGTCCGACCCGGGGGGAGCACGGACGGAGGATGCCGGGAACGGCCACGTACCCGGGACCGCATTCCGCCCGAATCGCCCCGATTCGCGGCGCGCCGGCGACGCCCTCGAACGATCTTCAGCTCGGGAGCGGAAGATTCGGTCCGCAGCACGACCCCGACGGACCTAGGTAAGCTGGATGCGACCGCCCCGGACTGGTCCGCCGCCCGGCATCGGACCGCCGCCGCCCGGCATCCCTCCGGCCGCGGGGACCACAATCTGCGACGCCTGCTCGCGCTGTAGCTCGCGCAGCTCGTCGAGCATGCGGTGCACCGCCTTCTCCGCCTCGGGGCCGAACATCTCGATCGCTTCCTCGAGATTGTCCGCTTCGAGCTCGAACTGGATCGGGAGCGGCCCCATCGCGGACAGGACCTGCGCCTGGCCCATGTAGAGCGTCGCCCGGGACTCGTCCGGAGCTCCGTCGGCCCGAATCGGCGTCATTCGCCGTATGGTGCCGGACGCGAGGTCGGTAATGACCTCCTCGAGATACAGGCGATCGCGCTCCATCTTCAGGTTCTTGAGATCGCGCGCCGCCCCCTGCTGTTCGTTCGCCAATGTGGGTTCCTCGGCTGCCATGGTCGGACAGGGAGCGAAGGCTATTGATTCGCTCGTCCGATGGCAAATCCACGGGTCCCGGCGACCTCACCCACCCGCCGCCCCAACGCGATCGGACAACCGGACGGAACCTCGCCCACGGCCCGGCCACGATGGGTCATAATGCGCTCCCGGCTCCGCCTCGACGCCCCGCGCCGGGTTCGGCGCCCGGCCCGCTTCGCGCCCTTTCCAGGCGCGCCGATCCCTTGGGAGGATCCGACATGGCCAACGACGCAAACGCTGCGTTCATTCTCCGCGACCAGGAACACCTCATCCATCCCCTGCACAGCCCGGCCGCCCATACCGGCGGCAAGGTCTGGGTCCGCGGCGAGGGAGCGGAGCTCATCGACGCCAACGGCGAGCGCTTCATCGACGGACTCTCGGGGCTGTGGAACAACACTGCCGGCCATGGATGCCGGGAGCTGGTGGACGCCGCAGCCGCTCAGATGGCGGAGCTCCCTTACGCGTCCGGCTACTCGGGCAGCACCAACCCGCGTGCCATCGAGCTTGCCGAGCGCCTCGCCGCGATCACCTATCCGAACATCAACCGCTTCTACTTCACGTCGGGCGGCGGGGAGTCGAGCGACAGCAACTTCAAGATGGCCCGCTACTACTGGAAGCTCCGCGGCAAGCCGGACAAGACCAAGGTCATCTCCCGCCAGTGGGGTTACCACGGAGTGACCCTCGCGGCGATGTCCGCGACCGGGATCACCGCGTACTGGCCGATGTTCGAGCCCCGCGTGCCGGGCTTCGTGCACATCCCGTCACCCTACCCCTACCGCTACGAGGCGCCGGAGGGGGTGAGCCAGGGCATCGCGGCCGCGAACGAGCTCGAGCAGGCGATCCTCCGGGAAGGCCCGGACACGGTCGCCATGTTCATCGCCGAGCCGGTGCAGGGGGCCGGGGGGGTGATCATCCCGCAGGACGACTACTTCCCGCGCATCCGCGAGATCTGCGACCAGTACGACGTCCTCCTGGTCTCCGACGAGGTGATCACGGGATTCGGCCGCACCGGCCGCATGTTCGGCCTGGAGCACTGGGGAGTGAAACCGGACATGATCCAGTTCGCCAAGGCGATCACGTCGGGCTACTTCCCGCTCGGCGGCATCGGCATCAGCGGCGAGATCGCGGAAGTCATGGACGCGGCGAACACCCCCTGGATGCATGCCTACACCTACAGCGCCCACCCGGTCGGGTGCGCGATCGGGGTGGCCATGCTCGGAATCGTCGAGCGGGACGGCTACCCGGAAATGGCGGAGCGCAAGGGCAAGCGGCTGCTGGTTCATCTCAAGGACGCGCTCGGCGACCACCCGCACGTCGGGGACATCCGGGGCCTCGGCCTCATGTGCGCGGTCGAGTACGTCCGAGACCGGGCCACCAAGGCGGAATTCGACGCGTCGGAGAACGTCGGGGGACGCATCAACTCGGCGACGATTGATCGCGGGATGTTCTCTCGCGCGCGAGGCGATCTCTACTGCCTGGCGCCGCCCATCACCACCTCCGAGGCCCAGCTCGATCGGATGGTGGACATCCTCGCCGAGGCGACGCGTTCCGTGCTGGGTTAGGCGAGCGCAGGCGGCGGACCTCGGCCCCGTGTGGGCCTGAGCATACGTCGGCGGGCGGACGCCATTGCGCCCGCAAGCTCGCGCGCCTCCCGGCGGCGCGCCACCGCGTTCGATCCGCCCGGGAATCGCTCGCGCGGTGGCAGGGCCTGTGCCGTCGGTCCCGGCGCATGCCCCCGGAGCCGTTCGTCGTCGTCCTCCGCACGCGGCCCCGGCCCGGGAGCCGCGACTTCCTACATCACCCGCTCGGCGATCCTGTCGAGGCGGGAGGCGGTGCTCGCTTCGTCCTCCATCGGCAGCACGAACAGAATGCGGGTGACCCCGGCGTCCGCCCAGCGCGCGATCTCGTCCCGGTCGCGGCGGCATCCGAACAGGGTGATGTCGATGGTCGCCGGGTCGCGGCCACGTTCGCGCCACCCCGCTTCCATCCGCCGGCGCCCGTCCTCGACCATCTCCGGAGTCGACCAGAGGTAGCGGGGCATCCAGCCGTTCCCCCACGCCGCGGCGCGCTTCGCGGCGAGGCCGAGCTCGCCGGCGATCAGGATGGGCGGATGGGGACGCTGCACGGGCTTCGGCTCGACGATGACCTCCGGGAAGCGGACGTAGCGGCCGTCGAACGACGAGACCTCGTCCGTCCAGCAGGTCTTCATCGCCGCCACGAACTCGCGCATCTGGGCCCCGCGCCGCTCCCAGTCCACGTTGAAGACGTCGCCCTCCTCGCGCAGCCACCCCGAGCCGATGCCGAGCACCACCCGTCCATGCGAGACCCGGTCGAGGGTCGCGATCGCCTTGGCGGCGAGGAGCGGCCGGCGCTCCAGAATCAGGCTGATCGAGGTCCCGAGCCGGATGCGGCGCGTGGCCCCCGCCGCCGCGGCGAGGCCGACGTACGGGTCCACCATCATCCGGTACTCGTCCGGAAGCGGACCACCACCGGGATACGGGGAATCGAAGCGCTCCGGAATCACCGGATGCTCGGGGAGGAACAACGATTCGAAGCCGAGCGCCTCCACCCGCGCCGCGAGGCGCGGAAGGGGCATCGTGGTCCCGGTCGCGAACATCATGACGCCGAGCTTGGGTCGATGGTTCATCTCGGTTACTCCGGAGTCGGCCCGGTGGCGGCGAATCGAATCGTCAGGCCGCGAGCAGGTGCTCGGCCCAGAGCCCGACCCGGGCGAGCGCATCCTCCTCGGGACTCACCCGCAGCACCTGGAGGACCCGGTCCACGCCCGCGTCCTCGAGGCGCCGGTGGGTGTCGCGGTCGGGATGCGCGCCGAACATCGTGATCCGGAACCGCGAGAAGTCCCGCCCGGCCTCCCGGTACATCTCCTCGATGCGCCGCCGGGTCGCCGCCACCTCGTCCGGGGTGACCCGCACGTAGCGCGGGATCCAGCCATCGCCGTACTCGACGATGCGTTCGGGCGCCCGCGCGAGCTCGCCCGCGATCAGGATCGGCGGATGCGGGCGCTGCACCGGCCCGGGATCGCTCCACAGCGGCGGGAAGTCCACGTACTCGCCGTGGAACTCGGCGAGCCCGCCGCGCCAGCAGGCCTTCATCGCGAGGACGTGCTCGCGCACATGCGCCCAGCGGCGCCTCCAGTGCACCCCGAGGATCTCCGCCTCCTCGCGCTGCCATCCCGCGCCGATGCCGAGCTCGAAGCGTCCGTTCGAGACGAGGTCGAGGGTCGCGACCTCCTTTGCGAGCACCAGCGGCTCGCGCTCCGCGGCGAGCACGATGCCGGTGCCGAGGCGGATGCGTTCGGTCGCCCCGGCGGCGGCCGCGAGGGCCACCAGCGGGTCCATGAGATGCGCGTAGCTGTCCGGCATCTCGCCGCCTCCCGGGAACGGCGACGTGCGCTCCACCGGCATGACGGGGTGGTCGGGCACCCAGAGCGATTCGAAGCCGAGGTCCTCGACCCGCCGCGCTAGGGTCACCACGTCCGCCGTGTACGCGGTCGGCATGTAGAAGATACCCACCTGCACGTCGCTCCCTCCCGTTTCCCTTCGGCCGGTCCGTGTCCGGCGCGTTCCGCCCCCGTCGCACATGCGCGCCCGGCCCGCGGGAGCGCCGCCGGGACGTGGCACGCCGTCGAGGGCGCAAGCGTACCGCATGCACGCCGCGCCCCCGGCGGCCTGCCACGAAGAGAAAGGCTGGTGCACAATGAAGGCCACCAGCGAATCTCGCCCGGAAGGGGCAAGAGGAACATGAAGATCAAGTCGGTTACGGCGACGTGGCTCCACGTCCCCATCCCCGAAGAGCGCCAGCACCGCACCGATTTCGGACGGATCGACGCCTTCGACAGCACGCTCGTGCGGATCGAGACGGAGGGCGGTCTCGTCGGCCACGGCGAAGCGAAGGCCGCGGTCGGGAGCGCCGGCAACCAGCGTGCTCTCGCGACCCTTGTCGAGCACGAGCTCGGGCCGCTCATCGTCGGCGAGGACGCACGGGACATCTCCCGGCTCTGGGACCTCATGTACAACGGCAGCCGGGCGCACTACGCGATCGGCCGTGGCCACGTGTTCCCGGCCCTCGGGCGCCGCGGCATCACGATGTCGGGGATCGGCGGCATCGACATGGCCCTGTGGGACATTCTCGGCAAGTCGCTCGCGGTGCCGGTGTGGCGCCTGCTGGGCGGCCGGCGCCAGACAAGGATGCCGGCCTACGCTTCGGGCGGCTGGGCGCCCGCCGATCGGATCGCCGACGAGCTCCAGAGCTTCGTCGACCGGGGCAGCTTCAAGGCGGTCAAGATGCGGGTCGGAACCGGGGATGGCGAGGTCGCGGACTCGGTCCGCCGGGTGCGGGCGGCGCGGGCCGGGCTCGACCCCGACATCACCATCATGTGCGACGCGCACGGCACCTGGAACGTGGCCGAGGCCAAGCGGTTCTGCCGCGAGGTCGCGGAATGCAACATCGGCTGGTTCGAGGAGCCGGTCACCGCCGACGACAAGCGCGGACTCGCCGAGGTCCGGGCGAGCACCGACATCCCGATCGCGACCGGGGAGAGCGAGTTCAACCGCTTCGACTTCCGGGACCTCGCGGAGCTGCGGGCGGCCGACGTGTTCCAGCCGGATCTCTCGATCGCGGGCGGCATCACCGAGGCGATGCGGATCGAGGCGCTCGCCTCTGCGTACCAGATCCGTTTCGCGCCTCACCTCTGGGGCGGGGCGTGCACGTTCGCGGCCGGCGTTCAGGTCGCGGCAGTCGCCTCGACGGGGTTCATCATCGAATACTCGCTCGGGGCCAACCCCATGCTCCACGAGCTCGCCCACGAGGACTTCACGATCGTGGACGGACACCTCGAGATTCCGGATCGCCCCGGCCTCGGACTCACCATCGACGAGGACTTCGTCGCCCGGTACCGGGTGACATAGCGCGGAGCCGGAGAGCAATGTCGACTCCCGAGAGCCCGGACGGGGTCGGGCGCGACCGCGATCTCCGGACCGCAGCGGCCGATTGACGCGCGCCCAGCGCCGAGCGCCGGTTCCGCCCATGCAGACCATCACCCAGATGCTCGGTGCGGTTCGGCGGCGAACGCCGGACGCGACGGCGGTGGCGTATCGGGGCCGGCGACTGACGTTCACGGAGCTCGACGACGCCGCGCGCCGGGCGGCGCGCGGGCTCTCGGAACTCGGGGTCGGGCCCGGAGACCGGGTGGCCCTGTGGCTTCCCAACAGCCCGGCCTGGCTCGTGCTGTGGCTCGGCGCCGCGCGGCTCGGGGCCATCACCGTGGCGGTCAACACCCGCTTCCGCGCCGTCGAGGTCGCGGACATCGTGCGCCGCGCCGGGGCGAAGGCGCTCGCGCTCTGGCCGGGCTTCCGAGGCATCCCCTTTCTCGACATCCTCGGCGAGATCGATCGGAGCGCCCTCGAGCGGATCGAGACGCTGCTGCTTTACGAAGAGGCGGACGCCGGCCGTGGCTCGAGCTCGGCGCCGGCCGCGCTTCCCGCCTCGCTCGCCCATTGCCGGCGGGCCGCGTTTCCCGACCTTCTCGAACGTCCGACCCTCGACGAGGATTGGGCCATGTCCGGGGACGGGTCCAACATGTTCACCACGTCGGGGACGACGCGCGCCCCCAAGTTCGTGCTCCACAGCCACGCGAGCGTGACGGCCCACGCCCTCACCATGGCGCGCGAGCTCGGCTATGCGGCGCACCCGGAAGGCGGCGCCCTCGGCGCGCTCCCCCTTTGCGGCGTCTTCGGCTTCTGCCAGATGACCGCCGCCCTCGCGGCGGGCTGCACGCTCGCGCTCACGAGCGCGTTCGACGCGGCCGAAGCGGTCCGGCTCGTCGACGAGCACCGGGTGCGGTACCTCAACGTGACCGACGACATGGTGATGGCGATGTTCGACACGACCCGGCGCGAGATCGCGCTTCCGACCGTTGCGGCGTGCGGGTTCGCGGCCTTCGCGGCGAAGCCCGACGAGCTGCTCGCGAGTGCGCAGGCGCGGGGGCTCCCCCTCGTCGGCCTCTACGGCATGAGCGAGGTGCAGGCATTCTTCTCCCGGCAGCCGCTCGACGCCGCGCCCGAGCGGCGCCTCCTCGGAGGCGGCGTCCCGCTCGATCCGGCCGCGCGGGTCCGCGTACGCAACCCCGAATCGGGGCGCCTCCTCCCGGCCGGGGAATCGGGGGAGATCGAGCTCGCCGGCCCGAGCCTCATGCGCGAGTACTTCGGGAACCCGACCGCCACCGAGGAGACGACGACCTCCGACCGATTCGTCCGTTCGGGGGACCTCGGGCACCTCACCGGCGACGGCGGCTTCGTGTATCTCGCGCGGATGGGCGACGCCATGCGTCTTGGCGGGTTCCTGGTGAGCCCGGCGGAGATCGAAGGCCACCTCAACGAGCATCCCGCGGTCCGCGGCGCGCAGGTGGTGGGAGTGGACACCGAGCGTGGCCCCCGGCCCGTCGCCTTCGTGACGATCACGGCGCTGGGCGGGTTCGACGAAGCGACGCTGCGCGACCATTGCGGACGTTCCCTCGCGCGGTTCAAGGTCCCCGCCCGCATCTTCGCGGTGGACGAATTCCCGACCACGAGGAGCGCGAACGGCACCAAGATCCGGCGCGCCGAGCTTCGCCGCATGGCGCACGAGCGACTCCGCGCTGGCGCGCCGAAATTCGCGTAGACCGGAAATCTCGACAACGATCGTCGATTACCCGGAAACTTCCGCACACTTTTCGGGTTTGGGCGCGGAGATACCGCGGTGACAGGGAGCACGGACCGAGAGAGAGCGTCGCGCGACCGCGGACGGGATCGGGCGCACCGCGATCGCCGCCGCCGGCCTCCAATCACCCGGTCGGCCGCCGCGCTGTCGCGTACGGAATGCACGAGAGGGCGAGTTGGTGCATCATGCTCTCGTGAGCGATCGGGGTGGCGTCGAGAGCAGCGCGGACGCCTTCCCCGGTCGATCGGGAGAGATGAGTGCTGAAGCCGATCCGCAGACAGGTCGTTGCGACGGCTGCCATCCTCGGGGCGGCCATGGTCGCGGGCTGTCACCTGGACAAGGTCGCCCCTTCGGAGATCGGGGGCAGCGCGGAAGACGCGGCCGTGACATTGGCCGCAACGATCGGCAGGAACGAACGCGTCGACTGGAAGCGGGCGGCACCCCTGGCGGCGGAACGGTGCCAGTCCTGGGGATACGGGAGGGCGCAGCCGATTTCGGAGGGCGAGGTGCGTTGCGCCGACAACCCGGGCAGCACCTGCGGTTGGAGAGGCAGCGAGTTTCGATGCGACTGCTCGACCTTGACCGTGGCCGTGACGTACCGGTGCATCTGGTGACTCGTCCCGGGACGGGTTGATCCCCTCGTTCAGCCGACGGGCCCGCCAGGCGCAGCTCCCCGCGCGGCCAGCGTGCGCACCCGTGCAGGGTCTCGCCCGTCCGCCTGCCGGCGACGGCCCTGCTCCACCGATTTTCTCGTCGAGGCGAAAGTGCTGCCACGCAGCTTCGGCGCGCGCTTCAGAGGCATCGCCGGGTTCCGGAGCGTGCTCGTGCACGGCTACCTCGACGTCGATCTCGACCTGATCGTGCGGATGCTCTCGGACCGCCTTTCCGACTTCGAGGCGTTCGCGACTCACGTGGCGCACTGGCAGATCGGCCTGCAAGAACCTTGAAGTGACAGTCTGGACCGCGATTGCGCAACGTGATCTCGTTGCACGGAGCCGAGGGGAGCACGAACCTGACTCGCGAGGTACCGCGTTGACCACCCGGATGGACGAGCCTTCGCAACCGGCCGGGCCCGCATCCGGGACGCATTTCCGGGAAGCGCCGACGGAGCACGTCGGATTCGCTCGGATCGAGCTCCCGAACGCGGAGGTCCACTATTGGGCCGGCTTCTTTGCGCCGGACGAGGGGCGCACCCTGTTCGACGCGCTGCGCGCGGAGTTTTGGTGGGAGCGGCACCGGGTCCGGATTCGGGGGCGGGAGGTGGATTGTCCGCGACTGTCCGGCTGGCAGGGCGACGCGACCTATTCGTACTCGGGGCTCACCCTGCGACCCGCGCCGTGGACGCCCGGGGTGACGGCGGTACGCCGGCGGATCGAAGCCGCAACCGGGGAAGCGTTCAACAGCGTGCTCGCGAACCTCTATCGGGACGGAAACGACCGCATGGGCTGGCACGCGGACGACGAGCCGGAGCTCGGACCGGCTCCCGTCATCGCGTCGGCAAGCTTCGGCGCGGCGCGGCGGTTCCTCCTCCGCCCGAAGCGCGGCCGGGCGCGGTCGGTACCCAACGTGCTCGAGCCCGGCTCGCTTCTCGTCATGCGCGGGCCCACCCAGCGGCACTGGTTGCATTCCCTTCCCCCGACCAGACGCCCGGTCGGACCGCGGATCAACTTCACGTTTCGCCGCATCCTCGCGTGACCGAGGTCGTTGCCTCCCTTCCGGCGCCCGTGGTGCAATAGGGCACGCCCGCGGGGCAGACGGCAGAACGAGACGGCGAAGGCGCGCCGGCGGCTTGGGAAACCTCGCCAGGGAGCGCAGGGGCGGGCGGTTGCGAGCGCGCAAGGCGGCACGGGACCGGCAGCAGGACCGCACGCGCCGCAAGGGTGCACCGCACGCAGGAGGTACGTGGATGGGATACCGGCGCATCGCGATCGATCCGCTCACCCCGACAATCGGAGCCGAGGTCTCCGGGGTCGACCTTCGCGACCCGCTCGACGACAGGACGTACGACGAAGTCCACGGCGCCCTCGTGGAGCATGGCGTCATCTTCTTCCGCGACCAGGCGATCGATCACGAGCAGCACCTCTCCTTCGGGCGGCGATTCGGAGCGCTGCACGTCCACCCGGCGGCACCGTGCGTCGCGGGCAATCCGGAGCTCATGCTGATCCACACCGATGCGGACTCGACCCGGCAGAACGGGGACAAGTGGCACAGCGACGTGTCGTGCGACGAGGAGCCGCCGATGGGTTCGGTGCTGCACCTTCACACGGTGCCGGAATCGGGCGGCGACACCCTCTTCTCGAACATGTACGCGGCGTGGGACGCGCTGTCGGAGCCGATGAAGGGGCTGCTCGCGCCCCTCGATGCCCGACACGAGTCGGCGCACCTCTACGAGGGGCTGTACGGGGATGCGACGGTGCGTCGCCGCAACGAATGGCCGAGCGCCGTGCATCCGGTCGTCCGGACTCACCCCGTGTCGGGGCGGCCCGCCCTCTACGTCAACTCGGTCTTCACCCGCCGGATCCTCGGCGTTACCGAACGCGAGAGCCGCGCCCTCCTCGACTTCCTGTTCGTGCACGTCGCGAACCCCCACTTCCAGTGCCGCTTCCGCTGGCGCGAGAACTCGATCGCGTTCTGGGACAACCGCTGCGTGCAGCACCACGCGATGTGGGACTATTTTCCGAAGACCCGCACCGGCACCCGGGTCACCATCGCCGGCGATCGCCCCCGCCGCTGATCCGGCTCCCGGAGGAGCCGTGCACCCCACCCGGTCGCGCTCCGTCCGAGCCGGCAGGCGCGCAAACCCACGGCTCGTGGGCTTGGACATGCCCGCTGGAGAACCCCCCTACCGTCGAAATCGAGTCCGTGGAGACCCTACGATCATCCTGGATTCTCCAGGGAGAATCATTGGTCGAAGTTACCTTGCCGGAGCGCGACGGAAACAATGTCCGACGTCAGACAATCAGGAAAGCGCTTCGACCCTGACCACGATGTCGGGAGCGGTGGCACCACGCCGTCCGTGCCGTCTCGAGCTTGCCCGCGGGCGACGGGAGGTACGTTTCCAAGCGATCCGGTAGTAGATGCTTACAAGCGCGACATCGACCGGACCCTGCTTCGCCAGAACCTCGGAAGATCGGTGACGGAGAGGGTCGCAAACCTCTCCGTCCTCCAGCGACTTGCGGACGAAGCGCCCCGCGCGAGTTATTTCAAGCATGAAATTTCATGCTTGAAATAACTTCCCGGTCAGCGCAGACTCGTCCCGACGCCTCGGCACCCGGAGGGGGCGCCCATGAACATCGCCTGTCTCGGCGGGGGACCCGCGGGACTCTATTTCGCGATCAGCCTGAAGCTCCGCAACCCCGCCCACGAGATCACCGTGTTCGAGCGCAACGCCCCCGCCGACACCTTCGGCTGGGGGGTGGTCCTCTCCGACGAGACCCTGAAGAATCTCGCCGCCAACGACCCGGTGAGCGCGGCCGCGATCCACGGCCACTTCGCCTACTGGGACGACATCGCGGTGTGCATACGGGGCGAGCGCATCGTCTCCACCGGCCATGGGTTCTGCGGCATCGGCCGCCGCCGCCTGCTCGAGCTCCTCCAGGAGCGGGCCGTCCACCTCGGGGTCGATATCCGGTTCGAGACGCGAGCCGACGATCCAGCCCCGTTCGCAGACGACTTCGATCTGGTGGTTGCCGCCGACGGGCTCCATTCGCGCACCCGCGAGGCGCTCCGCGAGCACTTGCGCCCGCACATCGACGTTCGCCGCTGCAGGTTCGTCTGGCTCGGCACCCGCCAGAAGTTCGACGACGCGTTCACCTTCATCTTCGAGGAGACCGAGCACGGGTGGGTATGGGCGCACGCCTACCAGTTCGACCCGGGCACCGCCACCTTCATCGTTGAATGCTCGCAGGCCACCTGGGAGGCATTCGGCTTCGAGTCGATGAGCCAGGCGGACTCGGCGGAGGCTTGCCGACGCATCTTCGCCGACCACCTCGGCGGGCACCCGCTCATGAGCAACGCGACCCACCTCCGGGGCTCGGCATGGCTCAACTTTCCCCGCGTGCTCTGCGAAAACTGGTGGCACGAGAACGTGGTATTGCTCGGGGACGCCGCCGCAACCGCCCACTTCTCGATCGGCTCCGGCACCAAGCTCGCGATGGAGGGAGCCGTGGCCCTGGCCGCCGCCCTGGTCGAGCAGCCGACCATGGAGGAGGCATTCACAAGCTACGAGGCGACTCGACGCATCGAGGCGCTCCGCCTCCAGTCCGCGGCCAGGAACTCCCTCGCGTGGTTCGAGGACGTCGAGCGGTACCTCCATCTCGACCCCGTGCAGTTCAACTACTCGCTGCTGACGCGTTCGCAGCGGATCAGCCACGAGAACCTGCGGCTGCGCGACCCCGAGTGGCTGCGAGACGCCGAGCGGTGGTTCCAGGAGCGGGCCGGCGCCCCGCACGCCCCGGTCCGACCGCCGATGTTCGCGCCCTTCGCCCTGCGCGACCTCCGCCTCGAGAACCGGGTCGTCGTCTCGCCCATGGCCCAGTACAAGGCGGTCGGCGGCATGCCCGGAGACTGGCACCTCGTCCACTATGCCGAGCGGGCGAAGGGAGGGGCGGGTCTCGTGACGACCGA
Organism: Immundisolibacterales bacterium; assembly: GCA_026712715.1. Taxonomy (GTDB): domain Bacteria; phylum Pseudomonadota; class Gammaproteobacteria; order HK1; family HK1; genus JAJDXW01. The sequence goes on along the minus strand of JAPOPW010000030.1, from coordinate 156,967 downwards.
GATGACCTGCGTCAGCCCCGAGGCCCGGATCACTCCGGGCTGCACGGGGCTCTACACGGACGAGCAGACCGAGGGGTGGAGGCGAATCACCGACTTCGTACACCGCGAGACCGGCGCCCGGATCTGCTGCCAGCTCGGCCACTCCGGCCCGAAGGGGTCGACCCAGCTCGGCTGGGACGACATGGACGCGCCGCTCGCAAAGGGCAACTGGCCCGTGATGGCCGCTTCCCCCGTCGCCTGGTCGCCCCGAAACCAGACCCCGCGGGAGATGAACGAGAAGGACATGGAGAGGGTGACGGACGAGTTCGTCACGGCGGCGCAACGGGCCGAGGTGGCGGGCTTCGACATGCTGGAGCTGCACTGCGCCCACGGCTACCTGCTCTCCTCGTTCATCACCCCGCTCACGAACCGGCGCAAGGACCGCCACGGCGGCAGCCTCGAGAACCGGATGCGATTTCCGCTTCGCGTCTTTCGCGCCATTCGGGCGGTGTGGCCGGCGCACAAGCCGATGTCGGTCCGCATCTCCGCCAACGACTGGGTCGGCGACGAGGGCGTCACCCCAAGAGAATCGGTGGAAGTGGCCCTCGCGTTCAAGCACGCGGGGGCCGACATCTGCGACGTGTCCGCGGGACAGACCTCGACCCGTGCCCGCCCGGTGTACGGACGGATGTTCCAGACGCCTTTCGCGGACCGGATCCGCAACGAGGGAGACATGGCGACGATGGCGGTGGGGAACATCTACGACGCGGACCACGTCAACTCGATCCTGCTCGCGGGGCGCGCGGACCTCGTGTGCCTCGCCCGCCCGCACCTCGCAAACCCCTACTGGACGTTTCACGCGGCGGCGGCCCTCGGCGACCACGCGGTCGAGTGGCCCCTGCCCTATCTCGCCGGCCGCGACCAGCTCGTGCGTCTGGCCGGGCGGGGCGAGGCGGCGGGGATCGCCGCCGCGGCCCGGGCCTGAGTCATGGCACTCGTCGAAGGCCGGCATGCGGTGGTCACGGGCGCGGGCTCGGGGATCGGAGCCGCCATCGCGGAGGCGTTCGCGGCGGAAGGGGCGCGGGTCACCATCCTCGGTCGCCGACTCGAGGCGCTGGAGCGTCTCGCCGCCGGATCGGCGGACCGGCTGTTTCCGGTGCCCGCCGACGTGACCGACGAGGATTCGCTCCGCGCCGCGTTCGAGCGGGCGGGACGCGAGCGCGGCCAGGTGGACATCGTCGTCGCCAACGCCGGCGCGGCGACGAGCGCACCGTTCCGGCGCCTCGACACGGCCATGTGGGCCGAGATGCTCGGCGTCAACCTGACCGGCTGCTACCACACCTTTCGCCACGGGTTGGCCGCCGTGGGCGGGGGCGCGCGGTGGGGCCGGCTCATCGCCATCTCGTCGACCGCCGGGCTCAAGGGCTACCCCTACGTGGCGGCGTACTGCGCGGCGAAGCACGGCGTCGTCGGCCTTGCCCGTGCGCTCGCCGTCGAGCTTGCGAGGTCCGCGGTTACGGTAAACACGGTCTGCCCCGGGTTCACCGAAACGCCGCTCCTCGAACGGAGCGTGCGCAACATCGTCCGGCAGAGCGAGATGAGCGCCGAGGACGCCCGAAGGTCCCTCGCCGCCGACAACCCCATGGGTCGGTTCATCCAGCCCGACGAGGTGGCCCGGGCGGTGCTCTGGCTCTGCGGCCCGGGCTCCGACGCCATCACCGGGCAGAGCGTGTCCGTGTCCGGCGGAGCGACCTGATGAGCGCCTGCGCCACCGCGTCCGCCGACGCCGCCAGGGCACGGCTTCGCCTGTGGATCCGGATGCTGCGACTGACCCGGGCCATCGAGTCGGAGCTGCGCGAGAACCTGCGAACCGAATTCTCCGCGACCTTGCCCCGCTTCGACGTGATGGCCGCGCTGTACCGTTTCCCTCGGGGCATGATCCTCTCCGAGCTCTCGCGCTATCTCATGGTGTCCAACGGCAACGTGACCGGCATAGTCAACCGCCTGGTGAGCGACGGCCTGGTCGAGCGCACACGCCGCGGCGGCGACCGCCGCACCACCGTCGTGCGCCTCTCGGAGCACGGCACGGCGAGCTTCGAGTCGATGGCGCGCGCGCACGAGTCCTGGGTGAACGGCATCTTCGCGAATCTGACCCCCGGGGAAGCGGAAACGCTGGCGGCGCGGCTCAGGCAGACCAGCCTCTATCCGAGGGTCGCTCCGTGAACGAGCGGACCCGGGCACCGCAACCGGGGCGCGGGGAGCGCCCCCCCGCCGCCGGCGTTGCCGGCCCCACCATCGAGGAAAGCGGAGGGAAGGCCCGATGACGAACGTGCTCGGACCGTCGGCGCACATGGACACCTTCGCGCGCGACAACCTTCCGCCTCCCGCGAATTGGCCGACGTTTCTACCCGCTCCTGTCGAGTACCCGGCTCGGCTGAACGTCGGGCGCGAGCTCTCGGACCGGATGGTCCACGAGGGGTTCGGCGACCACGTTGCCCTCATCGGGCACGGGCGCCGGCGGACCTACAAGGAGCTCACGGACTGGACCAACCGCCTCGCCCGGGCCCTGCGCGACGATTTCGGCGTGAAGCCCGGAAACCGGGTGCTGATCCGTTCGGCCAACAACCCGGCCATGGTCGGCTGCTGGCTCGCGGCCACCAAGGCGGGCGCGGTGGTCGTGAACACGATGCCGATGCTGCGCGCCGGGGAGCTCGCGAGGATCGTCGAGACGGCGCGGGTCCGGCTCGCGCTCTGCGACACGCGAATGATGGACGAGCTCGTCGCCTGCTCCAAGGCAAGCCGATTCCTGGAGCAGGTCGTCGGCTTCGACGGCACCGCGAACCACGACGCGGAGCTCGACCGGATCGCCCTCACCAAGCCGGTCCGGTTCGACTCCGTGCCGACCGGGCGCGACGACGTCGCCCTCCTCGCGTTCACTTCCGGCACCACCGGCGAGCCGAAGGCGACGATGCACTTCCACCGCGATCTTCTCACGATTGCCGACGGCTATGCGAAGGAGGTGCTCCGGGTCGGACCGGACGACATCTTCGTGGGTTCGCCACCCCTCGCGTTCACGTTCGGACTGGGCGGTCTCGCGATCTTTCCGCTGCGATTCGGGGCGACCGCCGCCCTGCTCGAGGAGGCTACCCCGGGCAACATGATCGAGCTCATCGAGCGGCACCGGGCGAGCATCGTGTTCACCGCGCCCACGGCGTACCGCGCGATGCTGGAGGCGCTGGACGGGGGGGCGGATCTCGCGTCGCTGCGCCTCGCGGTGTCCGCGGGGGAGACCTTGCCCGCGCCCGTGTTCGACGAATGGACCTCCCGGACCGGCAAGCCGATCCTGGACGGTATCGGCACCACCGAGCTCCTTCACATCTTCATCTCCAACCGCCCCGGTGACGCGGAGGCCGGCTCCACCGGTACCCCGGTGACGGGCTACGAGGCGCGAATTCTCGGAGAGGATGGGGAAGAGCTGGCGGATGGCGAGATCGGGCGACTTGCGATCCGCGGACCCACGGGCTGCCGTTATCTCGGTGGCGAGCAACAGGACGACTATGTTCGCGCGGGCTGGAACCTCACCGGGGACGCCTTCCGTCGCGACGAGCGGGGAAGGTTCCACTTTGCGGCGCGCGTCGACGACATGATCGTTTCGTCCGGCTACAACATCGCAGGGCCCGAAGTGGAGTCGGCGCTGCTCGCGCACCCGGACGTCGCCGAATGCGCGGTCGTCGGCGCGCCGGACGAGAAGCGGGGCCGGATCGTGGTAGCCCACGTGGTGCCGCGCGACGGAGTCGCAGCCGGCGATGCCCTGGCCGAGCGGCTGCAGGCGCACGTCAAGGCGACCATCGCACCCTACAAGTACCCGCGTGCGGTACGCTTCACGGACACCCTGCCCAAGACCCCGACCGGCAAGATCCAGCGCTTCCGCCTGAAGGGCGAATAGCTGGCGAGGCTGCGCCTCGGACCGACGAGACATGTTCGAAGCCACCCATCGGTGTTCGAGACCCGGCCGCTGCGTACCGGGAGAAAGGCAAGCATTTCTCTTGGTAGCCGCCTCGGACGTTTCGTTCCCGAAACCGATTTGCCGACTTGACTCATCCGTACAGATCGGGGGCCCTCGAGAAGTCCGGAGCGGACCGCCGCGCTCTTCACTGCCCGGTCGTTCGGGCGATCGCCGTCCCGCCCCTTGAAAGAAGGACATTCGCATGACCGAAATTCACGAGCAGCTTCACCCCGCGCACTGGCGCCGGCCGAAGGGCTACGCCAACGGGATGGCCGCGGCGCCGGGCCGGATGCTCTTTCTCGCCGGCCAGGTGGGATGGAATGCCGAGCTCCGAATCGAATCAGACGATTTCGCAGCCCAGGTGGAGCAATCCCTGCGCAACATCGCCACCGTCCTCGCCGAAGCCGGGGCTACACCCCGGCATCTGGTTCGCCTGACGTGGTTCGTCACCGACAAGCGCGAGTACCTCGAGAATCTCACCAGGGTGGGATCGGCCTATCTCGAAGTCATCGGCCGGCACTTTCCGGCCATGAGCCTGGTCCAGGTGACGGCGCTCGTCGAGGATCGGGCCAAGGTGGAGATCGAGGCCACGGCGGTCATTCCGTAACGGGCGAGCCCCGAGACGCGAGATGCGCCGTGCGCGGACCGGTCAATCCGGCTGAATCGCGCGGTCCCCTGTTTCCGCGCCGAGCGATTCCGGCCCGACGCCGGGCTGCACGCGCTGCGCGCGCTTACGCCTTTCCCCCGGGCGAAGCACCGAACCGCCAGATTTCGCGGTCGAGGAACCGGGGGGAAAGGATCAGCTCGTGCGCGGCGCTCCGGACGAGCTCCTCGACTTCTTCCGCGGTAATCGACGCGCGTCCCACCGCGTCCGCCACGAAAGTGCGGACCGGCTCGCCACCCCATACGAAATCGTCTTCCCCGGTGTACGTCAGCAGTCTCCGGAGCATGGACTCGTCGCATCCCGGAGACCGCTTCAAGATGCCCTCCACCTCCGGGCGCGAGCGAGCCGACAGGTCCTGGAGGACGTCGATTCCGTTGGCCTGGAGCTGTCTCGCGGCGGCGAGGACGCATTCCGCTCGATCGACGTTCGTTCCGGGCACGACCTCGCGCACCTGAAACACCTCGTCCCTCATGCGTTCCGGGCCAAGCTCCTCGTAGCGGCCGACCAGATCCCCCAGCGTTTCCTGCTCTTCGACCGGGGGCGGCTCCCATGGGTCATGCCGCGTCGATTCGAATCCGAAGTGCCGGCAGTAACGCTCGGCACAGGACGGTACCGGAGCTCCCGGCGCATCCCCGGAAGGGAACACCGCATCAATGAGCGCAACCGAAAGATGGGCGGGGAAGTACTCGTCCGGAAGCCTTATTTCCTTCAGGGAAATGAGCCGATGGATCGCGGCGATGACGCGAACGAGTTCCATTGCTGTCTCTGACAATTGCCTGTCCCCGACTCGGGACCGATGAAGACCCCATTGGGCGCCCCTCACATCGGAATGCACCGTGCCGAGAGCCGCACGCTGACGAATCAGATAGAAGATTTCTAATCATCATTCGAAATATTTGTTTTGTCAACATGCACAATGAATTAAATTGTTCTCTCTTGATTGAAATCAATCTACCCTCCGACGATGATTCCCGAATCACTCCCGCTTTGAAATTCCGGAAACAAGTCTTCGTTTCGCTCGCCAATAGGTTCATGTACATGAAAACTGATGTAAATTCTCGTATTGAGACAAGGAACCCGGCAGCCCGGTGACGCTCGCTCGGGAATACCCTACGGAGGCCACGATGCGGATAAATTTCGGCGCCGGCGCGGATCGCTTGACGCGGGCCTACCCGACGCTCAGCCCAAGCCTCAAGAAATGCGCCACCTATCTTCTGGAACACCCGATCGAGGTGGCCACCCTCACCATGCGTCAGGTCGCTTCCCGCGCCGGAGTCCCGCCAAGCACGATGACCCGGCTCGCCCGGGCCGTCGGATTCAGCGGGTATGCCTCGTTTCGCGACGTCTATCGCGCGAGCATCAACCGCCAGTGCGCAGACCGGTACCGAAAGGCCGGGGCGCCTCGGCATGCCGTGGGCGAGACCGATCTCGACCGGACCCTCGACGCCTTCCAGCAGTCGGCGCTCCACAATGTCAACACCCTCTTCGACGAGCTCGACCGGGAAGCGCTCGAACGAGCGGTACGGGCACTCGCAAACGCCCGACAGATTCTCGTCGCGGGCAGCCTCGAGTCCTACTCGATCGCAAACTACTTCCAGGGCGTCGCGTCCCTTGGATTCCGAAACTGGCAGCTCGCCGCCCGCCACAACGGTGAGCTCGCCTGTCTGATTGAGCCCCTGACCGAGACCGACGTGATCGTCGCTATCGCATTCAGGCCCTGGGCGAATGACACAATCCAGGTGGTTCGCCATGCGCAAAGTTGCGGCAGTCGTGTGATCGGCATTACCGATCTGCGGACCTCCCCTCTTGCCGCCGCTTCCGACGACATTCTGCTCGTGCCGAATCGGAGCCCGAGCCTGTTCCAGTCCTACGTGGCGGCAACCGCCCTGGTCGAGGTCCTGGCCGGCCTGGTGGTGGCGCACGGCGGACGCGCGGCCGCCGAGAGCATCGGGCACCAGGAGAGCATACGCAACAAGAGCGGAGTCTACTGGCGGGAGTGAGGCGGCGATCGGCAACGCAATCGAACGACAACCTGATACCCTGGTCGCCATCGGCAATCGAGGGAGACGGGAGGGCAAGGTGGTCGCGGCGAGGAACGTGTTTGGAGAACCGCTCGAGTCGTGCTCGGAGAATCCGATGACCGGTTTCTTCCGTGACGGATGCTGCAACACTTCGGATGAGGACGTCGGCCGCCACACCGTGTGCACGCGCGTGACGCGCGAGTTCCTCGAATTCTCGCGTTCGCGCGGAAATGATCTCTCGACGCCGCGCGAAGGGTTCGGCTTTCCGGGACTCCTTCCGGGCGATCAGTGGTGTCTGTGCGCGGCGCGCTGGCAGGAGGCGCTGGAAGCCGGGGCGGCGCCACACGTGGTCTTGCGAGCGACGCATGCGGCGACGCTCGAAATTGTCGAATTCGGGGATCTCAAGCGCTTCGCCGTCGATCTATCGTAAGCGCCCGCGTGCCGGCTCGCCATTCGGTCCGAGGCGGCCGCACGGTCGGGTGGTTCACCCCCGTCCGGATGTAGCCGAACCCTGGCGGCGCGGCCCGTCAGGACCGCCCCGCCCTCTCTCCTCAGGCCAGGGCGGTCTCGAACAGGGCCAGCAACCGGCCCCATGCCCGCTCCGCCTGCGCTTCGTGATAGACCGCGGAATCGGGGGGGCACCAGCCGTGCAGGGTGCCCGCATACACCTCGATTTCCGCAGGCAGACCGGCGGCGGCAAAGGCGTCGCGCAGCACGGTCTTCGCGTTCGGGTCCTTCTTGTCGTCGTTCTCGGCGATGGCGAACAGATAGTGCGCCCGCATCTCTCCAACGAGCCGATGGGGACTGTCGGGCGCGTCGGTCACGAGCCTGCCGCCGTGGAACGATGCGCCGGCCCCAATCCGGTCGGGGAGCGCCGCCGCGGTGCGCATGGTGATGGAACCGCCCATGCAGTACCCCGTCGTTCCCATCTTGCGGTCGCCGGCCACGGCATCCTGGCCATCGAGGAAACCGACGAATGCCTTCGCGTCCGTCACATTGGTCTCCGCGTTCAGCGAGCGCATCAGGGGGAAAACCTTCTTGCGCGTCGCTTCGTCTCGAAACGAGGCACCCTCGGGCAGGACAGGCGCTCTCGCGGTCCGGTAGTAGGGATTGACGACCAGCACCGCGTACCCCGACTCGGCAAGCCGCCGCCCCATCTGCTCGAAGGCGGGCCGAAGACCGAGCGCGTCAGGCCAGACCAGCACCCCGGGATGGGTGCCGCTCGCGGGATGCACGAAGTGACAGTCAGCCGTGCCGTCGGGTGTCGACACCTCGACGTCCGATGCGGTCACCTCCAGCGCCGCCGCGGCCCGCGGAACGAGCATGGCAAGGCCCGTCGCGGCCGAGAGCGCCCCGAACTCGCGCCGGGTCAGGTTTCCCGTACGGCCCAGGTAGCTCTCCTCGTCACGCAGCGTACTCTCGTCGCACATGGGGATCTCCCGTCTCGCTCCGATTCGGATCGCAGCCTAGCACCATTGCCCGGCAACTCAACCCGAACGCGAGTCTCGACCATGGATCGAGCAGGACGACCCTCGGTCGATCGTCACGCCCGAGGGCGATCCGAGCGCCCGGCTCGGCGGGGAGGAGGGACCGGGGCAGGAGCCCGGCGCGAGAAGCAGGGAAGGCACCGGCGTGAACGCGGGCTCAGCGATCGTCCCGGGGTGCGGCCGCCTCGAGTGCAGGCTGCTCGACCGCCGAGCGTGCGGCGGCGGCGACCGCCTGCTTTTGCGCTTCGCCGAGCGGGCTGCCGGCCTCCTGGTCGGCAATGCGCACCGTGACCTCACGGTGGGCGAACTTGATGTCTTCGCGCTCGAACAACTCGCGGATCCGTGCGAACACCTTGGTGCGAAGGCCCCACTGATCACCTGGCCGGGTCATGAACTTGACCCGGACGATCATCGCCGAGTCCTCCATCTGGACGACCCCCTGGGACTTCAGGGGCTGCAGGAACTTCGGCCCGAGCTCGGGGTCCTGCAGCAAGTCCTGACCGAGCTTCTTGATGAGCTTGCGCAGCCGTTCAACGTCCGTATCGTAGGTCACCCGCAGCGGCAGCTTCATCATCACCCAGTCGCGCGAGAAGTTGGTGAGATGCCCGATTTCGCCGAAGGGAATGGTGTGCAGCGGACCGTTGTGGTGACGGAGCTGCATGGAGCGGATCGAGATCGCCTCCACCGTGCCGGTCACGGTGCCGATGTCGATGTACTCGCCCTTGCGGAAGGCGTCGTCGATGAGGAAGAACACGCCCGAGATGATGTCCCGGACGAGGGTCTGGGCGCCGAATCCGACGGCCACGCCGACGATCCCGGCGCCCGCGAGGAGCGGGGTCACGTTCACCCCGATCTGTCCGAGCACCGCGAGCACGGCGAGGACCACGATGATCACCTGACCCGTGCCGCGAACGAGCGGCATGATCGTGCCGAGCCGGGTGCCGCCCTGCCCGCCTTCCCCGTCGGCCTGCTCCTCGCCATCGCCGTCGAGGCCCAGGGCCGCCCGCTCGATGGCGATTTGCCGGTCGGACATGATCCGGAGCAGCTCCCAGCAGCCGTACGCGACGATGCCGATGAGGAAGATCTCGAGAAGGGCGCCTGCGAGCTGCGCCCCGACCCCCTGCGAGGCCAGATCGCGCAGGTCGAGGCCCCAGACTCGCGCGAGGACGAGGACCAGCAGCACGCCGGTAACGGTCCGCCCGCAACGCATGAGCCCGTGCTGAGTCTGCGCATGCGCGGCGCGAAGGGTCGGCACCTCGTCCGGATCGTCGGGCCAGATTGCCTCGACGAGACCGCGGATCGTGAGCTCGAAAAGGGGCAGGGCGAGCAGCACCGCGAGCGAAAGGTTGAGTGCCGCGACCGAAAGGCTCTCGAGATTCCCGGTCGCGGCGAAGAGCTCGACGACGAGCCACTGGAGCCCGACGAGCCCGATCGCGATCATCGGCCACAGCGACGCAAAGCGGTCCCAGCCCGCCCCGCCGTCGCCGTGTCCGCGCACCATCCGGGTGATTCCGGCGCGGGCCTGCCAGATCGTGAGCGCCATGAGGCCGTGGAAGACGACCGAGATCCAGAAACCCAGGCTTCCGAGGCCGTAGGGCCACTCGAATTTCCAGGCCAACTGAAACAGTCCCGCCGCGAAGGCCGACCATCCGAAGATGAGGCCGATCCGACGGGTGAGGAACCACGCGGTCGGGCCGTCGACGGTGCAAAGGCGCAGGTGCGGGCGCGTGGGCGAGAGAACGAAGCGTGCGGCCATGATTGCGAACCAGGTCCAGCCGACCGACCCGACGAGGTACCGCACCACCGTGCTGTCTGCCGGAATCGTGCGATTGACCACGGCATCGACGACGAAGGCGACGACCACGAAGGCAAGGAGGCGAACGCCCTGGATGACAAAGCGCCCCGTGATGATCCCGATCTGCGACCACAGGCTCGAGGCCGGCAGGGTGTCGAGGCGCGCTTCGGCCCGCATCGTGAGCCTGCGAGATGCGAACGCCGCCGCGACGCCTGCGAGGAGCGAGAGAACGAGGGTGCCGCCAAGCCGCCAGAGACTCGCACCGCCGCGCCGGGACGCGAACCCGTCGAGCGTCGCGGCCGCCGCGGCCGGGATCGTCGAAGTGTCCCGAAGAGCCGCCGCCCACCCCCGGCCGAGCGCGAGGGCCCATGCGCCGAGCAACACGCCGACCGCGCGCTCTTCGGCTGCGGCGATCTCCGCCTCGCGCGCGGCCACCTGCTCATCGAGTTCCCGGAGCAGGAGCTCGCGCGCCTGTCCGTCGCTCAAGCCCGACAGCACATCCCGAATCGCCTGGCGGGTGAGCGGTTCGGGCAACCCCGGCGCCGGGGCGCCGGGGGGTTGCTCCTGCGCCCTTGCCACCTCTCCCAGCACTTTGGTCATCTGTGCGGAGGCGGATTGCGAACCGAGCAACGCCGCGCAGATCAGAACCGCCGCCCAAGGGAGCCGCGACGGCAACCGATTCGTCATTGCTTTCCTCCGGGCGCAGTCGCGCGCCGTGGCCCTCGGACGAGCGACCGCGCACGCGCCGGCAGAGGATCATACGGGAACCACGTCCCGAGCCGGGCGGGCTCAGGGTGCCGGCACGATTCGTCCGGAATGGAACCGCAAGGCTCGCGTCCGGTTGCGGCGCATCTCTACGGCGACGGGCTCCGCGACGCCTGCGATCGTGCCGGCCGCAGGCTCCGTCCCGACCATCGAGCCACCGTCGAGGGTGAACGGGCATTGCGCATCGACCACTCGGCGGGGTGGGTCGACTCGACTCTTCAGGGTGGCATCGCTTCGTCGCCGTGAGGGGCCTCCCGATCGGCTGTCCACGACTTCGAAGCGGATCGCTTCTCGGGGGGGCGGCTCAGGGAGAGCTCCGTTCGATGAGGTCCCACCGGTTGCCGAACCTGTCCGTGAATACGGCCACCATGCCGTACTCCTCGCGCCTGGGTTCCTCCTGGAATACGACGCCGCGGCTCACGTACGTCCAATAGTCGCGCCAGAAGTCATCCGTTGTCAGAATCAGGAATACCCGTCCACCCGACTGGTTTCCGATCGCAGCTCCCTGGCGTTCGCCTCTCGCTCTGGCCAGAAGCAGACAGGTGCCGGCCCCCGGCGAAACCAGGACCCATCGCTTCTCCTCCGAAATCCTCGTGTCCTCGATGAGCATGAAGCCGAGCGTACCCACGAAATAGTCGATCGCCTCCTGATAGTCCGGGACCAGAACCGCAACCGCTCCAATGGACCTCTGGGCGTCATCGATTCCCGTCATGGCCAATCCCGATCGATTCAAGCACGGTCTCGAGAGCGGGCACGGTCAGACCCCGCACCCGGCAGGTCGGACAATACCTCGGACGGACGCGGGGACGCCCGGCGCGCCGGGCTGCGGTGCATGCAGGTGCCGGTCGTTTCCGGCAATGCTCCGAGAATCGCGGCAACTTCTATCCAAGCAGTTGCAGCGCCTTCCGAGCAACCGGGCTCGGCGCCGTTTCGGACCCGATGAAGTATGCCATCGAGGCGGACAGAATCCGGTCCCGCCACGCGGTGGGGGCCATTCCCCCATGGTTCTCCAGGGCGGCCTCGGTGAACTTGTAGTCGTGGGACCGCCGGCCGTTGCGAGCCAGGTGGCGGCGCGCGCTGGCGACGAACGTGTCCGCGGAACCTCCGCGTTGCAGGTAGTGCAACGCCTTGCGAGCGCCAGCGGTGCGATCGTGCGGCAGCTCGGAGAATGCGTCGCGCAACGCTTCCGCGCCGTCGCCGGAGACCACGAGAGGTTCCAGCTCGTCGATGCGCAGATCGGGTTGCGCGTTGCGAACGCGACGCCGGAACGCCGGCATGAAAGCCGCCGACTGAAGAAGCGCCAGAATCTGCGTCGATTCGGCGCGCGCGTGGCGGAACACATGGTGAAACGCGTTGGCGGACGTCTGGGCGTGCACCGGGACCACCGTCGGTCGTCTCAACACCAGCTCCGCGGCGGCGGCGAAGATAGCCTCCCATATCGAATCGGTGGAAACGCCGTGTTTCAGGAGGTCGATGACCGCCTGGCCCGCATCGAGCTCCGAGACTTCGCGAAGCGTGCGGAGGAGCTCAATGCGTGCGGCGTCGTCCCGACGGCCGTGTTTCCAGGTCTTGGGGATCTCGCCAAGCATCCCCCGGAACGCCCGCCAGGTTCGATCGGAAGGCAGGTCGCGAGTGGCGGGATTCGGGTCGTTGCCATGATTCTGGAGCGCGGCGGCGAGGGAGCGAAGCACGGGAGGGGCGTACTCGGGTCCGACGATCGGCAGGAGGCGGTGAACATTCTGCACCGCGATGGCCTTGTGACCGATTTCACGCAGGTCCCGGGTGCTGTATCTGAAGAGGAGCTCGCAGACCTGCTCCCGTGTCGCGAGTCGGGCGAAATCGAGAATGGCGGGATCGACAGCTTCGAGATCCCAGCGTTCCAATGCGTCAATCAGGCGTTTTCCCGCCTTCTCCACCGTCCTGGCCACCGGTGGTGGCCGCGGCCCCATCGTCCAGCCGCTTTGGCGGCGCTCCTGATCCTGAGCGCGCTTGAAATAGTCGAGCGCCCAGAACACCGGCAGCCAACGCTCTTCGTCGGGCAGGTTGAGCGCAGTCAAATGGACAGACTGCAGCGCAAGCACGGTGTGGTACTTGAAGCCGACATGGGGGAAGGGTCGGACACTGCGTGAAGTCGCGACGGCCAGGGCGGTCAGGGTCCGGCGGTGATCGAGTCCGTCCCTGATCAGGGCGGCAAGCTCGGCGGCGACACGTTCACGGGGTGTTTCTTCCAGGAGGCGATGCACGGCGCCGACCTCGGGAAGCGCCCCTGCCATGCCCAGCCTGCCACTCAAGCCCAGCGCGGCTGCGCTACCGGTCGCGCGGAGAAACGTTCGACGATCCATGGTGTTCAATGCATGGCCGAAAATCGTGCCGGCTGCCCACCCGGAAGTTGTCACCGATTCTAATCCGTTCGGTGGGCGCCGAGCGTCCGGCAGGAGCGCGCCGCGGCCGATCTCCGGATCGCGGGTGGAGCGGCCGAGAAGCGATTCGACGTTCCCGGCGGGCAGGCGCCGGGCGAGCCTGAGACCCTGGAGGCCCTGCTCGCGGCGCTCGAGGGGACCGCCCTGGCGCGGGCCCTGCCGGGTTCGCGCTGGCTCCATGCCGCTGTCAACGCCGAGCACGTCTTCGCAATCCCCCTCCTGATCGGGTCCGTCGTACCGCTCAATCCGCCGCTTCTCGAAGGTCTGCAGACAATGTCCACACGGCCCACCGTGATATGCTCGACCGACTCGTCGGCCTGCCGCAGACTACTGGCAAGCAACAAGAGCTTCCTGAGGGTCGCGCCGTGGTCGCGCAAACGAACAGGTTCCAGACTTCAAGGATGTTCGCGCGCGCTCGGGTGGTTCGCGGACTCGCCGCGGCATTCCTGCTCTCGACCGGCGTCTGCTTGCCGTCGGGTACGCTCATGGCGAGCGACGACGAGGCGGTCAACATCTATTCGGCGCGCAAGGAAGCGCTGATCCTGCCCCTGCTCGAACGCTTTCGCGATGAAACGGGGATCGAGTTCAATCTCGTGACCGGAAAGGCCGATGAGCTCCTCAAACGGCTTCAGCTCGAAGGCTCCGCCACACCGGCCGATGTGCTCATCACGACGGATGCGGGACGGCTGCACCGGGCAAGGGAAGCCGGTGTCCTGCAAGCGATCGAGAGCGATCCGATCCTTCGTTCCGTCCCGGACCAGCTTCGCGACGCGGACGGTTTCTGGATCGGCCTGTCGCAGCGCGCTCGGACCATCATCCACGCCCGCCACAGGGTGGACGCGGCGGAGCTGTCCACCTACGAGGATCTGGCCGATCCGAGGTGGAAGGGACGAGTCTGCGTTCGCTCCTCGAGCAACATCTACAACCAGTCGCTCGTCGCATCCATGATCGAAGCGGTCGGTGCCGAGCGAACCGAGGCCTGGGCCGGGGGTTTGGTGGAGAATTTCGCCCGGCCGCCGGCCGGGGGCGATACCGATCAGCTCAGGGCGGTGGCCGCGGGGCAGTGCGACGTGGCGATCGCCAATACCTACTACTTCGGGCGCCTCGTCGCGAGCGGCAAGGAGGAAGACCGGGACGTCGTGGCCGAGCTCGAGCTGTTCTGGCCAAACCAGGGACCCGATGATCGCGGCGTGCACGTGAACGTGAGCGGAGCCGGAATCACCGCGCATGCAAGGCACCGCGACAACGCGGTCCGGCTACTCGAGTTTCTCCTCGCGCCCGAATCGCAGGCGTGGTACGCCGAGGTGAATCACGAATACCCGGTCGTCGGGGACGTGCCCGTGTCCGAGACGTTGCGGTCATTCGGCGACTTCAAGGCGGACACGTTGAACCTCACCCGGCTCGGCGCCAACAACCGCAAGGCGGTGGAGCTGATGGACCGGGCGCGATGGCGCTGACCCGCCGCATCCGAATCGAGCTCGAATCCGGACCGGCGCTGCATGCCTGATTGATCCCCGGTTGCCTGACACGCGATGAACGCACCGGGATGGTTTTCTGCCTCGAAGTGTCTGGGGGTATCCGCACCGCTCGTCGCACTCGTCGTCGCGTCGCCCATCCTCGTTATCGCGGCCTCGGTCTTCTCCATCGAGAGCGCAGCGATCTGGAGCCACCTCCGGGACACCGTTCTCGCCGACTATGTCACGAATTCCGTCCTCCTCATGCTCGGGGTCGGCGTCCTGACCCTGGTGCTGGGGGTACCGGCGGCCTGGTACACCGCGGTCTGCGAGTTTCCGGGCCGAAGCGTGTTCGTCTGGGCGCTGCTGCTGCCCCTTGCCTTTCCGGCCTACATCATCGCCTACACCTATACCGGGCTCCTCGAATTCGCAGGGCCCGCGCAGACCCTGCTTCGTGACCTCACGGGGTGGAAGTACGGAGACTACTGGTTCTTCCCCATTCGCTCGCTAGGCGGCGCCATCGCGATGCTGGGCCTGGTCCTGTATCCCTACGTCTACCTGCTCACCCGAACGGCGTTTCTGGAACGCTCGACGAGAGCGATCGAAGTCAGCCGGACGCTCGGCTACAGCGTCCCGCGAAGCTTCTTCCAGCTCGCGATTCCACTCGCCCGCCCCGCGATCGTCGCCGGAGTGTCTCTCGCGCTGATGGAGACGCTGGCCGACTACGGGACGGTCCAGTACTTCGGCCTCAGCACGTTCACTACCGGGATCTTTCGCGCGTTCTACGGGTTCGACGACCTGACCGCCGCATCGCAGCTCTCCGCGACATTGCTCGCATTCGTCGCCCTTCTCATCTATCTGGAGCGCTACTCCCGCCGCAAGGCCCGCTACGACGCCGGCGGGAGGTCGATGCACGAGCACCGGATCCGCCTCACCGGGTGGCAGGCGGCGTGGGCCTGGGTCGGTTGCCTCGCGCCGGTGCTGCTGGGGTTCATCGTGCCGGCGGCGGTCCTCCTCAAGTGGGCGCTCCGCGATGCCCGATGGGAGGGCGCATCGTTCCTGAGCCTCATGTGGAACTCGTTCTACCTCGCGTTCCTCGCCGCCCTGATTGCGGTGGCGATGGCCCTGGTTCTCGGTTACGCGAAACGCAACGCGCGCACGCGACCGGTGCGCCTTTCGGTGGACGTCTCGGGCCTCGGCTACGCGATCCCGGGCGCCATCATCGCGGTGGGCGTGATCGTGCCGCTCGCGTGGCTCGATCACCGACTGATCGGCGTTGTCCGGTTCCTCTCCGGGGAGGAGATGGGGCTCCTGCTCTCGGGCACGATCGTCGCGCTCCTCTTCGCCTACACCGTACGGTTTCTCGCCGTCTCGCTCGGCGCGGTGCAGGCCGGTCTGGAGAAGATCAAGCCGAGCCTCGACTACGCCGCGCGTTCGCTCGGGCGTCGACCCACCGAGGTCCTGCGGCAGATCCACGTGCCGCTGCTGAGGGGTACCGTGTTTACCGCCCTCCTCATCGTGTTCGTCGACGTCCTGAAGGAGCTCCCGGCCACCCTGATCCTGCGGCCCTTCAATTTCAACACCCTTGCGGTGCGGGCCTACGAGCTTGCTTCCGACGAGCGGCTGGCCGACGCGTCGGTCCCCTCCCTGTTGATCGTTCTCGTCGGCATCGGCCCGGTGATTCTGCTGAGCCGGACCATCTCGCGCGACCGATCGCGCTCCGAGTAGCAATTGGCGCTCGTGGGAGGTCGAACCGCGACATGCTGAGTCTCGAGAACCTTTCCCTTGCGTACGGCGACAAGACCGTGGTGACGGAAGCGACGTTCTCGCTCGAGCTCGGCGAGATCGGCTGCCTGCTCGGTCCGAGCGGCTGCGGAAAGTCCACCCTGCTTCGCGGGGTCGCCGGGTTCGAACGCCCGGTGGGCGGCGTCATCTCGATGGATGGCCGGGTCCTCTCGACTCCCGCCTCCGTCGTCGATCCCGAACGCCGCCATATCGGCATGGTGTTTCAGGACTTCGCGCTGTTCCCGCATCTCGACGTCGCCGGCAACATCGCGTTCGGGCTCAGGGAGCTGAATCGAAAGGAGCAGAATCGGCGCGTCGAGGAGCTGCTCGAGCTTTTCGGATTGCCCGGCTACGAGAAGCGCATGCCGCACTCCCTGTCGGGCGGAGAGCAGCAACGGGTGGCCCTCGCCCGGGCGATGGCGCCCAAGCCGACGCTGCTGCTCATGGACGAGGCGTTCTCCAACCTCGACGTCGAGCTTCGACTTTCCATCGTGCCGGAGGTGAGGAGGATCCTGAAGCACGAGAACATGCGCGCGATACTCGTGACCCACGACCAGGCCGAAGCCTTCGGCCTTGCGGACCGGGTCGGGGTGATGCGTGAGGGGCGCATTCATCAATGGGACGGCCCCCACGCCCTCTACCACCGGCCCGCCACGAGGTTCGTGGCCCAGTTCGTGGGCGAAGGTGAGCTGATTCCGGCAACCGCAATCGACGGGACGAGGCTTCGGTCCGCGCTCGGCACCCATGACGTGCACGGCGAACACGGAATCGAGGTGGGTCGGAGCGTGGAGATCCTGATTCGACCCGATGACATCTACCACGATCACGCAAGCGAGTTCACGGGCGAAATCGTCGATATCTCGTTTCGAGGGTCGCACTACCAGTACCTGGTGCGACTCGAGGGAGGACAGCACGTGTACTGCCTGGCGGCCTCCCACCACAGCCGCGAAATCGGCGATTGGATAGGGATGGTGCCAAAGGTGGAAAGCCTCGTGGTCTTCGACCGGGACGAGTCGAGCGTCGTTTTCGACTCGACGCTCGACACGTTCCTGAAGACGCTCCTGGTCAATCCGTTCATTTGAAGCCGGCGCAGCCGAACCGGCCGGGGACGCGGGACTCTGTCCCCACCGACCGTTCCGGCATGAAGTCACGGGTCGCGGGCCGACCCTCCGCGCGCGGCCGATCGTCCCACTGCTTCGCCGTCTCCCTGCGTCCGACGACACACCCGTACGGGCGCGGCGTTCCCTCGCGATGCGTGCGTGGACGATCGAGTCCGTGCCCGGCTCCGATACCTGGAGGTTCTGGTTGGCGTCGCCGTGATCATCGACCTCCATCGACGGGCTTGAACATGCGAATCCCCGCGCGGCGCCTGTCGAACAGGGCGTGCTTGACGGCCCCCAGCACGTGCAGGACGAGGAGCGGAATGAAGAGATGGCCGGAGACGTCGTGCACCCGCTCGACGAACTCGTGCACGCCCCGGTTCGCTCCCATCGGGGACGGAATGCCGAAACCGAACACGTCCAGCTCTCGCCCGAGCGACCATGGCAGGAGGTAACCGGAGACCACCACCACGACGATCGCGACCAGCAACCCCCAGTGCACGAGCCGCGCCGCAAGATTGAAGACGGCGGCCTGGTCCGGGGGTTGCGGGCTGCCGTTGCGCATCCGGTGCCACACGCGCCAGAGCAGGAACAGCCCCACGATCGCCCCGCCGCTCACGTGAACGAGGTTGGCAGTGCTCCCGCGTTCGCCCTCATGAGTGAAGAACAGTGCAACGACCAGGATCGCGGCAATCCAGTGAACCACGATGGAAAGGACGGAATACCCGTCGGCGCGAGTCATTTGGACCTTGCTCCTCGCCAGGATTGGCTGCTTCGGACCTTGGCGGATCCGATCCAACCGGCTTGCCGAACCCTCGACTGACGTCCCCGCGTGCAGCGTGCCGGTCGGTACGCGTACTGTCCTCGACGCGCGTTGCGGAAGATGTGCGCCAGAGTAAAGTTGTGCAAAGCGATCGCGAATTCGAGTCGACATGCTCGATTCAATTGGCGGCGCTCCCGTACCTGGCCCTCGACGGCGGCGCGCGCTTCACCCTCGACGAATCGGTGTCGATCTCCGTCACCGCCCGGAGCCGGCGCGATCCGTCGCACCTGCGTTGTGGACAAAGTATGCTGGGGGATGTCGCGACCCCTCCTTCGGTGACGGCTGCGGGGTCGCCGGTGCGGGTCGAGGCGAGGAGGATTGGATGGTCTGCGGATCATGGGCCGGATCGATGTCCGAGACACGGCGCTCCGGGTGAATCCTGGCGAGGCTGCGCCTCGGACCGACGAGACATGTCCGACCCCCCCAACCTTGTTCGAGACCCGGCCGCTCCGTACAAGGAGAAATGCAGGCATTTCTCTTGGCAGCAGCCTCGTGCGTTTCGTTCCTGAAACCGCTTTGCAAACCTGAATCGTCTGTTAGAGATCGGGGCCCAACCAGGAGTCCAGATGAATCGCATTCTGTTTGCGTGGGTGTTGTGCGCGTTGGCCTGGCCGGTCCTCGCGGACGACGCCGCCCGGGCCAATCGGCTCATGGTCGAGGCCGTGAGCCTCATTCAGGCGTCCGAACGCGAACCGTCGGCGGCCGGCAAGTTCAGGTTCCTGAAGGAGGCGCACGACAATCTCGTCGAGATCGTCGATCAGCACCCATCGAGCGACCTGGCGGTCAGGCTGGCCACCGGTCAGGCCGTCGGAAGTGTCTCGCTGTCGGGGGTTCGCGAGGCCATGGAGCGGGCGCGGATTGCCGAGCCCGCGAAGCCGGGTGCACCCATTCACGTTTGGCGGAACGGGTCGGCGGTGGTCGAGGTGGCGTTCTCTTCGACCGGCGACGGATGGGTGCTGATCGCGAGCCGGGGTGGCGTGGTGGCGGTTCACGATGCGCGCACCGGGGAGCTTCTGGGTACCTGGCAACACGGGTCGCAGATGAGCGCCGCCCTGTCTCCGGACGGGCGTCACGTGCTGACGGCGAGCCGGGACGGCGTGGTTGCATTGCGCGACGCGCCAACCGGACGGTTGCAGGTGGAATGGCGCCATCGGCGCGCGGTGGGTGCGGTCGCGCTTGCGAGGGACACGGGACTCGCGCTGGTGGGGAGCGGGCGCGCCGCCTTGTTGGTGGATACCCGGACGGTTCAGATCCGGCACGACTGGCGACACGGGTCCCCGGTGACGTCCGTCGCGTACTCCCCGGACGGACGGTGGATCCTGGCGGGATTCGCTGACGGCACGGCATTGCTGGGCAACGCCAGGACCGGAAGGACCATCCACCAGTGGAAGCATCCCGGGTCGGGGGGCGGAGGCGTCACCTCGGCATCTTTCTCCCCGGACGGCGCAAGGTTGCTTACCGGGGCAGCGAATCGCAGGGCGGTGTTGCATGACATCGCAACCGGCAGGATGGTGCACGAATGGAAGACCGGTGCCCGGGTGAAGGCCGTCGCCTATTCCGGCAGATGGGTCTTGACCGGAGACGACGACTACGAAGTCGAGCTGCATGACGCCCGGACCGGACGGACGCTGCGCAAATGGCGGTACCGCGCCCCTCCCACTGCCGTCGCGTTCTCCCCCGACGATCGGGGCGCTCTGATGGGCTTCTCCGATGGCACGGTCATTCTCTGCGACATCCGGCTCCGGGAAGGCCGGCGCGGTTACGAGCGCACTTCTCTCACCCCTGACGGCGGATGCTGGTGATCTTCGTCTTGCGGGTCGCTCCATTCCTGCGAAGCCGCATCGTCTCGACCGCTCCTGCCCGGATACTTCGCGGATTTCACGCACGGCGCTCTTCAGAGGTTGATTCACAGAACCGTGCATCGTTGAAGGTCCGAATAGGAAAGCCTCAGCTTCGGGCGCGGCAACGGGTTCCGTTGCTTGATTCGCTCGAATGCCTCCCACGTGATGCAGGCGGCTCGATTCCGGCTACTCAGCATCTTGCGCCAAGTATGCTCCACGAAAGGCCTGCCGGGCATGGAACACCGCACCGCTACAGCCACCGTGTGGGGAACCCGGACCGACCGAGGGCCGCGCCATCCGGCGGCCAGGTACTCCGATGAGGATTCCATCGGTGCGCGCCGCTTCTCTCGACCGGACCCGTGTCAAGCAGTGCTCCGGATGGGTCACAGGAGGGCGTACTAGGCGTCAGTGATACTCGTCCGCAATGTGGGATGAAATAGGGGATCTGTTTCATTCCCAATGCAGAAATTCTTTGAACTTCAAGCATATACAGGAATATATTGGCGCGCCCGGAGAGATTCGAACTCCCGACCGCCTGGTTCGTAGCCAGGTACTCTATCCAGCTGAGCTACGGGCGCACGGCAAGGGGGGCGAAGTATCCGGCGCGGGCGGCGCGGCTGTCAACCGGTGCGCGGCCGCCGGGCGGCGTCTTTCGGCCGTCGTCCCGGCGGTCGCGATTCGCGGCCGGACTCTTGTCGGCAACGAAACGCCGGAAGGATCTGGACGCGATGTCGATGGCAGCGGTCATCCACGAGAAGAGCTCCCCCGACGTGCTTCGCCGGGAGAGGGTCGACGTGCCCGCGCCCGGTCCGGGCGAGGTTCGCCTGCGCAACGAAGCGGTCGGGCTCAACTTCGTCGACACCTATCATCGGCGAGGCATCCCGCATCCCTGGCCGGTGCCTCCGCTTCCGGTCGTGCTCGGCATCGAGGGCACCGGTCGGGTGGAGGAAATCGGACCCGGGGTCACCGGGTTCGCGGCGGGCGACCGGGTGGCCCATGCCCTGCCGCCGCACGGCGCCTGCAGCCAGACGAGGGTCCATCCGGCCGAGAAGCTCCTCAAGGTCCCGGACGCGCTCGACGACCTGGACGATCGGGTCTTCGCCGCCTCGATGCTGAAGGGCCTGACCGTGCAGCTTCTCGTGCGGCGGACCTACCGGGTCGCGCCGGGCGAAGTCGTGCTCGTGCACGCCGCCGCCGCTGCGCCCGCGCGGCGCGAACCGTCGGGCCGGCCACGGACCGGGGACGCGGGGTGCGAGCCGTTCCCCGTGAACGGCAGACCAAGTATCATGGCGATACGCAGGCTCGCGACGCGGGTCTTCGATGGAACGGGCACGGTGGCCGGCTCCGGTTCGCGGACCCGGCGGAGGCTATCGACGACGCCTTCGATGGGTTTTGCGTCGATCTCGCGATTGCGGAGGCACGAGGTCCGATGGGGCTTCCGAAACGGAACCACGCAAGTGCCCGCGGGCGCAAGCCGCGGATCGCATCGGACCTCCCGGAGGCGCAAGGCTGCGCAAGAACGACACGACCTGGTGGCGCGCCGCCCGCGCGCACCACATCGTCGGATCCGGCGCGGGTCTTGCGCCGGTCGTCAAGGCGTTCGGCAGCCGGCTCGCGGCGGGAGGACCTCTTCCTGGATCCGGATCCGGGCCGGATCGTCTGGCAGGACTACCGTCAGGAATGACGGACGAGATTCCCCGTGCGGACATGCCGCTGGCATACACAGGACACTCGCAATGAACATGAAGAGAACCGGGGGCCTTCGCGGCCAGCTCGTCGTGTCCGCGGTCACGAGCGTCGTTCTCCCCTTGGTGGTCTCGGGAGGGATCGCCTTTTTCTTTCTCTCCTACCAGCTCGACCTCATCGCGACGAGCTTCGATCGGAGCCGAAACACGGTCACGGACGAGATCGCGGGGGCGGACCTGCGGGGACAGGCGCGAAACGCCGCCCGGCAGCTCGACGAGTTCCTCGTCGAGCGCATCATCGAGGCCAAGGCGTGGGCGGGGGCGGATGTCGTGATCGATGCGGCGCGCAAAGCTGCCGAGTTCCATGCCGCCCAGGGCCTCACGGGCACGCCCATCGCGCAGATCGAAGACCGCTTCCGCATTCGCAAGTCCTTGGGATCATTCCCTGAAGCGACCCGGTACCTGCGCCAGCAGATTGCATCGTCACCGTACTTCGCCGAGGTCTTCTTCACCGATGGCAACGGATTCAACGTCGCGTTGACCAATCCGACCAGCGATTTCGTTCAGTCCGACGAAGACTGGTGGCAGAGCGCCTGGGGACACACCCTGTCCGTCGACGAAGTCCAGTACGACGATTCGGCCGGGGTCTGGTCCGTCGACATCTCAATCCGAATCGACGACCCCGCGTCCGTACAGCCGCTCGGGGTCATGAAGACCGTGCTCTCCATCGAATCCGTGCAGCGAATCGCGGATCGGACCGCGGAGTCCATCCCGAGCGCAAGAGTGCAGATCGCGACCGGAGACGGTCGCCTGATTGCCGAGACGAGCTCCGGCCACGCCCTCGATCGCATCATGAACGAGAACGTCAACATCGCCAGGCAGGACGATGCGACCTTGCGTGAAGTATTCGGCGCCGAGCGCAGCGGGTTCGCGAGCGATGCGCAATGGCTCACCGGGTACTCCCGCACGGGTGGGCGCGACGCCTACACTGCAGCCACCCAGCGTTTCGGCGGATTCGACTGGATCGTCATCCTGCGAAGGCCGGTAGCCGGCATCCACGACCGGTTGAGCGCACTTCGGGAGATCCGGGACGCCCTGAGCGACTGGCCCCTGCTGCTCGGCATCAGCCTCGGTGTCGCGGCGCTCCTCAGCGTGGTCCTGGCCGTCGGCCTCGCCGCCGCGAACGCGGGACGGCTCGCCGCTTCGCTGGCGGCGATCCGCGAAATGGCCGAGCACACCTCGCGAGGCGAGCCCGCGAACGTTCCGGAGATCTCGCGACCACTGGAGGTCGTCCGCCTGAACGACGCGGTCCAGGGGCTGAGCCGAGCGTTCCTGACCGTACTGCAAGACCACCGGTCCCGTCAGGCTTAGGGATGGCCCGGCTCTCGCTCAGCGGTCATCCGTAGCGCGATCGGTCGAGCTCGGGGAGGGTTTCCCGGAAAGGCGTCTGACGCAGAGGTCGGCGAACTCGGGGTCGATCTCGATGCCGACGAAGCGCCGGCCGAGCGCAAGGGCGGCAACCCCCGTGCTCCCCGAACCCGCGAATGGATCGAGAACGACCCCGCCGTCTTTCGTGCTCGCGCGAAGGCAGCGATCGATGAGGGCGAGCGGCTTCTGGGTGGGGTGCTTTCCGAACCGCTTCTCCGGAGCGCTCGGCGCCTTCATGCGCCAGACCGTCTTCATCTGCTTGCCACCGTTCTCGCGGCGCATGTCATCGTAGTTGAACGTGTACCGGTGCCGGCTGTCCCGGCCCGATTTCGCCGCCCAGAGCACGATTTCCGTCGAGTGCGTAAAGGTCCGGCGGCCGAGGTTCGGAGGGGGGTTGGGCTTCTCCCAGACGATGTCGTTCAGCAGGCGGAACCCGTTCCGCACGAGCGCCATGCCGACGCTCGGATAGACGTGCAGGGTGCCGGTCACCCAGATCGTGCCGGCCGGCTTCAACACCCGGCGGCAGGCCGCCGTCCACGCGAGGTTGAACGCGTGGTCCGCATCGATGCCCCGGCTCCGGTCCCAGTCTCCCTTGTCGACGCTGACCATGCGACCGGCGACGCAGGTGACCCCGCCGTTGGAAAGCAGGTAGGGAGGGTCTGTCCAGACGCAGTCCACGCTCTCGGCGGGAAGGCGCGACAGGACCTCCAGCGCGTCGCCGAGGTGCAAGGTGGCCCCGCCGTCCGGAGACGACCAGGTGCTCTCGCCGGGGACGGAAGCCGGCTCTGCCGTGCGGCGGTCCACGATGCCCGCATCGTCGGTCAGACCGGCACGCAGTTCAACCCTTTCGCGGGAACGACGGCGCGTCACTTCGCTGGCCCGGGTTCCGCACCGGCCCCGGGACTTCGGCGCCGGGTGGCCGCGCCGCGGCGCGATTCCGACTGATCGGCCGGTGGCCGCGCGACCCGGAACGACGGTCGCGGGCCGGAGTCGCGGGACCTGTTCGAAGCGGCTCGCCCCATGGGGAATACCTCGTGGTTACCCGTTTCTCGCGCCGGCTCCGCTTCGACCGGAAGCGGCGGCATGGCGTTGGCGGAGGACTTCGTAGAGGAGGATTCCCGTCGCCACGGAGACGTTGAGGCTCGCCCCGCCCGCCGTCATGGGGATTGCGGCGAGGTGGTCGCAGTGCTCGCGGGTGAGCCGCCGGAGCCCCCCTTCCTCGGCTCCGAGGACGAGCGCGAGCGGACCGGTGAGGTCCGTGCTCCACGCTGGTGTCGATGCGCCCGCGTCCGCTCCCGCGATCGTCAACCCGCCCGCGGAGAGGTCGCGAAGGGCACGCGCGAGGTTCGGGACCTCGACCACCGGGACTCGCTCGGTCCCTCCCGCCGCGGTCCGGCGCACGGCGGCGGTGACCCCGGCCGCCCGCCGGCGCGGCACCACCACCGCGGTGGCCCCGGCCGCCGCCGCGCTTCGCACGCAGGCGCCGAGGTTGCGCGGGTCCTGCACCTGATCCAGCACGAGCAGCAGGGGTGGCGGCTCGTCGCGGCCGCGCCGGAGCGGGGCCGCCGCCACCTGGTCGAGGACGGAGCGCCAGCTCGGCGCCGGCCGGCTGCGCACCCGCGCCACCACCCCCTGGTGCCTCGCACCCGGAGCGAGACGGTCGAGGGTCCCCCGATCGCAGCGACGCACCGAGATTCCCATCGCCGCGATCCGTTCCGCGAGCCGGACGGCGCGCGGTCCGGTTGCCCCGACCCACACCTCGAGGATGACGGAGGGGTCCTCGTCCAGCAGCGCACCGAGCGCATGCAGCCCATAGACGAGCTCCGATGCAGGGACCGGCATCGAATCAGCGGCTCCCGGCGCGGTCCGGGGCGCACACCCGGGAGAAGGACCGGACGATCGCCGCCGCTCGCGGGAACGAGGGTTCCGCCGGCGACCGGCATCCGGCCTCCGGGCGCGAGCTTCGCAGCCCGACCCGCCGGGTTCGCCGGGTTCGCAGCGACGGCGCGGCCCGAACGCGGACCCGGCCGCCGGAGCGAAGCTGGACGTTCATCGCCTGCGCCCGCGGCGGCGGCCGCCCGAAGAGTCGCGACGCGCCGCGCGTCCGGACCGCGCCACCCGGCCCGGTTCCACGGGCTCGAGGTGCACGCGCCGCTCGCCGGGATCGGCGCCGGTGACGCGCACCTCCATCGCGTCTCCCATCGCGTAACGCCGCCCGGTGGATTCTCCCTCGAGGAATCGCCCCGCCCGGTCGAAACGGTACCAGTCGCCGCCGAGCGCCCGGACGTGGACCAGGCCGTCCACGTCGAGACCCTCGAGGCGGACGAACGCTCCGAACGACACGACCCCGGTGATCCGGCCCTTGAACGTCTCCCCGGTCCGGGTGCGCAGATGCTGGCAGACGAGCCTCGACACGGCGTCGCGGGATGCGTCCTCGGCCCGCCGTTCCGCCGCCGAGGCGCTCCGCCCGAGGACCTCGACCTCCTCGCGGGTCGGGACATCGCTCCCCCGCAGCGCCCGGTGCACGAGAAGGTCGGGATACCTCCGGATCGGCGAGGTGAAGTGCGTGTAGCGCTCGAGAGCAAGCCCGAAGTGGCCGACGTTGCCCGGCTGGTAGACCGCCTTCGCCATTGCCCGAAGGAGCATCAGGTGGACGATCTCCGCGTCCGGCCGGCCGGCGGCACGCTCCGCCGCCTGCGCGAACGTGTCCGGCCGCGGCTCTTCGCCCGGGTCGAAGTCGATTCCGGCCCGGCCGAGGAACGTGCCGAGCTCACGCAGCCCGTCCGCGTCGGGCGGCGGATGCACGCGGTACAGGAACGGAGTCCGGCTCCGCGCGAGGCGGCGGGCGGCGGCGACGTTGGCCGCGACCATGCACTCCTCGATGAGTTGGTGCGAGACGAGACGATCCGCCGTCTCGACGTGCGCGACGCCTCCGCCCGGGGAGAGGAAGACGCGTGGCTCGCCGAGCTCGAGGTCGACCGCGCCGCGCCGCCGCCGCGCCCGGCGCAGCGCGCCGTAGACGTCGCGGAGCGCTTCCAGATGAGGCACGAGCGGACCGAGGCGCCGGCGCGCGGGCGCATCGCCGTTGAACACCGCCCCCTCCACCTCCTCGTAGGTGAGACGGGCCCGCGAACGCATGACCGCATCGCGAAAGTACGCCCGTGTGACCCTGCCCCTCCGATCGACATGGAGCTCGCAGGCGAGGCAGAGCCGCTCGACCTCGGGCCTGAGCGAGCAGATTCCGTTCGAGAGCCGCTCCGGCAGCATGGGCACGACCCGCCCGGGAAAATAGACGGAAGTGCCGCGCACGGCAGCTTCCCGATCGAGGGCGGAGCCGGGCGGCACGTAGTGCGAGACGTCGGCGATGGCCACCGTGAGCTTCCATCCGCCCGTGCGCGGCGCACAGTGCACGGCGTCGTCGAAGTCCTTCGCATCCGGCCCGTCGATCGTCACCAGGGGGAGGTCGCGGAGATCCACCCGGTCGCCGGGCACGTCCGGAACATCGAAGGGGAGTCCGGCCGACTCGGCCAGCACGTCATCCGGCCAGGCGTGGGGTATCCCGTGCGCCCGAAGCGCGATCTCCGCCGCCATCCCCGGCCGTTCCGGATCCCCCAGGCGTTCGACGATGCGCCCGAGCGGACCGGCGCCGCGCCGATCCCGGGGCGGCGGCTCGACGATCTCGGCCACCACGATCTCTCCCTCTACCCCCTGCCCGTCCGGAATCACCACGTCATGGGGAAGGTTGCGGTGCTCGGGGGATACGAAGGCCATTCCGTCGGAACGGAAGAAGCGCCCGACGACGATTCGCAGGTTGCGCTCGAGCACCTCGACCACGGTACCGGAACGCCGGGCCTCGAAACGCCCGCCCCGCCGGGAGAGACGCAGCTCGCAGGCGATCCGGTCTCCGTGCATGAGCCCGCGCATCTCCCGGGCCGAAAGGAAGACATCCTCGCCTCCGTCGTCGCGGGCGAGGAAGCCGTACCCGTCGCGATGGGCGATCACGCGCCCGCGCACCACCTCAGGCGGGTACACGAACACCCTTGCTTCTTGTCATCCGGGGGGCGCTGCCGTACATTTCCCGGCCTTCCACCGGCCGAGGTGGCGGAACTGGTAGACGCGCTAGCTTCAGGTGCTAGTGGGGGCAACCCCGTGGAGGTTCAAATCCTCTCCTCGGCACCAAAGTCGCGTCGCGACGGGCCGGCGGCGGCTCAGGGCAGGTCCATGCCGCGCTGAACGGCGGGACGGGCCATCAGGCTCTCGTACCAGCGCTTCACGTTCGGAAAGTCCGCGAGATCGACCTCCTGCCAGTCATGGCGGAACACCCAGGGAAGGGTCGCGAAGTCCGCGATCGAGAGCTCCCCGGCGAGATGGTCTCGGCCCTCGAGGCGCGCGTCGAGCACCCCGTACAGGCGCCGGCACTCCCGGTAATAGCGGTCGATGGCGTAGGGCACCTGCTCTTTCGCGGCGCGCTTGAAGTGGTGTACCTGGCCGAACATCGGCCCGACTCCGCCCATCTGGAACATGAGCCACTGGACCACCTCGTACCGGGCCGCGGTCTCGCTCGGCATGAAGCGACCGGTCTTCTCCGCGAGGTACATCAGGATGGCGCCCGACTCGATGACGGTGTAGGGCACGCCGTTCGGACCGTCGCGATCGACGATCGCCGGAATCTTGCTGTTCGGGTTGATCCCGACGAATTCCGGGGTGAACTGATCGTCCTTCGAGATGTCGATCGGATGCAGCTCGTAGTCGAGGCCGCATTCCTCGAGCATGACGGTCGCCTTGCGGCCGTTCGAGGTCTTCCAGGTATAGCAATCGATCACGTGGTTCATCCGGGCTGGGCAAGCGCGGAACTCTAACCCAGGACCCCGGCCCCCGCCAGCTTGGCGCCGCCGTCAGGTGAGCGGGAGGACGACCTCGAAGGTGGTGCCGCCGGGGCCGCTCTCGGCCAGGCGCGCACGCCCGCCGTGGTGCTCGGCGATGCGCCGGACGAGCACGAGACCGAGCCCGACGCCCCGCTCCGCCGTTGTTCCGGACGGATGCGGGCCCTCCGCCGCAGTCTCGATGCGGAAGAAGGGCTCGAAGATCCGTTCCCGGAGGTGGTCGGGGATCGGCCGCCCGCCGTTCGTCACCCGGAGCACGGCCTGCGACGGTGGCCCCCCCCGGCGCGCCAGCTCCGCGGAAATGGCGGTTCCGGCGCCATGCCGGACCGCGTTCTCGAGCAGGTTGCGGGCGAGCCGCCGGAGCAGCCGTTCAACGGCCGTCAAGGTGACCGGCTCGCCGCGGACCTCGATACCGACGCGTGCGCCCTCCTCGGCAAGGATGGCAAGGAGGTCCACGGGCTCGGCATCCCCGGCCGCGTCCGGCGCATCGAGGCGAGCCGCGGTCAGCAACTCCTCGATCAGCTCGTCGAGCTCCGCGATGTCGCGCTCGATGCCGGCCCGCCGCTCGGAATCGCCGTCCAGAAGCTCGATCGCCAGCCGGATGCGGGTGAGGGGGGTGCGGAGCTCGTGCGACGCCCCGGCGAGGATGTGGCGCTGCGCGTCGACGAGACGCTCGATCCGTTCCGCGGCCCGGTTGAAGCTGGCCGCGAGACGGGCGACCTCGTCCCGGCCTTCCACCTCGACCCGCGTGGACAGCGACCCCGCCCCGAGCTCGTCCACCCGAGCCTGCAGCCGCTCGATCCGGCGGGAGAGACCGCGCGCGAGCGGCCACGCTCCGATGGCGATGGCGGCGGCGAGGAGAACGAGCGGTCCCAGCCAGAGCGGAACCCAGTAGGGAAGCCAGTGGCTCCACGCCGGGATGGCCTTTCGCCGTGCGGCGAGCCAGCGTCCGTCGTCGAGACGGAAGAAGAACCGGCGCGAGTACCCTCCGTGCGGATGATGGTGGGACGGTGCGCCTTCGCGCCGCCACCGGCGCGGGAGCGGGACCGGCCGGCCGGCCGCCGCCACGAGGCGAAGCCTCGAGTCGTAAAGCGAGACGTCGACCTGGAAGCGTTGCGCGAAGGTCTCGAGGGTGCGCCGCACGACGGCGGGCTCCGCCTCGTCCGCCGGCACGACCCGGGTGAGGAGATAGCCCATCGCGGAACGAAGCGTGGACTGCTCGGCGAAGTCATCGTCGGACACCACCCGCCCGACCCA
This sequence comes from Immundisolibacterales bacterium, assembly GCA_026712715.1. Taxonomy (GTDB): domain Bacteria; phylum Pseudomonadota; class Gammaproteobacteria; order HK1; family HK1; genus JAJDXW01. The sequence goes on along the minus strand of JAPOPW010000030.1, from coordinate 127,574 downwards.
GGCGGCCGCTCCCGCGAGCACCGCGAACGTGACGAGGATGACGAGGAAGCCGAGGTAGATCCGCAGGTAGAGCCGTCTCACGACCCGCTCCCCGAAACGACGCCGCCGGGAGTCCGAATCGGGGTGGGATCGACCGCGGAGCGGGAGAACACGTAGCCGACCCCGCGCACGGTGAGGATGCGGCGCGGGTGGCGGGGATCGGCCTCGATGGCCTGCCGGATCCGCGACACGTGCACGTCGATGCTGCGGTCGAAAGCTTCGAGGTCTTCGCCGCGCACGAGCTGCATCAGGGCATCACGGCTCAGCACCTTGCCCGCCCGGGTCGCGAGCGCCCAGAGGAGCTCGAACTGGTGGCTCGTGATTGGCCGCTCCTCGCCCTCGAGCCGGACCACCCGCGCGGTGCGGTCGATCTCGAGGGCGCCGAATCGAAGAGCCTCCGGCCGGGATTCCGAAGACTCCCGCCGGCGCAGGATGGCGCGAAGCCGGGCGAGCAGCTCGCGCGGATCGAATGGCTTGGGCAGATAGTCGTCGGCCCCGATCTCGAGACCGACGATCCGATCCGGCGGGTCCCCGCGCGCGGTGAGCATCAGGATGGGCACGTCGGACTCGGCGCGCAGGCGCCGGCACAGATCGAGGCCGTCCCCGTCCGGCAGCATGATGTCCAGGATGACCGCATCGAAGGCTTCGCGCCGGGCGGCGGCGAACCCTTCGGCCACCGTCTCCCGCGACGACACCACGTATCCGGCCCGCTCGAGGTACTCGCCGAGCATCTCGGCCAGCGAGCGGTCGTCGTCGACGACGAGGATCCGCCTTCGCTCCGCCGGGCATGCCGCGGTCATCGCCTTCGTCACCTGGCGCGCCGGTCGCGCCGGGGGCGCCGGGGCGATGTCGCGGTCTTCGCCGGCCGGCCCGGCGCGGCGCGACTCCCGGCGCCGCGAACCGGCCCGTCCGGCGCCCCGGACGGGGCGCCGGGGCCCGCCCGCATCAGCCCTTGCCCGAATCGTCGTGCCGGCCCCGGTGCCCGTGCCGGCCCCGATGCCGCTTGAGCCGCGAAACGATCTCGCTTCGCTGCTCCGCAGTGAGCACCGCGCCCACCTGGAGGACGGCCTCCAGGGCCTTGCGGCTCTTGCGGTCCGCGAGGGCGACGTGCCTGGCCCGAAGCGCCTCGAGGCCCTCGGGGTCGAGATCGGCCCGTTCGAGCTCGGTGATCCACGCGTGGCGCAGCTCGCGATGCTCGCCCATCGCGCCCGCCAGCTCACCGGCCGCCTGGCCCACGATCTCCCGGATCGCCTCGCCCTGCTCGTCGGTGACGTCGACCATCCGATCCAGCCAGAACAGGGCGTGGTCCTGCATGTGCTCCTTCCACCGGTCGGGATCTCCGTGGCGCCCCTTCGATTCGCCGGCGCGCCCGCCGTGGCCCCATCCATGGTGCCCCATCGAGCCCATCCAGCGCCCGCCATGGCTCCAGGCGTCGGTCGCCATGACCAGGGTCCCACCGCCGATCGCCCCCACCGCGAACACCGCGACGAGGGCCGCCGCCAACTTCACCCGGCGTCGCGGCGTCCGGGGATCGTTCATCTGCGTATCGTCCTTCTGCGTGCTCATCGAGCCATCTCCTCAAGGTTTGCCAAGCGCGGCCAGTTTGGGACGCCCGGCTTGCTCGAATGCTGCGCCAACGTAAAGTCTCGTAAAGCCGATCAGGTGAAGTCGAAGGGCGGCCGTCCGGCCCGGCGCCGCAGCCAGTTCATCGCGTCGCGCACGACCGGGCTCGCGAGCAGCCGGAGCTCGAACCGCCGCTTGCCGGGAAAATCGATGAGGACGAGCCCGGCGAGTATCGAGAGAAGGCCCTGGCCCGGCAGCACGAGCATCGCGAAGCCGGCCAGCACGAACATCCATCCGAGCACGTTGCGGACGACGAGCATCGCACCGCCGGCAAGGAGCGAGACCAGTCCGCCGCCGTTCGACGGTGCAAAGAGGGCGGCCCGCGGCTTCGAGTAGTGGTCCGCGGGTAGGTGGATGAGGACCATGCTCACGAGCACGACGGACAGCACGAGACTCCCGAGCGAGCCGGCCGCGACCGCCCAGACCACCCACTGGTGGGCCTCGCTCCACGACCAGGCGGCGCCGAGAATCTCGATCATCGATAACCCGCCCGGCCTTGGTGCCGCCCGGCAACTGTGCTAAACATCGCGCGCCCCGGCCATCGCGCAAAAGCGCCTTGTCCATCGACGCGCCCTTCGCGCCGGACTTCGCCGCGAGGGACGATACGCCGAAGCGGCGGAGCGGGACCTTCGCCGGGCACGCGTCAAGCGGCCCTCGGCACCCGGCTTCGTGCTGCGCCGTCGCGGCGGCTCGAGGGAGCACGGACCGCCACCGAGCGTGAATCGGCGGCCGCAAAGGGAGAATGGTGAAACATGCGGGTCAACCTTCAGGGGCGCAGCCTCCTTCGTATCGGCGACTTCGCGCCGGCGGAGATCCTGCACGTCCTCGATCTTTCCGAACGGCTCAAGCGCGAGAAGCGCGCGGGAGCAGAAGACCGGCGTCTCGAGGGGCGCAACATCGCGCTCATCTTCGAGAAGAGCTCCACCCGCACGCGCTGCGCATTCGAGGTCGCGGCCGCGGATCAGGGGGCGCACACGACCAATATCGACAGCTCCGGCACCCATCTCGGCGCGAAGGAATCGATGCGCGACACGGCCCGGGTGCTCGGCCGGCTCTATGACGGCATCGAGTACCGGGGTCACGCCCACCGATCCGTGCAGGAGCTTGCCCTTCACTCGGGGGTTCCGGTGTGGAACGGCCTCACCGACGAGCACCACCCGACGCAGGCGCTCGCCGATCTCATGACGATGCGCGAGCACGGCTCCGGGGACCTCGCGGGCGTTCGCCTCGCATTCCTTGGTGACGCATCGAACAACACCGCCGCCTCCCTGGTGATGGCCGCGGCCACGATGGGCATGGACGTCAGGGTCGCGGCCCCGCGCGCGTGCTGGCCCGGGCCGTCCAACCGGGCGGAGGCCGAAGCGGCCGCCGCGGCCGCGGGCGGGCGGGTGTCGGTGGACGAGGGGATCGCGGATGCGGTCGCGGGCTGTGACTTCGTCTATACCGACGTGTGGGTGTCCCTCGGCGAGCCGGAGAAGATCTGGGCGGAGCGCATCGAACAGCTGCGGCCCTACCAGGTGAACCGATCCGTGATGGCCGCGACGGGGAACCCACGAACCCGCTTCCTGCACTGCCTTCCGGCATTTCACGACCTCGAGACTGCCGTCGGGCGCGACATTCATGAACGCTTCGGCCTCGACGCGATGGAGGTCACCGACGAAGTGTTCGATTCCGACGCTTCCATCGTCTTCGATCAGGCCGAGAACCGGATGCACACCATCAAGGCGCTGATGATCGCGACTCTGACGGGCGAGTAGTACCGCACTGCGGTGGCGCCGGAGCGGGTTAGAAGGGCAGGCGGCGAACGATCGTTTCCTCCCGGTCGGGACCGGTGGAGATGAGATCGATCGGCGTGTCGAGAATCGATTCGAGGCGGTCGATGTAGGCGCGGGCGTTCGCCGGAAGGTTGCTCTCGGAGCGCAGCCCCACCGTCGAGTCGCTCCATCCGGGACGGTCCTCGTAGATCGGCTCGCAGTCCGCGAGCCCTTCCGCCCCGACCGGCGAAGTGGTGCGAACCGCCCCGTTGCACCGGTACCCGACGCAGATCCGGACCGTGTCGAGGCCGTCGAGGACATCGAGCTTCATCAGGCACAGCCCGTCCACACCGCTCAGTTGAAGCGACTTGCGCAGCGCCACCGCGTCCATCCAGCCGCATCGCCGCGGCCTTCCGGTGGTTGCCCCGACTTCTCCTCCCCGATCGGCGAGATGCCGCCCCAGGTCGTCGCGAAGCTCGGTCGGAAACGGCCCGGAGCCGACCCGCGTCGCGTAGGCCTTGGTGATGCCGAGGACGTGGTCAATCCGGTTCGGGCCGGTCCCGCTTCCGGTGGCGGCGCCCCCCGCCGTGGTATTGGAGGAGGTGACGTAGGGGTAGGTGCCATGGTCGACGTCGAGAAGGCTCCCCTGGGCGCCCTCGTAGAGGATGTTCGACCCCTTGCGGCCGAGCTGGTGGAGCCGCTCCCCGACATCGTCCACGAGCGGCCCGACGACACCGACGGCTCCGAGCGCCTCGTCGCACACCTCGTCGACCGACACGGGCCCGGCATGGTAGTAGCCGCGCAGGACGAAGTTGTGGAAGTCGAGGACCTCCTCGACCTTGGCGCGGAACCGTTCGGGGTGGAAGAGGTCTCCCACCCGGATGGCCCGGCGCGCCACCTTGTCTTCGTACGCCGGCCCGATGCCGCGCCGGGTGGTTCCGATCGCTCCACCCGCCCGGTGGGATTCGCGCGCCTCGTCGAGCCGGACGTGATACGGCAGGATGAGCGGACAGGCTTCGCTGAGGACCAGCCGCTCCGTCACCGGGACCCCGCGATTCTCGAGCCCGTCGATCTCGCTCACCAGGGCCGCCGGCGACAGCACGACGCCGTTGCCGATGAGACAGACGACCCCCGGACGCAGGATCCCCGAGGGAATGATGTGCAGCACCGTCTTCTCGCCGCCCACCACCAGCGTGTGCCCGGCGTTGTGCCCGCCCTGGAATCGGACCACCGCCTGTGCCCGCTCGGTGAGGAGGTCGACGATCTTCCCCTTTCCCTCGTCTCCCCACTGGGTCCCGACGACGACGACCGATCTACCCACCGCCGGTCTCCCCCGGAAGCGGGCGTGCGATCCAGCCCTCTTGCGCGCGAACGAGCTCCCGATCGCACTCGAGCTCGCGCGCCCCCCCCGACTGGCCGGGAAGGCGAAACACCACCCGTTCTCCCGCGGCCCGGAGCTCGCTCACCGCCCGCTCGACTCCGTCCGCCTCACCCGGCCACGGCGCGAGCACCCCGCCGCGGCGCGAAGGCCGGTGGCCGCCGAGCTGATGGAGGGTTCGCAGGTCCGCACTGAAGCCGGTGGCCGGCCGCGGCCGGCCGGCCACCGCGTTCATGCCGTCGTAGCGCCCGCCCCGGGCGATCTCCCGACCGTGTCCCCGCACGAAGGCGGCGAACCCGATTCCTCCGTGATAGCGATAGCCCCTGAGCTCGGCCAGGTCGAAATGAACCGTCTCGCCGCGGTGCCGGAACCCGTTCGAAATGGCGCGGAGATCTCCGAGGGCTCCCGCCACCTCCTCGGGAACCCGCGGCTCGCCGGAGAACCGGGCGGCGGCCTCGTCCAGGATCTCGGGCCCCCCGTTCAGCTTCGCGAGGTGCCCGAGCCGTTCGCGCCAGGGAGCGGGCACTCCCTGCAGCAGGTCGTCGATCTCGGCTTCGGCCTTGCGCTGCAGGGCGGCGAAGAGCGGAGCTTGCGCCGCTTCATCGAGCGCCGCGCCGCGGGCGAGCCCGCGGAACACGCCGAGGTGACCCACGTCGACGTGAGGGTGCTCGACCCCCGCCCGGCGCAGCATCTCCAGCATCAGGCCGATCGCCTCGACGTCGCTCTCCACCCCCACGTGGCCGTAGATCTCGGCCCCCGCCTGAATCGGGGCGCGGGACGCCGATACCCGGCTCGCTCGGGCGTGCAGCACCGTGCCCGCGTAGCACAGGCGAACCGGCACGTCTCCCCGGGCCAGTCGATGGGCGTCGATCCGGGCCACCTGCGGCGTCATGTCGGCCCGCACGCCGAGCATCCTCCCCGAGTCCTGATCGGTGACCTTGAAGGTCCGGAGGTCGAGATCGGGGCCGGTGCCGCGCAGGAGGGAGTCGAGGTACTCGAGGAACGGAGGCATCACGAGCTCGTAGCCCCACGCGAGAAAGAGATCGATGACCTTGCGGCGCAGCTCCTCCAGCCCGAGCGCGTCGGGGGGAAGGACCTCGTCGAACCCGGCCGGCAACAGCCACGGACTGGCAGCCGGCATCGATCAGCGGCTCAGGTAGAGAAGGACGACCCCCGCCACCATGCTCGCGAGCCCTCCGAGCCTGAGCGCGTTGTCGCCGAGCTCATCCAGGCGCGCAAGCAGGCGGCGGACCGAAGACGGGCTGAGGAAGGGCATGATGCCTTCGAGGACGAGCAGGAGCGCGACCGCCGCGAGCAGATCGCCCCACATCTTGGCCTAGCGATCGCCGCCGCGCGCCGCGCCGGGACCCCCGGGGTCGTTGAAGACGTCCCAGAATTCCGAGCCGGGATGCAGGAGTATCACGTCGGACTTGTTGCGAAAGGCTCCGGTATAGGCATTGAGGCTGCGGTAGAAGCGGTAGAACTCCGGATCGGCGTTGTACGCGCCGGCGTAGATCTCCGTCGCCGTGCCGTCGCCTTCCCCGCGTGTCCGCTCCGCCTCCCGGGTGGCCTCGGCGAGAAGCACCTCGCGCTCGCGCTCGGCCACCGCCCGGATCTTCTTCGCCTCCTCCTCGCCCCGGGACCGGCGGTCCTTCGCGACCTCCTTGCGTTCCGCGGCCATGCGCTGGTACACCGAGTTGCTGACCGCATCCTCGAGATCGATGCGCTTGATCCGAACGTCGATGACCTCCATTCCGAGGCCCACGGCCTTCTCGTTGAGCGAAATGGTGAGCTCGGTCATGATCTCGGCCCGATCCTCGGCCACCACCTCGGGGATCGTGCGCCGCCCGAACGCTTCCTTGAGGTCGGTCTGGTTGAGGGCGTGGAGGCGGGCCGCGCCGGGGCGCGGGCTGCCGCCGGTCGCGATGAAGAACCGCTGGACGTCCGAGATCCGCCACTTGACGTAGGAATCGACGTTGACGTTCTTCTTCTCCTTGGTGAGATAGAGCTCCGGGGCGGTATCCAGGGTCTGGATGCGCGCGTCGAACTTGCGCACGTCCTGGAAGAACGGCATCTTGAAGTGGAGCCCCGGGCGGTAGTCGTCGCGCACGATCTTCCCGAGCTGGAACAGGATTGCGCGCTCGCGCTCGTTGACCACGAACACCGAGAAGCTCGCGACGATCAACGCGACGACGAGGATTACGATTCCGATGCGAGCGCTCACTGCCGCGACCTCCCCCGGCTCCTGGCCGTCTGCCCTGAAGACGTGCCGCCGGTCCCCGACCCGGAGCTGTCGAACGACGAAGCCGAATCGTCCGCGCTCCGATCTCCGGTTACGCCGGTAAGCAGCTTGTCCAGTGGAACGTACAACAGGTTGTTGCCGCCCTCGACGTCGAGCAGGACCTTCGTCGAGTTGCTGAGAACGTCCTCCATGGCATCGATATAGAGCCGCTGGCGCGTCACTTCGGGCGACTTGCTGTACTCGGTGAGGACGCTGGTGAACCGGGACGCGTCGCCCTGCGCCTCGTTGATCACCCGCTGCTTGTAACCCTCGGACCGCTCGAGCATGGCGTTCGCCTCGCCGCGCGCCCGCGGCAGGATCTCCGCCGCATAGGCTCGCGCCTCGTTCTTGTACCGCTCCTCGTCCTCGCGCGCCTTTACGGCGTCGGAGAAGGCGTCGCGCACCTGGTTGGGCGGCTGCGCTCTTTGCATGTTGACGCTCGTCACCAGCAGGCCGGTCTCGTAGCGATCGAGGATATCCTGGGTCAGCTCGCGGACCTGCTCCGCGACGACCGCCCGTCCGTCTGTCAGCACGAAGTCCATGATGTTGCGGCCCACCACCTCGCGGATGGCGCTCTCCGTCGCCTGGCGGAGGGTCAGGTCGGGGTCGCGCACCCGGAACCGGTAGTTGCGCGCGTCCTTGATGCGGTAGTGCACCGCGAACTGGACGTCGACGATGTTCTCGTCGCGGGTCAGCATCAGCGATTCGGGGGGAACGGGCCGTTCGCCTCCGTCGCTGCGGTATCCGATCTCGGCGCGCCGGATCTCCTCCACGTTGACCTTCTCCACCGTGTCGATCAGGTACGGCACCCAGTGAGGTCCGGAGCCGGTGGTCTCGAGATAGCGGCCGAAGCGAAGGACCACCCCTTCCTCGGCCGGCTCGACGATGTAGATTCCGGCGAGCCCCCAGCCGACGACGACGAGGGCGACGATGATGCCAAGACCGCGGGTGCCGAGCGAACGAAGTCCCTTTCCGCCGCCGCCGCCGCCGCCGGTCCGGCCGCCGCCGCTTCCGCTGCCGCCACCGCGGAAGAGTCCCTGCAGGCGGCGCTGCAGGTTGCCGAGAAGCTCATCGAGATCCGGCGGCCCCGACTGCTTCCCTCCGCGATTCCCCCACGGGTCACGGTCGCGGCCGCCGCCGTTGCCGTCCGGTTGATTCCACGCCATTGAATGCTGCCCTTTCCTGCCGGCTCGCGGACATTCCGCAGCGAAGCCGCGAAAGGAGCAATTCTGCCTGTGCCCGTCCCGGAAAGCCACCGGCACGTGCGCCGCAATTCGCGAACGGGCGACGACCCGCGGCGGCGGCGGGCGGCTCCCGGCGCGGGTTCCGCCCCTCGTCAGGAAACTCGGACCCGTGGCCGGCGCGGGATCCGCCCGCGGCGGCGCCGGCCCGCGGCCCCCGCCTCCTCGCACGGGCGCCCGGCGTTCGCCTCGGCCTCCAGGCGAACGAGGTCCCGATCCGCGATGCGGACTTCGACGACCGAGCCTCCGTCGTCCCGAGGGCGCTCGCCGAGCACCGCCCCCAGCGAGTAGAGACGCGCGCGCAGCCGGCCGCTCCCGGGCGGCAGGTGCAGCTCGCGGCTCCTCGCGGCCGCCTCGAAGCGCTCCCCGAGGGCGGCGGCCAGGGCCTCGATGCCCGCGCCGGTACGCGCGGAGACCCACACGCGGCGCACCACGCCGGCGTCGTCCCGTTCGATGCCGGGGGTCGGGCCGGCGCGCCGGTCGACCTTGTTCATGACCTCGACCTGGGGGAGGTCCCCGGCGTCGATCCCGGACAGCACCTCGTTCACCCGCGCGGCCCGCTCGAGCCCGTCCGGGCCGCTCGCATCGATCACGTGCAGCAGCAGGTCCGCCTGCCGGGTCTCCTCGAGGGTCGCGCGAAACGCGGCGACCAGCTCGTGCGGCAGGTCTCCCACGAAGCCGACCGTATCCACGAGCACCAGGTGGCTTCCGGCCGGAAGGGGCATTCGCCGCAGGGTCGGGTCGAGGGTCGCGAAGAGCTGGTCCGCCGCATGCACTCCCGCGCCCGTCAACCGATTGAAGAGGGTAGACTTTCCGGCATTCGTGTAACCGACGAGCGACACCACCGGGACGCCGGAGCGACGGCGGGGACGGCGGTTGACCTCCCGGCGGCGCTGAACGGCGTCGAGCTGCCGGCCGATCCGCTCGATACGCTTGCCGACGAGGCGCCGGTCGGTCTCGAGCTGGGTCTCGCCCGGACCGCGAAGACCGATGCCCCCACGCTGCCGCTCGAGGTGGGTCCAGCCACGCACGAGCCGGGTCGACAGGTGGCGGAGCTGGGCGAGCTCGACCTGCAGCCGGCCTTCGAACGAGGTCGCGCGCTGGGCGAAGATGTCGAGGATGAGGCCGATCCGGTCCAGCACCCGGCACTTCAGCAGCGCTTCGAGGTTGCGCTCCTGGGCGGGGGTCAGGCGATGGTTGAAGATGGCGAGCTCGATCGCGCCCGCCTCCACGTGACCCCGCAGCTCCTCGGCCTTTCCGGCGCCGACGAAGTACCGCGGGTCGCGGCGGCGCACGGCGGCGGTCACCAGCTCCGCCGGCTCCGCCCCCGTCGCGCGGACGAGCTCGACGAACTCCTCCACCTCGCGTTCCGGATCCTCTCCCCGCGCTCCCGCATGCACGAGGAGCGCCCGGGTCCCGGACGACGGCCGTTCGAAAAGGTCCGCGATCCCGCTCTTCATGACCGGCCGCGCGCGCCCGGCCGAAGCTCCCGCCGGGGGAAGAACTCGCGCTTCGTGGCCGGCGTTATGAAGCCGGCTCCTCGGAGCTCTCGACGATCTGCACGTTCCGCGCCGGCACGATGGAGGAGATCGCGTGCTTGTAGATCATCTGGCTCACCGAATTCTTGAGCAGGACCGCGAAGCGATCGAACGATTCGATGGTGCCCTGCAGCTTGATGCCGTTGATGAGGAAGATGGATACCGGCACGCTCTCCAGACGCAACGCATTCAGGAACGGTTCCTGCAGGGGACGACCTTCGTTCACTCCATTTTCTCCGAAAGGCGACTGGCCGTCCATTGTAGGCTATCGCGGAGGGTAGAGGGTTCTTTCATTGGGCTGCACAATACGCTGTCAAGCGCCTTCGCCTCGGCGTTTCCGGTGGAATCGATCCACCGGACCCCGGACAGCGAGCGCAGCCAGGTGAGCTGGCGGCGGGCGAGCTGCCGGGTCGCCGCGACCGCCCGCTCCACCATCGCCGCATGGTCCGTTCGGCCGTCCAGGTGATCCCAGACCTGCCGGTACCCAACGGCGCGCATCGAGGGCAGGTGCGGCCCGACCCCCGGACGTCCGGCGAGTCCCCGCACCTCCTCCACGAGGCCGCGTTCGACCATCGCCCGGAAGCGAGTCCGGATCGCCCGGTGGAGCTCCGCCCGATCGGCGGGCGCCAGGGCGAGTCGCACGACCGGTCCTTCCAGGGCGCCGGAAGCCGGCTCGGTGCCGTGCCACTCGCTCAAGGGCCGCCCCGAGACCTCGAATACCTCGAGCGCCCGCTGGATGCGTTGCGCATCGTTGGGATGGATCCGGCGAGACGACAACGGATCGACAGCCGCGAGACGGGCGTGGAGCGCCGGCCAGCCACGGCGCTCGCCTTCGCCCGCGAGCCGTGTCCGCACGGCCGGATCGGCACGCGGCAGGGGCGCGATGCCTCGTTCGAGGGCCCGGAAGTACAGGAACGTGCCGCCGACCAGGAGGGGGATCCGTCCGCGGGCGCGAATCGCCTCGATCTCCCGCATCGCGTCGCGCCGGAAATCCCCGGCCGAGTAGGGGTCGGTCACCTCGCGGATGTCGATCAACCGGTGCGGGGCCCGGGCGAGGAGGGCGGGCGGCGGCTTGCCCGTCCCGACGTCCATGCCCCGGTAGACCATGGCGGAGTCCACGCTCACGATGTCGGCCGGCAGCCGCGCGACGAGCCGCACCGCGAGGTCGGTCTTGCCGGCGGCGGTCGGGCCCATCAGGAAAACGATCGGGGTCACCGGGAGAAGAGTCCCGCGACCGCCCGGTCGTCGAGCTCGCGCGCCACGGCGGGCGCGAGCCCCGCCTCCGGCCGGGCGAGGAGCTCGCGGACCAGGACGTCGCGTTCGGCCGGCTCGGCCGGAAGCGCGCTCGACGCCGCGCGACCGAGGGCGGCCGCGACGGCCCCCTCGCCTGCCTCGATGACGGCGCGCGCGAGCGTACCCGGGTCGCAGTAGCGAAGCTCCCGCGGGACCTCGAGAATGCTCGCGAGGTCCGGTCCGACCCGGCGAACGGCGATGCCGTACCGCTCCACCGAGCCGGGCTCGAAGCCGTCCAGCCGCGCCGCCGCGACCTTGACCCGGGCCGGGACGAGCAGCGGAATGGAGGGCATCGGGCGCGTCTCGCTCGCGCCGGCGCAGGCCGCGCGAACCGCGAGCTCGAGCGCGCGCGGGACGTCGATGACGAGAACCCGGCCCGCGAGGCCGGCGACCGCGTAGCGATCGGCAATCCAACCGTACACCGGGGGCTCCGCCCGCGGCAGGCGGCCCGCCGCCCGTCCCGGCGCCGGGGGTCGGGAGGTCGCCCGCGGGTGGCGCTCGGCATCGAGGCGGCCGGCCGCCTCCCGCGCGTCTTCGGGGGCATCGCCCGGGGTCGCGGCGCCCCGCGCGGCCGGCGGTTCCTGCGGCGACTCTTCCCTCGGGGACTCTCCCGGGGGGCGCCCGCCCGCACCCGGGGTCGCTCCGAACAGTCCGTCCGGCGGCTCCCGGGGGGCGGAGCGGCCGTCCCCGGGCGCCTCCGTCTCCCGCACCCCGAGCCCCGAGAACCCGCCGCCGAGCGCGTGCCGGATTCCGGTCACGAGGAAGTCGTGCACGGCCCGCGGCTCCCGGAACCGGACCTCGTGCTTGCCGGGGTGGACATTGACGTCCACCTGGGCCGGGTCCATGGCGAGGAACAGGACGCAGACCGCGTCGCGCCCCGCGGGGAACCGGCCCTCCAGCGCGATCCGCATCGCGTGCCCGAGCGCGCGGTCCCGGACCGTGCGTCCGTTGAGGAAGAAGTACTGCCGGGACGAGCTCCCCGTGCCGATCCAGCCGCGCAGGTGCATCCCGTCCGCCGTCGCGTCAACCGGGGCCGCCGCCACGGTGAAGCCGCGTCCCACGACCTCGTCGGCGCGTTGCGCGCCGCGCCTCGTCCGAAAGACGGTACGCCCCTCGTGGCGCAGGCTGAACGAGACGTCGGGGCGGGCGAGAGCGAGCCGGCGGACCGTCTCGAGCGCATGCTGGAGCTCGGTACGCTCCGTGCGCAGGAACCGCCGCCGCGCCGGGACGTTGTAGAAGAGGTCCCGGACCTCGACGGTGGTCCCGAGCGGATGGCGGACGGGCTCCGGACCGTCACCATCCCCCCGGATCCGCCAGCCGGACGCCTCGTCACCCGCGCGGGTCGTGATGGAGAGCCTGGACACCGCGGCGATGCTGGCGAGCGCCTCCCCCCGGAACCCGAGGCTCGCGATCCGGAAGAGATCTTCCGCGGACTCGATCTTGCTCGTCGTGTGGCGCTCGAGCGCAAGGGCGAGGTCCTCGCGCCGGATCCCGCCCCCGTCGTCGGCTACCTGCACGGTGCGCGCCCCGCCCGCCTCGAGCTCGATCGTCACCGAGCTCGCCCCCGCATCCAGACTGTTCTCGAGGAGCTCCTTGATCACCGATGCCGGGCGCTCGACGACTTCTCCGGCCGCAAGCCGGCTCGCCACTTCCGGCGAAAGGCGCGCGATGGGCGCGGCGGGCAGCGCGGGGCGGTCCGCGCCCGTCGCGAGGGCATCGCCCGCAGGTTCGACAGGGGGGTCGCTCATCCGGACGACTCTCCGCAACCGCGCACCAGGGTGGCGACGGACTCGACGTGGGAGGTATGCGGAAACATGTCGGCGAGGGCGAGCGCGCTCAGCCGGTAGCCGAGTCCGTGCACGAGCCGGCCAAGGTCGCGGGCGAGGGATGGAGGATGGCACGAGACGTAGACGATCCGCTCCGGTCCCGGCGGCGCGAGCGCGTCCAGGACCTCTTCCGCTCCGCTTCGCGGGGGATCGAGCAGGAGCCGGTCCACCCCCCGTGCGAGCCGGGCCGCGAGCGCACCGGGGCCGGCGAGGTCGAGCGCGTCGAAGTCCACGTTCCGGAGCCGGTTGCGCCGCGCGTTCGCCCGGGCCCGCTCGACGAGCCTCGCATCTCCCTCGATCCCCGTCACGCGCAGGGGATCCGCTCGCTCCTCCCCTGCCGCCGTCCCTCGGGACGCGATCGCGAGGGTGAAGTTGCCGATTCCCGAGAAGAGGTCCAGCACCCTTCCCGCGGGCCGGAGCTCCGCGACCGCCCGTTCGACGAGGGCGGCGTTCACCTCGGCGTTCACCTGCACGAAGTCGAGGGGATGGAATCCGAGCTCGATCCCGAATCGGTCGAGACGATAGGAGAGGTCGAGTCCTCCGACGAGCGGCACGACCGACTCCGGTCCCGCCGGCTGAAGCGCGACGCGAAGACCGCTCGCCGCCGCGAAGCTTCGCAGGCGGCTCGTGTCCGCGGCGCCGAGCGGGTCGAGGTGCCGGAACACGAGCACCGCCGCCTCGTCTCCCGCCGCGAACTCGATCTGGGGGATCCGCTCGCGCGCGTCCAGCGAGTCGACGAGCGCCCGCAGCTCGCCCACCCGCGGCCCCACCGCAGGGTGCAGCACGGCGCACGAGTCGAGAATGGCGAGCCGGTTCCCGAACTTCTCGCGGAAGCCGACGAGCGCGCCTCCCTTTCCCGGCACGAAGCGCACGCCGAGCCGGGCCTTTCGCCGATACCCGAAGCGCGGGCCCCGAATCGCGGGGTCGACCCTTTCGGGAACCACCCCTTCGGCGGCGAGAGCGGCAAGCACCCCGGCCTCCTTCGCCTCGAGGTCCGCGTCCGGGTCGAGATGCTGCCGATCGCAGCCTCCGCACGCGTGGAAGTGCGGACAGCGCGGCGCCACCCGCTCCGGAGCCGGGGCGAGCACCTCCACCAGCTCGCCCTCGTCCTCGCGCTTGGTGCGCCGGCGATAGCGGACCCGCACCCGCTCGCCGGCAATCGTTCCCGGCACCCGCAGCCGCCGTCCCCCGGTGTCCGCGACCCCGCGCCCACGCCCGTCCACCTGCCGGATCTCCACCTCGACCGGCTCCGGCGGCAGCGGAAGGCGCCTAGCCCTGCTCACCGACGTTCGCGAATGCCTCGAGATGGCCGCGATCCCGCACCGCCTCGCGCACGAGGGCCAGCTCGTGGGCCAGCCCCTCGTCGTCGAGCCGGCCCCGGATCCGGTCGAACCGAAGGTGGACGAGCCAGGTCAGGAGGGCGTCCCCTTCGCAATAGGCGCGAATCGCGTCCAGATCGCCGGCGAAGTACCGCCCTTCCACGTCCGCGCCCCGCATCCCGACTTTGCCCGGCAGGCCGAGGAAGCGGGCCAGCTCGTCGAGCGGGGCGGCGGCCCGGGCCTGGTGCCCCGAGAACACGTCCATGAGGTCGGTGTGCCGTTCGTGGTAGCGGTTGAGGTAGTTGTTGAAACGAAAGTCCGGCTCCCGGGTCTCGAAGTATCGTTTCGAACCGACGCCGTGATGAAGCGCTCGGTAGACCAGGACCGGGAGATCGAACCCGCCGCCGTTCCAGGTGATGAGGGTCGGCGCGCGCGAGTCCACGATCTGGAAGAAGGATTCGATGAGCCTCTTCTCGCTCGACTCCGGCGAGCCGAGGGACCAGATCCGGATCCGGTCGTTCTCGCGGGACCTCGATCGCAGGCGCAGCACGCCCGACACCGCCACCACCCGGTGCAGGTACAGGCGCAGGAAGTCACGGCCACTCTCCTGCATGCGCAGGTGGCGCATCGCCTTGGCGACGTCCGTATCGTCGAGGCCGTCGAGACCGTACAGCCGCCGGCCCGCGTCGACGTCGGGGACCGTCTCGACGTCGAACGCGAAGAAGTAGTCGCCGTCCCGATCTTGGTTCATGATCCCGTTGCCCAGGCTTCGGGCCGGAGCGAGAGCGCGTAGACACGGGCATCCTCGCGTCCTCCCTCCGCGGCCGGATAGTAGCCCCGCCGGGTCCCCACCTGCACGAAACCATGGCTCTCGTACAGCCGCACGGCCGCCCGGTTCGACGGCCGCACCTCGAGGAACATCCGTTCCGCGTGCCGAATCCGGGCCACGCCGAGGAGATGGCGCAGGAGCCACCCGCCCCACCCGCGGCGATGCTCGGCGGGTTCGATGCAAAGGTTGAGGAGGTGGGCCTCGTTCGCCGCGAGGGAGAGGATCCCGTACCCCCGGACGCACCTGCCGTCCGCCGCCACCCGGCACGCGTAGCCGGCCCGCAGACAGCTCCGGAACACCTGTTCCGACCAGGGAAAGGGGTAGGCCGCGGACTCGATTCCCACCACCGCCGGAAGATCCTCCGCGGTCATCGGACGCGCGGACGCGCGCCCTACGACGCCCGGGCCGCGATCGAACGTGCGAGACAGAGGTCCTCCCAGGCGGCGCGCTTGTCGATCGGCTTTCGCAGCAGATAGGCGGGATGGTAGGTGGCGACGACCGGAACGCGACGCCCGCCCCGCAGACAGGAATGCTCGCGCCCCCGCAGTCGGGCGAGGGGGGCATCGGTCTCGAGGAGGGTCTGCGCCGCGATCCTTCCCGCCGCGAGGATGACCCGTGGCGCGAGAAGCTCGATCTGCCGGTCGAGGTACGGGCCGCACCGCCCGGATTCCGCGGGCTGGGGATCGCGGTTGCCGGGCGGGCGGCACTTGACCGTATTGGTGATGAACACCTCTTCGCGGGCGAGCCCGATGGCGTGGAGCATGGCATTGAGGAGCCGCCCGGCACGCCCCACGAAGGGTTCGCCCTGGCGGTCCTCGTTCGCCCCGGGCGCCTCCCCGATCACCAGCCAGTCGGCATCGCGCGCACCGGTGCCGAACACCGTGCGCCGGCGCTCGAGGTGCAGCGGACAGGCGACGCAGCTCGTCACCGCCGCCTCGAGCTCGGGCCAGCCGAGAGCGGACACCGAAGGAAGTCCGCCCGGACCCGCGGCCAGTGTCGGCGCCCGGGTCGAAATGGGAGAGATCGGAGCCGGAGCATCCCCCCCGGCGAGGCTTCCCGCCCCGGCGGGGACCGGCATGGTCGCCGGGGCGGAACCCGCGACCGCGGCTTCGCCCTCATCGACCGCGGCCGTCGCCGCAACGTGTCCCTCGCTCTCCCTCGTACCGGGAGGAAGGCTTGCCGGAGGAGGTGCCGGGGTGCCGCGCGGAACGAAGACCGCGATCCCCATCCGGGCGAGCAGTCGGCGGCGCTCCGCGCCGGAGATCACGCGTCCGGGCGGCGGACCCTTCCGCCGGAGCCGAGCCTCCGGCGGCGGCGGGCCCGTCGTACCTGAATCAGCGTCTCGACGGGGCCGGACAACGCGTACAAGGTGAATCCCATGAACAGCAGCAGGGCCGGATCGGTCGCGACCAGGGCGAGCGCGAGCACCAGCGCGAGCACGGTCACGAAGTGGATCCGCTCGCGGATGTCGACTTCCTTGAAGCTTCGATAGCGGATCTTGCTCACCATGAGGACGCTCGCCAGGATGACCGTGACGAAGGTCTCCCACGCCAGGCTCCCGACGGAGAAGCTCCGATCGACCCCGACCCACACCAGGCCCGCCACCACCGCGGCCGCGGCCGGGCACGGCAGGCCCTGGAAATAGCGCTTGTCCGCGACGCCGACCTGGGTGTTGAACCGCGCGAGGCGAAGGGCGGTCGCGGCGGTGAAGCAGAAGCCCGCGAGCCACCCCGCCCGGCCGAGCGAGTCCAGCGACCACGCGGCCGCGAGCACGACCGGCGCGATTCCGAACGCCACCATGTCGGACAGGCTGTCGTACTCGGCCCCGAACGCGCTCTCCGTACCGGTGATGCGCGCTATCCGGCCGTCCGCCCAGTCGAACGCCATCGCGACGAAGATCGCCACCGCCCCCGCCTCGAATCGCCCCTGGAACGCGAGGAAGATAGCGTAGAAGCCGCTCAGCAGCGCGGCGGTGGTGAGCAGGTTCGGCAGGAGGTAGATGCCCCTGCGCTTCTTTCCGTGCGTGTTCATGCGCTCCTGGAAGACGGTCGGTCCGGTTCCCGCGAGAACCTCCAAAGATAGCCTGATCCGGCCGCCGGATCATGGTCGAAGCCGTGGGCGAAGGCGAGCGCCGCTCCCCCGCGGGCATGGCCGGCCACGCTCTCGGCGCAGATCCGCGCCTGGTGCTCGTCGGGCGCGAGCATCATCACGATGTCGCTCGCCGCCGCCGCCTCCGCGACCGCATCCACCTCGGGGCCCGCCGCCTCCGCCTTCGTGGCCGAGCCCGGTCCGGTGCACAGCCCGACCACCACCTCGACTCGGGACTCGCGCAGGTCGTCGGCGTGCGCATGGCCCGTGGAGCCGTAGCCGGCGACCGCGACCTTGCGCCCCTGCACGACCGAGGTATCGGCGTCCTTCTCGTAGTGGATGTTCATCGTGTCCGAGTCTCCGGAGGATGGCACGGAGCGTTCATGCAGCGGGGCACGGTGCCCGCGGCCTTGCCGCCGCGCCGGGTGGTGATGGTGCGCCGGAGTAGGGAGGTGCCGTGCGCGGGGCTTCCGCGCCCCATCAGGCGCGCAGGCTCCGGTCACCGCGGCCGACGCCCATGGCGCCGGAGCGCACCACCTCCAGTATGCATTTCTCGTCGAGCGCATCGACGAACGCATCGAGCTTCTGCCGGGCCCCGGTGAGCTCGATGACGAAGCTCCCGCCGGCCACGTCGAGGATCCGGCCGCGGAATATCTCGGTCAGGTGCCGCACTTCGTTGCGCCAGGGATCGCTCGCCCGAACCTTGATGAGCATCAGCTCGCGTTCGACGAAGGGGCCGTCGGTGAGGTCCACCAGCTTGATGACGTCGACGAGCTTGTGAAGCTGCTTGGTGATCTGCTCGATCACGGCGTCGTCGCCGCTCGTTGCGAGGGTGAGGCGCGACATCGTGGAGTCTTCGGTCGGCGCGACGCTCAGCGACTCGATGTTGTAGCCCCGGGCCGAGAACAGCCCCGCGACCCGGGCGAGCGCGCCCGGCTCGTTCTCGAGGAGCATCGAAATGAGACGCTGCATGGTTCAGGCGAGCTCGCGAAGGACCATGTCGGTCTGGCCCTTCCCCGCCATCATCATCGGATACACGTTCTCCGACTGGTCGGTGATGAAGTCCATGAACACGAGCCGGTCCTCGAGCGCGAATGCCTCGCGCAGCGCCCCCTCGACGTCGCCCGGCCTCTCGACCAGCATCCCGACATGGCCGAAGCTCTCGGCGAGCTTGACGAAGTCGGGGAGCGAATCGAGATAGGACTCCGACTCGCGGTTCTCGTACATGACCTCCTGCCACTGGCGCACCATGCCGAGATAGCGGTTGTTGAGGTTCACCACCTTGACCGGGAGCCGGTACTGCTTGGCGCAGGAAAGCTCCTGGATGCACATCACGATGCTCCCTTCCCCGGTGATGCACGCGACCGGCGCATCCGGGTAGGCGAACTGGACGCCCATCGCGGCCGGGAGGCCGAACCCCATCGTTCCGAGCCCTCCCGAGTTCACCCAGCGCCGGGGCCGGTCGAACGGGTAGAACTGCGCCGCCCACATCTGGTGCTGGCCGACGTCGGAGGTGACGAACGCTTCGCCGCCGGTCACTTCGTAGAGCTTCTCGATGACGTACTGGGGCTTGATGAGCTCGCTCCCGCGCTCATAGCGCAGGCAGTCGTTCGCCCGCCACCCTTCGATCCGCTTCCACCACGCGCCGAGGGCCGCCTCGTCCGGGCGCGAGTTGCTCTCGCGAACCGCCACGAGCAGATCCTCGAGGATGCTCCGTACGGGACCCACGATGGGAACGTCGACCTGGATGGTCTTCGAGATCGACGACGGATCGATGTCGATGTGCACGATCCGGGCGTGCGGACAGAACTTCTTCGGATCGCCCACCACCCGGTCGTCGAAGCGCGCACCGACGGCGATCAGCACGTCGCACTCGTGCATCGCCATGTTGGCCTCGTAGGTTCCGTGCATGCCCAGCATGCCGACGAACTGCGGGTCCGTGCCGGGGTACGCGCCAAGACCCATCAGCGTATTGGTGATGGGGTAGCCGAGCATCCGGGTGAGCTCGACCAGCGGCTCCGAAGCATCGCCGAGCACCACTCCGCCGCCGGTATAGATCATCGGCCGCCGGGCGGACGCGATGAGGTCCGCCGCCTGGCGGATCTGGTTCGGATGGCCGCGCGAGACCGGGTTGTACGAACGCAACGCGACCTCGGCCGGATACTCGTACCACGCGCGGTCCGCGGTCACGTCCTTGGGGATGTCCACGACCACCGGGCCCGGCCGGCCGCTCTCGGCGACATAGAACGCCTCGCGAAGCGTGCGCGCGAGCGAGCCGGCGTCCTTCACGAGGTAGTTGTGCTTGACGCAGGGCCGGGTGATGCCCACGCAGTCGACTTCCTGGAACGCGTCGCTCCCGATCGCGTGACGCGGCACCTGACCGGTGATGACCACCATCGGTGCGGAGTCCATGTGGGCGGTGGCGATGCCGGTCACCGCGTTGGTCGCGCCCGGGCCGGAGGTGACGAGCACGACGCCGGCCCGGCCCGTCACCCGCGCGTAGCCGTCCGCCATGTGGGTCGCGCCCTGTTCGTGGCGCACCAGGATGTGCTCGACGTCCTTCTGCTTGTACAGCGCGTCGTAGATGTGAAGGACCGCGCCCCCGGGATACCCGAATATGTACCGAACCCCGTGGTCCTTGAGAAATCGGACGACGATCTCCGCGCCTGTCAGCTCCACCTGGCTCACCTCTCGAGTGCGGCCCGCCGGCCGGGAACGGGTCCGGCAATCGCCGGTCGTGGCGGGGCGCCCGGCCAGCCCTGCGTCAGCGCCCGCGAGTGGCGCGGCAAGGTAGCCGCAACGGGCTCGTCCGTCAACCGCCGGCACGGTCCGGAAACCCTCGCCATTCAAGGGGAAACGGGTTCGGGATATGATCGCGGGCAGTGTCGGCACCAGGAACGCGCCCACGATGAGAACCTCCCGGATTCTCCTCGCCACGGAACGGGAAGACCCGTCCGACGCCGAGATCGTCAGCCACCGGCTCATGATACGGGCCGGCATGGTCCGCCGCCTTGCGGCCGGACTGTACACCTGGCTTCCGCTCGGCTTGAGGGTACTGCGAAAGATCGAGGGCATCGTGCGCGAAGAGATGGACCGTTCCGGGGCCCAGGAGGTCCTCATGCCCGCGGTGCAGCCCGCCGAGCTGTGGGTGGAGTCGGGCCGCTGGGACCAGTTCGGACCGGAGCTCCTTCGCCTTCGCGACCGCCACGATCGCGATTTCTGCGTCGGTCCGACCCACGAGGAGGTGATTACCGACATCGTCCGCCGCGAAGTCCGGAGCTATCGCCAGCTCCCCCTCAACCTGTACCAGATCCAGACCAAGTTCCGGGACGAGGTGCGCCCTCGTTTCGGGGTCATGCGGGCGCGAGAGTTCATCATGAAGGACGCCTACTCGTTCGATCTCGACGAGGCGGGCAGCCGGCGCAGCTACGACGCGATGCGCGCCGCGTACCGGCGCATCTTCACCCGCACGGGCCTCGACTTCCGCGTGGTGGAGGCGGACTCGGGGGCCATCGGAGGCAGCCGCTCGGAGGAGTTCCACGTGCTTGCGGACTCCGGGGAGGACGACATCGCGTTCAACGACGCGGGCTCCTACGCGGCCAACCTCGAGCTCACCCCCGCGCCGCCGCCGCCGGAACGCGCGGATGCCGCGGAAGCGATGCGCGAGGTCTCGACCCCGGACGTGCGCACCATCGGGGACGTGAGCCGGCTGCTCGGGGTTCCGCCCGAGAGATGCCTCAAGACCCTCTTCGTGGAGGGCGAGGCGGGGCCGGTCGCGCTCGTCCTGCGCGGCGACCACGACCTCAACCTGGTCAAGGCGAGCCGGCTCGAGGGGGTGCGCACGCCCGTCGCCCTGGCTGCGCCGGAGGCGGTCCGGGAAGCGGCCGGGGCGGGACCGGGGGCGGTCGGACCGGTCGGTCTCCCGATTCCCGTCGTCGTCGACCACTGGGCCGCGGCGGCCGCGGACTTCGTGTGCGGCGCGAACCGTGACGACGCCCACCTCGCCGGCGTCAACTGGGGACGCGACACCCCCGAGCCGGCGACGGCGGATCTCCGCAACGCGGTCGAAGGGGACCCGAGCCCGGACGGCCGGGGGGCCATTTCCATCCGTCGCGGCATCGAGGTCGGCCACGTGTTCCAGCTCGGACGCAAGTACAGCGAGTCGATGCATGCCGTCTGCCTCGACGAGGACGGGCGGGCGCGAACCCTGGAGATGGGCTGCTACGGGATCGGGGTGAGCCGCATCGCGGCGGCCGCCATCGAGCAGAACCACGACGAGAACGGGATCATCTGGCCGGATGCGATCGCGCCCTTCGAGGTGGCGCTGCTGCCGATGAACGCGCACCGCTCGGGCCGGGTGCGGGACCGCGCGGATGCGCTCCACGAAGAGCTGCGGGCGGCCGGGATCGAGGTGCTGCTCGACGATCGGACGGTCCGGCCCGGGGTGATGTTCTCGGAGATGGACCTCGTCGGGATCCCGCACCGGTTCGTGCTCGGGGAGCGGGGGCTCGACAAGGGCACGATCGAGTACCGGAGCCGGCGCAGCGGCGAGACCGAGCTCGTTCCCATCGATGACGCGGCGGCCTTCGTCGCGGCCCGCCTGGACCGGCGCCCCGGCAGCATCTGATCCCGCGCCGGTCGCGCTCGCGCCGGCCGGCGCCCGATCCCCGTTCAGGCCATCTTCCGGCGGACGAACCCCCGGAACACTCCCTCGGTTTCCATCCGCTCCGCGGTCGGGGTCGAGGTGGTGGCGGATCGTCAGGACCGGGGTTGCCCGGCCTTCTCGAGCATGGCGCGCACGAAGGGGATCGTCACCGGCCGCCGGGCGGCCAGCGAGTGGTGGTCCAGCCGGTCGAGGAGCGCGAGCAGGTGGCGCACGTCGCGACGCTCGCGGGTCACGAGGTAGCTCGCCACCTGCCGCGAGAGCTCGAAGCCCCGCTCGCGGGCGCGCGTGACGAGCACCCGTTCGAGCTCGTCCTCACCGAGCACGGCAAGGCGAAGCACGAGGCCGGAGGCAAGCCGCGAGGCGAGGTCCGGCAGGTCGAGGCCGAGACGTCCGGGAGGCAGGCGGTCGGACACGAAGAGCGGCGTGCCGGCGTTCTCCAGCGCGTTGAACATCCGGAACAGGGCCCGCTCCCATTCCGGACGACCGGCGGCCGCCCCGATTCCGTCGAGGCAGACGAGGCACGTGTCTTCCAGACGCTCGGTGACCTCCGGTCCGACCCCGGGCTCGCCGGGATCGAGATAGAACCCCGCCGCCGCCCGCGCGGCGGCGATCAGCAGGTGGGTCTTCCCCGTGCCGCCCGGGCCGGAGAGGTAGAGGTACCGGTCGCCGCGACCGGCCGCCGCCGCGCGCACCGCGTCCACCGCGGCCTCGTTCCGCCCGGTCACGAAGTTGTCGAACGACGGCGGGTCGCCGGTCGCGAACGCGAGCGGGTACTGGCGAACTTCCGGATTCATCCCGCCCGGCCGGAAAGGAGGATCGCCCGAGCGGAACGGTTCCCCCGGCGGGTCATCGGAGCCGGCCGAGGACGGGAAGCGCACGTACGGAGTCGGACTCCCGGCCACTCATTGGAGTCGGTAGGCGAGCGCAATCTCCCTTTCCCCGGACCGGGCTTCGGGCTGCGGATCGGGGACGAGGGTCCGGCCAAGGGCGATCAGCTCTTCGAGCGCGGCCAGGCCGCCCTCGGCCCGCACCGCGAGCCTCACCCGCGTGGTGTCGACCCGCGCGACGTGCACGTTCTCCACGATGTCGATCGAGGCGAGATAGCGAAGGAGCCGCGCGTAGTCCTCGAGACGCTCGACCCCGGCGACGGTGATCGCGGCCCGGGCCGAGACGGCGTCGGCGCCACGGCGCGCGAACCGTGCCGCAAACCGGTCCGCCACCTGGTGCACGCCCTCCGCGATCGCCGATTCCAGGCGGTCGCCGTCGGTGCGGAACTCTCGCGCCAGCTCGCCGAACAGGGTCCAGCGCGCCTTCCAGAACCCGGTCTCGTCGCGGTAGGCCCGGCCGGCGAGGACTGCATCGGCCGCGTAGCGGCGCGATGCACGCTCGATGGGCTCCGCGAAGCCGCCCCAGAGCGTGGACACGGGCAGGGTCACCCGATCCTCGATGTCGAACAGCGGCAGGATGAACGGCACTCCGCGCTCGTGCGCGGGCCCGCCGATCGCCGCCGCCGCCGGCGAAGCGGACTCCACGTACGACTTGCGCCCCCGCTCGTCCTCGACGACCAGCCACACGATCACCCGCGGGCGAACCCGGCTCCACCGGCCGAGACCGAGCCGCTCGACGAGATCGTCGACCGCAGCCTGATCGAACTTCACGGCGAGGCCGTGGTCGGGGCCGGTCTCGAAGCGGTACTGCTGGACGAATCGCTCGGGGTCCGCGAGTGCGTCCTTCACCCCCGGTGCGTCCTCCGGTTTCCGCAATCCGGTCAGGCGCACCAGCATCGAGCGCATTGCCCGCGCGAGAGCCGGATCGGGAGAGCTGCGGTCCTCCGCGACGACCCGGGCGGCATAGAGATCGGGGTAGAGCTCGTGGCGTTCCCCGGGAGTATCGTCCGGCGCGGCCCGCCCGAACCACGCGAGGCCGGCCATCGCCAGCACCACGCAGGCGAGCCGCCGTCGACGCCGCGGGCCGACCGTCCGTTTCCGATCCCGATGATTCATCGCGCCAATTTACAATAGGCGCGAGCCCGACTGAACCGAATGCCGGCAAGACTGCGCCCCGGACCGACGAGACATGTTCGAAGTCATCACTCTGCGTTCGAATCCTGGCGGCGCTGCGCCTCGGACCGACGAGACGGCACCGAAGCCATCCGACGGTTCTGCAACCCCCCGGCGCGCCGCACGGGGAGAATCGCCGGCATTTCTCCTGGTAGCGGCCTCGTGCTTCCCATCCGGGAAACCGCTTTGCATACTTGACTCGTCTGCAAGGCCCGGGGCCCTCGAGGGGTCCGGACACGTCGTTGTGCCGGCCGCCTCGTGCCCATCATGCGTGAGACCGCTTTGCAGACATGACTCGAAGTGAAGATCATCGCGCCTTGAGGAGTCCGGACGACATGGCCGAGCGGGACACGCCCTCACTGCGCTACCGGGACGCGGGAGTCGACATCGACCGGGGCAGCCGGCTCGTGGACCGGATCCGCGCAATCGCGAGCCGTACCTACCGGCCGGGCGTGATCGGCGGTGTCGGCGGATTCGCGTCGCTGTACCGGCTGCCGGTGGACCGTTACCGAAGCCCGGTGCTGGTCAGCGCGGCGGACGGCGTCGGCACCAAGCTTCGACTGGCGGTGGAGACGTCGAGCTACGACACGGTCGGGATCGACCTGGTGGCAATGTGCGCGAACGACGTACTCGCGCAAGGCGCCGAGCCGGTCCTGTTCCTGGACTACCTGGCCATGGGTCGGCTCGAGCTGACGACGGCCCAGATCGTGATCGAGGGAATCGCCCGTGGCTGCGATATCGCGGGCGCGTCGCTGGTCGGAGGCGAGTGCGCGGAAATGCCCGGGGTCTATGCGAGCGAGGACTTCGACCTGGCCGGATTCTGCCTCGGAATCGTCGAGGAGGATCGCATCGTGGACGGTCGCGACGTACATCCCGGCGATCGGATCATCGGCCTCGCATCGAGCGGCCTGCACTCGAACGGATTCTCCCTCGTGCGCAAGGTCATCGAAACGTCCGGCGCCTCCCTCTCCGCCCCGTTCGACGGCGGAGACTCCCTCGGAGCCCGCCTGATGACCCCTACCCGGATCTACGTTCGGGCCGTGCGCGCGCTGATGGACGCGGTTCCGGTAAAGGGCATCGCGCACGTGACCGGCGGCGGTCTTGCCCTCAATCTGGGGAGGAGCATCCCGGCGGGACTGTGCGCCAGGCTCGACCGGCAGACCTGGCCGGTGCCGCCCATCGTCCGCTGGGTCCGGGACACCGGGGGCATTGCGGATGACGAGATGCACCGGACCTTCAATTGCGGGATCGGGATGGCGCTCTACGTGTCCGCCCACCATGCCGGCGACGCGGTGCGTCTGCTCGAAGAGGCGGGTGAGCGCCCGGCGGTCATCGGGGAGGTGCTCCACGCCGACGGCCGCCGCCCCGAACGGGTGCTCATCGACTGACCCGGCGGCCGATTCGATCCGGCATGGGCGGCAAACCCCCGACCTGCGACCCGGACGCGCAGCCGGACCCGGCGGATCGGGACTACGCGTGGCCGCGGCGGGCGCGGGTCGTCGTCCTCGTGTCCGGACGCGGCAGCAACCTCCAGTCGCTCATCGACGCGCGGTGCCCGATCGCGTTGGCCCTGAGCAACGTTCCGGACACTCCCGCACTGCGCCGGGCGCGCGCGGCGGGAATTCCGACGCACGTGATCGACCATCGGGCGTTTCCCTCTCGAGCCGCGTTCGACGCGGCGCTCGCCGAGCGCATTGACCGGCCCGAACGGGCGGATCTCGTCGTCCTGGCCGGGTTCATGCGGGTGCTCGGGGGCGATTTCACGGACCGTTTCGCCGGTCGGATGATCAACGTTCACCCCTCCCTCCTGCCCGCGTTTCCCGGGCTCCGGACCCATGAGAGAGCACTTGCGGCCGGGGCGGCGACGCACGGGTGCACCATCCATTTCGTCACTCAGGAGCTCGACGCGGGACCCGTGATCGCGAGGGCCCGGGTTCCCGTCCGGCCGAACGATTCCGCCGCGTCCCTCGCGGCGCGCGTGCTCGAGCGCGAGCACCGGATCCTGACCCGCGCCGTCCATTGGTTCGTGACCGGGCGGCTGCGTCTTCACGACGGGGAAGCCCGGCTCGACGGCCGGCGCATCGGTGACGACTGAGCGCGCCCGCCCGCCCGCACGCCGGCAACGGGTGTGCGCTCCGTCGTCACTCCGGTTCAGTCGTCGTGGTTGCGCCCGCCGCCCGGGCTGGCGGCCCGCTGTGCGGCGCCGAGGATGCCGCGCAGGATGTTGAGCTCCGCCCGGTCGATGTCCGCCCGGGCGACGAGGCGCCGAACCCGTCGCATGAGCAGCCGCGGGCGCTCGGGATCGAGATAGCCGATGTCCACGAGCGCGCTCTCGAAATGAGCATGCAACCCTTCGAGCTCGGCGGCCGTCACCTCGCCGGCCCGGTCCGCATTCGCCTCCGGACCATCGCCATCGCCACCGGCGGCGCGGTCGCCCGCGTCCCGGCGCGAGGACGAAGCGTCCCCCCGACCGACCCCTGCGGGATCGGCCCGGGCCGCGGCCCGGGCGATTTCGTACGCCGTGATCTGAACCGCGGCGGCAATGTTCAGGGATCGGAACTCGGGATCGGTCGGGATTCTGAGCACCGCCTGGCACCGGTCGATCTCCTCGTTCGTGAGCCCGGCGCTCTCGCGTCCGAACACCGCGGCGACCGCCCCGGTCGCCGCACGCGCGACGAGCTCACGGCCGGCTTTCTCCGGATCGAGCCGCTCCCACTCGAGGCGCCGCGGCCGGGCGGTCGCCGCCACCGCCCACCGGCAGTCGGCGAGCGCCTCGGTCAGATCGCCCACCACCCGCGCACGGTCCAGCACGTCGAACGCCCCGGCCGCCCGCTCCGTCGCCTCCGCGCAGGGAAACCGGCGCGGGCGGACGAGTCTCAGGTCGCGAATGCCCATCGTCCGCATGGCGCGGGCGGTGGCGCCGATGTTTCCCGGATGGGTAGGCGATACCAGCACGATCCGGACGTTCTCGAGCAATTCCCGGGACCCCTTCACTACATTGCCACGCCGTTCGGCACGTCCTGGCCGGGGATAGGCGCGAACGAACGATAGAATGGGCACCGTTTAAACGCGGCAGTCATCTCGTGCACCCCATAGTAAACGTCGCGGTCCGGGCAGCGCGCCGGGCCGGCGACATCATTTTGCGCTATCACACGCGGGTGGCGGATCTGGAAATGTCCCGAAAGGGACAGGGGGACTTCGTGACCGAGGTGGACCGCGCCGCCGAGCGGGCGATCATCTCGACGATTCGCGAGTTCTATCCCGACCACGGACTGCTCGCCGAGGAAAGCGGCAGCCGGCCGGGCAAGGAGGAGGCGACCTGGATCGTCGACCCGCTCGACGGCACGGCCAACTATGTGCGCCAGATCCCGCACTACGCGGTCTCGATCGCGGTGCGCCTCAAGGGACGGCTGGAGCACGCCGTGATCTACGACCCGCGCCGAAACGAGCTCTTCACCGCCACCCGGGGCTGGGGGGCTCAGCTCGACAACCGGCGGATCCGGGTGAGTCGGCACGACACCCTCGCCGAGGCGGTGCTCGCCCTTTCCGTGCCGCAGAGTCTCGACGATCGAACCGGAGGGCAGCTCGCTCACCGCGGGGTGACGCGCCGGCGCATGGGATCGGCGGCGCTCGACCTCGCCTACGTCGCGGCCGGTCGTTTCGACGGATTCTGGGGAACCGGCCTGCAACCCTGGGATCTCGCCGGCGGGGTGCTGCTGGTCCGCGAGGCGGGCGGACTCATTTCCGCCCCCGACGGAGGCGAAGACTTCATGGAAAGGGGCAACATCGTGGCGACCAACCGCCGGCTCTTCCGGGAAACGTTGCGCGGCATCCAGCCCTGAGGCCGCGACGAGGTTCCGGCCGGCGATCCCGAGGCGCGACCCGCCGGGCGAATCACGGCAGAGCGGGTCGATACTTCTCCGGCACATCTTCGCCACCGGCCGCCCAGACCATCCCGCGACCCCCGCACTTCCCCGCGAGGACGAGGCGGCCGCCGTCCACGATGCCGCCGCCGACACGGTCCAGGGTCACCGTGACGATCCCCTCCCCCGCGCTCTCCCCCGCCGCCGCGATCGACGTGGTGTACTCGGTCCGCCACGAATCCGCGGGTGCGAGTCCGAGAGCCTCGTTGCCCGCGCCCGCGAGATTTCCGTTCCGGCACGCAAGATCGAGAGCCGCCACGTGCGGCGCGGCGGCATCCGCCGCCTGCCGGACCTTCGCCCGCACGAGATAGTCGCGCCACGCGGGAATCGCCACCGCGGCGAGAATTCCGAGTATGGCAATGACGACCATCAGCTCGATCACGGTGACTCCCCGCTGTCTCACGGGACTTTCCTCGCTTGGGCTACAATCCACGAGCCATCGCCGTTCCTGCCATGAGGCGGCCCCTCCGAATGAAATGCATCGTCGCCATCATCAAACCCTTCCGGCTCGACGACGTCCGGGAGGCGCTGTCCGAGCTCGGCGTCGCGGGAATGACCGTATCCGAAGCCAAGGGCTTCGGCCGCCAGAAGGGACACACGGAGCTGTATCGCGGCGCCGAGTACGTCGTCGATTTCCTTCCGAAGCTCAAGCTCGAGATCGTCGTCGCCGACGAGCAGGTCGAAGCCTGCATCGACGCAATCACCGAGTCGGCGCGCACGGACAAGATCGGGGACGGAAAGATCTTCGTGTTTCCGGTTGACACGGTGGTGCGCATTCGCACCGGAGAACGCGACGCCCAAGCCATTTAGCCGGGCCATCCGGCCTGCAACGTCCCGTGGATGTCCCGCTGCGACCGCCCGCGCACCGCGCGACGGCCCGCCGTTCCCCCCGGCGGCATGCGCGGGACCGGCCCGCGGTTGCTTCGGACCGGCGATTCATCGCAGGGCGATTCAACGACGCAGCGCCAGCGAGGCTGCGCCCCGGACCGACGAGACCTGTTCGAAGCCACCCATCCCGGTTCTCGAAGACACCCATCCTGGTTCGAGACCCGGCCGCTGCGTACAGGGAGAAATGCAAGCATTTCTCTTGGTGGCAGCCTCGTACGTTTCGTTCCTGAATCCGATTTGCAGACTTGACCTGTCTGCAAGGATCGGGACCCCTCAAGGAGTCCGGCTCGGATCGGGAGCGCCCGGGTGGTTGGCTCGCAGCACGCGAAGCGAATCGGCGGCCAGTCCGTCCAGACCGATCGCCCGGTACGCCTGGACCATGATGGCAAGCGCCGGTCCGGAAGACGGAGAGGTCGGGAAGTTGCGTACGACGTACTGCGCGCGGTTCGCGGCCGCCACCCAGGTCTCGCGCTCGAGGTAGTACTGCGCGACGACGAGCTCGTGGCGGGCCAGGGGGTCCCGGAGCTCCACCATCCGGTCGGTCGCGTCGGCCGCGTAGCGCGAGTCCGGGAACCGCTCCGCTACCGCCTTGAAGTCTTCGAAGGCGGCCGCGAACTCCGACGTGTCGCGCTCCGCCCGATCCGTGCGAAGAAAGCGATCGAACCACCCGTAGCGCCGGCCGTAGTTGGTCAACCCCTTGATGTAGTGGGCATATGCGGCTTCCGGATGCCGGGGGTGAAACTCGATGAAGCGCTCCGCCTCCTCGATTGCGGAGTCCGGCTCCCTGAACCGGTAGTACGCATACACGAGATCGAGCTGTCCCTGCGGGGCATGGCTGCCGAACGGGAACCGCGCGCCCAGCTTTCCGTAATAGTCGATCGCGGTCTCGAAATCGCCGTCGTCGAGCGCCGCCCTCGCCTCGCGGTACAATCGCGCCTCCGACCAGTTCCGCGTGGGATCGGCCGAATCGCCGCCGCCCGTGCAGGCAGCGAGCAGGAACGCAACGACCAGCGCAAAGGCGACGGACCAGCCCGCATGCATCTTCATGTCCGATAGGGTAACCGAACCGCCATTGCGGTTCACGGTTCCCGAAGACATGGCGGGAAAGCGCTTCGACGTGGTGCTGGCCGCGCTCGCCCCCGAGTACTCCCGGGCGCGCCTCCAGCGATGGATTCGAGACGGTCGGGCCACCGTGGAGCAGCGGACCCGGCGGCCCCGCGACCCGGTCGAGGCCGGCGACCTCATCGAGCTGGACGCCCCGGCGCAGATCCCGACCCCCGCCCCGTTTCCGCCCCAGTGCATCGACCTCACCATCCGGCATGAAGACGACGCCGTCATCGTCATCGACAAGCCGGCCGGGATGGTCGTCCATCCGGGGGCCGGCCGCCCGGACGGGACCCTGGTCAACGCCCTCCTTCACCACGAGCCCCGGCTCGCCGCCATCCCCCGGGCCGGCCTCGTGCATCGCCTCGACAAGGACACGACCGGGCTCCTCGTCGTCGCACGCACCCTGGCTGCCCACAAGTCACTCGTCGACCAGCTCGCCGCCCGGACGATCGGCCGCGAGTACCTCGCGGTGGTGCGCGGCCGGGTGATCGCGGGCGGCACCATCGACGAGCCCGTCGGACGCCATTCCGGCCATCGAACCCGCATGGCGGTGGTGCGCAGCGGCGGGCGCCGGGCCATCACCCACTATCGGGTCGAGACCCGCTTCCGCGCCCACACCGCGCTCGCGGTGCGCCTCGACACCGGTCGCACCCACCAGATTCGGGTCCACCTCGCGCATCGGGGGTTCCCGGTGGTGGGGGACCCCGATTACGGCCGGCGCGCCGTGACCTCGGCCGGAGCGTCGCCGGCCCTGGAAACGGTGCTGCGCCGATTCACGCGCCAGGCGCTCCACGCTCGCCGGCTGACCCTGCGTCACCCGATCACCGGAGAGGATCGCGAATGGACGGCCCCGCCGCCCGACGACCTCAAGGCGCTGCTCGCGGCGCTCGCCGGCGATGCGGCGCCGGACCGCGGGAACCGGACGGAGACGGCGTGACCCGACCGGGGAGGCTTCTCCCGATCATCCCGCAGTGGCCGGCGCCGGGGCGCGTGCGCGCGGCCTCGACCACCCGCACGGGCGGTGCGAGCGCCGGGCCGTGGGCTTCTCTCAACCTCGCGGACCACGTGGCGGACGAGGGCGCGGCGGTACGCCGGAACCGATCGCACCTGCGCCAGGCTCTCGGCCTTCCCGAGGAGCCGCGATGGCTCGTCCAGCGCCACGGCCGTCGGGTGGTGACGGCCGATGACGGAGCCGCCGGCGCGGCGGCGGACGGCATCGTGGCCCGAGCGGCCGGGACCGTCTGCGCGATATTGACGGCCGACTGCATGCCGATCCTCCTCTGCGACCGGGACGCCACGGTCGTGGCGGCCCTGCACGCCGGCTGGCGGGGGATTGCGGCCGGAATCGTCGAGGCGGGGGTACACGCGGCCGGTCCGGCCGCGAGACTGATTGCATGGCTCGGACCCGCCATCGGACCCGACCGCTACGAGGTCGGCCCGGACGTGCGCGACGCCATCCTCGCGGGCGACCCCGGCACCGGCGATGCCTTTCGGCCCGCCTCCTCTCCCGGCAAATGGCACGCCGACCTCGAAGGGATCGTCCGCCGGCGCCTCGAGCGCAGCGGCGTCCGCTCCGTGCACGGGGGGGGGCGGTGCACGGCGAGCGACCCGGATCGGTTCTTCTCCCATCGGCGCGACGGGGTGACGGGCCGGATGGCAACCCTCATCTGGCTCGCCTGAGGTGTTCGTGCTCCTGGCGGCCGCGGCGGGACTCGCGGCCGGAAGCTTCCTCACCGTCGTCGTGCACCGGCTCCCGCTCATGCTGGAGGCGCAATGGAGCCGGCGATCGGACGAGGACGACGCTAGCCCCGGCACCGCCGGCCACCCGGGCATCGCGCTCCCGCGCTCGCACTGCCCGCGCTGCCGGGAGCCGATCCCGTGGCACGGACTCATCCCCCTCGCAGGCTTCGCGCTGCTCCGCGGCCGTTGCGCACGGTGCCGCGTCCCGATTCCCGTCCGCTACCCGCTGATCGAAATCCTGTGCGCGGCGGGGGCCGCGCTGTGCGCCTGGCGTTTCGGCGCAGGATGGCCCGCGGCGGGGGCCGTCGCCTTCACCTGGGCATTGATCGCGCTCGCCTTCATCGACCTCGAGTCCCGGCTGCTGCCGGACGCGATCACCCTCCCCATGCTCTGGGCGGGCATCGGCTTCAACCTGGCCGGCGCGCACCTCGCGACCCTGCCGCAGGCGGTGCTGGGAGCGATGTCGGGCTACGGGGTCCTGTGGATCGTGCAACGCTCCTTCCGCCTCGTCCGAGGCCACGAAGGCCTCGGTTCGGGCGATCTCAAGCTGACCGCGATGATCGGCGCATGGCTCGGCTGGGAGGCGCTCCCGGGCGTCGTGTTCCTCGCATCGCTCGGTGGCGTGGCGACGGGGCTGGTGAAGCGCGGCCCCTTCGCCTTCGGTCCGTGGCTCGCCCTCGCCGGGTGGCTCGCGCTGATACTCCGTGACGCGGCTGCGCGCGCGGGCGGCTTCCTCTTCACCTGAGCCGCCCTCGAGCCGCCCCCGCGCGCGCGAGCCCGGACCCGAACGCCCGGCTCCGAATCAGGCCGCCTCCCGACCGGGATCCGCCGGATCCCGCGCGGGTTCGAGCCACTCCGCGAGGACCGCTTCGGTGTCGGCCCCGAGGAGGGGCGCCGCGGTCACGGGAACGTCCGATTCGGACATCCTGACCGGCCATCCGGGAATCGTGACCTCCCCCCGGGTGGGATGGTCGACGGTGGCGAACAGCCCGCGCGCGCGCATGTTCTCGTCCTCCCAGAGCTCCTTGGTGCCGAACACCGCACCGGCCGGCACGCCGGCCGCCCCGAGGGTCCGCATGACGTCCTCCTTGGTGCGGGTCCTGGTCCATGCCGCGACCAGGGCATCGACCTCTTCGCGGTGCTGCCCGCGCAGCGCCGGGGTGGCGAACCGGGGGTCGTCCAGGCGGTCCTCACGGCCGATCACCCGAAGCAGCCGCTCCCAGTGGCCGTTGTGGGCGCGGGTCGTGTAGACGTAGCAATAGTCGTCCGGGCCTCCGCCCTTGCACGGGAACACGTCCATCGGAGCGGTGAGACCGAGGCCCACCCGGTTTCCGCTCCGTTGCGGCGCCGTGCCCCGGGACAACACGTGCGCATAGGAAACCCGGCAGTAGTTCGTCACCGCGTCCTGCATCGCGACCTCCACCCGCTGGCCGCGCCCGGTGCGGTGGCGCTGCATGAGCGCCCCGAGGATTCCGATCGCGCAGTGCAGCCCCGTCCCCGTGTCGCCGATCGTGGGTCCGGGCCGAAGGGGCCGGCCGCCCTCCTCCCCGGTGATGGACAGGGCCCCCCCGGCCGCCTGGCCGATCATGTCGAAGCTCAGGAAGTCCGCGTACCGACTCTCCGGCGAGAACCCCTTGACGCTCGCGTAGACGATGCGCGGATTGAGATCCCGCACCCGTTCCCAGCCGAAACCGAGCCTCTCGATGACACCCGGCCCGAAGTTCTCGATAATCACGTCCGCTTTCGGGATCAGAGCCTCGAGGCGCTCCCGTCCGTCCTTCGACTTGAGGTCGCAGGTGATGCTGCGCTTGTTCGCGTTGAGCAGCAGGAAGTAGTGGGAATCGAGCCCGGGCGTGTCGGTGGACGCCTGCCGGCCCTGGTCGCCGCCGGCCGGATTCTCGACCTTGACCACGTCCGCGCCGAGCCAGGCGAGCGCCTCCGTGCAGGACGGCCCCGCCTCGAACTGCGTGAGGTCCAGCACGCGCACACCGGCGAGCGCCTTCGAATCGTTTCGTTCCATTCGAGCTTCAACCTCCTCGGTGGGGCGGCGGTGCAGGTTCCGGTTCCGGACCCAGGTGCCGCCGGAGCAGCTCCGCCGCTTCATGGTATCGATGCGCCGGCACGCTCGCCCGACCGTCGGGCCGCAGCACGCCGAGGTCGCGGGTTGCCGGCACCTCGTCCGGACGCCAGCCATCCAGCACGCGCACGAGCGCCGCGCGGTCGTTCATCACGAGCGCGGCGTCGCAGCCGGCCGCCAGCGCCGCGGCCACTCTCGCCTCCTCGGCGCCCCGTTCTCCCCGGGCCGCCTCCATCGAGAGATCGTCGCTGAACACGATACCAGCAAAGCCGAGGTCCCTTCGCAACACGCCGCGAATCCAGGTCTCGGAGAAAGTCACCGCAGCTTGCGCGTCGACCGCCGGAAACCGGACGTGGCTCGTCATCACCCCTCCGAGCGAACCCGCCAGCGCGGCGAACGGGGCCAGATCGCTCTCGCGCATGCGCGCGAGCGGGCGCTCGTCCACGACTTCGACGAGATGGGTATCGCCGCGCGCCGTCCCGTGCCCGGGAAAGTGCTTGCCGACCCCCGAGAAGCCGGCCCGCCCCGCCCCCTCGAGCCAGCCTCCGGCGAGGTCGATCACCGGAGCCGGATCGGCGTGAAATGCCCTCTCTCCGATCGTCTCCTCGTTGCCTCGCGACAGATCGACGACCGGCGCAAAGGCGAGATCGATCCCGGCGCGCCGCAGCTCGGCGGCCGCGACGAGTCCGGCGGCACGGGCGAGCGAGCGGGCGATCTCGGGGTCGCGGGCGAACCGGGCCCCTATCCGCCGCGCGGCGGGCAGCCGGGTGAATCCGTTTCGAAACCGCTGCACCCGACCGCCCTCGTGGTCCACCGCGATGAGAAGCGGCGGCGAACGAAGGCGGTGCAGCGCGGACGTCAGATCGGCAAGCTGACCGAGGTCCTCGAAGTTGCGGTCGAAGAGAACCACGCCCCCGATCGCGGGGTGCGACGCAATCTCGCGATCCTCGCCGTCGAGCCCGGTGCCGGCGAGGTCCATCATGAGCGGGCCGAGCCCCCCCGG
Source organism: Immundisolibacterales bacterium (assembly GCA_026712715.1). Taxonomy (GTDB): domain Bacteria; phylum Pseudomonadota; class Gammaproteobacteria; order HK1; family HK1; genus JAJDXW01. The sequence continues at coordinate 92,901 of JAPOPW010000030.1, read as the reverse complement.
CCCTCTCCCCCGGCCGTTCACGCCGTCTGCCCGGACGGCCGGGCACCCGCTCTCGTTGGCGGCGCCCGGTGGCGCGCGACCAGCCCCTTCAGCGCCTCGGCGACCCGCTCCCCGGTCTCTTCGGCCGTCCAGTCGACCCCCAGATCGCGAAGGCGGACCACCGCAAGGTCCGCGTACCCGCACGGATCGATTCCCCGGAACGGGGCCGGGTCGAGATCGACGTTGACCGCGATGCCGTGGTAGGTGCAGCCCCGCCGCACGCGCAGTCCGACCGCGGCGAGCTTGGCGCCGTTCACGTACACCCCCGGGGCCCCCGGACGCCGGGTGGCGGCCACCCCCGCGCGCCCCACCGTGTCGATCACGGCCTGCTCCAGGTCGCGGACGATGCCGCGCACCCCGAGGACGAGCCGGCGAAGGTCGAGCAGCACGTAGACGACCGCCTGGCCCGGTCCGTGGTAGGTCACCTGGCCTCCGCGGTCCGTGGTGACGACGGGAATTCGGCCCGGGGCATGCACATGTTCGCGCCGTCCCGCCTGTCCAAGGGTGTAAACGGGTGGGTGTTCCACCAGCCAGATCTCGTCCGCGGAGTCGGCCGTGCGCGATGCGGTGTACTCGCGCATCTCGCGGATCGTCCGCTCGCAGTCCCGGCGGCCCAGCCGCCGGACCGCAATCCCGGGCGGCCCGAACGCGCGCCGCACGGCCCCTCAGCGCCAGAACAGCCAGAACCAGTCCATCGCCCGGCGATAGTACGAGCCCAGCGGGACTCCCCCGAGAGCGATGAGATCGCGCTCCAGGAGCGTCTCGTCGCCGAGCGATACCGAAAGGGTTCCGAGCCGCCCCGCATCGGGAACGGGAGCGATGATCGGGTCGTCGAACACGATCTTCGTCCCCAGGTCATCCGACTTGCGCCGCGCGACGGTCAGCCACAGGTCCTCGGCAATGCCCGCCTGCACCGTCGGGCGATCCCCCGACCAGACCTTGATCGTCCCGACCGGCTCCCCCGCGGCATACAGGAGGCTGGTCCGGTAGTTGCGATAGCCGAAGTTGAGGAGGGTCTGCGCGCCGCGGAAACGCTCCGACGATCGGGGAGCGCCCATGACGACGGCGATGACCCGCATTCCCTCCCGGTTCGCGGATACGGAAAGACAGTATCCCGCCGCTTTCGTATAGCCGGTCTTGCCGCCGTCCACCGAAGGGTCCCGCTTCAGCAGCCGGTTGCGATTGGGCTGGGTGATTCCGTTGTAGGTGAAGGACTCGAGCTCGTACCAGCGGTACTCCGCGGGAAAGTCCGCGATGAGCGCGCGCATCATGGTCGAAACGTCGCGCGCGGTCGTGTAGTTGAGCTCGTCGGGAAGCCCGTGCGAGTTCGCGAAGCTGGTCCCCGTCATGCCGAGGCGCTCCGCATGCTCGTTCATGAGCTGGACGAAGGCCTCCTCCGTCCCGGCGACATGCTCCGCGATCGCGACGCTCGAGTCGTTGCCGGACTGGACGATGATTCCCTTGAGGAGGTCCTCCACGGATACCCGGGTGCCGACCTCGATGAACATCTGCGAGCCGCCCATCCTCCACGCCTTGCGGCTTACCGTGACGGGTTCGTCGAGGGCGATGTCGCCGGAAGCGATCTGGGCGAACGCCACGTACGACGTCATCAGCTTGACCAGACTCGCGGGCTCCATCCGCTGGTCCGCGTTCTCCGCCGCCAGCACCGTTCCGGTATGCAGGTCCTGGAGCAGCCAGGATTCCGCATTGAGCTTCACCGGGTCTGCGGCCGAGGCGAAGGCCGCGAATGCGAGCAGCATGGCCGCCGCCGGCCACTGCCATCGCCGGACCTCTAGACCGACCCGCCGCCGTTCAACTCTCTCCTTACGCATTGTCGTCCTCTGCCGTGTCGTGGCTCCGTGTCTCGATGACCAACCGTGCGCTCCCCAGCCCCGCCTCGTCGAGGCCGGCCAGCACCCGGTGCGCTTCGTCCAGTCCCGCCAGCGGTCCGATGCGGACCCGATGGAGGGTGCGCTCCTCGGCGCGCATCGAGCGCAGCGACGCAAGACCCGGCCGCACGCGCTCCGCCAGCGCGAAAGCCCTGGCGGCGTTGCGTTCATCCGAGTAGGCGCCGACCTGCACAAAGTACCGCAGGGGTGCCGCCGCGCTTCGCGGGTCCGGGAGCGCGGCGCCGCCTCCCCCGTCGGAGTCGACGGCCCGGACCTCCACCGGCCCGGAGCCGGGGTCGGCGATTCCCAGCTTGACCGCGGCCGCATAGGACAGGTCGATGATGCGGCCGGGGTGGAACGGACCCCGGTCGTTGACCCGTACGACGGCGCTGCGACCGTTCTCGAGATGCGTGACCCGCACGTACGTGGGCAGCGGCAGACTCCGGTGCGCGGCGGTCATGGCGAACATGTCGTAGGGTTCGCGGCTGCTCGTCGGACGCTCGTGAAACTTGCGCCCGTACCAGGAAGCGACTCCGCGCTCGACGTATCCGCGGCTGGACGGCATCGTTCGATAGGTCTTTCCGTAAACCACGTAGGCTTGCGGGTTGCCGTGCGGGCTCAACGGTTCGGACGCCGGGACCGCATCGGGCGTGCGCATCAGCTCTGCCCGGGACGGCCCGCCGATGGGGGGGCCGTCCTCGACGGGGAATCGATCGGCGCCCGGTCCCGCGCTCCGCTTTGCGAAGAGCGCCTCGGCCGGCGTGCCCGTGGGGGAGACGGCGCCCTCCCCGGCACCCGGCGCGGGCTCGCCGGTGGACGCGCAACCCGCGGCCACCGCCAGCGCCCCGACGCAAAGAAGCCGAACCGCCCGCATCACCCCGATTCGCCGCCCCGCCGGATCTCGACCGCGAGCTGATGGACGGCCATCGCATACAGCGCGCTGTGGTTGTACCGCGTGATCACGTAGAAGTTGGGAAGGCCGACCCAGTACTCCGTCCCTCGCGCGCCGTCGAGACGCACCAGAGTGACCGGGGTGTCCGGAAGCGGCTTCGGGTCCGCCTCGGCAACGCTGAGGCCGACCTCCTCGAGGTCCCCCCAGACCCGCTCCGGCCGAAGCCCCCCGGCGAGCGGGTCCGCGCGTCCCGGGTCCGTCGCGGCCAGGCGAAACGCGACCGGCTCCCCTTCACGCCACCCGTGACGATGGAGGTAGGAACCGACGCTCCCCATCGCGTCGTCCACGCTTCCCACGAGGTCTCGACGACCGTCTCCATCGAAGTCGACCGCGTACTCCCGATAGCTGCTCGGGATGAATTGCGGGACTCCGATCGCCCCGGCGTAGGAGCCCTTGAGGTCGGCGCTCGCCCGATCCTCCTCGTTGAGCATCAGCAGGAACTCCTCGAGCTCGCGGCGGAAGAACGAGCCCCGACGGGGCGCGAAGAACGCGAGTGTCGACAGGGCATCGATGACGCGGTAGCGGCCGGTGTACCGCCCGTAGAAGGTCTCGACCCCGATGATCGCGGCCACGGTCTCGGCCGGCACCCCGAACCGCGCCGTCACCCGTTCCAGCACCGCCCGGTGCTCGCGGGCGAATTCCACTCCGCGACGAATGCGGTCCGGGGTCACGAAGATCTTGCGGTAGGCATGCCACGGCTTCGCCTCGGCCGGCCGGCTGAACGCGTCCAGAATCGACTGCTGCCGGCGAGCCTCCCGAAAGAGCCCCTGCAGCCAGGCACGGTCCAGTCCGTGCCGGGACTCGACCTCGCGCAGGAAAGACCGTACCGCGGGCACTTCGTCCAGCGGCCCGTCGGCGGACCACGCCGCGGGCGCAATCACCCACAGCGTACCGGCAAGCGCGCATACCCCGGCAATCGTCGTCGCGAAGACGCCGAGGCGCGGCAGTGACGGGCCGCGCGGGCCGCAAGTCGTCGAAGGCGCGATCGACTCGGCGTCGAAGCGACTCGAGGGAGTACGGCGCGTCGCTGCCCGTGCATCGGCGGCCGAAGCAGGAAACCGGTGGAATATGTGGGCAAACCACCCCCGTGTCCGCATGCGTCTCCTCCTCTCCACCCGACCGGCCCTAGTCCGCCAGCAATCGCCGGTGCGAGAACATGGACATCACGATCCCGAACGCCGCCATGGTGGTGACGAGGGAAGTCCCGCCGTAGCTTATCAGCGGGAGCGGGAGTCCAACCACCGGCAGTACGCCGCTCACCATGCCCACGTTCACGAACACGTGCATGAAGAACGAGAGCACGAGACCGGCCGCCACGAGACGCCCGAAGGGTTCCTGGGACTGTCCCGCGATCCAGAATCCGCGGAATATGGCGATGCCGGCCAGCACGAGCAGCATCAGGACCCCGATCAGGCCGAACTCCTCGGCGAGCACCGCGAAGACGAAGTCCGTGGAGCGCTCCGGCAGGAAATCGAGCTGGGACTGCGTTCCGCTGAGCCAGCCCTTGCCGTAGAGACCGCCCGAACCGATGGCGATCTTCGACTGGACCACCTGGTATCCGGCGCCGAGCGGGTACTTCTCGGGATCGAGAAAGGTGACGACCCGCTCGCGCTGGTAGTCCTTCATCAGGAACCACGCGAACGGAAGCGATGCGACGCCCACGACGGCGGACGAGATGACGAGACGCCAGCTCGTGCCGGCGATGAACAGAAGGCCCGCTCCGGCTACCGCGATGATCACCGCGGTACCGAGATCCGGCTGGTATCCGATCAGGACGACGGGGAGCACGATGAACGCGGCCGCCCCGATGACGACGGACAGCCGCGGAACCCCTCGCCGCTTGGCCAGGAAGGCGGCCACCATCAACGGGGTGGCGATCTTGGCCACTTCGGCGGGCTGGAACTGGAACCCGCCGGCCGCGAGCCATCGCTGCGCACCCTTGGCGGACGACCCGACCACGAGCACCGCGACGAGCGCCGCCACGGTCGCGGCGTAGAACCACGGCGCCCACCGGGCGAAGTGGCCGGGCTCCACGTGGGCGAGAGCAATCATCACCGCGCAGCCGACCACGACCCTCGCGAGCTGGCGGTAGAGCAAGGGTTCTCCACCCGTCGAGTACGCCCCGAGCAGCCCGACCCCGGCCAGCAGGACCACGGTGCACACCAGGGTCACGTCGAACCGCGCAAGGCTCGGTCGCAGGCTGCGCAGGTCCATCCGCTCACCTCACCGCGCGGGCCTGCGCCCGGGGCCGGCGGGACGGGTTCGAAGCCATTCGGCGGTTCGACATCCCCCGGCGCGCCGTTCCGCCGGCAGCCCGGTACGCTTCATCCACGCGACGCCCTTGCAATCCCGAGTCGATGGTCAAGGTTGCGGCGCTCCAGGGAGACCGGCGCGGTCGGCGATCAATCCGGCCGGCCCGGGGGCGGCGCGGTTCAGGTAGTGGTCGATGATGTCGCGCGCGATCGGGGCGGCGGTGCGGCTCCCCGAGCCTCCGTGCTCGATCACCACCGCCACCGCGATCCGCGGGTCCTCGCTCGGCGCGAACGCCGCGAACAACGCGTGATCGCGTCGCTCCCAGGGGATGGACTCGAGGTCCTCGTACGACGTTCGAGTCGCCTGGTGGACCACCTGGGCCGTCCCCGTCTTCCCGGCCATCCGGTAGGCGAGACCCCCGCCGATCCGGCGCGCCGTGCCGTACTCGGCATGCACGACGCCTTCCATGCCTTCGATGATCCGCGTCCAGGCGTCCGCGTCCTCCGCGGCCACCGCGGGCAGCTGCTCGGGCGGCACCTCCTCGCCGGACCCGGCGCCGTTTGCGTCGATCCGCACCGCGGCGCGCGGCCGAAGCCGGATTCCGCGGCCGGCCACCGTCGCGGTCGCGCTCGCAATCTGCAAGGGGGTGGCGAGCATGTACCCCTGGCCGATTCCGGCAATGATCGTCTCTCCGGCCGTCCAGGGACGGCCGAGGGCGGCGAGCTTCCACTCGCGCGACGGGACCAGCCCGGGCGCTTCGCGCGGCAGGTCCACCCCGGTCGGACTGCCGAATCCGAAGCTGGTGAGGTACTGGTGAATACGGTTGATTCCGAGCTTGTACGCGAGCTCGTAGAAGAAGACGTCGCAGCTCTCGGCGAGACCGTGCTCGAGATTCACCCGGCCGTGCCCGCCCGCCTTCCAGTCCCGGTACTCATAGGAGGTGCCCGCGAGCCGGTAGCGCCCGCCGCACTGGACATGACCCCGGACGAGGTCCACGGACTGGTCGAGCCCGGCGAAGGCGAGAAATATCTTGGCGACCGAGCCGGGAGGGTACTGCCCATGGAGCGCTCGGTTGAACATGGGGCGAGCCCGCGCACCGCTCAGCCTTGCGTAGCCGCGCCGGTCGATCCCGAGCACCAGGAGGTTCGGGTCGAAGGACGGAGCGCTCGCGAATGCGAGCAGCGCGCCGTCGCGCGGATCGATGGCGACGATCGCGCCGACCTGGCCGGCCAGCGCAGCATGGGCGCGAAGCTGCAGGTCGACGTCCAGTCCGATGGTTACGTCCGCCCCCGGCGCGGGATCGGTCGAATCGATCGTCCTGACCACCCTTCCCCGGGCGTCCACCTCCACCTGCTCGATGCCGGCATATCCGTGAAGGGTCCGCTCCCAGGAATGCTCCACTCCGGTCTTGCCGATGTAGCGGGTGCCCCGGTAGTTGGGATCGTCCGCCAGGCGGCGCTGCTCGGCGGTATTGATCCGGCCCACGTAGCCGACGACGTGGGCGAGCGCCTCACCGAAGGGATACTCCCGCACGAGCCGGGTGTGAATGTCGACCCCGGGAAACCGGTGCCGGTTCACGGAGAAGATCGCGACCTCCCGTTCATCGAGACGTGTCTTGAGCGGAATGCTCTCGAACGCGGGCATGTGGCGAAGCTGTTGCCGGAACTTCTCTTCTTCGGCGTCGTCGATGCTGAGGATTTCGCGCAGGTGCCTGAGCGTGCTCTCGACATCACCGGTCTGCTCGGGAACCACCTCGAGGCTGAAGACCGAGAAATTGCGGGCCAGCACCACTCCGGCCCGGTCCCGGACGAGCCCGCGGGCCGGTGGCACGGGACGGATCCGAATCCGGTTCTCGTGCGACAGCGTCGTGTAGTGTTCGTGCTGCACGACCTGCAGGTACCCGGCCCGGAGGAAGAGCGCGAGAAGCCCCGCGCCGGCGAACGCGGCTCCGACGATGACGCGCGAGCGGTACCGCCGCCGCTCGCGCTCCGCATCCCGGCGAAGCGGGTGCAGGCTCATTGCGAGCCCCGGCCGGCCAGGATCGCCCGAACCCTCATTCGCTCTGGTACCGGCGGCGCACACGCCGCAAGATGAGAAAGATCCACGGCCACAGCACCGCTCCCGCGAGAGGCACCGAAACGTGCGTCAGCGCATCCACCGGATGTCCGCGCATTCCCGTGACCCACGAGACGATGAGCTGGTCGACCATCACCACCCCGAAGACGCTCAGACCCTGCTGCCACAAGGGAAGCAGCCGCACCCGCCGGTAGATGCGCCGCGCGAGCCATGCGACGACGCCCAGGCCGAGTGCATGCTGGCCGACGAGGGTGCCGAGGTGCACGTCCAGAATGAGTCCGCAAATCCATCCGACGAGGACTCCCACCCGCTCCGGCACGGCGAAGCACCAGTACAGGAGCACCAGAGTCACCCAGGGCGGCCGCCACGGTGCCGCCCAGTCCGCCATGGGCAGCGCGGTGAGGGCGAAGGCCGCGGCGAAGCTCGCGACGATGACGCCGACCGGTACGACAGGCGGCCGGTCCATCAGCCGGCATCGGTGCCTTCGGCGTCCCCGTCGGACGGGAAAACCACCAGAACCTCGCGCGCGCGCCTGAGGTCCGCCAGGGGACGGAGGCGAACCTCGGCATAGCTTCCGGCCCGTGCCGTCTCCACCCTGACGACGGTGGCGGCCGGATAGCCGGCCGGGAACCGCCCGCCGAGCCCGGAGGAGACGAGGAGGTCGCCCACCTCGATATCGGCGTCCTTGGGCACGTAGGCGAGGTCGAGCTCGCCGGTCGGACCGCCCCCGACCGCGATGCTGCGAAGTCCGTTGCGGGACAGGACCACGGGCAATGCGTGGCTGGCGTCGGTGATGAGCACCACGGTGCTCGAGATCGGCCCCGCGTGGTCCACCTGGCCCAGGATTCCGTTCGCATCGATCACCGACTGCCCGCGGCGGATGCCGTGCTGGGTGCCCTTGTTGAGGACGAGGCCGCTCGAGGCGGGGTCGATGTCCACCCCGAGCACGCTCGCCACCAGCACCCGGTCGTCGATGCGGGCGGAGGACTCGAGGAGCCGGCGCAGGCGACGGTTCTCGCCCTCGAGCTCCTGAAGCCGCTCGATCCGCGACCCGAGCACGAGCAGCTCATGGCGAAGCTCCTCGCTCTCGCGGATGAGGGACCGGCGCGTGGAGAGCCAGGAGATGGTCTCGCGCGGAAGGTCCACGAAGATCGTGCTCACCACGAGCTGGAGCGGGTAGACCACGACGGAGAGCGCGCTGCGAATCAGCACCGCGTGCTGGCGGTGGTGGTCCGACACCATGAGGGCGAGAGAAAGGACGGCGCAGATTCCGAGGCGCAGGGTGGGAGAGGAGGATCGGGTGAAGAAATTCATGGCCGAGCGCACCGCCATTCATTGCCGGGCGCGTATCCGCCGACACCCGGCCATCGCCTCGGATGGCCGCCCGTCATTGCCCCTACTCGCTGACGAATACGTTCGACCCGCGCTTGTCGATGAGATCGAGCGCCCGACCGCCGCCTCGCGCAACGCACGTGAGCGGGTCTTCCGCCACGACGACCGGAAGCCCGGTCTCCTCGATGATGAGCCGGTCGAGATCGTGCAGGAGCGCGCCCCCGCCGGTCAGCACCATGCCCCGCTCGGCCACGTCCGAGCCGAGCTCGGGCGGGGTGTGCTCGAGCGCGGTGCGCACCGCGGTCACGATACCCGCAAGCGGCTCCTGGAGCGCTTCGAGCACCTCGCTCGAATCGAGGACGAAACCGCGCGGAATTCCCTCGGCGATATTGCGGCCACGGATCTCGATCTCGTGGACTTCGTTGCTCGGATAGGCGCACCCGATTTCACATTTCACGCGTTCGGCGGTCGCCTCGCCGATGAGCGTGCCGTAGTTGCGGCGCACGTACCCGATTATCGCCTCGTCGAAGCGATCGCCTCCGATTCGAACGGACTCGGAGTAGACCACGCCGTTGAGGGAAATCACCGCCACCTCCGTCGTGCCGCCGCCGATGTCGAGGACCATGGACCCGCGGGCCTCGCTCACGGGGAGGCCGGCCCCGATCGCGGCCGCCATCGGCTCTTCCACCAGGTAGACGTCGCGCGCTCCCGCGCCGGCCGCCGACTCGCGGATGGCCCGCCGCTCCACCTGGGTGGAGCCGCACGGCACACACACGAGCACCCGCGGACTCGGCCGGAACAGCGTGTTTTCGTGTACCTTGTGAATGAAATACTGCAGCATTTTCTCGGTCACCGTGAAGTCGGCGATGACGCCGTCCTTCAGGGGACGGATCGCGGTGATGTGGCCGGGCGTGCGGCCCAGCATGTGCTTGGCCTCGTTGCCCACCGCGGCTACCGTCCAGGAGCTGCTGCGCGGCTCGGAGCGCATGGCGACCACGGACGGCTCGTCCAGAACGACCCCCTTGTCGCGGACGTATATGAGCGTGTTGGCGGTTCCGAGATCGATGGAGAGGTCGGCCGAAAACAGCCCGCGCAGGAACTTCGGTATCATGGACTGGTTTCGCGTTGAACCGAGGCGTTCTCGACTGACAATCGATGCGTTTCGGCCGGCCGCCGGGCGATGCGGCCCGACAAATTGCCGGGCCAACCCGCGACGTGCTGGATGACCTTGCAAATATAGCAGTGAGGGCGGATTCATTCCACGGTACCGAACCGCGTGAAAATCAGCCGATGAACATCACCCACGCCGATGTCGAGCGGGTGGCGAAGCTCGCCCGCCTGCATATCGCCCCCGCCGATCTCGATGCCCGCGCCCGTGACCTCGGCCGCGTTCTCGAGCTGTTCGACCGTCTCGGCGCGATCGATACTCGGGACGTCGAGCCGCTCTCCCACCCGCTCGGGGCAACCCAGCGCCTGCGCCCCGACGTCGTGACCGAGGAGGTCGATCGGACCGCCCTTCAGCGAGGCGCTCCGCAGACCGAGGACGGAATGTACGTGGTTCCGCGCGTCATCGACCCCCGGTGAGCGGCCCCGACCCGTACACGGTAGCCGGAATCTCGGCCGGTCTTGCGCGCAGCGAGTTCAGCGCCGAGGAGATTGCGCGGCACTTCCTCGCCCGGATCGAGGCGCTGGACGCGACGATCAACGCGTACGTCACGGTGACCGCGGAGCTCGCGATTGCACAGGCGCGCCGCGCGGACGACGCGAGGCGGCGCGGGGAAGCGGGGCCCCTCACCGGCGTACCGGTCGCGCACAAGGACATCTTCAGCACGAGCGGGGTGCGCACCACCTGCGGCTCGCGCATGCTCGCCGACCACGTCGCCGCATACGACGCCACCGCGGTGGAGCGCCTGCGCGAAAGCGGAATGGTGACCCTGGGCAAGACCAATCTCGACGAGTTCGCGATGGGTTCCTCGACCGAATCGAGCCACTTCGGCCCGACGCACAATCCGTGGGACCTCGAGCGCGTGGCCGGCGGCTCTTCGGGAGGCTCGGCGGCGGCGGTCGCAGCCGGCCTCGCCCCCGTCGCCACCGCCACCGATACCGGCGGATCCATCCGCCAGCCGGCGGCCCTCACCGGCCTCACCGGACTCAAGCCGACCTACGGACGGGTCTCCCGGCACGGGCTCGTGGCCTTCGCGTCGAGCTTCGATCAGGGTGGGCTGCTCGCCCGGACCGCCGAGGACATCGCGCTCGTGTTCGGCGCGATGGCGGGATTCGACGAGCGCGATTCCACCAGCCTCGACGCGCCGGTGGACGACTACCCGGCGGCCCTGGAGGCACCGATCGCGGGACTTCGGATCGGGGTTCAGGAAGACCAGCTCGCGCACGGCGTGGACCCCGGGGTGGCGGATGCCACCGCGGCCGCGATCCGCGAGCTCGAGGGGCTCGGGGCGAGGGTCCGTCCGATCCGCCTCGAGCACGCCGACGTCGGCATTCCCACCTACTACATGCTGGCCCCGGCCGAGTGCTCTTCGAACCTCTCACGATTCGACGGGGTGCGCTACGGCCATCGCGCGCAAGGGGCGGCGAGCATCGAGGAGCTGTACGTGCAATCGCGTACCGAAGGCTTCGGGCTGGAGGTCAAGCGGCGCATCCTCGCCGGCACCTACGCCCTCAGCAAGGGGTATTACGACGCCTACTACGGAAAGGCGCAGCGGCTGCGGCGCCTCATCGCGGACGACTACCGGCGAGCGTTCGAGGAGGTGGACGTCATCGCGGGGCCCACCACTCCGGCCCCCGCGTTCCGGCTCGGCGACCGTCTCGACGACCCCATCGCCATGTATCTCGCCGACGTGTTCACCGTGGGGGTGAACCTCGCGGGACTGTGCGCGGTGTCCGTCCCGTCCGGGTTCTCGGACGGGCTTCCCGTCGGCCTGCACCTCACCGGGAACCACCTCGACGAGGCGCGGCTGCTGAACGTCGCCCACCGTTTCCAGCAGGCGACCGAGTGGCACCTCGCACGCCCTCCGGTCGAGCACGGGCGGGCGCCGGAGTCGCCGGAGTGACCCTCGCGGGCGACTCCGGGGGCCCGGCGCCCGGCCGGGCCGGAATCCGGCCGCCGCCGGCCGCCCGCGGGCGACCCCCCGAAGCGGGGCGGGCCGCTTGCCACTGCGGTTGCGAGGCCCGTCCATGAACGGCTGGCAGCCGGTCATCGGTCTCGAGGTGCACGCCCGCCTCCTCACCCGGAGCAAGCTCTTCTCCGGGGCTTCCGCGAGCTACGGGGCGGCGCCGAACACCCGGGCGTGCGCGGTGGACCTCGGCCTCCCCGGGGTGCTCCCGGTCCTGAACCGCGAGGCGGTGCGCATGGCGGTCCGCTTCGGCCTCGCGGTCGGCGCACGCATCGCATCACGGTGCATCTTCGCGCGCAAGAACTACTTCTACCCCGACCTGCCCAAGGGCTATCAGATCAGCCAGTACGAGGAACCGATAACCGCCGGCGGCACGATCGGCATCGAGTCCGGCGGCGCCGAACGGCGCGAAGTGAGGCTCACCCGCGCCCACCTCGAAGAAGACGCCGGACGATCGGTGCACGAGGGATTCGGAGGCGCCAGCGGGATCGACCTCAACCGGGCGGGCACCCCGCTCCTCGAGATCGTGACCGAGCCGGTCATCAACAGCGCGGCCGACGCGGCGCAATGCATGCGCACGATCCACACCCTGGTCCGCTGGCTCGGCATCTGCGACGGAAACATGCAGGAGGGTTCGTTCCGCTGCGACGCCAACGTGTCCGTGCGGCGGGCCGGTTCCGGAGCCCTCGGTACCCGCACCGAGATCAAGAACGTCAACTCGTTCCGGTTCGTCGAACGGGCCATCGGCTACGAAATCGACCGTCAGATCGACCTCGTCGAGTCCGGCGGCGAAGTGGTCCAGGAAACCCGGCTCTACGATCCGGACCGTCACGAAACCCGCCCGATGCGCGACAAGGAAGAGGCTGACGACTATCGGTACTTCCCCGATCCGGACCTGCTGCCGGTCATCGTGGACGACGCGTTCGTCGCCGAGGTGCGCGACGGCCTTCCCGAGCTTCCCGACGCGCGGCGCGAGCGCCTGGTACGCGAGTACGCGGTGGGGGCGGCGGAGGCGGCGCAGCTCGTGAGCTACCGCGAAGCGGCCGACTACTTCGAAGCGGTGGTGGAGGAGGCGGGGGGTCCGGGCACGGCGCGGCTCGCCGCGAACTGGGTCATCGGCGAGCTGACCGGAGCGCTCAACCGCGAGGGCCTTCGCATCGAGTCCGCTCCCGTCGATGCCGGACGGCTCGGCCGGCTCGTGCGCCGGATCGCGGACGGCACGATATCGGGCCGCATGGCCAAGACCGTGTTCGAGGAGATGTGGGGGTCGGACGGGGAGCCGGACGCGATCATCGAGATCCGCGGGCTTCGCCAGGTGACGGACACGGCGGAGATCGAGCAGCTCGTGGACGCGGTTCTCGCCGCGCACCCGGCGCAGGTCGGGCAGTATCTCGAGGGCGCGGAGAAGGTCCTCGGGTTCCTCGTCGGGCAGGTGATGAAGCGCTCGCGGGGCAAGGCGGATCCGCGGCAGGCGAACCGCACCCTTCGCGATCGCCTCGCGGAGCGGCGGAGCAGCCCGCCGCCGGCCGTCTAGCTGGTCCGACCCGCCCCCGCCGGCGACCCGTGGCGGACCGGAAGTCGGCCCCGGCGAACGCCCGGGCGACGCGGTTCCCGGCCCTCAGTCCTCGTCCGCCACCGGCTTGAATTCCGCCATCAGCTTCTCCTGGATGGGGCGGGGAACGGGGTCGTAGTGGCTGAACCCCATGGTGTAGCTGCCCGCTCCCGCAGTGACCGACTTGAGCTCGGTCTGGTAACGGGTCAGCTCGCTCAGGGGCGCCTGGCCGGAAATCGCCACGTAGCCGCCGGCGAGACTCTCCGTCCCGCCGACCCGCCCGCGCTTGCCGGAAAGATCGCCGGCGATGTCCCCCATCTTGTCCTGCGGGATCGTCACCTCGAGGTCCACGACGGGCTCGAGAACGATGGGACGCGCCCTGCTCACCGCATCCAGGAACGCCTTCTTGCCGGCGGTGACGAAGGCGATCTCCTTCGAGTCCACCGGATGGTGCTTCCCGTCGTAGACCGTCACCTTGACGTCGTCCATCCGGTAGCCCGCGATCGCTCCCGTCTCGAGGACCTGGCGGATGCCCTTCTCGACCGCCGGCACGAACTGGGAGGGAATGACCCCGCCGACGATGTTGTCGACGAACTCGAAGCCTCCGCCGCGCCCCATCGGCTCGACCCGAAGGAACACTTCGCCGAACTGCCCGGCCCCGCCGGTCTGCTTCTTGTGGCGATGGTGTCCTTCGGCCGGAGCGGTGATGGTCTCGCGATAGGGAATGCGGGGCGGCCGCGTCTCCACCTCGACGTGGTAGCGCTCCTTCATCCGCTCCAGCATCATCCGCAGATGGAGCTCGCCGAGCCCGCGGATCACCGTCTCGCGGGTCGCGGTGCTGTGCTCGACGTGGAAGCTCGGGTCTTCCGCGGCGAGCTTCGAGAGGGTATCGGACAGCTTCTGCTCGTCGCCGCGGGTCTTGGCCTGGACCGCGAGCCCGTACATCGCATCGGGAAGCGGGACCGAATCGGGGCGGGGGGCGTCGGGGCCGCCCGCGGCGTGCAGAACCGCTCCGTAGCCGATCTCGTCCACCTTCGCAACCGCGCAGATGTCGCCCGGGAGGCCTGCTTCGATCTCCACGTGCTCCTTGCCCTGGAGGCGAAAGAGGTGCCCCACCTTGAAGGGCTTGCGCCCGTCGTCGACGTGGAGCTGGGTGTCGCGCGTGATCGTCCCGGAGTGGATGCGGAACGCGGAGAGCCGGCCCACGAAGGGGTCGATGGTCACCCGGAACACGTCCGCCAGCACATCCGCGGACGGATCGGGGGCCACCTCGACCGCGGAGCCGTCCGGGGCCGAGAACGCGCGCGGATCGACGTCCGCCGGGCCCGGCATCAGCCGCGCCAGCACGTCGAGCAGGAGATCGATGCCGGCGCCGGAGGCCGCGGAGGCGAAGCACACGGGCACGAGGTGCCCGGCCACGAGGGCGGACCGGAACGCGCCGTGGAGCTCTTCGGCAGAGACTTCCCCCTGCTCGAGGAAGGTCTCCATGAGCTCCTCGTCCATCTCCACCGCCTGGTCCACGACCCGGCTCTGCGCCTCCTCGACCGACGAGAATTCGGTGGCCGCCGACGGGTCGGGTTCGAAGAAGCAGTCCACCACCCGCTCCCGTCCCGGCGCGGGAAGGTTGACGGGAAGACACTCGGAGCCGAACACCTCCCGCAGGCTCTCGACGAGCGCCCCGAGGTCGAGATCCGGCGCGTCGATCTTGTTCACGATGACGAGACGGGCGAGTCCGCGCGCCGCCGCCGCTTCCATCATCCGCCGCGTGGTGGTCTGAATGCCGGAGCGCGCGTCGACGACCACCGCGACCGCTTCCACCGCGGCCAGCGAGGGGAGCGCCCGCCCGAGAAAGTCGGGATAACCCGGCGTGTCGATGAAGCTGACGTGGGCCGAACCGTGTTCGAGACTCGCGACCGCGCTCCACAGCGACTGCTGGTGCGCGCGCTCTTCCGGCTCGTAGTCGCACACCGCGGTGCCCTTCTCCACCGAGCCCGCGGCTCCGATGGCCCCCGCCGCCACCAGCAGCGACTCGACGAGCGTGGTCTTGCCGCCGCCACCGTGCCCGACGACCGCGATGTTGCGAATCTCCCGCGTGGCCTGATTCGCCATCCATGTTCTCCCGTAGGTTCGACCCGAAGAACGGTTGAGTATATTCGCGACCCGTACCGGCGCAAGCTGCGGTCCCGGCGGGAACCGGAGCACGCGCCGCGCAGCGCTTCAGCCGAGGTGCTCGCGGTGAAGGTAGTCCCGCGTCTGCATCTCCTCGAGCCGGCTGCGGGTGCGCCGGAACTCGAACGCATCGGGACCGTCCGGGTAGATTCCGGCCGGTGGGGCGGCCGCCGACACCACGAGGTTCACCTGCCGATCGTAGAACTCGTCGACGAGGCTGATGAAGCGCCGCGCCCGGTTCCGGTCGCGGGGCCCGATCACCGGGACGTCGGACAGGAGCACGGTGTGGAAGCAGCGGGCAATCTCGATGTAGTCCGCGGCCCCCCGGGGGCCGTCGCAGAGCTGACCGAACTCGAACCACGCGATTCCCTCCGCGCGCCGCACCGCCTCGATGGACCGGCCGAGAACCGTGAGGGGGCCGTCCTCCGTGCGGCCGTCCGGCACCAGGGTCGCGAAGCAGGCCTCGATGCTCGCGGCGGCCGCCGGGCCGAGGGGGGTATGGTAGACGTCCGCCCGCTCGAGGGCGCGCAGGCGATGATCCTCGCTCCCGGCGAGCTCGAGCACCCGGAGCCGGGCCTCGAGCTCCGCGATCGCGGGCAGGAAGCGATCGCGCTGAAGCCCCCCCTCGTAGAGCCGGGCCGGCGGTACGTTGGAAGTCGTGACCAGGGTCACCCCCTGCGCGAAGAGGCCCTTCAGGAGGCGTCCGAGCAGCATGGCGTCCGCGATGTCGCGTACGTGGAACTCGTCGAGGCACAGCACCCGCACCTCGGCCGCCCAGTCCGCGGCGACGATCCCGAGGGGATCCTCGGCTCGTTCGGTGCGCAGCCGCTTGAGCTCCGAGTGGACGCTGCTCATGAAGCGGTAGAAGTGCGCCCGGCGCTTCGGTACGGCGCCGAGACCCGCGTGGAAGTCGTCCATGAGCAGGGTCTTTCCGCGTCCCACCCCACCCCACAGGTAGAGCCCCGGGACGCTCACGGGGCGCCGCCGGAAGAACCTCCGGCGAGGCCGCCGGACGGGCTCGTCGAGCGCGCGGTGAAGGGCGTCGAAGGCATCGACGGCGCGCGCCTGGCCCGGATCGGGTCGCAGGGTTCCGCGGGCGATGGCGGCCGCGTACCGTTCCCGGGGCGACGAGCTCCGCATCGATTCGACCGGCGACCCGCCCCCGGGGCGCCCGCCGAAGCTCCGTCACGCCCCCGGTTCCGGGGGTCCGCGCGGCGGCGGCGGGCGGCTCCGGCGGCCCGGTCAGTCCCCGATCGCTTCCTCGACGGCGCGGCCGAGGTCGGCCGTTCGCGCCTGCCCGCCGAGGTCCGGGGTCTTCGGCCCCCCGCCGGCGAGCACCGCCTCGATGGCCGCGACGACATCCGCCGCCGCCTGCGGGTGGCCGAGGTGCTCGAGCATCATCGCCCCCGACCAGATCTGCCCGATGGGGTTGGCGATTCCCTTCCCCGCAATGTCCGGGGCGGACCCGTGAACGGGCTCGAACATCGACGGATGGTCCCGCTCCGGATTGATGTTCGCCGAAGGAGCGATGCCGATCGTGCCCGCGATCGCGGGACCGAGATCGGACAGGATGTCGCCGAAGAGATTGCTGCCCACCACCACGTCGAACCAGTCGGGATGAAGGACGAAGTTGGCCGCGAGGATGTCGACGTGGTACTGGGACGTCCGCACGTCCGCGTAGCGCTCCGCCATCGCGGCGAAGCGCTCGTCCCAGTACGGCATGGTGTGAATGATGCCGTTCGACTTGGTGGCCGACGTCAGATGCTTCGCTTCGCGCGACCGCGCGAGCTCGAACGCGTACTCGAGGACCTGGTCGACCCCGCGACGGGTGAAGATGCTCTCCTGCATCGCCATCTCGCGGTCGGTACCCTCGTAGAGCCGCCCTCCGATCTCGGAGTACTCGCCCTCGTTGTTCTCGCGCACCACGTAGAAGTCGATGTCCTCCGGACCCCGATCACGCAGTGGCGACACCATCCCCGCCAGCACCCGGACCGGGCGCAGGTTGACGTACTGGCGGAACTTGCGCCGGATGGGAATGAGCAGACCCCACAGCGACACGTGGTCCGGCACCCCGGGGAAGCCCACCGCTCCGAGAAAGATCGCATCGAAACCGGCAAGGCGCTCGAGGCCGTCGGGCGGCATCATCCAGCCTTCGCTCCGATAGGTCTCGCAGCTCCAGGGGAAGTGCTCCCACTCGAGCTCGATCCCGTGCCGGCGGGCCGCCGCGTCGGCCACCCGGATCCCCTCCGGAACGACTTCCCGGCCGATCCCGTCTCCGGGGATTGCGGCGATGCGGTATCGACTCATTGCGAAGTCCTCGCGGTTGGTTCACTCGTTGCGCGCGCGGAACGACCAATCCGTCGCTCGTGGCGCCCGGCCCGTGCCGCCGACACGGCGCGGCGGCCGGTCAAGACGGTTGGTGGCCCGAAGGCGGAATGATAGACTCCGTGCCCGCTCTCCTCACCCCTTCGCGAGACCGCCCGAACCGACACACGGAATGAGCGGCCGACTCAAGATCGCCATCAGCAGGGAACGCCGGGAAGACGAACCGCGCGTCGCTGCTACTCCCGAGACCGTCGCCAAGCTCCTGCGCACCGCGCCCGGCGTGGAGGTGTGCGTCGAGCGCGGCGCCGGGTACGCTGCGGGCATCGTCGACACCGAGTACGAAGCGGCCGGGGCGAGCGTGCTGCCCGAAACCGCCGCCGTGCTCGACGGCGCGGCCATCCAGTTCGCGGTGCGGGCCCCGCCGGACGATGCGATCCCGTACCTCCCGCGCGACGCGGTGCTCGTGGGAATGCTCGATCCCTACCGCCTGAACGGCGTGCTGGAGACTTATGCGAGCGCCGGACTCACGACTTTCTCGCTCGAGCTCCTCCCCCGCGTGACCCGCGCCCAGGCGATGGACGTGCTCTCCTCGCAGTCGAACCTCGCGGGATACAAGGCGGTCATCGACGCGGCGGCCGAGTTCGAGCGGGCCATGCCGATGATGATGACCGCGGCCGGGACCGTGCCGCCCGCCCGGGTGCTCGTGATGGGGGCGGGAGTGGCGGGGCTCCAGGCCATCGCCACCGCGCGGCGGCTCGGCGCGATCGTGAGCGCGACGGACGTGCGCCCGGCCGCGCGTGAACAGGTGGAGAGCCTCGGCGCGACCTTCATCGGGGTCGACGGCCCGGAGGCCGAGAACGCGGAGACCGAGGGGGGTTATGCGCGCGAGATGAGCGAGAGCTACCGCCGTCGGCAGGCCGAGCTGTTCGCCACGGAGCTCAGGCGCCAGGACATCGTCATCGGCACCGCGCTCGTCCCGGGGCGGCCGGCCCCTCGCCTGATCGACGCGGACATGGTCGCGACCATGCGCAAGGGCTCCGTGGTGGTCGACCTCGCGGCCGAGCACGGCGGCAACTGCGAGCTCTCGCGCCCCGGAGAACGGGTGGTCGCGCACGGGGTGACCATCCTCGCCCACCGCAACGTCCCGGGCCGCCTCGCGGCGAGCGCGAGCGCGCTCTACGCCCGCAACCTGCTCGCGTTCGTGACGCCGCTCATCGGCGAAAAGGGACTTCGCTTCGACTGGGACGACGAGATCCTCGCCGCGACCGTCCTCACCCGAGACGGGGCGGTGGTGCATCCCAGGTTCCGCCCCGCGCCGTCGGACGACGGTGCGGGCGGCAACGCCTGATGGCGGAGTCGGGAGCCACCGGCGCGGCGGCCGTCGCGGCCGAGACCGCGGCCGGCGCGGCGGCGCTCGTCGCGCCCGAGATCGACCCCTTCGTATTTCGACTTTCCATCTTCGTCCTCGCCATCTTCGTCGGGTACTACGTCGTGTGGAGCGTGACCCCCGCGCTGCACACGCCGCTGATGTCGGTCACCAACGCGGTGTCCTCCGTCATCGTGGTCGGGGCCCTGCTCGCGGTCGGGGTCGAGG
Source organism: Immundisolibacterales bacterium (assembly GCA_026712715.1). GTDB lineage: Bacteria > Pseudomonadota > Gammaproteobacteria > HK1 > HK1 > JAJDXW01. Next base: position 73,589 of record JAPOPW010000030.1, on the reverse strand, counting down.
CGGCCGGGTCCGCCGGCATCGTGGCCAAGACCCTCGGCTTCATCGCCCTCGTCCTCGCCTCGGTGAACATCTTCGGCGGCTTTCTGGTCACCCAGCGCATGCTCGCGATGTACCGGCGCCAGGATCGCAAGGATTCGGGTCAGTGACCCCGAGCCTCGCCGCTCTCGCGTATCTCCTTTCCGGGATTCTGTTCATCCTCACCCTGCGGGGGCTCTCGTCCCCGGCGACCTCGCGGCGCGGGAACCTGCTCGGCATGGCCGGCATGGCGATCGCGATCGCGACCACCCTGAGCGTGGCGGGGATCGCGGACGCAACCACCGCCTTCGTCATCGTGCTCGGCATCGCGGTGGGTGGCTCGATCGGCGCTTTCTCGGCGCGCCGCATCGCGATGACCGCAATGCCGCAGCTCGTGGCCGCCTTCCACAGCCTCGTCGGGCTTGCCGCGGTGCTGGTGGCCGCGGCGGCTCTGTACGCCCCGCAGGCGTTCGGCATCGGGGAGCCGGGCGGGATCGGCGCGGCAAGCCTCGTCGAGATGTCGATCGGCGTCGCGATCGGCGCCATCACGTTCACGGGCTCGATCGTCGCGTTCGTGAAGCTGCAGGGCCTCGTCTCCGGCGCGCCGACCGTGTTTCCCTTCCAGCACCCGCTGAACGCGGCTCTCGGAATCGCCCTGGTGGTCATCGCGGTCTGGTTCTGCCGCAGCGAAGCGCACGAGGCGTTCTGGCTCCTCACCGGCCTCGCCCTGCTCGTCGGCGTGCTCATCATCATCCCGATCGGCGGAGCGGACATGCCGGTCGTGGTATCGATGCTCAACTCGTACTCCGGATGGGCGGCGGCGGGAATCGGGTTCACCCTGGAGAACACCGCCCTCATCATCACCGGCGCCCTGGTCGGCGCGTCGGGCGCAATCCTCTCCTACATCATGTGCAAGGGGATGAACCGCTCGTTCCTGAGCGTCATCCTCGGGGGCTTCGGAACGGAGTCGGAAGGCGTGGCCGGGGTATCGGCACGCGAGACGCGTCCGGTCAAACAGGGCAGCGCGGAGGACGCGGCGTTCATCCTGAAGAACGCCGACTCGCTCGTGATCGTCCCCGGCTACGGAATGGCGGTGGCCCAGGCGCAGCACGCGCTGCGGGAGCTCGCGGACCGGTCGAAGACGCACGGCGCACGCGTTCGCTACGCCATCCACCCGGTGGCCGGCCGGATGCCGGGGCACATGAACGTGCTCCTCGCGGAAGCCAACGTTCCCTACGGCGAGGTATTCGAGCTCGACGACATCAACAACGACTTCCCCGGAACCGACGTCGCCCTGGTAATCGGCGCGAACGACGTCACCAATCCGGCGGCCAAGACCGATCCGCAGAGCCCGATCTACGGCATGCCGATCCTGGACGTGGAGCGCTCGCGTACCGTATTGTTCGTCAAACGGGGCATGGGTGCCGGCTACGCCGGGGTGGAGAACGAGCTTTTCTTCCGCGACAACACGATGATGCTCTTCGGCGACGCGAAGCAAATGGTCGAGGACGTGCTAAAGGCTTTCTGATGATGTGCAGCGGCCCGGAATTCCCCGGCGGCGGGCACGGTCGGCGGGGTCGATCCGGCCCGCGGCCCGATCGGCCTCGACGCCGGACGACGGCTTGGACCAACCGGTACGCGATGGCGGCGGCGCTCGTCGTCGCCGTTGCGTCGAGCCCGGACGCGTACTCCGCGCAGGGGGACTCGTCCCCGGCGGAGGAGCTCCGGCCTTCCGCCGCGCACGTCCGCTCGGCCCGGGTGGTCGTCGAGCTCATGAGCCGCTACCACTATCGCAAGGTGCCCCTCGACGACGCGCTCGGATCGACGGTTCTCGACCGTTACCTCGACATCTTCGATCCGGGGCACAGCGTCTTCCTCGCAAGCGATGTCGAGGAGTTCGACGACCACCGGACGAAGGTCGACGACGCTCTGCGCAGCGGCCGGCTCGGCATCGCGTTCGAGGTGTTCGACCGGTACCGCACTCGCATGGCGGAGAGAGCGGGCACCGCATCCGCGCTTGCCGGGCGCGATTTCGACTTCGCTCGCGACGAGCATCTCGAGCTCGATCGCTCCGACGCGCCCTGGGCGACATCCCTGGCGGACCTCGACGACTACTGGCGGCGGCGGGTCAAGAACGACATCCTCGAGCTCGAGCTCGCAGGGCACGAGCTCGAGGAGATTCCGGAAGCGCTCAAGGCGCGCTATTCCCGCATGGCCCGGCGGGCGCGCCAGATCAACGCCGACGACGTGGTGCAGTTCTTCCTCAACGCCTATACCCAGTCGATCGATCCCCACAGCTCCTACTTCTCGCCGCGAAGCTCGGAGAACTTCCGGATCCGCATGAGCCTGTCGCTCGAAGGGATCGGCGCGGCCCTGCAGACGGTCGGCGAGCACACGGTGGTTCGCCGCATCATCGTGGGAGGCCCCGCGGACCGCAGCGGTCAGCTCGGGGTCGACGACCGGATCATCGGGGTGCGTCAGGCCGACGAGGAGGAGATGACGGACGTCGTGAGCTGGCGCATAGAGGATGTGGTCAACCTCATCCGCGGACCGAAGGGAAGCACGGTCCACCTCCAGATCCTGCCGGCCGAGAACCCTTCCGGGCCGCCGCGCACGCTCGCGCTCGTGCGCGACCGGATCGACCTGGACGACCAGTCCGCATCCAGCCGGATACTGGAGACACGGGCCAGCGACGGCGCAGCCGCTCGGGTCGGAATCATCGACATTCCCTCCTTCTACCTGGACATCGCGGGCCGGAGCGCCGGACGCGACGACTATCGCAGCACGAGCCGGGACGTCCGGCGCCTCATCGAGGAGCTGAGCGGCGACGGCATCGACGGAATCGTCGTGGATCTGCGCGACAACCAGGGTGGGTCGCTCGACGAAGCGCTGCTGGTGGCCGGCCTGTTCATCGATTCCGGTCCCATCGTCCAGATCCGAAAACCCTCGGGAGGCGCCCGGGTGCGATGGGACAAGGACCCTTCGGTCGCCTGGGACGGGCCGCTCGGAATTCTCGTCAACCGGAGCAGCGCGTCGGCCTCGGAGATTCTCGCCGGCGCGATCCAGGACTATGGCAGGGGTCTCGTGATCGGGACGCGCACCTACGGAAAGGGCACCGTGCAGAATCTCGTCGATCTGCCCGCCTACGGCGGCACCGGGCGGCTCAAGCTGACGATCTCGGAGTATTTCCGCGTGAACGGGGCCGGGGTTCAGAGACGAGGAATCGAGCCCGACGTCAATTTCGCACCGGTCACCACCGAGGCCGGCGGCGGCGAGGGCGAGCTCGACAACGCCCTGCCCTGGGCGAAGATAAACGCGGTCGCGAGGTGGCGGGCCAAGCCCCGGAATGACGAGGCGCTCGCTGCGGCACGCGATCTCAGCCGCGAGCGGCTTCAGGCGGGCGGACCGGCGCACGTGCTGCGCGAGGAGATCGAGGAGCGACGCCGGTGGCGCGAATCCGGAGCCGTCAGCCTGAACCGGGCGCGGCGCGAGGCCGAGCACGCCGAGCTCGAGGCGCAGCGCCTGCGCATCGCGAAGGCGCTGAGCCGGGCAATCGAGGAAGGAAACGGGGAGGAGCGGCCCGCGGAGGTCGAGGAGCTCCCCGATCTCCGGGACGAGTTCTTCCTCGCCGAAGCGGCGCGGGTGATCGCCGACTTCGCTTCCTACCGCCCGGGGCACGCCCGGGCGAGCGCCGCGAACTGAGCGTGCGCTTCCCCGCGCGTCGTGCGGCGGCGTCGAGGCGGGCACGCCGGGCTCGGGCGCGGTTCGGCAGCCCTCGCCCGGCACCCGCCGCACCCGAACGTCACCGGTCCCGGTGATGCCGGCCCGCCGAGTCCGGGCACCGGTCCCGCACCTGCAGGACACGAGGCCGGAACCGGCCGCGATTCGCCGCTAGCCCGCAAATCTCACCAACTTCCTGCTGCGGACGCCGATCCATGCGCTGTGACTGGCCGTACTCCCTCAAGCCGCTTCGACAGCGCGTAGCGCTAGTGTCGACTACGCCTTCAGCGTCTCTCGGTCCGTGCGGCCTGTCACAGCGCCGTCTCGACGCCCAAACCCGAAAAGTTCGGAGAACTTTTCGGGTAAACAGCCATCTCGAATAACTCGCAGAGTTATTCGAGTATGCGACGAAAGTTGGGTAGATTTCCGGGCTAGTAGATGCCCGCTTCGAGGCCGGCGGCAAGCGCGAGGCCCAACTCCTCGCATCGTTCCAGGACCCCGGCATCGATCCCCCCGCGGGCAATGATCGGCTCGCGCACCTCTCGCAGCGGGTATCCGCGAACGATTCGACGAAGCCCCTCGAGCGCCCCCCGTCCGTCGTTTCCCGCGCTGATGAACGCCGCGTACGCGAGCCCTTCGAGCTTCCCCTGGGCGGGATAGTAGGTGCGGTCGAAAAAATCCTTCATGCCGCCGGAGAGCTGGCCGAAGTTCTCGGGCGTGCCGATCGCCACCGCGTCCGCCTCGAGGAGGTCGCCGAGGCCGGCCTCGATGGCACGGCGGAGACGAACTTCGACTCCGGCGACCTCGGGATGCCGCGCGCCGCGCACGACCGCGCGGGCCATCGCCTCCGTGTGCCCCGTCTGCGTGTGGTAGACGACGAGCAGACGCTTCAAACGACGTCCTGCAGCCTGACGAGCACCTCCGCGTGGAGCTCCGGGGTCGCCGCGGCCAGAATCCGGCCACCGGAGGCGGCGGTCAGCGCCTCCCCCTGCCAGTCGGTGATTACGCCGCCCGCGCCCGTGACCACGGGTGCGAGAGCGAGCAGATCGTAGGGAGCCAGCTCCGCCTCCACCACCAGGTCGAGGTGGCCGGCGGCGAGCTGCGCATACTGGTAGCAGTCGCCCCCGAAGGTCCGGATCCGGGCGGCGAAGCTCACGTCGTCGAACGCGACCAGCTCGTCGGAATCGAAGAGGTCCGGAGTGGTGGCGCTCATCCGCGCGTCACCGAGCCGCGTACACCCGCTCGTGCGGCAGGGGCGCCCGTCGAAGCGGGTCACGTCGCCCGCCGCGCCGACGTACCGCTCCCCGAGGGCGGGGGACTCGATCACGCCGAGAATGGGTCGGTCGCCGTCGAGAAACGCGATCAGCGATCCGAACAGGGGACGGCCGGTCACGAAGTTCTTGGTCCCGTCGATGGGGTCCAGCACCCAGCGCCAGCGGGCGTCGGACGGGCCGGTGCGGCCGAGCTCCTCGCCGGTGACCGCATGCTCGGCGAAGCGCTCGTGAATCAGGCCGCTCAGGGTCTCCTCCACCTCCCGATCGGCGCGGGTGACCGGTGATCCGTCGGCCTTGTACTCGACCTCGACCGACGCCCGGAAATGGCGGCGGGCTACGGCCCGGGCCGCATCGGCCAGGGTCCCGGCGAAGGCGACCAGCGGAGCGCGGTCCGGTCCGTCGTCCGGCCAGGGAGATGCCGGGTTCATGTCTGCCTCCACATCGCATGGAAGTGGTTGAGAGGGCCGGCGCCGGTTCCCGCGTCCAGCTCGTCCGCCGCGGCGAGAGCGCCTCCGAGGTAGGACTTGGCCGCTTCCACCGCGGTCGGAACCGCGTCGCCGCGCGCGAGCCGGGCCGCGATCGCGGACGAGAGCGTGCAGCCCGTGCCGTGGCCGTGGCGGGTCGCGATACGGCGCGCACGATACCACCGCGCGGTCCCGGACCCGCGCGGCCCGTGCAAGCGATCGCGACTGAAACGGCCGGGGCGATCCCCCCCGGTGACCAGAACCCACTCGGGACCCGCGTCGAGGAGCCGCCGCGCGGCCCGGTCGAGGTCGTCGTCCGTGCGGACGGGAAGCATTCCGGTAAGTCGCACGAGCTCGGCGACGTTCGGAGTGACCACGGTCACCCGCGCCAGCAGGACGTTTCGTACCGCGGCCAGCGCGGAATCCGAGTGAAGCGAGCGGCCGGTGCTCGCGGCCATCACCGGGTCGTACACCACGTCCGGAGCCGGGTGGCGGGCGAGCACCCTCGCCACCGCGCGCACGACGCTCGCAGTCGGCAGCAGCCCCAGCTTGATCGCCGCGATCCGGACGTCTCCGAGCACCGCCTCCATCTGCGCCTCGACCATGGCGGCGGCGACCGGGACGATGCGTTGCACGGAAACGGTGTTCTGGGCGGTGATCGCGGTGACCGCCGTGCAGCCGTACACGCCGAGGGCGGCGAACGTCTTGAGGTCGGCCTGCATGCCCGCACCCGCGCCGCTGTCGGAACCGGCGACGGACAGCACGTTCGGCACCGCCGTCGAGCCTGCCGCGCAATCCGCCGCCATCGAAGCTTCCCCCGCCACCCTGGTGCGCACCCGCCGCGGCGACAGGCTATATTGTGCATCCCATGAGCATCAATCTCCCCTATCTCCTGTTCCTCGGAGACGCTTGGGACGACCTCTCCGCGAAGACCGCCATCGGCGTCTACCAGTGGCGCCCGGACGCATGCGTCGGGCAGCTACGGCTCCCCGGCTGCGTCCCGTCCGTCGACCTGCCCGAGCTCACGATCGCGGAGGGTCGCGAGCGGGGCGCCCGCACCCTGCTCGTGGGCGTGGTCAACCGGGGAGGAGTGTTCTCGCAGGCCTGGATCGACACCATGGTCGCCGCGCTCGAGGCGGGCATGGACATCGCGAGCGGGCTCCATGCCCGCCTCGGCGACATTCCGGCCGTCGCGGAAACCGCCCGCCGTTGCGGCCGGCGCCTGCACGACGTGAGGCACCCGGAAGGCGATTTTCCCATCGGCAGCGGGGCACCGAGAAACGGCCGGCGGTTGCTTACCGTGGGCACCGACTGCTCGGTGGGCAAGATGTACACGACCCTTTGCCTGCACCGCGCGTTCGCGGCGCGCGGCGTCGACTCCGACTTCCGGGCGACCGGCCAGACCGGCATCTTCATCGAGGGATCCGGGGTCGCGGTGGACGCGATCGTCTCGGACTTCATGTCGGGGGCGATCGAGCAGCTATGCCCGGCCGCGGACCACGATCACTGGGACCTCATCGAGGGCCAGGGCTCGCTCTTCCATCCCTCCTACGCGGGGGTGAGCCTCGGGCTCCTGCACGGCGCCCAGCCCGACACCCTGGTGCTGTGCCACGAGCCGACCCGCACCCACATGCGCGGACTTCCCGGTCGCGCGCTTCCGGATCTCGCGAGCTGCATCGAAGCCAATCTCGCGGCCGCCCGGGTGGTGAGCGGCGACGTTCGCTTCGCCGGTGTCTCCATCAACACGAAGGACCTCGAGGAGAAGGCGGCGCGTACGCTGCTCGAATCGTGCGAGAAGGAGCTGGGGCTTCCGTGCATCGACCCCGCCCGGGACGGCGCGGACCGCATCGTCGACGCGATCCTCTGACCCCATGCCCACCCTGGCGGTCCGTCGAGAGTCCTGGCCGCTCGCCGGGGTGTTCCGAATTTCACGGGGGGCGCGCACCGTCGCCCATACCGTTCTCGTGGAGATTCGCGACGGCGCGGTCGCCGGCCGCGGCGAGTGCGTTCCCTATGCCCGCTACGGCGAGACGGTCGAGAGCGTGGTCGAATCCATCGAGGGTCTGCGCGACGACATCGAACGCGGCCTGGCCCGCGACGGGCTCGCGGGCGCGATGCCCCCGGGGGCGGCCCGAAACGCCCTCGACTGCGCCCTGTGGGACCTCGAGGCGAAGCGCAGCGGCCAGCGGGCATGGGCGGCCCGCAGGGGACCTCCTCCGGAAGCGGTGGTCACCGCGTACACCCTGAGCATCGACGAGCCCGAGGCGATGCGCGAGGCCGCCGCGCGTCATGCCTCGCGCCCCCTCCTCAAGGTGAAGCTCGACGACGACCGGGTCACCGAGCGGGTCGCCGCGGTGCGGTCCGGAGCCCCGGCGGCCCGCATCATCGTGGACGCGAACGAGGCGTGGTCGCCGGAGACCCTGGCCGGCGCCCTCCCCGAGCTCGCCCGGCTCGGGGTCGACCTCGTGGAGCAGCCGCTTCCGGCGGGCGACGACGGGGCGCTCGCGGAGGTCGAGCGAACGGTCCCGATCGCCGCCGACGAGTCGTGCCACACGCGAGCCGAGCTGCCCGCGCTCGGCGGTCGCTACGACATCGTGAACATCAAGCTCGACAAGACGGGCGGCCTCACCGAGGCCCTCGCGCTGCGCGACGCCGCGGTGGCCGCGGGGTTCGGGATCATGGTGGGATGCATGCTCGGCACGTCGCTCGCGATGGCCCCTGCGCTCCTCGTGGCCCAGGGCGCGCGTTTCGTGGACCTCGACGGCCCCCTCCTCCTCGCCGGGGACCGCGAGCCCGGCCTCGAGTACCACCCCGACGGCCGCGTGGAGCCGCCCTCCTCCGACCTCTGGGGCTGACCTCCAGGACGCACTCCGCCCGGGTGACGTCGGGGCCCCGGCACGCGGCCGAGGCAGGGGTCAGGGGAGGATGACGGAGACCTCCTCGAGGGGGCGGCGGGCGGGGGTCGGGACCTCCGCCGGGTAGCCGTACCAGACGAGCCCCACGACCGTCTCCGCATCCGGGTCGATCCACACGAGATCGTAGAAGCGCGGGTCGCGGGTCACCGCTCCCGTCGTCCACTTGACGCCGACCCCCCGGCTCCACAGGAAGAGCGAGAAGTTGTGGATCGCGCAAGCGCACGCCGCGTAGTCCTCGCGCGCGCGCAGCGGATCGTCGGTGTTCTCGCAGGTGACCACGACCCAGCCCGGGATCCGGCTCCACCGGTCGAGCTTCGCCGCCCCCGCCTCGGTTCCGTTCTTCGCGGTGACGATCTCGGCGTTGAGGTGCGCGATCGCGGCCGCCGTCTCCGGACCGAGCAGATAGAAGCGCCAGGGCTCGGTGAGGTGGTGGTTCGGTGCCCACCGGGCAAGATCGAGAGCCGTGCGGGCGAGCTCCACCGGGGCGGACTCCTCGCGGAAATCGTGGATGGTCCGCCGCGAGCGAATCAGGTCGGCCACCGCACCGTCGCCCTCCGCCAGCCGCGACTCCGGGACCTCGAGCACCTCGTTCATTCCGCGCTTCTCCTGTTCGGGCCTGCGGGCGCTCCGGGCCGCGGCCCGAAGCTCCCCGGCGCGTTCCGCGCCGCGGTCGTGCGAGCCCGGAGCCGTACGGCCCTCGCCCGCTCGTCGTGAACCGCCCGGCACGCGGTCCGTCGAATTGTCACTTCGGCTCCACCGGGGCCGCGAGCGCCCATGGCGACATGACGTAGGCCGCTCCCACCCGATCTCCGTCCGGCAACGCCCCGGCCGCGTTCGGGCAAGCATACATCGCCGGATACACGGCGTTCGGCCAGACCTCCACCACGTGCCGTTCGCCGAGGGCGGCGGCGACCTCCGGCGCAAACCGAGGGTCGACGGTCACGAAGTCGGCGCCGCTCGCGTCGATGCGCGGGGCATGGAACGCCGCCTCCAGATCGAGGCCCAAGTCCGTGAGAAACGAGACGAGCTGCATCACCGCGGGCATGATCCGCCGCCCTCCGGACGCGCCGAGGGCGAAGCGTTCTCCGCCGGACCGCTCCACCACCACCGGGCACATGTTGGACATCGGCCGGCGACCCGCCGCGATCGAGTTGGGCCGGCCGGGGCGCGGATCGAACCACATCACGCCGTTGTTCATGAGCACCCCGGTCCCGGGGAACATCACCCGGGACCCGAACAGCGAGAGCAGGGTCTGGGTGAGCGCGACGAGGTTGCCGTCGCGGTCGACCACGCTGAGGTGCGTGGTGCAGGCGGGCATCGCGGCCTCCGCATCGTGGCCCGCCGCGGCGAGGCGCTCCGCGTAGGCGGTGGAAAGAGCATCCGCGTACGCGACGGCAAGGTCGGACTCGGAGCCGGGCCAGGCGTGCGCCGCCGCGGCGCGTCGCTCGGAGAGGAGGCCGAGCGTGCGCTCCAGGCTCGGTCCTCCGGTGAGCCCGGGCGCCGCGCGGACCGTGGCGCCGGCGTAGCCGACGGCCAGCGACTCGCGGATGCGGACCTCCACCCCGGCGAGATCCTCGGGTTCGATACGCGCCCCGAGCCTCCTCGCGTCGGCGACCAGCGAACGGGCGATCGCCCCTTCGTAGAAATCCCGGGGACCGGCCTCGCCAAGCCGGCGCAGGGTCTGCGCGAGCTTCCCGAGCCGGAGCCGGGGAGGCGGTCCGCTCCACTCCGAGCAGGGCGGGAAGCCGCCCGGGAGGAAGACCCGGCGGGCCTCCTCGTCACGGGCGAGGTGCGCGGCGGTGGACGCGATCTTGAGCGTGGCGTACCAGTCGGCGTCGAGTCCGCGCTCCGCGAGCTCGATTGCGGGGGCGAGACACTCCGCCCAGGAACGGGTTCCGAATCGTTCGAGAGCCGCCGCCACGCCGGCCGCGTAGGTGGGCACCGCGATCGAGAGCGGCCCCATCACGTTCCGATCCCCCTCGACGGCCGGCCAGTGGAAAAGATCGGACCCGCGGCCTTCCTCCAGGGGATAGTCGGCGGGGTCGAGGCTCCGCGACGCGACCAGCCCGAAGTCGACCGACCACGCGCGGGGCTCCCGGGCAAGGCGCACGATCATCTGCCCGCAGCCGCCGAGCCCGCTCATCCAGGGCTCCACGGTGCCGAGCGCGAGCCCGGCGGTGACCGCCGCATCCACCGCGTTGCCGCCCTCGGCGAGCACCCGCGCGCCCGCCTCGGACGCCAGGTAGTGCTGGGAGGAGACGACACCGCCGGCGGACCGCACGAGCGGCTTGCGCACCTCCCAGGTCTCGCGCAGCTTCGGTCTCAACGTTCAGCCTCCGTACACGTCCGGCTCACCGGGCGGGCGCGTCTTGAACCGGCGATGCACCCAGAGGTACTGCTCCGGACGCGCGCGCGCCCACCGCTCGATGACCGCATTCACCTGCGCCGCGTCGGCTTGCACGTCTCCGCTCGGGAACCCGGTGAGCGCGGGCTCGATGACCACCCGGTACGCGCGCCCTCCGGCGGAGCGTTCCACCCGGAACGGCAGCACCGGGGCGCCGCTCGCCCGGGCGATGCGGGCGGTGGCGGTCACGGTCGCCGCCGGCCGCCCGAAGAACGGCGCGAACACGCCGTTCCGGGGCCCCGGATCCTGGTCCGGAGCGTACCACACGGCCCGGTTGGCCCGGAGACGGCGGAGCATCCCGCGTACGTCCGTCCGGTCGAGGAGCCGGCCCCCGAAACGCTGGCGCCCGTCGCGCGACGCCCGCTCCATCGAAGGATCGGCGTGGGGGCGGTACACACCGTCCACCGGAGCATCGATTCCCAGCCGGGCGGCGCCGATCTCGAGAGTCGTGAAATGACCGGCGAGGAGGAGCGCTCCGCGCCCGCGGGCGAGCGCCGCCTCGAGGTGCTCGCGTCCGTCCACCCGGACCAGATCGCGCAGCCGCGCGGGGTCGGCGTACCAGGCGAGCGCGACCTCCAGGAGCGCGTAGCCGAGGGATTGGAAGTGACCCGCGACGAGCGCGTCGCGCCGCGCGGCGTCCAGCTCGGGAAAGCAGTACGCGAGGTTCGCGCCGGCGATCCGCCGCCGACGCCGGGCGGTGCGCCGCCACACCGCACCCATCGATCCCGCCACCCCCGCCCTCCACCGCGCCGGGCACCCGGCGAGGATCCGCAGCAGCGCGACGATCGCACGGTTCCTGGCCGCCCGGCGAATGCCGGAACGGGCGCGGTCCCGGGATCGGGAAGCCGCCCGTCGCGGACCGTTCCCCGGCATCCCGGCCCCGTCCCCCGGCGCGCGACTCAGCGCGGGAGCCCGCGCGCGGCCTCCCGGATGAAGCTCCAGGCCGTTTCCACGTGGCGACGTTCGGTGACGGTCTGCCCCACGCAGAACCGGATGACGTAGGCTCCGGCCACCCGGGTCTGGGTCAGGTACAGGCGGCCGCTGTCGTTGAGGGTGTGCAGCAGGCGCTCGTTCAGCTCGTCGAGCGCCGCCGGATCGTCGATCCCGGACGGCCGGTAGCGAAAGCAGAGCAGGGCGAGGCGAGGGGCGACGACCACCTCGAAGTCGTCCTCGCGGGCGATGGCTTCGGCGAGCTCTCCGGCAAGCCCGACGTGGCGGCGAACGATCGCCCGCAGTCCCTCGACCCCGTAGCTGCGGATGACGAACCAGAGCTTCAGGGCCCGGAACCGGCGCCCGAGCGCGATCCCCCAGTCGCGATAGTCGATGACCCGTCCGTGCTCCGCGGTCCTGAGGTACTCGGGCACGATCTCGAACGTTCGAACGAAGGCCGCGGGGTCTCGCACGAAATGGGCCGAGCAGTCGAAGTTGACCATCATCCACTTGTGGGGATTCACGACGAAGCTGTCCGCGTGCTCGACCCCCTCGAGCATCCAGCGGAACTCCGGGGCGATGGCCGCGGTGCCCGCCCACGCCGCGTCGACGTGCAGCATCGCGCCGTGGCGGCGGCAGAGCTCGCCTGCGACGTCCAGCCGGTCGAAACCCGATGCGCCGGTGGTGCCGAGGGTCGCAACGACCAGGATCGGCCTCGCTCCCGCGGCCACGTCCCGCTCGAGCGCCTCGGCGAGCGCGTCGCACCGCATGGCCCCGTCCGCGCCGACCGGGACCGCCCGCAGGCTCTCGCTCCCGAGCCCCGCGATGCGCACCGCCTTCTCGACCGACGAGTGCGATTCCGCCGAGGTGTACACCGTGAGCCGGTCTTCGCCCGACACCCCGCGCCGGTTCGCCGCGAATTCCGTCGCGCGCTCGCGGGCGGCGAGGATCGCGCACAGGGTCGCGCTCGATGCGGTGTCCTGGATGACCCCCGCGAACCCCTCGGGCAGTCCGATCATCTGCCGCAGCCAGTCGAGGGCCCGGGTCTCGAGCTCGGTGCCGGCGGGCGATGTCTGCCACAGCATGCAGTTCAAGCCGAGCGCGGCGGTCAGCATTTCCGCGAGCACCGACGGCGGGCTCGAATTCGCCGGAAAATACGCGAAGAACGAGGGGTGCTGCCAGTGGGTGACCCCCGGCAGCAGGTCGCGCTCGAAGTCCGCGAATATGCGCTCGAAGGGCTCGCCGGTCTCCGGCGGGCGATCGGGAAGCCGCTCTTCGATCTCGCCCGGGGCCACCGCGGAACGTACCGGGCGGGACTCGACGGTCTCGAGGTAGTCGGCCATCCAGTCCACCAGACGGTGGGCGTGGCGCCGGTATTGCGCAATGTCCATGGACGCTACTCCGGTTCGTACTCGGTGGAGGGCGAACGCGCGAGCAGCACGTCGACCGCGCCGGCGGGCGCCGCGTCGCCCCGCACGACGGCCGCCACCTGCTCGGTGATCGGCATCTCGATGCCGAGACGCTCCGCAAGCGCGAGCACCACCGGCGCGGCGGTCGCTCCCTCGACCACCCCGCCCACCCGTTCGCGCGCTTCGTCCGGCCGGTCTCCGGCGGCGAGGGCAAGGCCGAAGCGCCGGTTCCGGGACTGATCGTCGGTGCAGGTGAGCACGAGGTCGCCGAGACCGGCGAGGCCCATCAGGGTCTGCGGGCGCGCCCCGACCATCCTCCCGAGACGCAGCATCTCGCTCAGCCCCCGGGAAACGATCGCGGCCCGGGTGTTGGCGCCGAGCCCGAGACCGTCCGCAACCCCCGCCGCTACCGCGAGGACGTTCTTGACCGCTCCGCCGAGGGACACGCCGGCCACGTCGTCGTTGGCGTAGGCGCGAAAGCGCGGGCCGTGGAGAAGACCCGCGAGACGGCGGGCGCGATCGAGGTCGGCGCACGCGACGGCCACTGCGGCCGGGAGCCCCTTCGCCACCTCACCCGCAAAGGTCGGCCCCGACACGACGGCGGCCCGCGCCGCGGTGCCGAGGGCATCCACCGCCACCTCGTGCAGCCAGCGCCCGGACTCGGGATCGAGTCCCTTGGTCGCCCACATCACCCCGGAACCGTCCCGGATCACGGTGCCTGCGACCCGCCCGAGCACCGCCCGGAACGCGTGGCTCGGCACCGAGATGAGCACCTCGTCGGCCCCGGCGGCCGCGGCTTCGAGCTCCGGCTCGACCGCGATGTTCGCGGGAAACGGATGGCCCGGAAGATAGCGCCGGTTCTCGCGCTCAATCGCGAGCGCGGCAGCGGCCGCCGCGTTGCGGGTCCAGAGGCGCACGGGCGCGCGGTTGCGGGCAATCAGCAGGGCGAGGGCCGTCCCCCACGACCCGGCGCCGAGGACCGCGATCATGCGCCGGTGCCCGCCGGGACCGGGACCTGCACGGCGTTGCCGGGCCGCCCGGCCGTCATCCGCCCGGCGGCGGCGTCAATCCACGGTCTCATCGGCGGCCTCTTCGCTGGCCGCGGCGTTCTGCCGCCGGTACAGCTCCTCGAAGTCGGCCGGCTGCATGAGGAAGGGCGGAAACCCGCCGCGCACCGAGAGCGATGTGACCGTCTCGCAGGCATACGGGTAGAGGATGGTCGGACAGCTCCCCCCGATCGCCCGGGAGAGCGCCGCTCCCTCCACCTCGCCGATCGCGAACAGACCCGCCGTCACGACCTCGATGACCATGGCCGGCCGGCCTTCCAGTTGCGCCTCGACGTTCACCTGAAGCGTCGCCTCCAGCAGGTTGCCGTCGCGCCGCGAACCGCCCGCGTGCAGCCTCATCGCCACTTCCGGAACCCACTCCCGGCCGAAGATCCCCGGTGCGAGCGGGTTCTCGAACGAGAGGTCCTTGGTGTACACGCGCACGAGCTCGAGCTTCACGGAATCGATCCTGTCAGGCGAGAAGTAGCGGCGAAGAGCGGGGGAACCGCTCGTTCAGTCCTTGGTGATGGGCAGCTCCGCACTCTGCCACGCCATCATCCCTCCCTGCAGGCGGTGGACCCGTTCGAACCCTTCCGTTCGGAGGCGCTTGACCGCGTTCGCGGACTGCTGCCCGGTGCGGCAGGCGGCGATCACCGGCTTCTGGCGGTACTTGCCGAGCCGCCCCAGGCGACCTTCGATCTGATCGATCGGCACGTGCACCGCGTTGACGATGTGGCCATTGCGGAACTCGGCATCCGGGCGCAGATCGATGACCACCGCGTCTTCGTGGCTCATGAGGCGGACCGCGTCGGCCGGCGACACCTGACCCCCGCCGACGGCCGGAATCGATGTCCACACCAGCGCCCCGAGGAGCCCGAGGAAGAGGAAGGTCAGGACCGCGTGGTCCAGCACGAATGCGGCGAACTGTTCCATCGGCGCCCGGAGTTGAAGAATGTGAAGGAGATCGCCGATTCGACCCGCGAACCGGGAGGGTCCGGTATATTAGCCGCGCGCGCGGCAAACGCCAATGGAACCCCCGAAAGGAACCAGATGAAGCGACCCAGCGAGGCCATCCGTCTCATCGTGCGGGCAGGCGCGCTCCTGGCGGGTCTCGCGCTCGCGGTCCCTCCGGCTTCGGGGGAGGAGGGGGGCAGGCTGCCGGTCGAGCAGCTCGAGGCGTTCGGCGAGATATTCGACCTCGTCAAGAAGCACTACATCCAGCCGGTCGACGACCGTGAGCTGCTGGTGCACGCGATCCGGGGCATGGTCGACGGGCTGGACCCCCACTCCGCGTACCTCACCGTCGAGGACCACGAGGAGATGAAGGAGAGCGCCTCGGGCGAATTCGGCGGGCTCGGCATCGAGATCACCGCCGAAGACGGGCTCATCCGCATCATCACTCCCCTCGACGACAGCCCCGCGTACGAGGCGGGGCTGCTGCCGGGAGACCTCGTGACGCGGGTGGACGGGGAGTCGGTGCGCGATCTGACCGCCGACGAGGCGGCCAAGCGGATCCGGGGGCTCCCCGGCACCCCGGTAACGCTGACGATCGTCCGCGAGGGCGTGGACGAGCTTCTCGAGTTCACCATCGTCCGGGACATCGTCGAGATCTCGAGCGTCAAGTCCGATCTCCTCGAGCCCGGTTTCGCCCGCATCCGGATCTCGAGCTTCCAGACCCACACCGGAGCACGCCTCGTCGAAGCGATTCGACGGATGGAGGAGACGAACGACGGTCCGCTTGCCGGCGCGGTCCTCGATCTGCGGAACAATCCCGGGGGAATCCTGTCCGGGGCGGTTGCCGTCGCCGACGCCTTCCTGGACAACGGTCTCATCGTCTATACGCAGGGCCGGGACCCGGATTCACGCGAGGAGTACTACGCCAAGCCTTCCGACTTCCTGGGCGGGGTCCCGATCGTCGCCCTGGTGAACGGCGGCTCCGCCTCGGCGGCCGAGATCGTCGCCGGAGCGCTTCAGGACCGGCGGCGTGCGGTCATCGCCGGCACGCGGACGTTCGGGAAGGGCTCGGTCCAGACCATCTTCACCCTCGAGGACGGCTCCGCGCTCAAGCTCACGACCTCTCGTTACTACACCCCGTCGGGACACTCGATCCAGGCCCGGGGGATCGTTCCCGACATCGAGCTGCCGCCGCTGCGAATCGAGGCGGCCGACGGGAGGGCGACGATTCACGAGAACAACCTTCCCGGGCATCTCGAGGGCGACGACGGGGAAGCGAGGGCGGATGCGCGAGCGATGCCGGTGTCGCTCGCGGTCGAGGACTTTCCGCTCTTCCAGGCGATCAATCTTCTGAAGGGGCTCGCGCTACAGCGACCGAGCTCCTGAATCGCCAAGCCCATGCGCGCCTCCGCCGTCATCGCAATCGTGCTCACGGTCGCCACGGTGGGATGGATGCTGTCCGGCCGGATTGTCGGCGAAAGGACTGAGCCGCAGCATTCCGCGCCGGGCTCCGGCGAGACGGCGGACCCGTCCCCCCGGGTTCGCGTGGAGCGGATCCGCGCCCGCTCCCACCCCGTCGCGATCATGGTGCGGGGGCGCACGGAAGCCAGCCGCCGGGTCGATGTGCGCGCCGAGACGGACGGCCGGATCGTCGAGATCGGCGCATCGCGGGGAAGCGCGGTCGCGAAGGGCGATCTCCTCGCCCGTCTCGCGGTCGAGGAACGACGGGCGAAGATCGAGGAGTACCGAGCCCGGCTGCGCCTGCGCCAGATTCACTACGAGGCAACGGAGGCGCTCGCGAAAAAGGGTCTCAGCTCGAAGGAGGCGCTCGCCACCGCGAAGGCGGACATCGACGCGGCGAAGGCCGCGGTCCAGCAGGTCGAAGTGGAGATCGACCGGACCCGCCTGCGCGCCCCGTTCGACGGCGTGCTGCTCGAAGGGCACGCCGAAATCGGTGGCTACCTCAAGAAGGGCGACCACTTCGGACGCATCATCGACCTCGATCCCGTCCTCTTCGTCGGCAGCGTGACCGAGCGCACGGTCGCGTGGTTGCGGCCCGGATTGGCGGCGGTGGCGCGGAGCCTCGACGGGCAGACGGTGCGCGGAACCCTGAAGTACATCGCCCCCTCGGCGGACCTCGCGGCCCGGACGTACCGCATCGAGGTCGAAGCGGAGAATCCGCAGTACCGGATACGCGAAGGACTCACCGCCGACATCACGATCGAAGTGGAGACCAGGATGGCCCATTTCGTCACTCCTGCCCTGCTGACCCTCGCCGACGACGGAGCCATCGGACTCAAGACCGTGGACGAGCGCAACCGGGTGCGGTTCCGGCCGGTGGAGATCGTCGAGGACACCACGGAGGGGGTCTGGCTGGCAGGGCTGCCCGATCAGGTTCGGGTGATCACGGTAGGGCAGGACTTCGTGGTCGCCGGCCAGGTAGTGGAACCCGTGGATTCGGACGATGACGGACCGGACACGGGGATTCCGGCCACCGCCTCCCCGGTTCCGGCGGGTCCGGTGGACGCGGCGGACCCGGCCTCGGACGATCCCGGCACGCCCTCGGCCGCCACCGCCGCGGTTCCCCGGAGCGCCTCGTGACCCTCATCGACGCGGCGGTGAGCCGCTCGCGGACGACGCTCGCCGCTCTCGTGCTCATCCTCGTCACCGGGTTCGTCGCCTACGTCCAGATCCCGAAGGAAGCCGACCCCGACATCTCCATTCCGATCATCTACGTCAACCTGAGCCACGAGGGCATCGGTCCGGAGGACGCCGAGCGCCTGCTCGCACGGCCGATGGAGATCAAGCTGCGCTCGGTCGAGGGACTCAAGCAGCTCTCCTCCTCCGCGTACCAGGGTGGAGCCTACCTTCTGCTCGAGTTCGATGCGGGCTTCGACGCCGACCAGGCCCTCACCGACGTTCGCGAGCAGGTCGACAAGGCCAAGCCCGACCTGCCGGACGACACCGACGAGCCGAGCGTGGTCGAGATCAACCTGAGCGAGTTCCCGGTCATCGTCGTCACCCTGGGGGGGGCCCTTCCGGAGCGCACGCTCCTGCGCATCGCCCGGGACCTCGAGGACCGGCTCGAAGCAATCCCGAGCGTCCTCGACGCGAAGATCGGCGGCGACCGCAAGGAGGTGGTGGAGATCGTCATCGACCCCCTTCTCATGGAGAGCTACGAGATCGACGCCGGCCAGGTACTCCGGCTGGTGACGCGCTCGAACACCCTCGTCGCGGCGGGGCAGATCGATACCGGCCACGGCCGCTTCGCGGTCAAGGTGCCGGGACTCTTCGAGTCACGTCACGACACCCTGAACATGCCGCTCAAGGTGGCGGGCGACAGCGCAATCACGGTGAAGGACATCGCGACCGTGCGCAGGACGTTCAAGGACTACTCGACCATCGCCCGGGTGAACGGCAAGCCGGCGCTCAGCATCGAGATCTCGAAGCGGGCGGGAGAGAACATCATCGAGACGATCGCCGCCGTGCGCCGGGCGGTGGCGGCCGAGCGCGCCCGCTGGCCGCCCGGGGTGGAGGTGCTGTTCTCCCAGGACCGCTCCGGCGACATCCGCACCATGCTCAAGGACCTCGAGAACAACGTGACGAGCGCGATCCTCCTCGTCATGGTCATCATCGTGGGGGCGCTCGGGCTTCGTTCGGGGTTTCTCGTCGGGGTCGCGATTCCGGGCTCGTTCCTCGCCGGGATGCTGGTGCTTTCCAGCCTCGGCCTCACCGTGAACATCGTCGTGCTGTTCTCGCTCATCCTGGCCGTCGGGATGCTCGTGGACGGAGCCATCGTGGTCGTCGAGTACGCGGACCGCAAGATGCGCGAAGGCGAGCTTCCCCGGCATGCCTACGTGCTCGCGGCGCGCAGGATGAGCTGGCCGATCATCGCCTCGACGGCCACCACCCTCGCCGCCTTCGCGCCGCTCCTGTTCTGGCCGGGCATCGTCGGCGAGTTCATGAAGTACCTCCCGATCACCCTGCTCGCCACCTTGAGCGCTTCACTGCTGATGGCGCTCGTGTTCGTCCCGGTCCTCGGCTCCAACCTCGCGGCGGTGACCCGAGGGTTCCTGGTGGCGGGGGCGACCGTCGCGGGAGCCCTGCTGGCGGGCGGTCTCGCCGTGCGTGGCTGGAGCGCATGGACCGGCGAGCCGGCCGGACTTCCGGGCGGCGCGCTCGGTGTGCTCGCGGGGCTCGCGGGCGGATGGCTCGGTCTGACGGCGGGAATGCGGCTCAGAACGTGGTCGGATCGCTCCTTTCTCCGTCGGCCCACCGACGACATCAAGACCAGCCGCGCGCTTCGCGCGGAGAGCGATGTGGACCCGACGACCCTGTCCGGGATCACCGGCGTCTACGTGCGGGGCCTGTCCCGGGTGCTCCGCCGCCCCGGGAGCGTCCTCGTCGCGGCGGGGGCCGCCCTCGTGCTCGCGTGGGCGTCCTACACCCAGTTCGGCCGGGGGGTCGAGTTCTTCCCCGACGTGGAGCCCGAGCAGGCCAAGGTGCTCGTTCACGCACGGGGGAACCTCTCCGTCGCGGAGAAGGCGGCGCTGGTCGCGGAGGTCGAAGCCGAGATTCTCGCGATGCAGCGAACGCGGGAAGAGTTCAACACCATCTACATGCTGGCGGGCAACCTGGACTCGAAGGGAGACGATCCGGAGGACGTCATCGGCACCCTCTCCCTCGAGTTCGGAGACTGGCAGACACGGCGCAAGGCCACCGATATCCTGGCCGAGATCCGCGATCGCACGGAACCACTCGCCGGTGTCCTGGTCGAGACGCGCTTCCAGCGCGCGGGACCGCCGGTCGGCAAGCCCGTCGCGCTGGAGCTCACCTCCCGCGACCCCGCCGTGCTCGATGCGGAAGCGGCGCGGGTAGCCGCGTTCTTCCGGACCGTTTCCGGGCTCAAGGACATCGAGGACGGGAAGCCGATACCCGGGATCGAATGGGAGATTCGGGTCGATCGCATGCAGGCGGCCAAATTCGGGCTCGACGTCACGTCCATCGGACAGTTCGTGCAGCTCGTGACCCGGGGCCTTCGGATCTCGGACTACCGTCCCGACGACAGCGACGAGGAGATCGAGCTCGTGATCCGCTATCCGGAGGCATACCGCACGATCGACGAGCTCGACCGGATCCGTTTTCCGACCGCCGGGGGCAGCGTCCCGATCAGCAACTTCGTCGAGCGTCGGGCGCGGCCCCGAACCGGAACCTTGCGCCGCAAGGATGCGATGCGCGAGATCACGGTGCGCGCCGACGTGCTCCCCGGGGTGCTCGCCGACGACAAGGTGCGCGAGATCGAGGACTGGATCGCGGCCGAGGGGATCGACCCCCGGGTGGAATGGACCTTTCGCGGTGAGGACGAGGAACAGCAGCAGGCCCGGGAGTTCCTGAGCAAGGCGTTCGGGATCGCCCTCTTCGTGATGGCCCTCATCCTCGTGACCCAGTTCAACCGCTTCTACTCCGCGCTCCTCATCCTGTCCGCGGTCGTGCTCTCCACCGTGGGCGTGCTGATCGGCCTGCTCGTCACCCGGCAGCCATTCGGGATCGTGATGAGCGGGATCGGGGTGATCGCGCTCGCCGGCATCGTCGTCAACAACAACATCGTCCTCATCGACACCTTCGACCGGCTGCGTCGAACCGTCGCCGATCCCGTGCAGGCGATCCTGCGCACGGGGGCGCAGCGCCTGCGGCCGGTGTTCCTCACCACCGTGACGACCATCTGCGGACTGATGCCGATGGTCCTTCAGGTCAACGTCGACCTGTTCTCGCGCGAGATCACGACCGGCGCCCCCTCGACCCAGTGGTGGACCCAGCTCGCGACCGCGGTGGCGTTCGGCCTGGCGTTCGCAACCATCCTCACCCTCGTCGTCACCCCTTGCGCGCTGATGGTGCGGGAGAACTTCCGGGTCCGCGCCGCGCGCCGGCCGGCCGCTCCATCGCGAAAGCGCCGGCGGCGGCGGCGCTGGCGCATCCTTCCGGTCCGTACGCCTTCCGGCTAACATTCGTACCCGGTCCAATCCAGACAGGCTGCCGCCACATCGTCGCGTGATCCCGACCGGACCCCCGGGCCTCGCCCGCCGGCGCGGGCGCCTGCAGAAGAATCAGAGGAAGTTGAACCCGCGCCCCCCGTACGGGAAGCCGGCAACACGCGGCTTCGTCCAGCCGCTCGCGGCAATGATGCTCGTGCAGGCGATGACCGCGATGGCGGTCGTCACCGTGCCGGTCCTCGCGCCCGAGATCGCGAGCTCCCTCGCCATCGATACGACCGCGGTCGGCTTTCACCAGTCGATCGCCTACGCCGGCGCCGCCGCGCTCACCCTCGTGAGCGGCTCGTTCGTGCTTCGCCACGGCGGCATCCGCGTGAACCAGGCGAGCGTGATGCTCTCGGCTGCGGGAGTCGCCCTTGTCCTCACGGGCGCAGCCCCGATCATTGCCCTGGGCGCGATCCTCGCCGGGATGGGATACGGACTCGCGACGCCGGGGGCCAGTCACATCCTCGCCCGGGTAACTCCTCCGGACCGACGCGGGGTCGTGTTCTCGATCAAGCAGGCCGGGGTTCCGATCGGCGGACTGATCGCCGGCGTGCTGTTTCCGCCAATCGCGAAACACTTCGGCTGGGCGTGGGCGATCGGACTGTCGTGCATCATGGCGGCAAGCGCGGCGCTCATCATCCAGCGCCTTCGCGCCCCGCTCGACATCGATCGCGACCGAACCCACCGCGTCGGCATCGCCGGCGCGCCGGGCGACTCCATCCGCCTCGTCCTCTCCACTCCGGGCCTGCGCCCAATCGCGCTGGTCGCGTTCAGCTACGGGGCCGTGCAGCTCACCCTGTTCGCCTTCCTCGTCACCTATCTGGTCGAGCGGGTCGCGCTGGACCTCGTCGCCGCAGGTCTGCTGTTCTCGGTCATGCAGCTCGCCGGGATCGTCGCAAGGGTGCTGTGGGGATGGGTCAACGACCGCTGGCTCCCGGCCCGGACCCTGCTCGTGCTGGTCGGACTCGGAACCCTCGCGAGCACCACCGCGCTGGCCGCGTTCTCGAGCGCGTGGCCGCTCGCCGCGGTCGCGGCCGTCAGCGCGGCCCTCGGGATGACCGCGGTCGGGTGGAACGGGGTCTACCTCGCGGAGGTTGCCCGGGTCATGCCGGGCGAGAAGATCGGCTCGGCGACCGGCGGGGGGCTCATGTTCACGTTCCTCGGAATCGTCGTCGGGCCTTCGTCGTTCGCCGCGATCGTGGCGACGACCGGCAGCTACACCCCGGCGTTCATTGCCCTCGGAGCCCTCCTGCTCGCGACCGTAGTCACCCTTGCGCTGCCGGGAAGGGCCGCCCGGTAGACGCCCTGCTCCGGGCCCGGAACGCTCGCCGGCCCTTCCGGGCTGGTCTACAGTAGAGGCCATGGCGGGACTCGTCGGTGACATCGGCGGCACCTGGGCCCGATTCGCGGTGGTCGAGCCGGACGGCACGATCGGGAGGGTTGCGGTACGCCCGTGCGCGGAGTGCCCCGGGCTCGCGGAGGCGCTGGCCGACTACGTGGCGGGCGAGGGGATGGCTGCTCCGCCGCGCCGGGCGGCGATCTCGGTCGCCTGCCCGGTCGCCGGAGACCGGGTGAGCCTGACCAACCACCCCTGGTCGTTCTCGATCGAGGAATTGCGCGACCGTTTCGGCTTCGAGTCGCTGTCGGTGGTCAACGACTTCGCCGCCGTCGCCCGCGCGGTTCCGCGCTTGCGCGCCGGCGATTTCATGCAGATCGGCGGAGGTGGGCCCGTATCGAACGCGGCCATGGCGGTGCTCGGCCCCGGCACCGGACTGGGCGTCTCGGGCCTGGTCCCGACCGGCGACGGCGGATGGGCGGTGATCGAGGGCGAAGGCGGGCACGCCACGATGGCGGCGACCACCCCGCGCGAGACGCGGGTGCTCGCGGAGCTCGGGCGCACCTTCGGCCACGTGTCGGCCGAGCGGGTGCTTTCCGGTCCGGGCCTCGTCAACCTGCACGCCGCCCTGTGCCGCCTCGACGGCGAGCCCCCCGATCCGCAGATGTCGCCGCGCGACATCGTGTCCGCCGGACTGGAGCGGCACGCGCCCAGGCCTCGCGAGGCGCTCCGGCTGGCCGCCGCGATGCTCGGCACGTTCGCGGCCGACGTGGCGCTGACCCTCGGGGCACGAGGCGGCGTCTACATCGGAGGGGGGCTGGTGCCGCGCTATGCGCACCCGTTCGGGCAATCGGGGTTCCGCCATCGATTCGAGGACAAGGGCCGGTTCTCGGACTACCTCGCCGCCATCCCGACCTACGTGGTCCTGCACGAGTATCCCGCCCTGCTCGGGCTCGCGTCCCTGGTGGGTCCGCGGCAGGTTCCGCGCTGAGCTCCCGTCCCCGAAGCACGGCCGCGAAGGGCGGCCGGTTCCGGCCCCGCGTCCAGGGCAACGCCGCGTTCGCCTCCAACCGCCGGGCGATGCGGCGCAGTCAGCGCCGCACGGCGGCGCCGAGCAGGCACAGCGCACCGAGCCCGGCGGTCGCCAGGCCGGGATAGAGGCCGAGGGCATCGGCCGGCCGGCCGAGCAGGAGCGCGCCGGCGATGACGAGGCCCGCCCCCGCGATGGCGAGAACGATGCGGCCGTCCCGGCGCGGCGGCGGACGAGGGGCCGGGGGCGCCGTCTCCCGCCGCAGGTAGTCGTGGAGCAGCTCGGGAAGCTCCGGCGCGATGTGCATCCAGCGCGGCAGGCGATCCCGGACCCGCTTCGCGAGCGCCCGCGCCGACATCCGGTCCCGCATCCACTGCTCGAGGAACGGACGCCCGGTGGCCCAGAGGTCGAAGTCGGGATAGAGCTTCCGGCCGAGCCCCTCGATGTGCAGCAGGGTCTTCTGGAGCAGCACGAGCTGCGGCTGCACCTCCATTTCGAACCGGCGTGCGGTCCGGAACAGGCGAACGAGGAGCTCCGCAAAGGAAATGTCCTTCAGGGGGCGATGGACGATCGGCTCGCACACCGCGCGGATCGCCGACTCGAATTCCTCCACCCGCACGTAGGAAGGCACCCAGCCCGAAGCGACGTGGAGCTCGGCCCCCTGCCGATAGTCGCCGCTGAGGAACGCGAAGAGGTTCTCCGCGAGGTAGCGCTGATCCTCGTCGCTCAAGCTCCCCATGATCCCGAAGTCCACCGCGATGTAGCGCGGCGCCTCGCGCGACACGAAGATGTTGCCGGGATGCAGATCGGCGTGGAAGAAGTTGTTCCGGAACACCTGGGTGAAGAAGATCTCGGCCCCCCGCTCCGCGAGCAGCTCGAAGTCGGCGTCCGCCGCCCGCAGCGCGTCGACGTCGTCCACCGCAATGCCGTCGATGCGGTCGAGCACCAGCACGTCGCGGCGCGTATGGGACCAGTGGACGCGCGGGATCTCGAGGAGGCCGGTGCCCTCGAACTGACGGCGCAGGGTGGAAGCCGCCGCCCCCTCGCGCAGCATGTCGAGCTCGTCGAACAGGATCTTCTCGAACTCGGCAACGACCGCCACCGGATGGAGCCAGCGCGCCGCGGGGACGAACCGCTCGACGAGGCCGGCCAGCAACCGCAGGAGTCCCACGTCGCGCCGGATGACCTTCGCGAGCCCGGGGCGGACCACCTTGACGACCACCGGGACGCCCCCCGCGAGCCGGGCCTCGTGCACCTGCGCGATGGACGCGGAGGCGAGCGGGGTCTCGTCGAACGCCTCGAACGCCTCTTCGACGGCCATGCCGAGGGCTTGCTCCACGATGGCGCGCGCCTGCGCCCCGGAGAATGGAGGGACGTGGTCGAGGAGAGCGGAGAGCTCCTCGGTGATGTCCCGGGGCACGAGATCGGGGCGGGCGGAGAGGATCTGCCCGAACTTGACGAAGATGGGACCGAGGGTCTCGAGGGTCCGTCGGACCCGGACCCCCCGCGGGTCGCGCCGCGCATCGTGGGTCCGGCCCCTCCGGAGATCGACCACGACGAGGTCGAGGCGGAAGCGCATCGCGACGGCCGCGATGCGGACCAACCGCAACAGCTTTCCCATCGAACGCGGCGAGGGCGACCGGGTCAGTCGCGCCGGCGCGCCCGGTCGAGCCGTCCTTCGAGCTCCGCCACCTTGTCGCGCAGCGCTTCGACACCGCCGGCGAAGCGGGGGCGGGCCACGGAGTCCGGAACGAGCCGCGTCTCCTCCTCCAGGTACTCCGCGAGATCGTCCACCAGCCGCACCGCCGTGCGCCGGGCCTGGAACAACCGGCCAACCGTGGTGCGGGCCACCGCGTGCGCGACGACCCCGCCCGCCGCGCGCGCGAGAAGCGCCTCGTAGTCCGGGTCGATGCGCCGCAGGAGATCCACGAACCCGTTCCGGGCGGCGGCGCTTCCGTGCACCTCGAGCGCCCCGAAGGGGGCCTCCGAAGGGGAGGCAAGGGGGTCTCGCCGGATGGAGAGCAGAAACCGGACGAAGTCGGGAACGCTCCCGGCGAGCACGAGGTCCGCTCCCTGCGCCGGCTCCGCCGGTCCATCCGACCCGCCGGCGAGGACTTCGCGCGGATCACCGGGGGACGGATCGGGCGCATCGGCCCCATCGACCGGTGACGGCACCGCCTCGTCCGGTGAACGGTCCGCCCCGGACGAAGCGGCGGCGGCGGGCGGGCCGATCTCCGTCGCTTCCCCGACCGCCCCGGTCGGGTACCGATCGCCAGTCAGTCGGCGCGGCGGCAGGACCCGGAGCGCGCCGTTTCGCACTTCCACCTCGAGAAATCGTTCCGAGCCACGCACGACGAGCGCGAGCCTTCGCCCTTCGCTCTCGCGCAGCAGCTCCGGAAGGTCCGGCTCGGCGGCGGTCGCGACGGCGGAGAGCCCGCGCCCGATCGCTTCGAACAGCAGGTCCGCGGCGGTGCTCATCGCCAGCCCCGATGCACTGCGACCACGCCGGCGGTCAGATTGAAGTACCGGCATTGCCGGAATCCGGCCGCCTGCATCATCTCGAGCAGGGCGTCCTGGTCCGGGTGCATGCGAATCGACTCGACGAGATAGCGGTACGCCGCTTCGTCGCCGGTCACGAGGCGCCCGATGCGGGGCAGGACCGAGAACGAGTATCGATCGTAGAGGGGCCGCAGGGCGGGAACCGTCACCTGCGAGAACTCCAGCACCACGAACCGTCCGGAGGGGCGAAGACACTCGCGCACCGCCTCGAGCGCCCGCTCGAGGCGGGTGACGTTGCGAAGACCGAACCCCATCAGCACGCAGTCGAAGCTCTCCGCCGCAAAGGGGAGACTCTCGGCATCCGCACCGACGAAGCGGACCCCTCCGGCCGGACACCGGTCGAGGAGGCGGTCCCGGCCAATCTCCAGCATGCGCGGGTTGAGATCCGCGACGACCACCTCGCCGGCCCCGCGCGCGAGCGCGAGCCGCGCCAAGTCCCCGGTCCCCCCCGCGAGGTCGAGCACCCGATCCCCGGGCCGGAGCCGCGCGGCAAGGACGGCGAACCGTTTCCAGAGCCGATGAAGCCCCCCGGACATGAGATCGTTCATGAGATCGTAGCGCCCCGCGACCGAAGAGAAGACCGCGCCCACCCGCGCCGCCTTCTCGCCCTCGTCGACCCGCTCGTATCCGAAATGCGTCGTGTTCATCGACCGGTCCCGCCAGCCGGTAAATCGGTGATTTCTCCGGGCTGGACGCGCAGGCTACAGGATGTAGCGCGTGAGATCCTCGTTCTCGAGCAGCTCTCCGAGCTCCCGGTCGACGTATTCCGCATCGACCACCACCGGGTGACCGCTGCGGTCGGGCGCCTCGAAGGAGACCGATTCGAGGAGCCGCTCCAGCACCGTGTGGAGACGGCGCGCACCGATGTTCTCGGTCCGCTCGTTGACGCTCCAGGCAATCTCCGCGATGCGGCGCACCCCGTCCCGGGTGAACTCGACCCCGAGCTCCTCGGTCTCCATGAGGGCCGTGTACTGGGCGGTCAGGGAGGCGTCGGGCTCGGTCAGGATGCGGACGAATTCGTCCGCGCCGAGGGCATCGAGCTCCACCCGGATGGGGAGCCGCCCCTGCAGCTCGGGGATGAGGTCCGAGGGTCGTGCCACGTGGAACGCCCCCGACGCGATGAACAGGATATGGTCGGTGCGCACCATCCCGTACCGGGTGTTCACCGTGGCGCCCTCGACGAGCGGAAGGAGGTCGCGCTGCACCCCCTCGCGCGACACGTCGGAACCCTGGAACTCGCTACGGCGCGCGACCTTGTCTATCTCGTCGATGAACACTATGGCGTTCTCTTCGGTCTCGCGAAGGGCCTGCGCCTTGAGCTCGTCGTCGTCGACGAGCTTCGTCGCCTCTTCCTCGGCGAGGAGCCGCATCGCCTCCTTCACCGCGACCGAACGGGTGCGGGTACGCCCCGTTCCGAGGTTCTGGAACAGCCCCTGGAGCTGGTTCGTCATCTCTTCCATGCCGGGAGGAGCCATGATCTCGACCCCGATCTGCGACGCGCTGACGTCGACCTCCACCTCGCGCTCGTCGAGCCGGCCCTCGCGGAGCATCTTGCGAAACTTCTCGCGCGTCTCCGAACCGGAACCGCCGTCCTCCCTCCGCTCCCCGGGCAGCAGGACGTCGAGGACACGTTCCTCGGCCGCCGCTTCCGCCCGGTGTCGGACCTTCTCCGTGGCGCGCGTGCGGGCCATCGAGATCGCGATGTCGACGAGATCGCGGATGATGGACTCCACGTCGCGCCCGACGTAGCCGACCTCCGTGAACCGGGTCGCCTCCACCTTGATGAACGGGGCGCCCGCGAGACGGGCGAGCCGGCGGGCGATCTCCGTCTTTCCGACTCCGGTCGGACCGATCATGAGAATGTTCTTGGGCGTGATCTCGCGGCGCAGCTCATCATCGAGCTGCGCGCGGCGCCACCGGTTGCGAAGCGCGATCGCGACCGCCCGCTTGGCTCCGGACTGCCCGATGATGTGCTTGTCGAGCTCGTGGACAATCTCCCGAGGGGTCATCGCCGACATCGGTCACTCACCCGCGTTCTCCGCTCCGAGCTCCTCCAACGTGCGCCCTTCGTTGGTGTAGATGCAGATCTCGGCCGCGACCTGAAGGCTCTTCTCGACGATGGCGCGCGGACCGAGATCGGTGTTCTCGTGGAGCACCCGCGCCGCCGCGAGGGCGTAGGGCCCTCCCGAACCGATCGCGGTCACCGGATGCTCGGGCTCGACCACGTCCCCGTTGCCGGAGAGCACGAGGGTGACGGACCGATCGGCGACCACGAGCATCGCCTCGAGCCGGCGCAGGATCCGGTCCGTGCGCCAATCCTTGGCAAGCTCCACCGCCGCCCGCGGGAGCTGCCCGGCGTGCTGCTCGAGCTTGCCCTCGAAGCGCTCTAGCAGGGTGAACGCGTCCGCGGTCCCGCCCGCGAACCCCGCGAGCACGGTCCCGTGGTGGAGTCGGCGGACCTTTCTCGCGTTGCCCTTGATGACCGTGGACCCGAGGGTCACCTGCCCGTCCGCGCCGAGCACCACTCGCCCGGCGCGGCGCACGGCGAGGACCGTGGTGCCGATCATCGCTCCGGCTCCGGTCACGAACGCGGTCCGCCGCCGCGCCCCGCCACCCGTCGCGCGCGCGGGTGGGCCGTGTCGTACACGTCGGCGAGATGCTGGAAGTCGAGATGGGTATAGATCTGAGTGGTCCCGATGTCGGCATGTCCCAGCAGCTCCTGCACCGCCCGAAGGTCCCCGCTCGATTCGAGGAGGTGGCTCGCGAACGAATGCCGGAGCATGTGGGGGTGAAGCTCGATGCCGTGGCGCCGGGCGAACAGCCGCACCCGTGCCTGGATCGCGCGCGCGCCGAGCCGTCTTCCGGAGCGGGTGACGAACACCGCCGGCTCACCGCCGCCGAATCGCAGGGCGAGCCAGCGGCGGAGCGCTTCGCGGGCCTTCCCGCCGACCGGGACGATCCGGCGCTTCGAACCCTTGCCGAGCACGCTGACGAGCCCCGATCCGAGGTCGAGGTCGCCGAGCGAAAGGCCCTGCACCTCCGCCAACCGAAGTCCCGAGGAGTAGAGGAGCTCGAGCATTGCGAGGTCGCGAACCGCCTCGTATCCCTCCGGCGCCGGGCCGTCGAGCAGGGACGCGACCTCGTCCGGATCGAGCGCCCTCGGAAGCCGCCGGGCGACCTTCGGCGCCCGGACCGAACGGGCGGGGTTCCCTTCCGCCCGGCCCTCCCGGACGAGGAAGTCCAGCAGGGAACGAAGCGCCGACAGCCGCCGCTGGATCGAACGCCCGGAGAGGCCGTTTCGATGGCACCACGCCGCGAAGCCCTGGATCTCGACGGCGGTGAGGGCCGGCCAGCCCGACTTCCCGGCCGCGGCGAAGTGTCCCGCCGCCGCCGCGAGGTCGCGGCCGTAGGCCTTGCACGTGTGCGCGGACACGCGCCGCTCGTACGCGAGGTGGCGCAGGAAGGACTCGACCGGTTCCTGCCACGACTCTCCGGGCGGCGGCGCCGGCTGGGGGGCGGTACGGGGACTCACCGAGGCGTTCATTCCGTCAATGGATATTGCGGCGGCGGGCGGGCGCCGCCCCGCGCCGGTCAGGTTATCAGACCGGCGGCGGGGGACGCGATCCGATTCCGGCCCGGTCCCGCGGCCACGCGCAAAGATCCGACACCGTGCACTCCCCGCAGCGGGGACGGCGTGCGATGCACGTATAGCGCCCGTGCAGGATGAGCCAGTGGTGGGCGTGGCGGCGGTACTTGCCGGGTACCGTTTCGAGCAGCCGGTCCTCGACCTCCCGGACGTTGCGCCCGGGAGCGAGGCCGGTCCGGTTCGAGACCCGGTAGATGTGGGTATCCACCGCAATCGTCTCCTCACCGAAGGCGGTGTTGAGCACCACGTTCGCGGTCTTGCGGCCGACTCCCGGCAACGCCTCGAGCGCGTCCCGGGTCCGCGGTACCTCGCCGCCATGCTCGGCGATCAGAACCTCGCAGGCGCGCACCAGGTTGCGGGCCTTGCTGTTGAAGAGACCGATGGTGCGAATGTGCCCGCGCACGCCCTCGACCCCGAGGTCCACCATCGCGGCCGGGGTCGGGGCGGCGGCGAAGAGATCCGGTGTCGCCGCATTCACGCTCCGGTCGGTGGCCTGCGCGGAGAGGATCACCGCAACGAGGAGCTCGAAGGGGTTCGCGTACGCGAGCTCGGTGGTCGGAGCAGGATTCGCCTCCTCCAGACGGCGGAAGAGCTCGCGGACGGTTTCCGGGGTCACCGTCGCCTGGCCGCTATCGCCCGCCGGAGGCTTCCACCATGGCGTCCACCCGGTCCCGGTCCACCCGGGTCAGCAGCGGCTCGAACCGGTTGATCCGGTGCTCCGCGCCCGGGCCGAGCGGCCGGGCGAGGTCGCTCCACGCGAGCGGCGGAGTCCCGAGGAACCGCTCCGCCTTCTCGACCGTCACCGGCAGCACCGGCTTGAGAAAGCCGGCGAGGACCCGGAACAGCTCGACTCCGGTCGAGCACACGGCGTGCGCTTCGTCCCTTCGCTCGGGGTCCCGCGCCGCGATCCACGGCTTGTGCTCGTCGATGTACTGGTTGGCGAGGTCGGCGAGACCCATCCCCTCGCGCATCGCCCGGCCGTACTCGCGCGTCTCGTACCAACCGGCGATTGCGGCGCCCGCGTTCGCGAATCGATCGAAGAGCGCCGGGTCGTGAATCCGGCCGGCGAGACGCCCGTCCGCAAGCCGATGAACGAGCCGGGCGCAGCGCGACGCGATGTTCACCACCTTTCCCACGAGGTCCGAGTTGACCCGCGCGACGAAGTCCTCGAGGTTCAGAACCACGTCGTCGATCCCGTTCCCGAGCTGGCAAGCGTAGTAGTAGCGCAGGTACTCGGGGTCGAGGTGATCCGCGTAGGTCCGGGCCTGGATGAACGCGCCCCGGCGCTTCGACACCTTTTCCCCGCCCACGGTGAGGAACCCGTGGCAGAAGACGGCGCTCGGCATGCGGAACCCGGCGCCGTGGAGCACGGCCGGCCAGAACAGGGTGTGGAAGTAGGCAATGTCCTTGCCGATGAAGTGGTAGAGCTCGGTCGTCGCCTCCGCCGCCCAGAAGTCGTCGAACCGGAGCTCGCCTCCCTCGGACCGCACCCGGCGGCACAGGTTTTCGAAGCTCGCCATGTAGCCGATCGGTGCGTCCAGCCAGACGTAGAAGAACTTGCCGGGACGGTCGGGGATCTCGAACCCGAAGTAGGGGGCGTTGCGCGAGATGTCCCAGTCCTCGAGCCCCGCCGCGAACCACTCCTCGAGCTTGTTCGCGATCTCGGGCTGGACCCTGCGCCGCTCTTCCTCCCCGGGCGGCGCGAACGTGTCGCGCACCCACCCCCGGAGGACCGGCTCGAAGTCCGCGAGCCGGACGAAGACCTGCTCGGAGTCGCGAAACTCCGGCGTCGCTCCGGACACCACGGACACCGGGTTGCCGAGCTCGCCGGGATCGTAGGTCGCCCCGCAGACCTCGCAACTGTCGCCGAGCTGGTCGGCCGTCCCGCACCGGGGACACTCGCCCCGGACATAGCGGTCCGGGAGGAACATTTCGCGCTCCGGGTCGTACAGCCGCGGGATGGTGCGCGCGACCACGTGTCCGCGCTCGCTCAGGTTGCGGTAGATCCGCTCCGAGCACTCCCGGTTCTCCGGCGAGTGGGTGGTGTAGTAGTTGTCGAAGCTCAGGTGAAAGGCGGCGAAATCGGCGCGGTGCTCCTTGCCGATTCGATCGATGAGCTCTTGCGGGCTCACGCCCTCGCGCTCCGCGCTCAGCATGATGGGAGTGCCGTGCGCGTCGTCGGCGCAGACGTAGTGGCACTCGGCGCCCCGCATTCGCTGGAAGCGCACCCAGATGTCGGTCTGGATGTACTCGACCAGGTGCCCGATGTGGATGGGTCCGTTGGCGTAGGGAAGCGCGCTCGTGACGAGGATGCGGCGCGACGCGGGCTGTGCTTGGCTCATGCGGCGGGCAGTCTACATCTTCCGCGCCGGCCGGGTGAGGACGCGGACCGGGCCGTTGCCCCGGTTCCCCGGGTGTAGAATCCGGACGCCATGCAAAGCACCGCTCAGGATGTCGAACGCACCCTCTGCGAATGGGTGGATCCCTTTCTCGGCGCGCCTCTCGGGAAGGCGGTCAGGTCGGTCGGACTCGACGGAGGGCGCGCGCACGCGCGCATCGTCCTCGGGTTTCCGGCCGCCGGCTACGCCTCGGAGCTCGAGGGCGCCCTTCGCACGGTGCTCCTCGCGATGCCCGGTGTCGACTCCGCGTCGTTCGACATCGAATGGCAGGTCGCCGCCCATGCGGTGCAGAAGAACGTGCAGTTGCTGGACGGCATCAAGAACGTCATCGCGATCGCCTCCGGCAAGGGGGGCGTCGGAAAGTCGACGGTCGCGGTCAACCTTGCGCTGGCCCTCGCCGCCGAAGGGGCCGGGGTGGGGATCCTCGACGCGGACATCTACGGCCCGAGTCAGCCGCGCATGCTCGGCATTTCCGGGCGGCCCGAGTCGCCCGACCAGCGTTCCATCGAGCCGATGACCGGGCACGGCGTGCAGGCCATGTCGATCGGCTTCCTCATCGAGGAAGACACCCCGATGATCTGGCGCGGGCCGATGGTCACCCAGGCGCTCGAGCAGCTCCTCCGGGATACCAACTGGAGCGGCATCGACTACCTCATCGTCGACCTCCCGCCCGGGACCGGCGACATCCAGCTCACCCTTTCCCAGCGGGTGCCGGTGAGCGGCGCGGTCATCGTCACCACCCCGCAGGACGTCGCGCTCGCCGACGCGCGCAAGGGCCTCAAGATGTTCGAGCGAGTCGAGGTTCCGGTGCTCGGCATCATCGAGAACATGAGCGTGTTCGTCTGTCCGGGATGCGGCCGCGAGGAGTCGATCTTCGGCGCCGGCGGCGGCGAGCGAATGGCCGAAGACTACGAGATTACCCTCCTCGGCCAGCTCCCTCTCGCCCGCGAGATCCGGGCGGATGCGGACGAAGGACGTCCGACCGTCGCCAAGGACCCGGACGGGCCGGTGGCGCGCCGCTTCCGCGAAACCGCCCGCCGGGTCGCGGCGCGACTTTCGCGCAATCCCCGGAACTGGTCGCAGGCGTTCGGGACGGTGCAGCTCGGGACCGGCCAGCCATGAGTCTCCCCTTGACCGTCGACCCGACAACGTTGCCGCGGCACGGCGGCGTCGTGCGGATGCGGCTCCCGGAGCGGAGCGCGCGCGCCGGGCCGCACTCGGGGCACCGGCGGCCCGGACCCGCCCCGCGATGAACCGCTCCGGCCGGCGGACCCACGCCCCCCCGTGCGCGAGCTCCTGACCACCGTCGTCGACGACCCGGCGGCGTGGCGCGGCGACCGGATGGCCGCCCGGAGCGACTGGGTCCTCGCCGTCGAGGAAGGCATGGTCGAGGAGCTCGAGGCCGCGGCAACCGCGATCGGACGGCGCCGGATTGCGCTCTTCGAGTCCACCCGCGACGACTTTCCCCTCGCGCGGATGCACGCGCTCTTCCGGACGATGCTGGACGCGCTCGAAGGCGGACGCGGCTTCGTGCTTCTCAGGGGTTTGCCCGTCGAGCGCTGGAGCGAGGACGAGACCCGAGCCGCGATCTGGGGGCTCGGCACCCACCTCGGCCGGCCGGTCGGCCAGGACCTCGCGGGAAGCCTGCTCCACGACGTACGCGACATCGGCCGCCCCTTCGGCTCCGACGACTCGATCCGCTACTTCCAGACCCGCCACGCCATCCGGCTGCACACGGACGGCGGCGACATCTTCGTCCTTGCGTGCGTGCGCCGCGGGGCGCACGGCGGAACGACCCTCGTCGTGAGCGCGGTCGAGGTCTTCAACGAGCTCGTCCGGCGCCGGCCGGACCTCGCGGTCGTGCTGCAGAAAGACTTCTGGGTGGATGCCCGAGGGCAGCGCCCCGACGGCGCCCGCTGCCAGGTGCTTCCGGTCTACACCTTCCACGCGGGCCGTCTGAGCGTGCTGCTCAAGGCGGAGTACATCTACTCGGCGCAGCGCTTCGACGAGGTGCCCCGCCTCACCCCGGCTCAGATCGAAGCACTCGAGCTCTTCCACCGGATCACCGAGGAGCCGGGGATGGCGCTCGAGCTCGAGCTCGAGCCCGGGGACGTGCTGCTCGCGAGCAACCACACCATCGTGCACGGACGAACGGCGTTCGAGGACCGTCCGGATCCGCTCGAGCGCCGCCACCTCATGCGGCTGTGGCTCACCATTCCCAACGGGCGCCCGCTCCCGCCCCACTACGCGGACACGCGCGAGTACGCCGAGACGTACCGGCACCGGATGCCGGCCTGAGGACCGCCGGAGGGACCGCATGGCCGTCATGCCCGACCACTGGATCCGCCGGATGGCGCGCGAGCGCGGCCTCATCGAACCCTTCGAGCCGAGCCAGGTCCGCCGGGTCGACGGCCGTCCGGTGATCTCGTGGGGCACGTCGAGCTACGGCTACGACATGCGCTGCGCCCCCGAGTTCAAGGTGTTCACCAACATCAACTCCGCGGTCGTGGATCCGAAGGCATTCACCGACTCGAGCTTCGTCGACGTCGAGGCGGACGAGTGCATCATCCCGCCCAACTCGTTCGCCCTCGCCCGCACGGTGGAGTACTTCCGCATCCCGCGCGACGTGCTCACCATCTGCCTCGGCAAGTCGACGTACGCGAGGTGCGGCATCATCGTCAACGTGACCCCGCTCGAGCCGGAGTGGGAGGGCCACGTCACCCTCGAGTTCTCGAACACCACTCCGCTCCCCGCACGGGTGTACGCCAACGAAGGCGTGGCCCAGGTGGTGTTCCTGCGGGCCGACGAGGTCTGCGAGACCTCGTACCGGGACCGGGGCGGCAAGTACCAGGGGCAGCGCGGGGTCACCCTCCCGCGGGCCTGAGCGGCCCCGTCCGGCCGTTCTCCGGGTTCCCGGGCCGCTCCTTCCGCCGATGGCTACCGTCCCATCCGAGAGCCCCGGACCCGCCGGCCTCGCCCGCCGCCTCGCGGCCATCCTCTACGACACGCTGCTGATGGCCGCCGCGCTCTATGCCGCCGCGATCCCGGCGGTGTGGCTCCGCGGCGGCGCGGTGCCCCCCGACGAGCTCTGGTTCCAGGGGTGGCTCGCGTTCGTCGCCTGGCTCTACCTCGCGGTGAGCTGGACCCGCGGCGGTCAGACTCTCGGCATGCGCGCGTGGCGGTGCCGCCTCGTCACCGCCGAAGGCGGGCGGGTCGGATGGGCGCGGACGGTGGCGCGATTCGCGGCGGCCGTCGTCTCGTGGGCCGTGCTCGGGCTCGGCTTCTGGTGGTCCCTCGCGGATCGCGAGCGCCTTTGTTGGCATGACCGATGGTCCGGAACCAGGGTCGTCCTGGTACCTCGATGAAACCGGTCGACGGCGGCCGGGCCGCGGCGGGATCGTGGCTCACGATGCCGCTTCCTCCGTCCAGGGCTTGAAATGATTCGCCGCGCAACACGGTCGTGTCCGCAATCCACGAATGACTGCAACAGCCGATCCGGTGCCGACGACCAAGAGGAAGACCGTCGGAATCAGGTGGAAGAATGGAGCGAGGGCAAGAACCCGATGCGGCCGAGAAGCTCGAGGGTGGGCTTGCTCACGAGCAGTCCGGACAGGTCCTCGGGGCGGACCCAGCGTGCTTCGAGGGCATCGTCCCGGGCCAGCGGCTCGCCGGCGACGTAGTCCGCCAGAAGGTCCACGATGACGTAGTGCCAGGCGATCCTCCCGTCCGCGTCGCGGATGACCGAGTCGAAGGACCACACCGGCTCCCCGGCCCGCACCTCGACGCCGGTCTCCTCGCGCACTTCGCGCTCGGTGGCCTCGGCGAGGGTCTCGCCGAGCTCCACCCTTCCCCCCGGGACCGCCCAGACGCCCTGGCTGGGCGCCTGCCCGCGGCGCACCATGAGGACGGCCCCGTCGTGGACGACCACGGCGCCGACGGCGGGGATCGGGGCGGCAGGATAGCTCCGGGGGCTCACCCCGCCTCGGCCAGGCGCTCGACCTGGTCCTGGAGCCGCCCGACCGCCTTCCCGAGCTCCGCCGCGCGCTCGCGCTGCTTCTCGACCACCGGGGCGGGAGCGCGTGCCACGAAGGCTTCGTTGGCGAGCTTGGCCTCCACCTGCCCGAGGTCGCGGACCCGCTTCGCGATCTCGCGTTCGAGGCGGGCGCGCTCCGCCGCGAGATCCACCGTTCCCTCGAAGGGGAGCAGGATCTTGAGCGCTCCCGCGAACGCCGCCGCCCCCGGCGGGTTCGGTGCGTCGGGCTCGAGCCAGGTGAAGCCTTCGAGCCGCGCGAGACTCTCGAGGAGGGTCCGGTGCTCGGCGACCCGCTGCGCGTCGCGCGCGTCGCCGCCCTGCAACCTGACCCCGATCCGGCGCCCGGGCGCGATGTCCATCTCGCCGCGAGCGTTCCGTACGGCGAGCACGAAGCCCTTGATCCATTCGACCTCGGTCTCCGCCTCGGGGTCTGCGTCCCCCGGCTCCGGCCACGGCTGGAGCATGACCGTCTCGCCTTCGATCCCGGCCGCCGGCGCGACGCGGAGCCAGAGATCTTCCGTCACGAACGGCATGATCGGATGGAGAAACCGGAGCAAGGTCTCGAATACCTCGACGAGGGTGCGGCGCGTCGCGCTGCGCGCCGCCTCCGGCACCCCGGGAGCGGCGAGGATCGGCTTGGTCAGCTCGACGTACCAGTCGCAGAACTCGTTCCAGGTGAAGTCGTAGAGGCTGCTTGCGACGTAGTCGAAGCGGTAGCTCTCGAAGCCGTCGCGCACCTGCTCGGCCACGGTGACGAGGCGCGAACGTATCCACCGGTCGACGACGGAGGGCATGGCTTGCGGCCCCGGAACGCCGGACGCACCCCGTTCGGCCTCCGCGCTCCTTGCCGCTTCCGCCGGCCGGCCCGTGCCCGCACCGTCCGGGTCCACGCTTCGCAGCACGTAGCGGGCCGCGTTCCACAGCTTGTTGCAGAAGTTCCGGTATCCCTCGATGCGCTTGAGGTCGAAGCGGATGTTGCGCCCGTTGGTCGCGAGGGCGCAGAACGTGAAGCGCAGGGCGTCCGTCCCGTACGCGGGGATCCCATCCGGGAACTGGCGGCGGGTGGCCTTCGCGATGTGCGGCGCATCCTCCGGCCGCATTAGCCCCGTGGTCCGCTTGGCCACGAGCGACTCGAGGTCGACCCCGTCGATGAGGTCCAGGGGATCGAGGATGTTGCCCTTCGACTTCGACATCTTGTCCCCGTTCTCGTCGAGAACGAGGCCGTGGATGTAGACGTCGTCGAACGGCACTTCGTCCATGAACTCGACGCCCATCATGATCATCCGGGCGACCCAGAAGAAGATGATGTCGAACCCGGTAACGAGCACGCTGGTCGGGTAGTAGCGATCGAGCCGCTCCGACTCGCGCGGCCATCCGAGGGTGGAGAACGGCCACAGGGCCGAGGAGAACCACGTATCGAGCACGTCCGAGTCCCGTTCGAGGGGTACCTCCGGTCCGAGACCGTGGCGCGCCCTGACCTCCTCCTCGCTGCGGCCCACGAAGATGCCGCCTTCCCGGTCGTACCACGCGGGAATGCGGTGCCCCCACCAGATCTGGCGGCTGATGCACCAGTCCTCGATGTCGTGCATCCACTGGTAGTAGACCTTCGCCCAGTTCTCGGGAACGAAGCGCACCCGGCCGGACTCGACGGCGCGGATGGCGGGCTCGGCAAGCGGGCCCGCCCGCACGAACCACTGTGCGGTGAGGCGCGGCTCCACCACCGCCCCGGTCCGCTCGCCGCGGGGAATCTGATGTCGGTAGGACTCCACCCGGTCGAGCCGGTCCGCATTGCGCAGATCGGTCACGATCCGCTCGCGGGCCACGAACCGGTCGAGCCCCCGGTACGGCGCCGGGGCGCGCTCGTTGAGGTGGGCCGTCTCGGTGAAGATGTCGATCGAGGGCAGTCCGTGGCGCTCGCCGACCTCGTAGTCGTTGAAGTCGTGGGCGGGGGTGATCTTGAGGCACCCGGTGCCGAACTCGGGGACCACCGACTCGTCGGCGACGATCGGGATCGTTCGACCGGCGAGCGGAAGCTCCACCCGGCGGCCGACGAGATCCGCGTATCGCGGATCGTCGGGATGGACCGCGACCGCCACGTCGCCCAGCATCGTCTCGGGCCGGGTGGTGGCGACGACCACCCATTCGGGGCCACCGGCCGGCGAATCGCACAACGGGTAGCGGATGTGCCACAGGTGGCCGTCCTCCTCCTCGGACTTCACTTCGAGGTCCGAGACGGCCGTGCGCAGCACCGGATCCCAGTTCACGAGCCGGCGCCCGCGGTAGACGAGCCCCTTGTCGTAGAGGCGCACGAAGGTCTCCAGCACCGCTTCGGAGAGCCCTTCGTCCAGGGTGAACCGTTCGGTGCTCCAGTCCACGGACGCGCCGAGCCGGCGAAGCTGGCGCCGGATGGTCTCGCCCGATTGCCGGGTCCAGTCCCACACCCGCTCCACGAACGCGTCGCGTCCGATCGCGCGCCGGTCCTCCCCCGCCGCCTCGAGCTGCCGCTCGACCACCACCTGGGTCGCGATTCCGGCGTGGTCGGTGCCCATCTGCCACAGCGTGTCGCGCCCCCGCATGCGGTGGAAACGGATGAGGGTGTCCATGATCGTGTCCTGGAACGCATGCCCCATGTGCAGCGTTCCGGTGACGTTCGGGGGCGGGATCATGATGCAGTACCGCCGGCCTTCGCCGTTTGGAGCGAACCGGCCGCCCGCTTCCCAGGCAGCGTACGCGCCGCTCTCGACGCGGCGGGGATCGTAGGTCGTTTCCATGTGCAGGGATCGAAGAACCTCTGGACGGAGAAGGCGAATACGAAGCGGCAGCGTCTGCCGCGCTCAGTCGGAAGGGCGGCGCGACATCCGGACGAGCTCCTCGATGACCTCGGGGAGAATGATTGCGACGTGGGCGCGGACCCGGGCGGCGATGTCCGCCGCCGCGCGGCGCATCGCCTCCTCGGTACCGGTCTGGACGATGACGTCGATCTCGTTCTCGAGTCGGTCGATGAGATGGCGGTAGACTTCCGGTTCGAGCGAAGGAGGGGGCGCATCGCCGTAACGTTCCCCGGGGGGAACGACGGCGGCCGGGTCGGGAACCAGGTCGTCGATCGGCGGCAGGCTCTCGTCGGGAACGATCTCGAACCCGAGCCGCAACGGCTCGTGCAAGGGTTGAGACTGCGCCCGGGCCGGTTCCGGTGCCCGCCCCTCCCGCGTTCCTTCCGCGCGCCCGGCGACGGCCGGCGCCACCACGTCGCGGAGAAGGGGAAGCGGCTCCTGGCCCGAGGGATCGTCCGGGGGAGCCGGGCTTTCCGCCCTTCCCTCGTGCTGGTGCGGGGCCTGGGGAACTCCCCGGTCCTCCAGGATCTGCTCGAGCGTCACCAGCACCTCGTCGAGCCTTCCGATCGGGTCGGAAGACGTCTCGGACGCTCCCTCCCGGCGGCGGCGCGGACCCGGCTTCCGTTCGTAGGCCATCGGAGTCAGAGGCGGTGCGTCACGGGCTCCCGGCCCGCCGCACGGTATCGACGGAATCGCTCGCGGCCGGCGGCGCGGGACGCTCCCCCCCCGCCGACGAGCTCCGCAATCCGGCCGAAGCGCTCGAAGCCGTCCGGGACGCGGTCGTCGAGGTTGAGAAGGACGTCATCGGCGAAGTCGGGCAAGGTCCCCCATCCGATCGTGACCGGTTCGCGGCCCACCGCCGCGCCGGTGCCGCATGCCGCGTGCGGCACGAAGCTCTCGCCGCGCCAGGTCCACAGCAGGTCGTCGAGCCGCCGCGCGGCTTCCTGCGAACCCGCGTGCAGGTGCACCCGGTGTCCCCGGCGCCACGCCTTCTCCGCTATCCGGCAGGCGGTGGAATCGCGCGCTCCGCCGTCCGGCTCCTCGATGAGGTAGAAGTCGACGCGCGGCTCGTCCAACGGGCCTACCTTCCAGCGCGATCGAGGAGGTATTGAACGAGGAGCGGCACCGGCCGGCCGGTCGCGCCCTTGTCCTTTCCGCTCTGCCACGCGGTGCCGGCGATGTCGAGGTGCGCCCAGCGGCGCTCGCGTGCGAAGCGGGCGAGGAACGCCGCCGCCGTCACCGCGCCGGCCGCGCGGCCGCCCACGTTGGCGACATCCGCGAAGTTGCTCTTCAGCGGCTCTTCGTACTCGGCCCACACCGGGAGCTCCCAGCAGGGATCCCCGGAGTTCGCGCCGGCTTCGAAAAGGGCCCGGCCGAGCTCACTCGAGTTCGTGAAGAGACCGCTCACGACGTGGCCCAGCGCGACCACGCACGCTCCGGTAAGGGTCGCCACGTCGATGACCGTGTCCGGATCGTATCGCTCGGCGTAGGTCATCGCGTCGCAGAGAATGAGCCGCCCCTCGGCATCGGTGTTGAGGATCTCGATGGTCTGGCCGGACATGGAGGTCACGATGTCTCCCGGCTTGCAGGCGTTTCCGTCGGGGAGGTTCTCGACCGCGGGCACGAGACCGATCACGTTGAGCGGGAGTCCGAGCCCGGCAACCGCGCGGATCGCGCCGAGGACGCTCGCCGCGCCGCACATGTCGAACTTCATCTCGTCCATGGCGGCACCGGGCTTGATGGAGATCCCGCCCGAGTCGAACGTCACTCCCTTTCCGACGAGGACGATCGGCGCGTCGGCCTCGCTCGCCCCGGCGTACTCGACGACGATGAGCTTCGGAGGCTCTCGACTCCCGCGCGCAACCGCGAGCAGGGCCCCCATGCCGAGGTCGCGCATCTGCTCCTCGTCGAGGACCTCGACGGATACCGCTTCGTGCTCGCCGGCGAGAGCGGCTGCGTTCTCGGCAAGATGGGAGGGGGTGCAGACGTTGCCGGGCCGGTTCGCCAGATCGCGCGCGAGACGCTTCCCCGCGACGATTGCGGCCGCTTCGGAGAGGGCGCGCCGGGCGGCCGCACGGTCGACGGCCGCGCTGATCGCGACCCGTCGCAGACGGCCCCTCGGGGGCCTGTCCTGTCCGGACTTGCATTCGTCGAACCGGTACACGGAATCGCCGTAGGTCTCGGCGATGCGGCGCAGCCGCCAGGTCTCGAGCCGGCCGGGAACCTCGGCCTCGCCGAGGAAATCCGCCACCGCGCGCGAACCCGTGGCGGCCACTGCCCGCACGCCCGCCCGCACGGCCTGTACGAAGCCACGGTCGTCGAGGCCGGACCGCGCGCCGAGGCGCACCAGCAGCACCCGCCGCGCGGAGGTGCCGCGCGGACGGTGCAGGAGCACGGTCGAACCGGTCGCCGGAGCGAGATCTCCGTCCGAAATGAGCTGGCCGAGCGCGCCACCCGTCGCCTCGTCCACCTGCTGCGCGGCGGGAGTGAACCGGCGCCGCTCGTAGACGCCGAGCACGAGGCAGTCTGTCCGGCGCGCAAGCGGATTGATGCGTCCCGTGGAGAAGTCGACCATCAACGTTCGTCCCGTTTCCCGTATGCTGTAGGCTCCTGCCCAGTGCCAGATCCGGGATCCTCCTCGCCGGATGGAATTGTCGCTGCCTTCGCCTCCGCCCCGCGCGCCTGCGCCTTCACCTTCAGAAGATCGGCAGACTCCGGGTGGCTTGGCCAAACCCCGAAGTCTAGCCTGCATTTCGAGCAAAGTCGCGGGTCCGTGCGGCGCATCGGATTCGCGATGATCCTGCGCCGCTACCTGATACGCGAGACGCTCGTCACCTTCACGGCGGTTCTCTCCATCCTGATGCTCGTGGTCGTCGCGGCCCGTTTCGCGAACTACCTTGCGCAGGCCGCCGCGGGCGAGGTCTCGCGCTCGTACATTCTGGAGCTCGTCGCGCTCAAGTGCGTCGACGCCCTGACGCCGCTGCTTCCGGCCGGGGTGTTCGCGGCGCTCGTCCTCGCCCTGCGCAGATTCGAACGTGACCACGAGCTGGTCGCGATGTCGGCCGGCGGGCTGAGCCGCACCGCTCTCGCCGGCACCGTGCTCGTCCTGGGAGTCGGGTTCTCGCTGGTGGCGGGCGCCCTTTCGCTCGCCGCCGCCCCCGTGGTGAGCGAACGGTACGAGTCGTTGAAGGCGGCCGCGCGCGACTCCGCGGATTTCACGCGAATCGTCGCCGGACGCTTCACCCACTTCGGAGGAACGGACCCCGTGTTCTACGTCGAGCGCATCGCCGGGGACGGCCGCACGATGGAGCGGGTGTTCATGCACGCACGCTCCGACGAGGCCGACGAGATCGTGTTCGCCCCCCGTGCGCGCTACGTGTCGCGACCCGGCGGGCGCTTCGTGGTGCTCGAGGACGGACGCCGCTACGTGGGGGTTCCGGGCGAGGGCAACTGGACGACCACCCGCTTCGGGCGCTATACGGTGCGGCTGCGCGAAGAGGGAAGCCGGGTCGGGTTCGAACGGCCGAAGACGGTGTCCACCGCCCGCCTGTGGTCCGCGAGCCGCGCCGATCGGGCCGCATCCGCCGAGCTCCAGTGGCGACTGTCACAGCCCGTGCTGACCCTCGTGCTCGCCGGAGCCGCCTTCGCGCTCTCGTTCGCGTCCCGGGAACGCGCCGACCGCCTGGCCGTGGGTGCCCTCTTCTACCTTCTCTACCTCGGCCTCCTGGTCGGAACCGCGAAAGGGGTCGAGTCGGGTCACCTGCCGCCGTGGATCGGGGTCTGGCCCGTACACGGCGCGTTCGCAGCCGCGGTCGCGCTCCTTTGCCTGCGCCTTCGCCGCCCGCTGCCCGTGCGAACCCCGGCCTCCGCGTGATCCTCGATCGCTACATCGCCCGCCGGGTGCTCGCGGGGGTCCTGGTCGTTTTCGCCGGGCTCCTGGCGCTGTTCTTCGTCGGCGACCTCATCACCGACCTCGACGACGTCGGCCGCGGGGACTACGACTACGCCGCCGCCCTCGGGTTCGTCCTCATGCGCGCTCCCGGCCGGATGGTCGCCCTGCTGCCCGCCGCGACGCTCATCGGAGGACTCCTCGGTCTCGGGGCGCTCGCCCACGGGTCGGAGCTCGTCGCGATGCGGGCGGCGGGCACGTCCGTCGCCCGCCTCGTGCGCGCCGCGATGCAGGCGGGCGCGATCGTCGTCGTGGCCGGGTTTGCGATCGGCGAGTGGCTCGCCCCACCCGCGGAGCGGGCCGCGTACGAATGGCGCGAATCCGCCCTGCGCGGTCGGATCGGCGCGGGCGCCGAGTCGGGCTCCCGAACCGGTTTGTGGGGGCGCGACGGAGAGCGCTACGTGCACCTGGGGGAGGTACTGGCGAGCGGCTGGGTCCGCGATATCCGCGCGTTCCGGTTCGACCCGCAGGGGCGGCTCCTCTCCGCGTGGCGTGCCCGCGGCGCATCTCCCCTTCCTTCCCCGGACACGCCCCCGTCCGGGGAGGCGTCCGCATCGGGGTCCACGGCTGCCGCCGCACTCCCGTCCCCCGGCAACCCGCAGGGGAGGCACTGGCGGCTCGAGGAGGTGGAGATCAGCCGGTTCCGCGAAGGCGCGGTCGAGCCGGAGCGGGTCCGCTCGATGCGACGGCGCCTGCCCGCCGATGCGGATCGGCTGGACCGACTCGCGGCGCGTCCGGAGTGGCTGTCGATTCCCGAGATCATGGCCCACACCAGGCGCCTTCGGGAGAGCGGACTTCGGACCGCCCGGTTCGAAGCGTCCCTGTGGAGCCGGATCGCCGCTCCGTTCTCCACCGCGGCAATGCTGTTCACCGCGCTGGCGCTGGTGCTGGGGCCATTGCAGCGCACCGGACTCGGCGCACGCATCACGGTGGGAATCGGGCTCGGGATCGGATTCCACATACTTCAGAAGGTGCTCAGCCAGCTCGGGGTGGTGTACGACTGGTTCGCGCCCCTCGCCGCTTGCGCTCCGATTGCCGCGCTCGGCCTGCTCGGCTGGTGGTGGCTGCGGCGCGGCGCGGCCTGAGCCCCTCCGGCGAATGTCCGGCCGACCCCCGGCCGGCCGTTCCCGATCCCGCGCGCCGCTTCCGTCGCGGGCCCTCCTCGCCGGCGGACGCCGGCGCGGGCGCCGGGCCGTCGCCCTCCCCCAGGGCCGTTTCACGCTGGCCGGCGGCAGGGAGCGTGCGTGCATTCTCCCCTTTCCCGCGGGGAGGGGCCTTGACCCGCGCAGCGTGAAATTGCCCCGCTCCCTCCCCTCGGCCGCCTTGACTGTGCGGTCCGGATGTGTGATTTTGCCGTCCCGCCGATACATCGACCACGAAGACATGCGACTCAACACCCGCAGTCGATACGCGGTCACGGCCATGCTGGACCTCGCCCTCCACGACGGCGACGGTCCCGTGGCGCTCTCCGATATCGCACGACGTCAGGGCATCTCGCTCGCCTTCCTCGAGCAGCTCTTCGCCCGCCTGCGAAAGGCGCGGCTCGTGGCGGGCACCCGGGGCCGCGGGGGCGGCTATCGGCTGTGCCAGCCGCCCTCGCGAGTCGCCATCTCGGACGTGATCGTGGCCGTGGATCGCACGGTGGATGCCACCCGCTGCGGTGGCCGGGAGAATTGCCAGAGCGAAGCGCGCTGCCTCACCCACGATCTGTGGGCCGATCTCAGCGACCACATCAGCGAGTTCCTCGGCGACATCCACCTCGCGGACCTGGTGGAGCGAAAGCGGGTTCGGGAGGTGGCGGCGCGCCAGCACCGCGCGTGCCGGCCGATGGTGCCGGCACCGGGCGCCGCGCTTGACGTCCGGCCGGGCGCCCCCATCTGAAACGAAGACCGGCGAGTCTGCGCCTCGGGGCCGACGAGACATGTTCGAAACCACCCATCCCTGTTCGAGACCCCGCCGCTCCCCAGCGGTAGCAGCCTCGTACGT
Source organism: Immundisolibacterales bacterium (assembly GCA_026712715.1). Lineage (GTDB taxonomy): Bacteria > Pseudomonadota > Gammaproteobacteria > HK1 > HK1 > JAJDXW01. The sequence goes on along the minus strand of JAPOPW010000030.1, from coordinate 28,654 downwards.
CACGTTTCTGAAACCGCTTTGCCATCTTGACTCATCTGTCAAGATCAGGGCCCTTCAAGGAGCCTAGCCGGACCGCCGCCATGTCGATCAACCTCACCAACTCCGCCGCCGAGCGGGTCAGACGCTTCCTCGCGGGACGCGATTCCGGACTGGGCCTGCGCCTCGGCATCCGCAAGAGCGGTTGTTCGGGCTTTGCGTACGTGGCCACGGTGGCGGAAACGATTCAGGATTCGGACCGGATATGCGAGAGCCGCGGGGTGAAGGTCATCGTGGACGCGAACAGCCTTCCCATGCTCGACGGCACCGAGGTGGACGTGGCCCGCGAAGGACTGAACGAAGGCTTCGTGTTCCGCAACCCAAACGTGAGGCACGAGTGCGGTTGCGGCGAGAGCATCGGGTTCTGAAGCGAGCGGCCGGCCGGCTTTCCGACCAGGTCCGGCCATCCATACCACGAGACCTCCGACCGGGTCGGATTCGCAAGGTTCGATGGGTGCCGCCGGGGCACGTGCTCCGGGTGCGGCGAAGGCGAACGCTTCGACCGCGGTCCGGCGGGCCCATCGCGTCCCGCCGCGAGCGCAAGGGAGGCGGACGACCGCTTCGCCGGTGCGCGGAGCGGGGAGCGCACGGCGCGTCACCCGGCCGTCCCCCGGCGCAATTCCCCGCCCTCGGGACGGCTTGACCGAGCGTCTCCCGTCACTGCGTGCCGACCGGCGCCGGCGGCAGAAAGTCCGCGGGGTTTTCGCGCTAAAATTGCGCCGCCCGGACGATTCCGCAGCACGCGCGCGAGCGCGCATGCGGTCGCCGGCGAAGCCGCCCCTTCGAACGAGACGACTCCATGCCCGTCGAACGCACACTTTCAATCATCAAGCCGGATGCGGTCGGCGCCGACCGCATCGGCGCCATCTACTCGCGTTTCGAGGAGGCGGGGCTTCGAATCGTCGCTGCCCGAATGCTGCACCCGACCCTGGCGCAGGCACGGGATTTCTATGCGGTTCACCGGGAGCGGCCGTTCTACGCGAGCCTCGTCGAGTTCATGTCCTCGGGTCCGGTCATGGTCCAGGTGCTCGAGGGCGAGGGGGCCATCGCCCGGAACCGCGAGATCATGGGCGCGACGAACCCCGCGGAGGCCGCTCCGGGCACCATTCGCGCCGATTTCGCCCGCTCGATCGACGAGAACGCCGTGCACGGCTCGGACGGCCCGGACACCGCGGAAGAAGAGATCGCATTTTTCTTCTCGCCGGAAGACATCCATCCGCGCACGCGATGCCCCCCCGCGCCGACACCGCCAATCGGCTCCGCGAGCGTCCGGTCCGCTGCTCCGCCGGCGCTGCGGAACGGGCGAATCTCATCGGTTTCGCCCGCCCGCGCCTCGAGTCGTTCTTCGAGTCGCTCGGGGAACGGCCCTTTAGGGCCCGCCAGGTCCTCAAGTGGGTCCACGCCCGTGGAGCGAGCGAGTTCGAACCCATGACCGATCTCGGCCGCAGCCTGCGCGCACGCCTCGGCGAGGTCGCGGAGATCCGGGCGCCCGAGGTGGAAGACCACCGGGTCTCCGCGGACGGCACGCGCAAGTGGCTTCTGCGGGTCGACTCCGGCAACTGCGTGGAGATGGTGTTCATCCCCGAAGGCCATCGCGGGACGCTCTGCGTCTCGTCGCAGGTCGGCTGTCCCCTCGACTGCGCCTTCTGCTCCACCGCGCAGCAGGGATTCAACCGCAATCTCACCGCGGCCGAGATTGCCGGACAGGTCTGGCTGGCGGTGCGTGCCCTCGACCGCCCGGTGACCAACGTCGTGCTGATGGGGATGGGGGAGCCGCTGCTCAACTTCGATGCGGTGACCGAGGCGATCGATCTCATGCTCGAGGACCTCGCCTACGGCCTCGCCCGCCGCAGGGTGACCCTGAGCACGGCGGGACTCGTCCCGGGCATCGACCGCCTCGCCCACCGCGCGCCGGTAAGTCTAGCGGTGTCTCTCCATGCGCCGGACGACGCGCTGCGCGACCGGCTGGTGCCCCTCAACCGCAAGTACCCCATCGCGGAGCTGCTTGCCGCGTGCCGGCGTTTCGCGGCGGTCAATCCGAAGCAGAAGATCACCTTCGAGTACGTCATGCTCGACGGCGTCAACGACTCTCCCGCGCACGCGCGCGCCCTCATCGAGCGGCTTGGCACGGTGCCGGCCAAGGTCAACCTGATCCCCTTCAATCCCTTCCCCGGGGCGCCGTTCCGGCGCTCGCCGCAGGCCGTGATCGACGCGTTCCGCGAGCGGCTGAACGGAGCCGGGATCGTCGCGATCACCCGGCGCCCGCGGGGCGACGACATCGATGCCGCATGCGGGCAGCTCGCCGGCGAGGTGGTCGCCCGGGCGGCCCGGGGGCGGCGAAGCGCCCTGGCGGCGATGCAGTGATCGGCGCCTCCCCGGAACGCGGTCCGTCCCCCGGGGGGCACGCGGCACCCGCCGGTCCGAACGCGGGACGCGGGTGGTAACCCACGATGGCCGTTTCGGGTCCGCTGGACGAAGGGCAGGTCGCGCCGGAGGACATCGGCGCGATGCTGCGCAATGCGCGCGAGGCCGCCGGCTATTCGATTGCGGACGTTGCGCAGCGACTGCGGCTCAGCCGTCACCACATCGAGAACCTGGAGGCCGAGCGATTCGACCTCTTTCCGGTATCGGTATTCCTGCGCGGATACCTGACCAGCTACGCGCGTCTGCTCGGTATCGACTCCGAACCGTTGCTCGAAGCATACGACCGGCGCGGGTTCGGGCCACCGCAGCTCCATTCCCAGGATTCCGACCGGTCGACCGGGCGGGGCTCCGAGTTCACCGTCACCATCACGACCCTCATCGTGATCGCGGTGCTCATCGTCCTGAGCGCCCTGTGGTGGCGGGAGCAATGGAACGAGGACGACGTGACCACCGGTTCGACGGTGGAGCAGACGGACCGGGACGACCTCTCCGCGGGGGTCGAGAGCGGCCTTGGCGAATCGGACGAGTTTCGAATTCCGTTCGGCGGCGCCGTGTCGGACGAGCCGCCGGCACAAGAGGAGGCAATCGGGTCTGCGGAGGTTTCCGAAGCCCCGGCGGACCAAGAGGACCTCGACGTGCCCGGGATCGTGGGGGAAGAGGCGACCCCGGCCGGGGGCCAGGCTTCGGGAGCAGTCGATGAAGGCGATTCCGGGACGGTCTCCGCTTCGGAGGAGCCCCTGGCGACGGTCCCGGTTCCGGAGCCCGAACCGGAGTCGCCGGCGGAGCAGGGTCCGGCGACCGCGCAACCGGGCGAACCCGCTGCCGTCGAGGCACCCGGCGGGCAATCCTCGATCGTCATTCGGGTAAAGGAAGACTGCTGGCTCATGGTGCGCGATGCGGAGCAGCGACTCATCTATCGCGACCTCGCGGCGGCCGGCACGGTCCTCGAGCTGTCCGGGAGAGCACCCGTGCGGGTCGTGGTGGGTTACGCGCACGGCATCGAGATCGACTTCAATGGCGTGCCGTTCGACCTCACCCCGTACATCGAGCAGGAAACGGGCACCGCGCGGTTCCGGCTGGGCGCCTGAGAAACCGGTGGCATCCATGCCCGCTTCGGACCGCCGCTCCCGGAACCGGCTCGCGTCGGTGCGGGGCATGCACGATCTCCTTCCCGGCCCGATCGCCTTGTGGCAGCACTTCGAGGCGGCCGCCCGCGACGTGCTCGACTCCTACGGGTTCGAGGAAATTCGAACGCCCTTGCTCGAACGCACGGAGCTCTTCGTCCGCTCGATCGGAGGCGCGACGGACATCGTCGAGAAGGAGATGTACACCTTCGCCGATCGCGACGGCGACAGCCTCACCCTGCGCCCCGAGCAGACCGCGAGCTGCGTGCGGGCGGGCATCGAGAACGGCTTCATCCACCTTGGCGTCCATCGACTCTGGTACATGGGTCCGATGTTTCGTCACGAACGTCCCCAGCGGGGCCGGTTCCGCCAGTTCCACCAGCTCGGGGGAGAGATTTTCGGCCCCGCGGGGCCGGAAGCGGACGCGGAGATCATCCTGCTCACCGCGCGCCTGTGGCGACGGCTCGGGCTCTTTGACCTGCGCCTTGAGCTGAACTCCCTCGGCACGCCCGACTCCCGCCGCGCCTACCGCTCGCGCCTCATGGAGTACCTCCTCGATCGGCGCGCGGACCTCGACGAGGATGGACGGCGCCGGGTGGAGACGAACCCGTTGCGGGTCCTCGACAGCAAGAATCCCGAAATGCGGGCCGTCATCGAGGCGGCTCCAAGGCTCATCGATTCTCTCGACTCCGAATCGCGCGACCACTTCGACGCCCTTCGCGCGATGCTGGACGAGGCCGGAGAGCCGTGGACCCTGAACCCTCGCCTCGTGCGGGGGCTCGACTACTACACGAAGACCGTCTTCGAGTGGACCACCGAACGGCTCGGAGCGCAGAATGCGGTGTGTGGAGGCGGAAGATACGACGGGCTCGTGGCGGAGATAGGCGGCACCCCGACACCAGGAGTGGGATTCTCCGCCGGAATCGAGCGGCTCGTCGCCCTGCTCGTCGAGTCCGGGACGGACGCAGCGCGCGAACCGCCGGCGGCGTGGGTGGCCGCGGTCGGCACGGACGCGGTCCGCCCCGCGCCCGCCGTGGCCGAGGCGCTGCGCGACCTTGGTGTGAGCGCGGTTCTCGACGCCGGCGAGGGCGGATTCCGAGCCAAGCTGCGGCGCGCCGACCGCAGCGGCGCGGAGTTCGCGGTCATCGTCGGCGACGCGGAGGCGGCCGCCGGTGAGGTGAGCATCAAGCCGCTGCGCTCGGACGGGCCGCAGAGCACGGTTGCGCGCGCCCGTCTGAGGGAAGCGCTGACCGGGTGGCTGCCGCAGGCTGCGCCTGGCGAGGATTCGCCTCAGGCCGACGAGACATGTTCGATGCCGCCCGATCACGCGTGAACCCCCGACGTGCCATATGGGGAGAAGTGCAGCAACTTTCTTCGCAGCAGCCTCGCGCGTCTCGTTCGTGAAACCGCTGTGCAGACTTGACGCATCCGTATGGATCGGGCAGCGCAAGTAGTCTGCAAGTAGTCTAGGGAGGTCTGAAACGACGTCATGGAGCTTCATCGCACCGACGAGGAACGGCTCGAGTCCCTGAAGAACTGGTGGTCGGAGCACGGCCGTACCCTGATTGCCGGCGTGGTGCTCGGCCTTGCCGGCGTCTCCGGCTGGACCTTCTGGCTGGACTACGAGCACGGCCGGGCCGAGACGGCCTCGGTCCTCTTTCAGACGATGAGCGAAGCGGCCGCGTCCGGAGACCACGCCGCCGTGCGGGAAGCGGGCTCCGCCCTCCTCGCCGATCACGGCGGAAGCGGGTACGCGGTCGCCGGCTCGCTGCTCGTCGCGAGGTCCGAGCTGCTCGAGGACCGGATCGGGGAGGCGATTGCCCACTTCCGGTGGGTCATCGACCACGCGGAGCTGCCCGAGCTGCGCGACGTCGCCCGCCTGCGCCTCGCCGAAGCGAACTTCGCGGCCGGCGCCCTCGATGAAGCGATGACCCTGCTCGACGAGACGACCACTGCGCCCTTCACGGCCGCGCGCGACGAGTTGCGCGGAGACGTCCACTTCGCCCGCGGGGAGTCCGGGAAGGCACGCGAGGCATGGGAACGAGCCGCCGCGGGATACACCGATTCTCCGGCCGGCGCGCAGCGGGTTACCCTGAAGCTGGACGATCTCGGACATCTGAACACCCCCTGATCATCCCCCTGCACCCCGAGGGGCAATTTGGCCATGAGATACGTCAGGACCGCACCGATTCGCCATTTCCGCCGGTTGTCCGCAGCGGGCGACGACTCATTGAACGCGCCGGCCGGCCGGCCCGAGGAAGCCTCGGTCTCGGCGTGTCGCGGCACGTCCGACCGCGCGGTTCGGGTCGATCCGCGCAAGGAGCTCTCCGGCTCGGTTCTCCGTCGCCGGGCCGGCTCGGGCGTTGCCGGCGCGTGCGTGCTAGGGGGCGCGGTCCTGCTCTCGGGCTGCAGCCTTCTCGGGGTGGGAGGGGAAGACCGCGAGGACGAAATTCCTCCGCTTCCGACGCTCGAGCCGCTGGCGGCGGTCGAGACCTCCTGGACCGCCGATGCCGGCGCCGGAATCGGCGACCACTGGCTCGTGCTCACGCCCACCGTCGAGGGCGGCCGGCTCTACGTCGCGGACGCGCGCGGCCGGGTCTTCGCCTTCGAGGCCGGGACCGGCCGTACGGCATGGCGGACGGACACGCGGGCCGAGATTACCGGCGGAGTCGGTTCCGGAAGCGGCCTCGTGGTCGCCGGCACGGCGGAAGGGGAGGTGCTCGCCCTCTCCGCCGGATCCGGGGAAGTCGCCTGGAAGTCAACGGTCTCGAGCGAAGTGCTGAGCCGTCCCCGGGTTGCGGGCGACCGGGTCGTCGTGCGCACCCTCGACGGCAAGCTGTTCGGCCTCGATGCGGGGACCGGGGAGCCGCAGTGGAGCTACGACGGCGGCGTCCCGAGCCTTTCGGTGCGCGGCACCGGGCCGCCCGCCATCGTGTCCGACGTCGCGTTCGCGGGTTTCGACAATGGCCGACTCGCCGCCGTCCGGCACACGAACGGAGAGGTCCTCTGGGAGGCCGTCGTCTCCTCCGCACGCGGACAGTCGGAGCTCGACCGGCTGGCCGACATCGACACCGAGCCCGTGGTCGTGCAGGGCACGGTTCATGCGGCGAGCTACGAGCGGGGGGTTGCGGCCCTCGACGGCGAGACCGGCCGCGTGCTCTGGCGCCGTGACATCGAGACGCGCACCGGACTCGCCGCCGACTCCGACCTCCTCTACGCCGCGTCCACCGACGGCACCGTCCAGGCCCTCGACCGGATCTCCGGCGCCACGGTATGGACCGAGGACTCCCTCACCGGACGCGGACCCGCCTGGCCGACCGTCCACGGCGCGTTCGTCGCGGTCGTCGACAGCGAGGGCTACGTCCACTGGCTGCGTCGCGAGGATGGGCGCCCGGCGGTCCGGACCCCGACGGGCGGCGGACAGCTCGCCGGCCCCCCCATCGTCGAGGCGGGCCGGCTCGTCGTCTACTGGGGACGGGGCAGGCTGGCCGCCTACGAGCTGCGCTAGCCGCGGGCGGCGCGTCCGGGCGGGCGCCCGCCCCGGGGAGTCGTCGTTCGCCCGGTTCCCGCGCCGCCGGGGCGCTGTCAGGGCGCCGTCGGTCGCCCGGGAACGACGGCCCCGTGCCGCCCTCTTCGGCTCATCCCTTGACCGCGCCGGCGGTGAGGCCGCTCACGATCTGGCGCTGGAAAACCATGACCAGCAGGAAGAGCGGCGCGGTGATCGAGACCGCGGCGGCGACCGCCTCCACCTGGTCGGTCGTCGTCGTCTCCCGGTTGAAGTAGCCCGCAATCGCCGGGACCATCGTCTGGTTCTGGGCATCCAGAAGCAGGGACGTCACCAGGTAGTCGTTGTAGGCGAGGAGGAAGCTGAAGAGCCCGGTGGTGATCACCCCCGGCCACATGACCGGCATGATCACCCAGCGGAAGGCCTGGAAGTGGGTGCAGCCGTCGACCCGCGCCGCCTCGTCGAGGTCGAGCGGAATGTTCTGGAAGAAGGACCGCAGCATCCAGATCGTGAAGGGCTGGTTGATGGATACGAGGACCGCGATGACCGCCCACGGCTTGCCGTAGAGGGTCGGAGCCGCCTCCCCCAGGAGCGGGCGAAGGACCTCCGCCGAATGGATGAACGGCGGAAGATCCCCCGCCACCAGCACCGAATGCGGAAGCGCCCGGAAGACGAGGGCGACGATGAGCAGCCAGAACGCGAGCCGCGATCCGGAGCGGGCGAGGCCGTACCCGGCGAGGGTTCCCACCGTCAGCGAGACGGCGACCACGCCCGCCGTCACGATGAGGGAATTGACGAAGTTCCGGTAGAACTCGTTGCCGACCCATACCGATTCGTAGTGCTCCGCGGTGAGTCCGAGGACCGGCACGCCGAGCGGGCCGACCACCGGGTCCAGACCGCCGAGCACCAGGGGCAGGAGGCCGAAGAAGACCGCGACGAAGGCGAGCCCGAACAGCAGGCTCCCGACGAACCAGCCGACCGCGATCCATCCGGGCGGCGTACCGCGCGCGACCACGCCCGGCAGCCAGCGCACCGCGAGGCGGACCGCGATCCAGAGCACCGCCGCGCCGGCCGCGAGATCCAGCAACGAGAGACCCTTCCCGGCCGCCAGGGTCGCCGGACCGAACAGCACGTGCAGCGGATTGGGGGCGAACGAGTCCACCGGCGCCTTGAAGCTCATCGCCGCGATCCAGACGAACGGAAACGAAGCGAGCAGGCACCAGACTCCGAGGAACCCGGCGGAGACAGCGCGCAGCCCCATCGGCTGGCGCAGGGCCCGCGGCCCGCTCACCGGCCCCCTCCGGCTCCCCCCGGTCCCCCCGGTCTCTGGTCGCGCCAGGTGCGCAGGAGCAGCGGGACGAGGAGGATGACGATGCCGACCATGGTGAGCATGGCGCTCGCCGAGGCGCGCGAGATCGCCCGGTTGCCGCTGTCGTCGGGGGTCAGGAGGTCATAGGTGAGCCACTGCAGTGAAATGACGTGCGCCTGGCTGGAGAACCCCACCACCTCCTCGAAGACCCGGTACGCATCCATGAGGTGGATGAGCGCGACGAAGACGATGAGCGGCATCAGGTGCGGGATGACGACGTAGCGGAGCCGCTCCCAGCGGCTCGCCCCGTCGATGATCGCGGACTCGAGCGTGTCCTGGTTCACCGTCTGCAGGCCCGCGTAGAAGACCACGAATGCGAACGGCGCAACGTGCCACACCCGGTAGAAGAGCATGAGCAGCTCGATCGTCCCCCCTTGCGCGAACATCGCGATGTCGCGCTCGAGCCACCACTCGAGGAAAGCGGTCATGATCCCGTCGCCGATGAAGAGCCAGCGGATGGAGAGGGCGCCGATGACGGGCGTGATGATGAACGGCAGCAGGGAGACGAAGATGACCGGACCGCGCAGCGATCGGGCGACGTTGTTGACGACGACCGCGATGACCAGCCCGCCCCCGATGACGAGCGGCAGGGTGATCAGGGTGAACGTGAGCGTGAACCGGAGGGCCTTCCAGAAGTCGATCGTGAGGAGCGCGCGCCAGTCCAGGTCGCGGAGCGCCGCGAGCGTGCGGTCGGGCTCGAGGACGTTGCGGTAGCTCCCGAATCCCGTGAACCGCGTCTCCAGCCGGGGCTGCCCGTGCTCGTCGAGAACCGGCCGGGTCACCATCTCCGTCACGCAGGTCGGCTTGAGGAACCCCGGGGTGCAGGTCTCCACTTCGACGGTCTCGAACCGGGCCTTCGTCACATGGAAGCTCTGCCAGAACACGCTGACGAGCGGCGCGGCGATGAAGACGAACATGAGGAAGAGGGAGGGGCCGACGAAGGCGGCGAAAGTCCTGAACTTCATTCGCAGCCTCCTCTCCCGGACCGCGCGGAGGCCCGGAGGGCCCGACGGCCCCCCGGAGGTCGATTGCCTACTGGACCAGCCCCTTCTCCTTCGCGGCGGTCAGGTACTCGGCCTCGATGTCCGCGAGCGCGGTCGCGGCGTCCTTCGCGCCGGTCAGGAAGTCGGCGATGCCGTTGCCGAGAGCGGAGTGCATGATCCCCATCTGCGAGCTCGCCGGGTAGGGGACCGCGCCGTTGGCCGCGGTCGCCGCCGCGCCCGCCGCCATGGCGCCCGGCTGGAATCCGTCGATCAGCCATACCGCGGCGGCGTTGTTCGCCTCGACCATCTCCCGATCGATGCCTTCCATCGCCACCCGGAAGGCGGCATCCGCTTCCTCGTCCGTGATGTTCTTCGCGATCACGATGCCGTCCCACCAAAGGGTGGAGGCGGGACGCCCTCCGGCTTCGATGGAGGGTGCGGAGGCCATCTTCACCTTGCCGACCACCTGGCTCTCCGCCGCGTCGTCCATCGCCCCGGCGCGGGTCGCCCACAGGTTCGCGAGCGCGACCTTGCCCTGCTGGAACTGCTGCTGGACGTAGGTGGAATCGGAGACGAGGTACTCGGGATCCATGTAGGCGGTGAGCCGCTTCATCATCTCGAGGGACGCCACCCCCTTCTCGTTGTCGATCGCGGGCTGGTTGCCCGCAGCGAAGAACTCGCCCCCGTGGCCGAGGTACATGTTCACGAACTCCTCGGCGAGGTTCCACCCGGTCTTGTAGGTGCCCCCGAGCGGGTAGTCGACGGCCCCGGCCTGCTTGATCGCCTCGGCGGCGGCGAGCACCTCCTCGTACGTGGCGGGGACCGCGATGCCGAGGTCGTTCAGGATGTCCTCGCGATACATCAGGTGCTGCGCGTTCACCATCATCGCGACGGCCATCGTGCGCCCGTCCACCCTGATGAGCTGATTGGGACTCAGGTGCCCACCGTACTTGGCGACGAGGTCATCCAGCGGACGGGTCGTGCCCTCGTTGAGCAGCGGCACGTGGGTCCCGTTCGAAACCCCGCCGATGTGATAGAGCGCGGGCTGCGCGGCAAATGCGGCGGGCTGCTTGGTGCGGAACTCCTGGTCCAGCTCCGACTCGACGTTCCCGCACTCGGCCATCGCGGAGGTGACCGCCTTCCAGGCCGCGAACCCCGCGGTGAGCGACTTGAGCGGCACGGAGTTCTCGAACGAGCAACCGGCCCAAGCGCCGGTCGCAAACAGCGACGCAACCGCCGCGATTGCGAATTTCTTCAGATTCATCGTTGTCTCCCTGGTGATGGAAGGACGCGCGCACGATTCACACGCCCGTTTGCGTCCGGGATTGAACGCGCACGAAGTCTAGCCCGGCACGATCTCCGACTTCCCGCTTCGAACGCCAATCCGCCCGTCCAGGCGCGAAAATCCTCGTTCTCCTGCATGAACGGGCCGTACTCCCTCGAACCGTTCCGACCGTACAACCCCAACCGACGGGTCGCCGGTCGCTTCGCCGCGTCGTGCAGGCCGAGCGGGGCGAGCCGTGCGCCGACGTGCCGACGTCAGCCCTTCTCAAAGGGACCGGGCGGGCTGTCCCGGCTCACCGGCATTCCGGGCGGCACCGAGTCTCGCGCCCGTTTCGGCGTCGAAGAGGTGGCAGATGCCGGGCCGCACCGCAATGGAAACCTCCTGGCCGATTTCCGCCCGGTAGTCCTTGTGGGCCTTGACGGATACCAGGGTCCCCCCGGCGCGAACGGTGATCATGGTCGCGTCCCCGAGGAGCTCCATCGTGTAGACGGGCGCGTCGATCTCCGCCCTCGCCTCGCTCACCTGCGCGTCCTCGGCCCGGAAGCCGAGGGTGACCGCCCCGCGCCCGGACACGCCGTCGAGGCCCGAAATCCGGATGCCGTCCCCGGAGAACGTGCCGCCGGCGATGGCGCCTTCCACCAGGTTCATCGCCGGCGAGCCGATGAAGCCGGCCACGAAGGTGTTGGCGGGACGGTCGTAGATTTCGGTCGGCGTCCCGACCTGCTGGATGACCCCGCGATTCATCACCACCACCCGGTCGGCGAGGGTCATCGCCTCGATCTGATCGTGGGTCACGTAGATCGTGGTCACCTTGAGCTCGTGCTGGAGGTTCTTGATCTGCGCCCGCGTCGAGACGCGCAGCTTCGCATCGAGGTTCGACAGGGGCTCGTCCATGAGGAACACGGTCGGCTCGCGGACGATGGCCCGGGCGAGCGCGACCCGCTGGCGCTGCCCGCCCGAGAGCTCCGCCGGCCGGCGGTGGAGGAAGTCGCCGAGCTCCACCATCTCCACCGCGCGCCTGACCCGCTCGTCGTGGGTGGAGGGATCGACCTTGCGCACCTTCAGCGGAAAGCGGATGTTCTCGTACACGTTCATGTTCGGATAGAGGCCGTAGGACTGGAACACCATGGCGACGTCGCGGTCCTTCGGATCGAGGTCGTTGACCACCCGGTCGCCGATGACGATCTCGCCCTCGGTGGTGTCCTCGAGACCCGCGATCATTCGCATCGTGGTCGTCTTGCCGCATCCGGAGGGTCCGAGCAGGACCAGGAACTCCCGGTCGGCGATCGTCAGGTCGAAGTTGTCGACGCCGACGAACCCACCCCATCTCTTCGATACGCTGCGAAGCTGGATCTCGGCCATGACCTCTCCCGGCGCGGACCCGGTTGCCTGCGCGATTGCGCGACTCTAGACGGCTGGGTCACAATCCGGCAAGCCGCCTGCGCGCACTGCAGGCTCGCTGCTTTTTCTGCGCGCGCCGATGACTTGACGATCGTGCGGACAGCGTGGAACCCGGAGCCGTTTCGGTGCGCTGCACCTCCGGCCGACCCGACCGGCCGGGAGGCTGCGGTTGCTCGCACGGCGGAGCGCTCCGGCAGCAGGGGGGCCGGCGCAATTTCCGTCCGCGGTGTCCGTCAGATCATGAATGCGAGCCATCTTCTCCACCCCCGACCCGGAGTCCCGCAATGAGCGACCGGCGCGAGTCGACGCACGTGTTCCTCAACCGCGTGATTGCGGCTCCCGAGCACGAAATCGGACCGCTCGCCGCGGCCCACCTGAGCGCGGACACGGTCTGGGACGTCGCCCACCCGATCAACCGCCTCGAGGGCCGCGAAGCGGTGCTGGAGGGGTTCGTGCGACCGCTCCGGGCGGCGCTCTCCCATGTGCGCCGCCGCGACTCCATCTTCATCGGCGGGCGCAACCGGCGGGGCGGGGGAGACTGGACCGCCTCCGTGACCCACTATCTCGGCAACTTCCAGGCCCCTCTCGCCGGCATCGCCCCGAACGGCCGGCTGGTCTTCCTGCGCTCGGGGGAGTTCTACCGGCTCGAAGGCGGGGGCATCGCGGAGGCGAAGATTCTCGTCGATTTCCTGGACCTGCTCCGCCAGGCGGGCCGATTCCCGCTTGCGCGGATGCCGGGAGCCGAGATGCCGTTCCCGGACCCGGCTTCCGGCGACGGAGTCCTCCCGGGGAGCCGCGGCCGCGGGGAGGCGGCGCTCGATGTGGTCGAGGCGATGCAGGGCGACCTTCACGTCTACGATCGGGAGACGATGGAGTCGGCGGGACAGACCGGCGCGGGCGGCTACTGGCACGACGACATGCTCTGGTACGGCCCGGCCGGCATCGGTTCGAGCTACCGCTGGTCGGGATTCGTGAAGGACCACCGCGAGCCGTTCCTGCGGGCGTTCCCCGACCGCGAGGGAGGCCACCACTTCTGCCGCATCGGGGACGGCGACTACGCGGCAACCGGCGGGTGGCCCTCGATGACGATGACCCACCGCGGCGACTACCTGGGGGTCCCGGCGACCGGCCGGGCCTTGACCCTCCGGGTCATGGACTTCTACCGCTGCACGGGCGGCCGGATCATGGAGAACTGGGTGCTGCTCGACTTCCTCGACCTCTTCGGCCAGATGGGGCTCGACCTGCTGGACCGGGCGGCGGCGATGGAGGGAGCGAAATTCGAGGCCGGCGCCGGGCCGCCCCCGCCCGCGAGGCGGCCCGGGAAGTGAACGCGGTCGCGCGGCGCGGGCGGGCGGGAAGAACGCCGGGGCGCCCGGACTGATGGACGGCAACACCATCCGGCCGCCCGGGGAGTCGGGCACGCGCTCCGGCGATCGCGGCGTCGAGGACCCGGCCCCCGACGAAGCACGGCGCGAGGAGCCCGCGGTGCTGCCCGTCGTCGCAATCGTCGGACGGCCGAACGTGGGCAAGTCGACGCTCTTCAACCAGCTCACCGGCACCCGCGACGCCATCGTCGCGGATCGGCCGGGCCTCACGCGCGATCGCCGATACGGGACGGCGCGGCGCCACGGCGCCCGGTTCATCGTCGTGGACACCGGCGGTCTTGCCGGCGAATCGGAGGAGATCGACGACCGGGTAGGCGACCAGGTCGGCCGCGCGCTGGACGAGGCGGACCGAATCGTGCTCGTGACGGACGCGCGGGCCGGGCGAACCGCCGGCGACGAGGCGATCGTGGACCGTATCCGGCGGCTCGGCAAGCCGATCGTGCTGGCCGTCAACAAGACGGACGGCGTCGACACGAGGACCGCGCTCGCGGAGTTCCACGCGCTCGGTCTGCGCTCCCCGCTCCCCGTTTCCGCGGCGCATGGGCGCGGGCTCCGTGCTCTCGCGCATGCGCTCGTACCGGAGCCGCCGCACGAGGAAGAGGGCGATGGCGACCCCGGCGAAGGGCAAGGCCGCCGGGACGCGGTGCACATCGCGATCGTCGGACGGCCGAACGCGGGCAAGTCCACTCTCGTCAACCACCTGCTCGGTGAGGAACGGGTAATCACGCACGACGAGCCGGGAACCACCCGCGACAGCGTGTTCGTGCCCTTCGAACGCTCGGGAAAGCCCTACGTCCTGATCGACACGGCCGGGCTGCGGCGGCGCGCGCGCGTCTTCGACCTGGTCGAGAAGGTGAGCGCCATCAAGGCGCTTCAGGCCATCGAGGCCGCCAACGTCGCAATCTTGTTGCTCGATGCCGGGGAGGGAGTTTCCGAACAGGATGCCCGGCTCCTCGGCTATCTGCTCGACGCCGGCCGGGCCCTGGTCGTCGCCCTGAACAAGTGGGACCGACTCGCTCCCGGGGCGCGGACGGCGGCGCGCGAGGCGGTCTCGCGGCGTCTCGGCTTCATCGACTTCGCGACCGTCCACTCCATCTCCGCGTTGCGCGGCGAGGGCCTTGGCGGGCTCATGCGGTCCGTGGAGGAGGCATGGAAGGCCGCCACCACCCGCATGTCCGCCGCGGACCTCACCCGGACCATGCAGGAAGCCACCGTTCGCCACCCGCCGCCCGTGGTACGGGGAAGGAGGATCAAGCTCCGCTACGCCCACCAGGGGGGGGTCAATCCGCCGATCGTGGTGATCCACGGCAACGGCGCAAAGGAAACCCCGGAGCCGTACGCACGCTACCTCGCCCGCGCCGTCCGGACCCGGTTCCGGCTTCGCGGCACGCCGCTTCGAATCGAGTTCCGATCCGGCGACAACCCCTACGCGGGACGGCGCAACGCGCTCACCCCACGACAGGCCCGCCATCGAAAACGGATGATGCGGCACGTGAAGCGGCGGCGCTGAAGGCGCGCCGCCGCAAAGGAAGGACGAGGGCGGAGAGCAGCTACTCGATGTGCTCGACGAGCACGGTGAGGATCCGGCCGGCGCTCTCGCTCGTATCGAGGCCGCCGTTCGCATCGTGCATCACGACCCGGGTCGACGACCCTTCCCCGTGCTCCACGACGACCCGGAATTCCACGTCCGTCGGCAGGGCTCCACTTTCGCCCGGGTCGGGACGCGACCAGAACGCGAGGCGGCGGAACCAGCCCCGTTTCTCCAGCTCGACCGCCTGCGGATCGATGTAGCGAACGAGGTAGAGCCCGCGGCTCCGGTCGAGGTCGGCCACCGTGAACCCGCCCCGGTCGAGCGCGAGCCCGACCAGCCGCCACGCGCGGTCGAACCCTTCGTCGATGCGGATGTGCCGCCCGCCCGCGCCCGTATCCACCAGCTCCGCCCGCGCGGGGGCGGCCCGGCCCGCGTCGGTCGCGGCGACGGACGTGACGCCGGAAGACTCGCTGCCCGCGAGAAAGAGCCTGAGGCGGCCGAGCATCTGCGCCTCGAGTCCCGGGTCGGAAGGACGCGGGTCCCAGGCATAGCCGTCGCCGCGGACCACTTCGTGCGCCCCGCGATGGGCGATGTAGACCGCGGTCGCTCCTTCCTCCCCCGCATGCTCGACCCGCGTGCGGAACCGGTCGCGCACCCGGTACACGTAGGCGACGCGCTTGAACCGCGCGAGGGCCCCGCGCAGGCCGCCGACGGGCAGATCTTCACGCTTCTCCGCCCATCCGGTCTCCATGACCCCGACCTGCGGCTCATCGACCTCGAGCTGGAAGCCCTGCGCACGCCAGAAATCGAGAAGGCTCTGCCAGAGGTCGCCCGGGGGGACCGCGACGACCAGTCGCTGCAGCCCGCCGTCTCGCTCCACGCGCATGTCCGGCACGTCCGGCAGCACCGTGTCGACCCGAGCACCCGTGGAACGGGCGCCGCCCGGTATCGGATACGCCTCCCGAACCCCTGCCCGCGACAGATCCGGCGGAATCTCGAGCGATGCCCGGCTGGTGTCGCCCTGGTACAGGGTGTCCCCGGAGGTTCGCGGAGCGGGAGGTCCGGTCGGGGCGACGTACGTGCACCCGCCGACGGCGAACGCCGCCGCCGCGAGCACCGCCGCGCCGCGAAGGCCCCTTCGGGTCATGCGAGTCGCTCAGGCCGCGGCCGGCAACGCGCCCTGCGCCTCGCGAAGGGCGGCCCGAACCACGTCGTGATACTCGGCCGAGAGGGGCGTGAGAGGCAGCCGGATCCCGGGCGGGACCAGGCCCATGTCGTGGAGCAGCCACTTCGAGGGAATCGGATTCGATTCGATGAAGAGGTTCTTGTGCAGGGCGCGAAGGCGCGCGTCCACCGATTCCGCCCCGGCCCGGTCACCACGCAGGGCGCGCGCGCACATCTCGTGCATGGCGGCCGGGGCAACGTTCGCGGTGACCGAGATAACGCCCTTGCCGCCGTTCAGAATGGTCTCCATGGCGATCGGATCCTCGCCGCTCACGACCTCGAATCCGTCCGCGGCCCGGTCCAGGATCTGGCCAACCCGGGCGAGGTCCCCGGATGCCTCCTTGATGGAAACGATGTTGGTCACCCGGGAGAGCCGGGCCACCGTGTCGGGCTGCATGTCGCAGGCCGTCCGGCCGGGCACGTTGTAAAGGATCTGCGGGATGTCCACCGATTCCGCGATCAGCTTGAAGTGCCGGTACAGCCCTTCCTGGGTGGGCTTGTTGTAGTAGGGCGTCACGAGCAGGCAGCCGTCGGCCCCCAGGGCGGCGGCGTCGCGCGTAAGATCGAGCGCCTCGGACGTCGAGTTTGCGCCGGTTCCGGCGATCACCGGGAGCCGCCCCGCCACCGCCTCGAGGACCTTGCGCACCACCTCGCGGTGCTCGTCATGGTCCAGGGTGGCGGACTCGCCGGTGGTGCCGACCGCGATGATCGCATCGGTACCGGCGGAAACGTGGAATTCCACCAGCCGGGCGAGCGCATCGTCGTCGACCGCACCGTCGCCGCGCATCGGGGTGACCATGGCCACCATGCTTCCATGAAACATCGTCAACCTCCTTCACGCCTTCGCGCAGGGTTTCACACCGGCGATATTAGCGCATATCCCGCGGGCACGCGCAGGCGGCAGCCCTTCGCGGGCCGGCCCCGCGTTTCGCCGCGTGCCCCGCATTCGGGCGCGTCCGGGGTCGCCCGGGATCGGGTCCGCAGTACGCCCGGCCGCCGCCCGCAGCATTGACAGCCCGTACCGCTCATGGATAATCCGATACCGGCCGGCAGGACCTCGGAGCTCTGGTCCCCAGCGCGCTTGTCGCGCGGCCGGCCGCGTTTCTTCGCCTGAGCGGTGCCCGGCCGGAGCAAGCAGCGGCGGCCCCACGCCGGCGCCCGACTTGAGGTATGCGGGTAGTAGCTATCCGGGGTCAGTCATGTATCTCCTGTATATCGACGAATCTGGTACCCATCCGTCGTCGGACCGCGTGGTGGTCGGAGGCGTGGCGGTATTCGAGCGGGCCGCGTACTGGCTGAAACGGGATCTCGCGGACACCGTCGCCCGTTTCTTTCCGAATGATCAGCAGGTTCCCATCCACGCGCCGCGCCTTCGCACCGGCGGCACGCGCGGGCTCCCGGAAACCTATGCGGGACTCGCCGCGAGCGAGCGCCGGCAGATGCTCGATGCGTGCTACTCCACCCTTCTCGTTTCCCGGCATCCCGTGCTCTTCGCGACGGTCGTGGACAAGGAGGCGGCCACGAGCGGCGACGCCTACCGGATGGCGTTCGAGGACGTGGTCAGCCGGTTCGACCTGATGCTGGCCCGGTTCCACGCCGCCAACCGGACCCAGCGCGGCGTGGTCATCATGTCGGAGTCGAGCACCCTGCGCCAGGCGGAGCGGGCGGCCGGACCGTCGGTCTCGGAGGGCACCCAGTGGGGCCGAACCCGGAACCTGTCCGAGGTGCCGCTCTTCGTCTCCAAGTCCCGGACCCGCCTGCTGCAGGCGGCCGGCCTGGTGACCAACGAGGTATGGGGACGCTACGAGAAGGGGATTGCCCGGCACTTCGACGACATGCTGCCGAAGTTCGACCGCGAGGGGACCCGCCTGCACGGCCTCACCCACCGGACCGCGGGGGTGGACGCGTGCTGGTGCCCGGCCTGCTACTCGTACCGTGCGTCGAACGCCGCCTCGTACAACGAGGGCGGGCGCGAAGGAACGGCACGCGGCGATCCGCCGCCGCCGCGCCGCTCCGACCACCAGCCGCGCGGCCCGGCCGAGGAAGCGGCGGGCGGCCGCCAACACGACGCGCCTCCCGACAGCGACCAGCGCTTCGGCAGCGCGGAGCGCTACCCGTCCTACTCGTCCCCCGGAGCCGGTTCGGAGCGGGACCCGGACCGCCAGCCCGAATCGAACGAGAACCGGGCTACCCCCTGGGACACCTGAATCTTCCGGATCCATGAAGGCGCCGATCGAATCGCACCTCGTCATCTCGGCCCTCGGGGCCGACCGGCCTGCCCTCGTGCGCGGTCTCGCCGCCGCCTTTCGCGACTGCGGCTGCTCGATCAAGGACAGCCGGATGGCCGTCCTCGGGAGCGAGTTCGCGATGGTGTTGCTGCTCGCCGGTCAATGGAACGCGATCGCCAAGGCGGAGAGCATGCTTCCGAAGCTCGAGTCCGAGCACGACCTGGTGCTGCAGGCGCGCCGCACCGGCCCGCGGCCCGACTCGGCCGGGCTGATCCCCTACACCGTGGAGGTCATCGCGCTCGAGCAGCCCGGCATCGTGCACGACGTGGCGGACTTCTTCGCGCGGCGGGAGATCAACGTGGAGGACCTGATGACGGTCAGCTACACCGCTCCCCACACCGGCGCGCCCATGTACTCGCTGCACATGACGGTGGGGATTCCCGCCGACTCGGCCATCGCGGCCATCCGGGGGGAGTTCATGGACTTCTGCGACGAGCTCAACCTCGATGCCATGCTGACGCCGGTGCGGTAGCCCGGTCCCTGCCCGTCACGTCACCATCCCCGGTCGGATTGCGCTTCGCGAATCCGACTTCAGCGCAATGCCGACCCCGGTCCGCCAACGGCCCCGGCGGACCCTCCGCGCGCCACCTCCCGGAGCTCGCGGAGCGCGACCGCCATCATCGGATACTCGACCTGCGGCTCCGCCTTGAGGTTGGCGACGAGCTCGCTCCAGCGCTGGATGGCGCGGGCGTTCGAATTGCGCCAGGCGCGAAGCGCGGCATCGGGCCGTGCGCCCGCTCCCTCGCGCAGCACTCCGGCAGCGAGGACGCGGTGGCGGCGCAGGAGGTCCCCGCGGAGCGCCCCCCGGGCGAGCGCCTGCCAGCGATCGGCACGGGGAAGGGCCGCAATACGCGCCTGCAGCCAGCCGACGTCGAGCAGCGCGTCGACCCCGTACCACGCCCGCGCGGCACGCTCGATACCGGAGTCCGCGATGGTGGTCCGCTCCCCCACGCCACCACCGGGAACGAAGCATCGCCAGGCCACCTCGGTGATGTCGAGGGCGGACGGCAGCTCGGAGCAGACCGCGAGCCGTTCCGCGAGGGCCGCCGGCACCTGCGCTTCCACGAGCTTGTCCCGCGCCGCCCGTATCTCGCCGCGGACCGCTTCGGAGGCGAGCTCCGGGATGAGGGCCGAGGCCATCCTCACCCCTTCCCGGTAGCGTTCTACCACCGAGGTCACCGAGAGCGGGCGCGGGGCGTTGCGGAGCAGCCAGCGCGCGCCCCGGTCCATGAGCTTGCGGATCTCCAGCACCGCCGCGACGTGCGCCGCGGCCGCGAGCCCCGCTCCCTCGACAGCTTCGAACAGCTCCGGCAGCCGGTACAGGCCGCGCAGGGCAAACCAGGCCCGGACCGCATCCTCGGGGGCCGCGCCGATCTCGTCCGATACGCGGAACGCGAAGGTGATCCCGGCCCGGTTCACGGTCTCGTTGGCGGCCAGGGTGGAGATGATCTCCCGCGCCAGCCGGTGCCCGGGAATGGCGGCCGCAAAGCGTTCGCGCAGGGTCAGCGGGAAGTAGGCCGCGAGCTCCGCCGCCATCTCCGGGTCCTCCGGCAGATCGGAGCCGATGAGGGCATCGAAGAGGTCGAGCTTCGCATAGGCCACGAGCACCGCGAGCTCCGGGCCGGCGAGACCCTCGCCCGCCCGGCGCCGCTCGGCGATCTCGTCCCGGTCCGGCAGGCCCTCCCCGGCGCGGTCGAGCGCGACGGAACGCTCGAGATGCTCGATGAAGCGCGCGTGCACCTCGACGAGAGGGGCCGCCTGGGTTCGCGCGACCGCGAGTCCCACGTTCTGGAGGTAGTTGTTCCGAAGGACCCCGTCGGCCACCTCGTCCGTCATCGCGTGGAGGAGCCCGCTTCGCTCGGCCGGGTCGAGCGCCCCGTCGCGGACCGCGGCGTCGAGGAGGATCTTGATGTTGACCTCGTGGTCGGAACAGTCGACCCCGCCCGAGTTGTCGATGGCATCGGTGTTGACGAGCCCGCCGGCCCGTGCGTACTCGATGCGGGCCGCCTGGGTGAACCCGAGGTTGCCGCCCTCCCCCACCACCCGGCAGCGGAGCTCGCGGGCGTTGATGCGCACCGGATCGTTCGACCGATCCCCGACCTGGGCGTGCGTCTCGCCGGACGACTTGACGTACGTGCCGATCCCCCCGTTCCAGAGGAGATCGACCGGGGCCCGGAGGATCGCGCGAATGACGTCGTTCGGCGTTCGGGCGGCGGCTCCGCCCGCGATCCCGAGCGCGGCCATCGCCTCCGGGGAGAGGGTGATTGACTTCGCGCTCCGCGGCCACACCCCGCCGCCTCGCGAGACGAGCTCCGCGCGGTAGTCCGCCCACGTCGAGCCCGGCAGCCGGAACAGCCGCTCGCGCTCGGCGAACGAAGCCTCCGGGTCGGGGTCGGGGTCGATGAATACGTGGAGGTGGCTGAACGCGGCGACGAGCCGGATGCGGCGCGAGCAACGCATGCCGTTGCCGAATACGTCGCCGCTCATGTCGCCGATGCCGGCCGCGGTGAACGGATCGCGCGCGGGATCGAGCCCGAGCACCCGGAAGTGGCTCTTGACGGACTCCCATGCGCCCCGGGCGGTGATGCCGATCCCCTTGTGGTCGTAGCCGTCGGAGCCCCCCGAGGCGAAGGCGTCGCCGAGCCAGAACCCCGCCGCCGCGGAGAGCTCGTTCGCGGTGTCGGAGAAGGTGGCGGTTCCCTTGTCGGCCGCGACCACGAGGTACGGATCGGGGCCGTCGTGGCGCACCGTGTCGGGCGGCGGGGTGATCTCGCTCCCGGCGCTACCCCCGGCCCCCTTGGCGGGGTAGTCGTAGTTGTCGGTGAGCTCGAGCAGGGCGCCGATGAACTCCCGGTAGCACGCGACGCCCTCTTCGGCGAGGGCGGCCCGATCGGCGGGCGGGCGCTTCAGCACGTAGCCGCCCTTGGAGCCGACCGGCACGATGACCGCGTTCTTCACCATCTGCGTCTTGAGGAGGCCGAGGACCTCGGTGCGGAAGTCCTCGCGCCGGTCCGACCAGCGGATCCCGCCCCGCGCGATCGGTCCGCCGCGAAGGTGCACCCCCTCGAGCCGCGGGGAGTACACGAAGATCTCGAAGCGGGGTCGCGGCTCGGGCATCTCGTGCACGCACGACGGATCGAGCTTGAGGGCGAGGCACGGGCGGCGGCGGCCGTCCGGACCGCGCTGGTAGTAGTTGGTGCGCAAGGTTCCGTCGACGAGCTCGAGGTAGGTGCGAAGGATCCGGTCCTCGTCGAGGCTCGCGACCGCCTCGAGGCCGCCCAGGATCCGCTCCGCGATGGCATAGGGCGGGTCACCGTCCGAAGGTGCCGCGTCGCAAGCCGCGCCCGCGGCTTCGGCTCCGTCCGCCCCGGCACCGCCCGCGCTCGGTCCCGCAGGATCGAAGCGCGCGTGGAATAGGCGCACGAGGTCGCGGGCGATCCCCGGGTTTGCGAAGAGCGTGTCCTCTATATAGGACTGGCTGAGGCTGAAGCGGACCTGCCGCAGGTACCTCGCGTAGGCGCGAAGGAGCGCGATCTCGCGCCAGTCGAGGCCGGGGGCGAGGGCGAGCCGGTTGAAGCCGTCGTCCTCCGCCGCGCCGGCCCAGACCCGGGCGAAGCACTCCCGGAACGCGTCGCCGGCGGAGTCGAGGTCGGCCGCCGCACCGGCACCGCGTTGCCGGAGCCCGAAGTCGTGCAGCCACACCGCCTCCCCGTCCTCGCCGGCCGGGCGAAGCACCCGCGGATGCTCGTCCTCCACCCGGACCCCCATGTTCTCGAGCATGGGAAGGGAGTCCGAGAGGTGCACCGGGCCCCCGAGGTGGAAGATCTTGAAGCGGAAGAATCGGGGATCGGAGCCGGGCGGGCGGAGCAGGTCCGTCTCGAGCGGGCCGCGTGGCGGCTCGCCATCCTCCGCCGCCGCGGGCGGGAGGACCGACACCTCGTCCTTCCGCCCGGCGAGCGCCTCGGTGATCTCGATGTCCCGGAGCGCGCCGTCGGGACCGTACCGTCCCCGGTACCCCGAGCCGAATACCCGCTCGTAGCGGCTCCGAAGCGAGGCGCCCGCCTCCGCCCCGAACCGCTCCGCGAGCATGCCGGCAAGCTCCCCGCGCCATCGTCCGGCCTCGGTCGCGGCCGCCGCGTCTCCGGTGGTGGCCATGCCTGCCTCCTGCTCTGCGCCGTGCCCATCGTAGCAGCGCAACGACCCCCCGAGACCCGCGCGGCCCGACCCTGCTACGATGCTTCGCTCCCGGGCAACCGGCGGTGCCGTCGGCCTCGGTCCCCCACGTGCCGCCGTCCGCCGATGCGGGTCCACCGGTCCGTTCCGGTGCGCCCGGGCCTCCGGGGGGTGGACATCCGGACGATGTTCGGCACGACAAGATGTGGCATTTTTGCAACACCGTAAGTTTTTTTGCACAAAGTGTTGCATGGCGCCCAAGGTAGTGGTAGCGTTTCGCCCGCTCCTCAAAAGGGGCGTTGCGCAACGCCCCCTCAGCTCCGGTCGACGAGTGCAGACAGGGGCCGGGGGACTCGAAACAGGGTTATTCAGAAGGGAATACACCATGCACAAGAAGGCACTTACCGTCGCGATTGCGGGCGCCCTTGCGGCCCCGATGGCGGCGCAGGCCGTGGACTTCACGGTATCCGGCCATGTCAACCGCGCCATCGTGTTCACCGACCAGAACACGGGCGGCTCAGTCACGCAGAACAAGGACAACGGTTCGAGCGGCACCCGGGTGCGGTTCACCGGCAGCTCGGAGACGATGAGCGGCATAACCGCCGGCGTCAACATGGAGCTTGGTGTCAATAGCGCGAGCGGCGTCTCGGTTCGCCATTCGAACGTGTCTTTCGGCGGAGAGTTCGGCACGTTGAAGCTCGGCCACACCGGCGAGGCGGCGGACGGCGTCACCTACAACGACAAGTCCGGCGTCTTCGGTATCGGCCACGGTCAGGAGACCGGCATGTCCGAGGCGAAGAACTGGACTCCGGGCATGGGCGGCAGCCGGAAAGCTGGCATCCACTTCAGCTCTGCGAGCTTCGGCCCGGCCCAACTCCACCTCTCCGGAGCAGACGACGACCGCTTCTCCGCGAAGGTCACCTTCAGCGGCGACGCAGGTGTCGCATCCTACGGTGGCGGCGTCGCGTTCCTCGATACGGGCGACGGCTACCAGGAGGTCGCGGGCGGTCTTGGCCTCAAGCTCTCGAGCGGTGTCACCTTCTCCATGGCGGGTGGCAGCCGGAGCAGCGGAGACGAGGCGACCTTCGTGCAGTCGACCGTCGGCTACGTATTCGGCAACAACGCGGTCGGCGTGAGCTGGTACGGCTCGAGCGACGTCACGTACGGCGGCGACACTGAAATGTACGACGGGATGATGGCCGACGGACAGGCCATCGGACTCGGGGTCAAGCACACCATGCCGAAGTCGGCCGTCGAGATTATCGCCGCAGTGCAGCAGTACTCTGCTGATCTGCACGGCGGTGGCGAGGTGGACGACACCGTCGCGGTCATCGGTGCACGCGTCAAGTTCTAAGCCGGACCCGGCAACCACTACCTTCAACGGCCCTCCCCCTCCCCGGGGGAGGGCCGTTTTCTTTTCTTCGCCCAACGTCCGTCGGTGGCCGCACCGACGCGGGGTCGGTGTGTCCCATGATCAGGTCGAGGCCATCCGAACACAGCCGGTTCCCGCCTGGCGAGGTCGTGAACCGAGAGCAGATCACTTGGCCGGCTGGCCGCTTCCATCGACCGTGGCGCTTTCGATTCGCTTTCGGCAAAGACGGCTGCGCGCCGCTGCCCTCGGCATCCGTTTCGAGCCGCCCCGTGCGGGGCAGAGTCCACGCGGATGCCGCCGTGCGCGCGGACTTGGCGTAGTTGGGAACAGCACGTCAGAACGTGCGGGTCATGCCGCCGAAAAGCCGGTGGACGCAGGAGTCATGAATGGGGATGTTGGACCCGATTGGTCTCGATGGAGTAACCGATGTAGGGCGAGAACCCGTGGTAGCGTGAGGAGAGGGCCGTGCCTTCTCGATGAACGCGCGGGCATGTTCGAGCCGTCTTGGCCGGATGAGAAGCCGGCCGCGATGCATGTCGGTGATCTCGCCGAGAGACGGGAGAGGACTCTCGGGACCGGTCTCCGCTTCGGGGCTCCTTCGTTCAACGGGGCGCGGGAAAGTCCCTGCCGAAAGAAAAGCCCTCCCCGGTACAGGGGAGGGCCTTAAGGAAGACCAGAACCGGGGAGCGTGCAACGGACTCGTTGGCACAATCCGGTTGATTGCTACGATTGCTTCCGATCCGATCAGGAAGCCTTTTCCGCTTCGGGCTCGGGCTCGACGATCATCGCGGGAGCCGCGTCTTCGATGGCGAAATCCATGCTGGCTTCGCCCAAGGTGACCGTTCCGGCGAGATCCCAGCTATGCCACGAACGATAAGTGTGCATGGCGCTGCCCGAGACCGAGAACTTGCACGGAGTTTCCATTGCGGCATCGTCGTCGGACTCGGCCATCTCGCCTTTGTCCTCGTCCATGGGGGCGGACTCGATCATGAAGCTTCCGCCCTCGACCATGATGGGGCCTCCGCACGCGATCGAGCTGGTCACTTCCGTCATCATCGTCCCGTCCTCGCCCTCGGCCGTTTTCGTGCCGATGAGACTGACGCTCTCGATGATCATGCCGTTGCTTCCCATCGTGGATGCGCTCGCGACGATCTCGAGGCTCGCGCCCATGCCCTCTTCATCAGGCTCGCCCAGCGTGGTGCTCCACACACGCATCTCGGGCGCTGCCATCTCATCTGCCATCGCGGCGTCCACGCCGCCGAATGCTGCCAGTGGCGCAATCGCAGCAAGGATGGTGAGTTTCGGTGTCTTCATTCGGGAAAATCCTCTGGTATTCCGTGGAATGCTCTTGACATGCCAGGGTCCGGCATCTCCCTCTCCTTCACCCCCGGCGGGAAGAGGCCCTCTCCCGTGCGGGAGAGGGCCAAAAGGGGGGCGAGGCCGGCTAGAACATGATGCGCGCGCCGACGACCGCGACGGTGTCGTCTATGTCGCCGTCGCCTTCCATCGTCTCATCGGCCGAGTACTGCTGCACGGCGGCGATGATCTCGACACCCGCCTTCGGCATGGTGTGCTTGAAGCCGATCCCGATGGCCTGACCGTTGCCGACGTACATCATCTCGTCCGCAGTGTCCTTGTCACGCGTCACCGACACGTCGCTCGACCCGTACCAGCTCACGGCGACCGCGTTATTGCCGAACACGTAGCCGAGGGTCGACTGCACGAAGCTCCCCTCCTTTCCGTCACTCCGGCCGGCCCCCGCCATGGAGAAGGTGACGCCGCTCGCGAGCTTGACGCCGAGGCTTCCCGCGACCTCCTGGTAGCTGTCACCCGTATCGAGATACGCGAGGGCACCGCCATAGGACGCGACACCCGCATCGCCCCCGAAGGTGATCTTCGCGGAGAAACGGTCACCGTCTGATGCGGAGACATGGAGCTGAGCCGGTCCGAAGCTTGCGGAACTGAAGTGGACGCCTGCATTCCGGCTGCCGCCCATGCCCGGCGTGTAGCTCGCGGCGGTGGAGTCGCCGGCCTCCTGACCGTGGCCTACGCCGAAGACGCCGGACTTGTCGCTGTAGGTGGCGCCGTCTGCCGCTTCGCCAGTGTGGCCGAGCTTGAGGGTGCCGAACTCTCCGCCGAAGGACACGACGGAATGGCGCACGGTGACATCGTCGTCGTCGGCGGCTTCGTCCTTGTTGTTGACCTTTTGCTTGCCTTTGGGATTGATCCCGAGCTCCAGGTTAACGGCGGCGGTCACGCCGGCCATCGTGTCGGAGCTGCCGGTGAACCGGACCCGGGTTCCGCTCGAACCGTTGTCCTTGTTCTTCGTGGTCGACGAGGCGCCGTCCACGTCGGTGAACACGATCGCGCGGTTGACATGACCGGACACCGTGAAGTCGACGGCCTGCGCCGCCATCGGGGCCGCGAGAGCACCCGCAATCGCGACTGTAAGTGCCTTGTAGCCTCCGTAAGGCGTTCACGGAAACGGAATAGAATTATAATTAGTTGAATTTCATATTTTTTCTGCTAAACGATTCGGATCGACAGTGAAATCTCAACCGTCAGTAAGCGAATCGAAAGCGAACGAGCGGCGAAACGGAGGGTCCGCGAGCCTTCGGGAGCCACGTCTCGGGGGAGGCAAGGATTCGCCTCGAGAAGAGTGGGGGCTCGCGCTGCGGTCGCGTAACCGCGGGCGGGCGCCTTACTCCGAACCGCGCACCCGGATGTCCTCCGCAATGCTGTCCGAGACTCTCGACGCCGATGTCTTCACCGCGTCGCGGGCAAGATGCGCATAGCGGGCGGTGGTGGACACCTGCCCGTGACCGAGCAGCCGTGCGATGGTCGGAAGGCTCTCGCCGAGCGCGAGGGCGCGCGAAGCGAACGAATGGCGTAGGTCGTGGATACGCACATCATCGAGACTCGCCCGCGAACGGATCCGATGCCAGTGTTCGTGCAGATTGGAGAGATGTCCTCCCGGTCTTGCTCCAGCGACTACCCAGGGATTCCCGGGAACGCGCGGAAGCCTGGACAGCACCGACAGCGCGGTGGAAGAAATGGGAACCGCGCGCGGGCCCGTCTTGCTGTCGCGCAGTCGCAACTCGCTCGCCACGAAATCGACGTCCGACCACTTCAGGGTCAGAATTTCGTTTCGGCGGCAGCCCGTCAACATCAGCAGCCGGAGCGCCGCAACCGCGGACTTCACGGCGACGCCATTGCGCATTTCCCCGGCTTCGGCCTCGACCTGATCCAGCACATGCCCCAGCCGCCGGAACTCTTCCTCCGACAGAAACCGTTCACGGTGGTGCTCCCGGTATCTTCGGATTGAGCGACACGGATGACTGCCGTCCTGGCGCAGGCCCCAGACCTCGGCCAGGCTGAACATCTTGTTCAGGATGGCCAGCACCTGATTGGCCCGGTAGGGGATACCGCGCAGGCGATAGTGCAGATCGGCTATGTGCTCGTGCTCGACCGAACGTACCGGGAGGCGACCGAGCGAAGGCACGATCCACCGGCGGATCGCGCCGCGGTAGGCCGCCATGGTCCATTCCTTGCACCGGACCGCCACGTGTTCGCGGAGGAACCGTTCCGCCAGCTCGGCCACGGTGAGCGCGGCATCCCCCGACGGTTTGACCCGCCGCGGCAAGGGATCCTCCTCGCCGGCCTTGAGTCGGGCAATGACGAGCGCCGCCCGCCGGCGAGCCTGCGGGGCCGTGAGCACCCCGTGAAGGCCCACGGTAACGCGTCTCGATCTTCCGCCCGCCCTGGTCTGGACGACGTAGACCTTGGCGCCCGAGGGATAGACGCGCACGCCGAACCCTGCCAACTCGCCGTCCCAGAAGACCGTGTCCCGATGGTCGGCGCAAAGACTTTCTACGGTGCGGTTCGAGAGCCTGCGTCCGTGCAGCTTGGCCATCTCTGGTCCCTACGGTACTTCGCTGCCGATATGCGGTTTCGAATGCTGCCTCGCGCGCCACCCGGCTAAGGACGGGCACGGCGGTGTGACTCACGCCACCGTAGCTATCCGTTCGACTCCGGCCCGGCCCGCTCCGAAAGAATCGCTGCCCCGATGCTGTCGGCAACCCGGCTCGCCGATACCTTTACCGAGTCCCGGGAAAGGTGTGCGTACCGCTCGGTGGTCCGGACGCGGCGATGGCCGAGGAGCTCGCCAATCATCGGCAGACTCTCTCCCAGGGCGAGTGCCCGCGACGCAAACGAGTGGCGAAGATCGTGGATACGGACATCCTCCAGACCAGCCCGCGCGCGCAGGATCTCCCAGGGGTATTGGAGGTTCCTGAGGGGCGCGCCTGCATTCCGCCCGGGGATGACCCAAGGATTGCCGGGAACCCGGGGCAGATCCGAAATCACGGCGCAGGCGGGCCCCGAAAGGGGTACCCTCCTTGCACCGGTCTTGGTGTCCGTTGGATGGAGTATCGATCTAAGCCACCGGATTATATGAAGAAAAAGACAAAATACCTATTTGTGTGATCAAGTAGTATGCGGGTTGTATCACCCGAGGGGAGCGCCGGTGGCTCCGGGTGGCACCGCGGCATTGAG
>JAPOPW010000047.1 GCA_026712715.1 Immundisolibacterales bacterium | reverse complement strand
GTACCACGCCCACGTGTACTACGACGACGACTCGCGGACGACCGCCGCCTGGTTGCGCGAGCAGCTCGCGGAACGGGTCGAGGTGCGGCTCGGGCGCCGGGGGGGGGGGGCCGGGGGGGGCGGCGCCCCGCCCGGCTCCCCCCGCCGGCGCCGGAGCCGCACCTCGAACCGTTCCGCGAGCTGCTCGCGCAACCAGGCGGCGGTCGTCCGCGAGTCGTCGTCGTAGTACACGTGGGCGTGGTACGAGGGGATGCGGGACATGGCGGGTATCCGAAAGCGCCGGCGCCGGCGGGAACGGGACGGATTCTAGCCGCAGCGAGGCGCTGCGGCCCCGGCCGTCGGATCGAGCCCGTGGTGGCGCTTCGTGGATGAGACGGACGAGGCCGCGGCCGGAGGAAACGCGGGCGTTCGTCCCCGAACGGCGCGCCCGGGGGTCGGAGAACCCTTGCGAGGTTCCGGGCCCGTCGGCTCGGCCGGAGGCGCAGCCCCGCCCGCTGGTGTGGAACGGGGCGCCGGGGGGGGCGGGCGGCTCGCGGGCCGCCTTCGCCTCGTCAATCCAGCTCCAGGGTCTCCGGATTGAGCGCGGCGATGTAGGGGAGGGTGCGGTGGCGTTCCGCGTAGTCGAGCCCGTACCCCACCACCCACACGTCCGGGATGTCGAACCCGAGGTAGTCGATCCGGATCTCGCCCTCGTTCCGCGCCTTCTTGCGGGTGAGCGCGCAGGTGCGAACGGAGGCCGGGTCGCGTGCCTCGAACTGCTGCACGAGGTACCGCAGGGTGCGCCCGGTGTCCACGATGTCCTCGACGAGGAGGACGTGCCGGTGCTCGATGCTCTCCCGGAGGTCGAGGACCAGGCGCACTTCCCCGGAGCGCTGGTGTCCGTCGGCGTAGCTCGATACTGCGATGAAGTCCACCCGGTGCGGCACCGTCAGGCGCCGTGTCAAGTCCGCGAGGAAGATGAACGCCCCCTTCAGCACCCCGATGACGACGAGCTCGTCCACCCCGGCGTAGTCCGCGGAAATGCGCGCGGCGAGCTCGTCCACCCGCGGTTCGATCCGCTCTCTTGCGATGAGCACGTTCGGTCCGGTGTCGGCCACCTGCCCGTCTCCTGATGACCCGCGGCGGATGGTAGCGGGCTCGATCGCCGCGGTCACCTCCGTCCGCCGCGCCAACCGCGGCTTCGGCGCTCGCGGTCCCTTCTTCGCTCCGTGCGGCTCTCCGTTCCCTGCTCCCCACCGCCTCCGCCACCGGTGCGGAAAGGAACGGGGTGGGGCGGGGCGGGAAGGCTGCCGGACCGACGGCCCGGGCACGCGGTCCGCCGCGGTTTGGCGGTCGGCGGGCGGGCGGTTACCCTTTCCACGGACGGCGCGCGCGGCGGGGCCGCGGGTGCCCGCACGGGAACCACCAGGAGGATGAACCACATGGCGACACCGGCACAGGGCTCCTACTCGGTCGTCTGGCCCCGCAGCCGCAAGGCGGGCGAGATCGCGCCGCTCGCGGAGCGGCACGCGAGTCTCGAGGGGAAGAAGATCGCGTTTCTCTGGGACTACCTCTTCCGCGGCGACGAGATCTTTCCCATGCTCGCTTCCGAGCTCTCGGCCCGCTATCCCGGGATCGAGTTCGTGGGCCACGAGACCTTCGGCTCGACGCACGGGGACGAGGAGCACGAGATCCTCGCCGGGCTTCCCGAGAAGCTTCGCGACATGGAGGTGGACGCCGTCATCTCCGGGATGGGCTGCTGAGGCTCCTGCACACCCGCCGTGCTGCGGGTGAGCGCGGTTGCCGAGAAGGCCGGATTCCCTTCGAGCTCTCTCGTCTGCGAGGGCTTCGTCGGACAGGCGGGGACGACCTCGGTCGGCCTCGGCCTCCCCAACCTGCCGGTCGCGATGGTGCCCGGCCACGTCGACATGCAGACCGACAACGAGCTTCGCGACAACGTCCTCGGGGTGACCCTCGGCCAGGTGGTCTCGAACCTGACCGAGCAGCCGGAGGCGGCCCGCGCAAGTGTCGAGCCGGGGCCGGAGGACATCGTCTTCGAGGGGACCTTCGACGAGGTGAACCGCCTCTTCTACGAGAACCGCTGGTCCGACGGGCTTCCCTTCGTCCCGCCGACCCCGGAGAAGGTCGACTCTTTCCTCGCGTTCACCGATCTGCCTCCCGACCATGTGCTCGGCCAGGTGCCGCCCGACAACCGGGTCGCCACCGTGCGAAGCGTCGCCGCGAACGGCGTCATGGCCGGTTGCCGGCCGGAGTACATGCCGATCCTGGTCGCCCTCGCCGAGGCGATGGCGGACCCCGCGTACGGGGTCGAGCACTCCGGCAACACCCCGGGGGCCGAGACCCTCGTCACCCTGAACGGCCCGCTCATCCGCGAGCTCGGCTTCAACTACGAGCAGGGGGCGCTGCGCGACGGGTTCATGGCGAACACCACGGTCGGACGGTTCTGGCGCCTCTATCTCCGCAACGTCGCGGGATTCCTCCCGCATCGCACCGACAAGGGGACCTACGGGAACACCTGGCGGGTGGTGCTGGCCGAGAACGAGGACGTGCTCGCGCGCATCGGCTGGGAGCCGCTCGCGAGCGACTTCGGCTTTGCCGCGGGGGAGAACGTGGTCACCATCTCCCGCTACACGGGGGGCGACGTGGTGACCTCGGTGTACGGCCAGTCGCCGGACCGGATGCTGCCGTACCTCGCGGACGCGCTCGTCAAGCAGTCGGGCTGGCAGCTCGTCTTCACCGTCGGCATGGCGCGCGGGACCTACCGCCCGCTTCTGCTGCTCACCCCGATCCTCGCCGAGACGATCGCGAAGGGCGGCTGGTCGCGAAGCGATCTCAAGCGCTGGCTGTTCGACAATGCCCGCCTCCCGGCCTCGAAGTTCGAAGCGTACATGGGCGAGTACACGAACCTCGTGCCGGGGCGGCGCACGCTCGCGGAGATGGTCAAGATCGGCAAGGCCCCACCCGTCTTCGCCGAATCGGACGATCCGGACCGGCCGGTTCCGCTGGTTTGCGAGCCGGACGACATCCTCGTCGCGGTCACCGGGGACCCGCTTCGCACCAACGCCTACGTCTTCGCCCACAACGGGATGCTCGGGTACCCGGTCGCGAAGCGGGTCGAGCTCCCCGCCGGCTGGGAGGAGCGGCTGCGGGCGGCACGGAGCGGGTAGGGCGGACCGGACGTCCCGGCCGGCGACCCCGTTCCGGGGGTCGCCGGCCGCGGCCGATTCGCCGGCCCGCGCACGCGGGCGGTTCACCGCGGTCGTGACGGCCGACAAGGGGCCGGCTCGGTGGCAAACCGGAAGCCGGCGCTCGCGAGGCCGGCGCAACCGCGATGCCCGCACGGACGCACGGTCGGGTCCGGCGTGATGCCGGTGCGAACACGAAGGAGGAGGGCACGCATATGCTTTCGACGTCCGCCGCGCCGCGCCGCGCCGTCCTGATGGTGGTGGACGGGATGCGCGCGGATCTCGTGACCCCGGAGCTCACCCCGAACCTCCACGCACTTGCGGAGCGCTCGCGGCGCTTTTCCGAGCATCGCTCGGTGTTCCCGTCCGCGACGAGGGTCAACTCCGCGAGCATCGCCACCGGCTGCCACCCCGCCCGCCATGGCCTCATGGGGAACACCATCGCGTTCCCCGCGGGCGACGGCTGGCGTCCCGTATCTGTCGGACCGCCCGGGTTTCGCGATGATTGGCGCGCCGCGACCGGACGCACCCTGTGGACCCCGGTGCTCGCCGAGCGCCTCCGGGGAGACGCGGTGGTCTACAGCAATTCCTCGCCCGGGGCGGCATACATGCAGGACCCGGACGGCTTCGGTGTCCTGCACCATCGCACCGGTACCTTCGCGCCCCGGCCCGGACTCGAGCCCGGAGCGGAACCCGAGCATCGGCGGGGCCCGCTCCGGCACGGCAATGGCGTGCTCGAGAACCTTGGCTACGACGGAGCCGGTGACGCGGCCGCGACGGAACGATTCTGCGCGGCGCTCCTCGCCGAGCCGGCCCCTTCCCTCTGGACCCTTTGGCTCTGCGAGCCCGACCATTCCCAGCACGAGCTCGAGCTCGGCTCCCCCGAGCATCGCGTCGTCCTGGAGGGAGCCGACCGGCGCGTCGCACTCGTCGCGGAAACGGTGGCGGCGCTTCGCAGCCGCGGCGAGGACATCCTCTTCGTGGTGTGCTCGGACCACGGGCACGAGACGGTGGAGGCGGTGGTGCCGGTCGCCGACCACCTCGTCGAGGCGGGCCTCAAGGCCGCCCCCGACTCCCCGGAGACGGTGCTCGCTTCGAGCGGGATGGGGGCGCTCATCTACCTCGGCGGGAACGATGCGCCGGACGCGGCCTCGATTGCCGGGTGGCTGAGGGACCAGCCGTGGTGCGGGCGCGTGTTCGCCGGCGAAGATCTGTCCGACGTCGGGCTGAGACCCGGCGCCGGCCCGGCGGTCGCCTTCGGCATGGCGAAGCGGGAGGCATCCAACCGATTCGGCATCCCGGGTCTCGGGCACGTGGCCGTGGACGGGTTCATGACATCCGAGGCGCCGGGTCTGGGGAATCATGGCGGCCTCGGTCCGTACGAGACCCGCCCGGTGCTGATCGTGAGCGGCGGCGGGTTCGCGCCGGGGAGGAGCCGGGAACCGACTTCCGCCGTCGACATCGCGCCGACGATCCTGCGGCACCTCGGCGCGGCGGAGCTCGACCCGCCGATGGACGGCCGGCCGCTTCCGCCGCACTGACGGTCGCGTGCGCGGAGGCTGGTGCGGGTCGACCGTGCGCGAGGGGCCCGCAGGTCTCTCGATCAGTCGACGATGCCGTTGAACGCGTAGTCGAACGTCTCGTAGCTGTGCAGCCGCGCGTCTTCGGCCCGGCGCGCGTACGTGTCGCTCACCGCTCGGCTGAGGATGATCGGCACGTCGGCCTCGTGCACGCTCCCGTGGGTGCGCAGCCGCTGCCCCTCGAGCCCGTGCAGATCGTGGTCCACCTCGCGGGCGCCGATGACGGTGCGCGCGTCCCCGAGCACCGCCACGTCCCCTTCAGGCTCGAAGGGAAGGTCGAATTCCTTCGACACCGCTTCGCGGGACAGCACCCGCTCGAGGCCCGGTGCGTCCCCGATGGCCTCGATCACCCGCTCACCCGTGAGCCCCTCTTGGCAATGCACGCGCACGAAGCCGCCGAGCGCCCCGTGGTGGCCGACGAACGCGTCGGTGATGGGGCAGATGACGGTGCTCGTGCCCGCGCCGAGCTCCCGGTCGAGAAGGTCCTGCAGCCACACCACGCGGGGGGTGCCGTCGTCGTTGGTCTTCTCGTTCATGCCGTGGTCCGCGGTGAGGGCCACGGTCGCGCCCAGGGCCTCGAACCGGCCGAAGCGCGCGTCCAGCTCCGCGTAGAACCGGTCCGCTTCCGGCTCCCCCGGCGCGTGGGCGTGCTGGATGTAGTCGGTGAGCGAAAGGTAGAGGATGTCCGGACGGCGCTCCTCGAGGAGCGTGAGGCCCGCGTCGAGCACGAAGAGGGAAAGGTCCGCCGAGTACATGTCCGGAAGCGGCCGGCCGACGAGGTCGAGCACGTCTTCGATGCCGTTCTCTTCCATGGTGCAGCGGTCGGCGTGCTGCGAGGAGAAGCTGACCGAGCCGTTGGAGAGGTCCATGCCCTTCTGGAGCTGCCGGCGGAGCTTGTCCTTGGCGGTGACCGAAGCCACCCGTGCCCCGTGGCGCGAGAACTCGCTCATCACCGAGGGGACCCGGAGCAGCTCCGGTCCGGTCATCGCCACCGGCTCGTTCGTCGCCCGGTCGAGGTAGAAGTTGCCGGAGATGCCGTGCACCGAGGCCGGGCGGCCGGTCACGATGGACATGTTGTTGGGGCAGGTGAAGCTCGGCATGGTGCCGTGCGCCACGGTGTGGAAGCCCTCGCGGAGGTAGCGCTCGACGTTGGGGATGATCCCCGCCGCCACCCCGTGCTCGATGTAGGCGGGATCCCCGCCGTCGATGCACACTACCACCAGCGGGCGCCCGGGCCGGCGGTAGTCGGTCCCGTTCACGGCGATGCGGTCGGCCGTCATGTCATGCCTCCGGTTCTCGTCTCGACGCGAGTCAGGCGGGATCGGCCGAACCAGGCCAGGGAATAGGGTGCGGCGCGGTCCACCTTCTCAGCCCTGGCCTCGCTGTCGCGCGCCGAACGAGACGTCCCAGCTCTCCTTGGAGAAGCCGTCCACGATGTCTTCGAGACGCTCCATGTCCCTCGCCACCGCGGGACGGGCCGCAATCGTGTCGAACCAGCGCTTGACGTGGGGAAAGTCCTCGATCTCCACGCGCTGACGGTAGGCGAGGCGGCACCACGGAAAGATCGCCATGTCGGCGATGGTGTACTGGTCGGCGGCGACGAAGTCCCGCCCCTCGAGGCGCTTGTCGAGCACCCCGTAGAGCCGGGCCGCCTCGTTGGTGTAGCGCTCCTGCGCATAGGGGAGCACCACCGGCCCGTCCGGTCTCATCGGGGCGTAGGCGTTGAAGTGGTGCGCCTGCCCCAGCATCGGCCCGAAGCCTCCGATCTGCCACATGAGCCACTGCATCGTCTCCCAGCGCTCGGGCGGCGACTCGGGAAGGAAGCGCCCGGTCTTGTCCGCGAGGTAGAGCAGGATGGCGCCCGACTCGAAGATCGCGATCTCGCGGCCGCCGGGTCCGTCGTGGTCGACCAGGGCGGGGACCTTGTTGTTGGGGCTGATCCGCAGGAATTCGGGATCGAACTGATCCCCGCGGTCGATGCTGATCCACCTGGTGCGGTAGGGGAGGCCGGTCTCCTCGAGCATGATGTGGATCTTCTGGCCGTTCGGGGTGGCGGCGGTGTAGAGGTCGATCACTTACCTTTCCTCGTGCACGGAGTGGCGGGGGTCCGAGGCCGACAGCTACCACTGCGCAAGGCGGGAGTCAACGCCGTTCCCGCGCGCGGTCGGTGGCCCGCTCGTGGCGGCTCAATCCGAATTGGGCGCCGGAAGGTGCCCCCGAAGCGCGCGCATATTGCCCGCACAGGTGTCGGGGGAGCCGCTCCCCGCGGGCGGCAATCCCGCGCTCCCGGGAGTCCGTGCTCTCGATAAACCCGCGCTCCCGGCACGTCCCTGGACCCTGTCCGAGCGTTGTGCGTATTCGGAATTCCGTTTGACAGGTCGAAGGGCCTATGTTACGAAGCACGGCCGCCCGGTGCGGTTGTTAATTGTCGACCGCGCCACTTGGAGGAGTTTCCTTCCCATAGCGGAGCTCCCCGAGAGGGCGACTTCAAAGGGATCACATCATGCTTTCCAGAAATTTCGATCGCCGCACCGCCCTCAAGCTCATGGGCGCGGGTGCCGTCAGCCTCGCGGCCGGCGGACCCCGTCTCGCGGCCGCCAATCCACGTGGGGACGGTTTTCTCACCGCATCGATCCTCGGCTCGCTGCCGCACCTGCATCCATGGAACTACAGCAACCACGACTTTGGTGTGGTCCCGATCCTGACCTACAGCAATCTCGTCTACACCGCACCGGACGGTACCGTACATCCCGAGGTCGCGCGCGAGATGCCGACGGTCAGCGACGACGCCACCGTCTACACCTTCAAGCTGCGCGATGACGTCAAGTTCCACAACGGCAAGCCGCTGACGGCCGAGGACGTGGTCTACTCCTTCGAGACCTACCTCGAGAAGGGCCAACGACGAGGCGACTTCCGCGCGTTCCTCAGCGCCGCGGTCGCCGAAGACAGCCACACCGTGCGCGTCGAGCTGAAGAAACCCCAGGCGGGCTGGATGATCTACCTCACGAAGTACTTCGGGGTGGTCCCGGCGGGCACCGATTTCGATGCCCTGTTCAGCGAAATCCAGGGTTCGGGACCGTATCGGGTCACCAGGTTCGAGACCGACGTGGTCGTCGAGCTCGAGGCGAATCCGGACTACTACCTCGGCGAAGCGCCGCAGAAGAAGATCCGGATCGTCCGCATCGCCGACGACGCTACCCAGCTTGCGCATCTGCGCACGGGCGAGGTCGACATCATCGGCACCTGCCCGCCCAAGGACTTCGCGCCGACTATCGCGGAGCCCGAGTTCACCGGCGAGGCGATTCCGAGCGCGGGCATCTTCTACGCTCCGTTCAATCGCCTGAAGCCGCCGTTCGACAACATTCACTTTCGCCGTGCGGTGGCCTCCGCCGTCAATCGCGACTTCATCTGCAACGACATCTACTTCGGGCTCGTCACCCCGACCTCGATACCCGCCGCCCCGAGCGAGCACTGGTACGACGAGGAATTGGCGAAAGAGCTCGCCTACGATCCCGACAAGGCGAAGTGGCACCTCAAGCAGGCGGGGGTGAGCGGCTTCAGCTTCACCGCCACCATCCCGGTACCGAGCGCCTATATCGAGGCTCGGGACGCGTCCCTGATCATCCAGGCAAATCTCGCGGAGGTCGGAATCGACATGCGGATCCGCCAGATGGACTTCGGATCGATGTACGGGGCCGCGTCGGCGGGAGACTTCGAGATGTTCCCCCACCCCTCGATGCAGCCTTCCATCGAGGACTACCTCTTCGCCCAGTCCTACATGTGTACCGCGGGCAAGCAGTACATCGCCCAGCCGTGCAGCGAGGAGTACGACGCGAACGTGCTGAAGGCCTACGAGACCCTCGACCCGGACACGCGCCGGCCCGCGCTGATCGCGGCTTTGCGCCACCTCGTCGAGGACTGCACGAGCCTGTGGATCGGCCGACTCAACACCTACCACGTGTGGCGGAAGGAGGTGACGAACTTCCGGCCGTCGTACATGTACGCGATGGATCTGCGCAACACCGCCTGGAGCTGAGCTCCCTCCGGACACGGTCGTGCTCCTTCGGGGCACGACCGTGCTCCGCACGGGTGCGCTCGCGCCGTGGACTTTCGCCTCTTCCTGCTGCAGCGACTGCTGTCGCTCATCCTGGTTCTGTTCGGCGGCAGCATCGCGATCTTCGCCATCCTGCGCTTCCTCCCTGGCGATCCGGTGGTCGTCATGCTCGGCTCCGAGTACAACCCGGAAGTGGTGGAGGAGATGCGGCGCGAGCTCGGTTTCGACAGGCCGCCGCCAGTCCAGTACCTGGACTGGATCATGGGAGTGTTGCAGGGCGATCTCGGCCGCTCCTACTTCCTCCGGCGTGACGTCACCGACCTTCTCCTCGCGCGCTTCCCGACCACCTTGATGCTCGCGTCCGCGAGCCTCGTCGTCGCGCTCCTCATCGCCCTTCCGGCCGGGGTGATCGCGGCGGTGAACAAGGGCCGCGCCGTCGACCACCTCTGTCGCCTGGCCGCGCTCGCCGGGGTCTCGATGCCCAACTTCTGGCTCGGACTCCTCCTCATCATGCTGTTCGCGGTCAACCTCGGGTGGCTCCCGGCGGGCGGGTTCGTCTCTCCGCAGACCGATCCGGTGGCGACTCTGGGGCACCTGATCCTGCCCGCGATCACGATCGGAACCGCCTACGCGGCCACCATCGCCCGCATGCTGCGCGCCTCGATGGTCGATGTCCTTCGCCGCGACTACGTGCTGGTCGCCCGCGCCATGGGCCTTCGGCCCCGCGTGATCGTCTGGCGCGACGCCTTCCGCAACGCCCTGATCCCGACCGTGACGGTGGCGGGCTTCGCGTTCGGCTACATGCTCGCGGGGACGATCATCACGGAGGTGATCTTCAACATTCCGGGCGTGGGCCGCATGCTCTTCGAATCGATCCTGGCTCGCGACTATCCGCTCGTGCAGGGCATCGTGCTGTTCAACGTGGCCCTCTTCGTGGTGGCCAATTTCCTGGTCGACGTCCTGTACACGCTTCTCGATCCGCGCATCGGCTATTGAGGCGAAGGCTGCATCGTGCGCAACGCAACCCCGCTCGAACCCGCGCCCAAGGTTGCCGAGCCCGTCGCGGCGGAGACGCTCGAGGGGGTGGTCCCGCGCGTACCGACGTCCACGCGGGTGCTCCGAGCCTTGCGCCGGGACGCGCTCGCGATGGCCGGCCTCGGGGTGGTCGTGGTCCTGGTCCTCGCGGCGGCGTTTCCCGACGCGATGTCCACCCACTCGGCCATCGGCCTCTCGGCCGACATGATCGAGCCGCCATCGGCGGAGCACTATTTCGGCACCGACCAGTTCGGACGCGACATCTACAGCCGTTCAATCGGCGGGGCGCGGGTCTCCCTCGTGGTCGGGGTGGTCACCGTATTGCTCGCGGTCGCGATCGGGGTGCCGCTCGGCGCGATCGCGGGCTACACGAGCCCGAGCCGTACCGACAACGTCGTCATGCGGCTGATGGACGTGCTGATGGCGTTCCCGCCGATCATCCTCGCGATCACCGTCATCGCGGCCCTCGGCACCGAACCGATCGAGATCGGCCCGATCACCCTGCCTCACATCGCCAAGCTGATGCTGGTGATTGGGGTGCTCTACGCCCCGCAGGTCGCCCGCATTGCGCGCAGCGCAGTGCTGGTCGAACGCGAGGAGCAGTACGTTTCGGCCGACAAGGTGCTCGGCACGAGCACGGTGCGGATTCTCGGCGCGATCCTCCGCAACGGCATCTCGCCGGTCATCGTGCACTCCACCCTCATGGTGGCGAACGCGATCCTCGCCGAATCGGCGCTCAGCTTCCTCGGTCTCGGGGTCCAGCCGCCGCTGCCGAGCTGGGGCGGCATGCTGGCCGATGCCCGCACCTACGTCGCGACCGGCGAATGGTGGCTCACCGTGTTCCCCGGTCTGCTGATTTTCGTGGTCGTTTGTGCCCTCAACGTGCTCGGCGACTTCCTCCGCGATCTCCTCGATCCACGAGAGTTGACGATGGTGGCCTGAGGCGATGGCGCTGCTCGAAGTCGAAGACCTGGTGGTCGAGTTCCGCTCCGACTATGGAGACGTCCGGGCGAGCGACCGGGTGTCCTTCACCGTGGACAAGGGGGAGGTCGTGGGCCTGGTCGGGGAATCGGGCTCCGGAAAGACGGTCACGTCGAAGGCGATCCTTCGCCTCGTGGAGCCCGAGAGCGCAATCCGCAGCGGACGAATCCGGTTCCGCGACCGCGATGTGCTCACCCTCTCCGAGGAGGCCATGCGGGATCTGCGCGCCTCCGAGATCGCGATGGTCTTCCAGGACCCGATGACCGCCCTGAACCCGGTGCTCCGGATTGGCGACCAGCTCACGCGCGTCTACCTCGAGCACGCGAGGGGCGATGCGAGCACGAGCCCGGGGGGACGAAAGGCGCTCCTCGCCAGCACCCGCGAGCGGGCCATGGAGCTCCTGCGCACGGTGCGAATTCCCGATCCCGAGGTGCGCTTCGGGCAATACCCGCACCAGTTCTCGGGCGGCATGCGCCAGCGGGTGATGATCGCGATGGCCCTGATGTGCCGTCCGTCGCTGCTCATCGCCGACGAACCGACCACCGCGCTCGACGCCACCGTCGAGCTTCAGGTGATCGAGCTCATCAAGGAGCTGCAGCGCAAGTTCCAGGTGTCGGTGCTGTTCATCTCGCACAATCTCGGGGTGATCGCCAAGCTCTGCGATCGGGTGGTGGTGATGTACGCCGGGCGCGTCCTCGAGAGCGCGCCCACGGTCGAGCTGTTCTCCCGCCCCCAACATCCCTATACCCGGGCGTTGATCGGGTCGCTGGCCCGCGGCACCAAGGCGGAAAAGCTCCTCAAGCCGATCCGCGGCGAGCCGCCGCATCTCGTCGGCCTGCCCGCCGGTTGCCCGTTCCGGCCGCGCTGCGACCTCGCGGTGGAGGCCTGCGTGGAGGCGCAACCGTTGCGCCCGCTCGGGTCTTCGCACCTCGTGGCGTGTCACCGCGCGCCCACTCCGGGGTAGGGGGAGGGAACCCCGGTTGAACGCCCTCGTCGAGCTCACCGGAGTGAGCAAGCGCTATGTCGACAACCCGTCCTTCGCGGCCCGGCTCCTCGGCATCACCCGCACCGTGCACGCGGTGACCGAGGTGTCCCTCAGCCTCGAGCGCGGAGAGACCCTGGGCCTCGTCGGCGAGAGCGGGTGCGGAAAGTCGACCCTCGCCCGCTGCACCATCGCCCTCGAGTCGGCGAGCGCGGGCGAGGTGCGCTTTGACGGGCGCGCCATCGAGCCCGCTCGCCGGCGAGGCCTGCGATGGTTCCGGCGCCGCGCCCAGATGGTCTTCCAGGACCCGAGGTCCTCGCTCAACCGCTCTCTCACCACGGAGGAAACCCTCGCGCGCGCGCTCAGGACGGGTGGCGGCCAGGACGGGCGCGAGGCCCG
The DNA here is from genome assembly GCA_026712715.1 of Immundisolibacterales bacterium. GTDB lineage: Bacteria > Pseudomonadota > Gammaproteobacteria > HK1 > HK1 > JAJDXW01. Next base: position 77,960 of record JAPOPW010000047.1, on the reverse strand, counting down.
CCACGCCCGTATCGTCGAGCTTCTGCGCGCGGTCGGCCTCGGTCCGGCCTTTCTCCACCGCTACTCGCACGAGCTCTCGGGTGGTCAGTGCCAGCGGGTCAGCATCGCCCGGGCGCTGGCCGTCGAACCGGACTTCGTGGTCCTCGACGAGCCGGTGAGCGCCCTCGACGTCTCGATCCAGGCCCAGATCGTCAACCTGCTCCTCGAGCTGCAGGAACGCCTCGATCTCGCGTACCTGTTCATCTCCCATGATCTCCACCTGATCCGCTACGTGAGCGACCGCATCGCGGTCATGTACTTCGGCCGTATCGTCGAGCTCGGCCCCGCCGAAGAGGTCTCCGAGCGACCGCGCCATCCCTACACCCAGCTATTGCTGGCGGCGGTGCCGCAGCCCGATCCCGCGCTTCGCGACGAGACGGTGGAGGTCACGGGCGAAGTGCCGAGCCCGCTCGACCCGCCGAGCGGCTGCACCTTTCACCCCCGCTGTCCGCTCGCGGATGGGCGCTGCATCCGCGAGCGGCCGGAGTTGCGCCGCGTCACTCCCGATATCGAGGTAGCCTGCCATCGATACGAGGAGACGCGGGACCCGGTGCCCGCGCTCACCATGGTCTCGAAACTGGAGGACTGACACATGCGACTAGCCGGCAAGACCGCCATCGTCACCGGGGGCAGCTCGGGCATCGGGCGCGCAATCGCCATCCTGTTCGCCAAGGAAGGTGCGAACGTCGTCATCGGAGATGTCATCACCGAACCGCGCGAGGGCGGCGAACCGACCGACCGGGTGATTGCGGACGCGGGGGGCACCTGCCGGGCCCATCGCTGCGACGTCTCGCGATGGGATGACGTCGACGCGCTCGTCACGCGCGCCGTCGCGGAGTTCGGAAAGCTCGACGTCATGGTCAACAACGCCGCCACCCTCGTCGGAAAGAAGCTCCTCGAGACCACCGAGGAGGAGTGGGACCACGTGATGGCGACCAACGCCAAGGGCGTGTTCTTCGGCTGCAAGCGGGCAATCCGGCAGATGTTGACCCAGGAGGTGGTGGGCGACGCCCGGGGCCGGATCGTCAACATCTCGTCGCAGCACGGCATGGTGTGCGCGCCGGCCAAGTTCGCCTACGGTGTCGGCAAGGCCTGCGCGGCCTACATGACGCGCCAGATCGCCGTCGACTACGCCGAAGACCACATCATCTGCAACGCGGTCGCGCCGGGCCGCATCCTCACCGGCAAGCCGATGGACAGCGAAGGGGCGGACCCGATCGAATACTCCCACATGCGCACCCCGATGCCGCGCCTCGGTCGCCCGACCGACATCGCCCACTCGGCGCTGTTTCTCGCGAGCGACGAGGCGACCTACATCACCGGCCACAACCTGATGGTCGACGGCGGCTGGATGGCCTTCTGACCGCTCCAGCGTCCGGAAAGCGCTTCCCCGTTCCCGGTCGACATCAAGTGAGGTAATCGCCATGCCGAAGACCTACGACCGCGACCTCATCGGCTACGCCGATCAACCCCCCGACCCCCAATGGCCGGGTGGCAAACGGCTCGCCCTGAACTTCGTGATCAACTACGAGGAGGGCTCGGAACCATCCATTCCGGATGGCGATGGGCGTTCGGAGCAGGCCCTGACCGAGATCGCCGGGTACGACTTCGGCTCGAACCAGCGCGACCTCGCCGCCGAGGGCATGTTCGAGTACGGCAGCCGGGTCGGGTTCCGGCGCCTGATGCGATTGTTCGGCGAGCGAGGAATGCCGGTCACGATCTACGCCTGTGCGCTCGCCCTGGAGCGCAACCCGGCCTCAGCGAAGCTGATCCGGGAGGGAGACTGCGACATCTGCTCCCACGGCTGGCGTTGGGTGGAGCACTGGAAGCTGACCGAAGCCGAGGAGCGAGAGCACGTCCGCAAGGCCGTCGCCTCGCTCGAACGCACGGTCGGCGAGCGTCCCCTCGGCTGGTACTGCCGCTACGGCCCCAGCGTCAACACACGCCGACTGGTGGTCGAGGAGGGTGGCTTCCTCTATGACTCCGACGCCTACAACGACGAGCTGCCGTACTGGGTGCAGGTGGAAGGCAAGCCGCATCTCGTCGTCCCCTACACCCTCACCAACAACGACACCATGTTCTCGCGTGGCGGCACCGCCACCGGCGGCCAGTTCTTCGAGTTCTGCAAGGACGCCTTCGACCTGCTCCGTGCGGAGGGCGGCGAGGAGCCGAAGATGATGTCCATCGGGCTGCACACGCGCGTGATCGGCCACCCCGGTCGCGCTGCCGGTCTCGCTCGACTTCTCGACTACGTCGGCGGTTTCGATGACGTGTGGATCTGCAAGCGCCTCGAGATCGCGCGCCATTGGCACGCCCACCATCCCCCCGCATCCTGATTGTCGTTCGGCTCCACCCTTGGGGGTTCGGGCGACGTCAGCCAGGGTCCGGATCCCCGGGCAGGCGCGTGGTCCGGCCGGAGTCCTCGGGCGGAGCGCCCGCCGGCGGATCAGGAGGCGGACGATCTCCGGAACACGCCGTCGGTCCATGCCGGACGGAGCGTCGCGAGCGCCGCCTCGTGGCTCTGCGCGGCGTTCGCCGGCCAGCACGACGAGGGGACGGGGTGTCGAACCGGTAGACGGGGTCGATTTCTTGCCCGCGCCAGATCGCGCGAATCTTGTATCCGCCCCGACGAGTGTGCGGGGCTTGGGCCGGCAGGTTCCTCGACCCGGCCCGCCCGTGTTCCGCCCCCGACGCGAGGAGGAGTTCCCTCAGGCGTCCGCCACGGTGGCCTCGATCCTTCCCCAATCGCCGACCTCGGCCGTGACCGAGCGGCCCATGGGCACCCCTGCGATGGCCGCGCCCAGGGTTGCGACCTGTCCGGCGGAAAGGCCGATGCCCCGCCCGGAGAGTTGGTTCACGAGCCACACCAGCGTGTCGACGAGGTCTCTTCGCCGTTCCGGCGGCACGAGCGGGAGCGGGGCGCCGTCGTCGATGCTTGCGGAAATGGGAATCTCGAGGAGATTGGCGCCCTTCCAGTCCGGGAGGTCGGCCCCGACCACAACCGCGTTGTGGGCCGTCATCAGGAGCCACTCGCTCTCGATCTCGGGATTCGGCCACGCTCCCGCGAAGCGGCTCGCGACGAACTCGAAGGTCGGTACGAGGACCGCCGCCTCCACGAGCTCGTCGACACCGTGCGGCTCGCTTCTGGCCGGGAGATTGGCGAGGAGACGAAACACGAGCTCGACCTCGACCAGCGTGTCGCGAAACCGCTCGGCCGGCAGCGACGCGGGGCTCGAGTAGAGGTCCCACTCGAAGACCCGCCCGACGAGCTCCCCGCCGACCTTCCAACCGACCACGTCCTCGCCGGTACGCTTCGCCATCTCGTCCTGGATGGCGGTGGCGGCCGCCCGGTCAGTCGGAAGCAACGCCCCGGAAACCCGGTACGGTTCATGCATTGTTGACCAGGATGTCGATCTGCCCGAGCCGCTCGAGCGTTGCGCGCACCATGTGGTCCACCGAGCTCGCCCTGGCCACGTCGGTGTGGACTCCCAGCGCCTGCGCGCCCAGCGCTTCGATCTCGGCGACGGCCGCCGGAATGCGCTCCTCCACCGCCTCGGCCAGCACCACGCTGGCGCCCGCCCGGGCCAGGCTCTGGCTCACTCCCAGGCCAATTCCCTGGACCCCTCCGGTCACGATTGCGACCCGTCCGTTCAGTTGGCTCACGTGATGCCCTCCGCTGCGTCCGTTGCCGCCTCGATCTCATGACGAACCCACCGGCGCGATTTTTCGATTATCCGTAGCAAGATGCGTGCACGCAGTAAAGAGAATCGTTGGTGAGGCACGGGTCCACACCCCCAGAAGTGAGTCCATCTGAACCGACCCGGGGGTTCCTGAGCGGTTCATTCGACGCCGAGCGCAGGATTCTGCGCGTACCGTCCGATACGGGGGAGGGCGCGGGCCCTCCGGCCGGAGCGCCGGCCGGTCAGGAGGCAGAGGCGGTCCGGGTACGGAATGCGTCGCCGGTCCATGCCCGGCGCAAGGCGGCGAGCGCCTCCGCTTCGAGCGGACCGAGGCCGGACGCGGCGAGCGCCTCGCTCACCTGCGCGAGATCGGCGACGCCGAAGACGATGGTCGAGACGGCGGGTTGCGCGAGGCCGAAGCGGATCGCGGTCTGGGCCCGGGTCTCGGCGCCGCGGTGGCCGAGCGCCGCGCGTACCGTCCGGGCGCGCGCCTCCTCCGCCTCCATCTCCGCGTTGGCCGTGATCGGGCCCTCGCGCCCGTGGCGGACGTCCGTCGCGAGCACCCCTGCGGCGAGGATGCGGATGTTCATCACCCCCACGTCGTGGGCGGTGCACGCGGCGAGGAGCCCGGCGAAGTCCGTGCTCGACCAGTTCGCGCTCGCGTCGTCGGCGAGGTCGAGCCCGGCGGTGGGATTGAGCATGTTGTAGTAGACCTGCGCCACGTCGAAGCGGCCCGATTCGACCGCGGCGCGGACGGTCGGGCCATCGCCGAGGGCGGTGAAGCCGACGTGGTCGTACAGGCCTTCGCCGCGAAGACGGTCGAGAGAGTCCGCGACGGCTTGCGCTTCGTCGAGCGAGAGCGTCCCCGGCCCCGCTTCTCGGGTCAGCGGATTGTGAAGGGTCAGCAGGTCGACCCGGTCCATGCCGAGGCGAATGAGACTCACCTCGATCGAGGTGCGGATCTGGCCGTCGAAGTCGTCGCGGCGCGCGGTGTCGAGCCGGAACTTGGTGCTCACGTGGGGGCGCTCGCTCGCCGGGAGCTCGCCGAGCAGCCAGTTGAGGGCCTTCTCCGACTCGCCGTCCCCGTAGGCGGCGGCGGTGTCGATCCAGTTGACTCCCGCCTCGAGGCACGCGGCGATGCACCCCCGCTTGTCGTCGTCCGACGCGTGAATCAGCAATCCGCCGACAAAGCCGGCGCCGAGCGTCAGCTCGGAGATCTCGATGCCCGTGCGGCCGAAGCGGCGTCGGTTCATCGGGCTTGGTCTCCGGTGGTTTGCGGGATAGTCAGTGTACGGGGAATGGAGGTACGAGAGCCGCCGGTTCCGGACCGACTTCGGGCGGGCTCGTCGACCGGATCGGCATCGTCCCGCGCAAGGGTCACCGCGGCCGGCGTCGCCGCGAGCAGCCGGGACCCTCGTTGACGGCATTCCAGCCCACTCCTACCATGCCCGATTCTCCGGGCAACGGGCTCGGCGATTCGGACGAGGAGGTGTCGAACGATGCGATTTTCACGAAGGGCGGGGCTGGGCCTCGCGATAGCGGCGGGCGCCCTGGTGGCGCTTGGCGGGGCCAGCAGTGCGGCGGCGCAGGAGGGCAAGCGCGGCGGCACGTTGGTCGCGGCGTTCTCCGCCGATCCGGGCGGCTTCGATCCGGCGCGCGGGCCGAGCGGCATGTCGCACGTCGTCATCGAGCAGGTGTACTCGACCCTGCTGAACCTGGACGAGAATGCGAAGCCCTACGCGGGGATCGCCGAGAGCTGGTCGGCTGCGGAGGATGGCCTCTCCTGGACCTTCACGCTTCGACCCGGCCTCACCTTCCACAACGGCGAGGCGCTCACCGCGGAAGACGTGGTCTACTCCTTCGAGCGCATTCTCGAGCCGGACTCGGGCTACGCCTACCGCTCGCAGATCGAGACGATCGACGCGGTCACCGCGGTGGACGATCTGACCGTCCGGTTCACGCTGAACCGCGTGACCGGACCGTTCGAGATCTACATGGCCTTCCCGGGATCCTCCATCGTGCCGAAGGACCTGGTCGAGTCGGGGTGGGACCTCAATGCACAGCCGGTGGGAAGCGGCCCGTTCAAGTTCGTCTCCTACACGCCTCGCGACTCGATCGTCTTCGAGCGCAACGGCGACTACTACGAGGAGGGTCGTCCGTACTTCGACGGCATGGTCTATCGCGTCATCTCGGATCCGACCGCCCTGTCGAACGGCCTCAAGTCCGGTGAGATCCACTTCTCCAACGAGGTGCCGCCCAAGGACTGGAACGCGATTACCACGCAGGCAGGCATGGTTGACGCCTCCATCGAGGGGTCTCGCTACTTCTGGATGGTGCCTAACCACGAGCGCGGCACGCTCGGCAATCCACTCGTGCGGCAGGCGATCGCCCATGCCCTCAATCGGTCGGCGATCGTGCGCGGGGCCTTCTACGGGCAGGCGACGCCGATCGTCGGGGGGGTGATTCCCGAATGGAACTGGGGCTACGCCGGTCTCGAGGAGTTCAAGCCCGAAGGCGACATCGAGAAGGCCAAGGCGCTGCTCGCGGAAGCCGGCGTGGCTCCGGGCACGTCGATCAGCCTGACGATGGTCTCTTCCTGGCCCCCGATGATGTCGATGGCGCCGATCATCCAGGCCAACCTCTCCCAGATCGGATTCACCGCGACGATCGACACCATGGAGGTGCCGCGCTACTGGGACGAGGTCTGGGGGCCGAGCAACTTCGATCTCACCGTCATGTACTGGCTGTCCCCGCTCGCCGATCCGGACGACTTCGTCACCAACACCTACGCGACGACTTCGGCCGTCAACGTCCAAAAGGGCGGGTCGAAGAAGATGGACGACCTCATGCTGGCCGCCAAGTCCGCGGTCACCATCGAGGAGCGCAAGGCGCTCTACCGGCAACAGCAGGAGCTGTCGCTCGCGGACATGGACGTGATTCCCCTCGTGAACGGCTGGGTGCTGACCGCGCATACCGATCGGCTGAAGAATTTCAAGCCGATGCGCACCGGGTTCCTCAAGACCCTCAAGGACGCCTGGCTGGAATGACCGGCGGGACTGTCGCGGAGCGGGCGGGAAGCGGCCTTCCCGCCCGCTCTGGGGCAATGCGCTGATGCTCCGCCTCGTCCTGGGGCGGCTCGCCTCCTTCGTGCCGACGCTCTTCGTGGCGTCGGTCGTCCTCTTCCTCGCCGTCAACGTGGTGCCGGGCTCGGCCGCGCGCTCCGCCCTCGGGATCCAGGCGACCCCGCAGGCGCTCAAGCGCTTCGAGCACCAGCACGGTCTCGACCGTCCGCTCGCAGTGCAGTACGTCGAATGGGCCGGCAAGGCGCTGCAAGGGGACTTCGGCACCTCCTTCCAGAACGCCGTCGCGGTGGGCCCCGAGGTGCGAAAGCGGATCCCGGTCACCCTTCAGCTCGCCGGCATGGCGTTCCTGGTGGCGATTGCGATTGCCGTCCCGCTCGGGCTCATCGCGGGCTTCCGGCATCAGACCGGGACGGACGGCGTCCTCACCACCCTGGCGACCCTCTTCGGCTCGACCCCGAACTTCTGGTTCGCGACACTGCTCATCTACTTCTTCTCGCTGCGTCTTGGCTGGCTGCCGACCGGAGGCTACACGCCGTACCTCGAAGACCCCGTCGCCAATCTGCAAGGCATGCTGCTCCCCTGCATCGCGCTCGGGGTGGTCTCGTCGGGGCTGCTCATCCGGATCATGCGCACCGCGGTGATCGAGGTGACGTTCTCGAACTTCATCGAGACCGCGCGCTCGAAGGGCGTCTCGAACGTGCGGCTGGTCACCGCGCACGTGGTTCGAAACGCCCTCATTCCCTTCTTCACGGTGAGCGCGGTCGAGTTCGGATTTCTCGTCGGCAGCGTGGTCATCATCGAGGAGGTGTTCCGCATCCCGGGGATCGGCTCGCTGGTGCTCGTCGGCATCATCAACCGCGACTACCCGGTCCTCCTCGCGGCCGCGATGTCGATTACCGTCATCGTGCTGGTCGTCAACCTCATCGTCGATCTCGCGGCGCAGCTCATCGATCCGCGTCAGGTGCAGGTGGCGCGGTGACCATCCTCCGACGGGTCAACTGGCGGCGCTACGGCTTGGTTGTCGCGACCCTGCCGGCGGTGCTCCTGGTGTTCCTCGCCTCGGCGTTCGCGCCGGTGATCTCGCCCTACGACCCCTATGCGCTCGACGTGCTGGTGATGCTCGAAGGCCCGAGCGCCGGGCACCTTCTCGGCACGGACGAGCTGGGGCGGGACATCCTGTCCCGGGTGATCCAGGCGTCACGCACGTCCATCGTCGTCGGCCTCGTCGCGGTGCTGATCGGCGCGTCCGGCGGTACGCTCATCGGCATGCTCGCGGCCTGGTTCGGGGGCGCCGTCGACGCGGTGCTGATGCGCTTCATGGACATCGTGTTCTGCTTCCCGGCCATCCTCCTCGCGGTCATTCTCATGGCCAATCTCGGGACGTCGGTCCTCAACGCGATGCTCGCCATCGGCATCATCTTCATCCCCGGCTTCGCCCGCCTGACCCGGGCGGTGGCGCAGACCGTCCAGCGCCAGCCCTTTCTGGAGGCCGCGATCTGCCTCGGGGTGCCCGGCCGGCGAATCGTGACGAGAGAGATCCTGCCCAACGTCATCGGGCCGGTGCTGGTCGAGGCGGCGGTGGCGTTCTCCTACGCGGTGCTGCTCGAGTCCGCCCTCTCGTTTCTCGGCCTCGGCGCGCAGCCGCCGGAGCCCTCGTGGGGCAACATGATCAACACCGGCCGCGGCTTCATCGACCAGGCGCCCTGGATCAGCCTCGCGCCCGGCGCCGCCCTGTTCCTGACCGTGTTCAGCTTCAACCTGCTGGGCGACGGGCTGCGCGACGTGCTGGATCCGAAGCTCCGTGGCTGAAGCGGCGAAACCTTCGGGCCGTGATGGCGGCCGCACCCTCCTCGCCGTCGAGGGCCTGCAAATCGAGCTCGAACGGCGTGCGCAGCCGCCGGCTCCGATCGCCCGCAACGTCTCCCTTCGCGTGGACGAAGGTGAGATCGTCGGCCTCATCGGGGAATCGGGAAGCGGCAAGACGGTGACCGCCAAGTCGCTGATCGGGCTGCTCCCGGATCGGATCCGGGTCGCGGCCGGCCGGGCGATGTACCGGGGGCGCGACCTCTTCGCGCTCACTCCGCAGCAGATGCGAGCGGTTCGAGGGGCCGAGATCTCCCTCATTCCCCAGGACGCGCTGCACGCCCTCAACCCGGTGCAGGTGATCGGGCGACAGGTGGGAGAGCCGGTCGAGGTGCATACGAACCGTCCGGCGGCCGACATTCGCGACCTCGTGGTGCGTCTGCTCGAACGCGTGCGGACCCCCGACCCCCGCGCCCGCGCCGGCGACTATCCGCACCAGTTCTCGGGGGGGATGCAGCAGCGCGCGCTGACCGCGATGGCGCTCTCGATGGAGCCGCCCCTCATCCTCGCCGACGAGCCCACCACCGCCCTCGACGTGACCATCCAGGCCGAGATCATCGCCCTCATTCGGGACCTCCGGGCGCAGACCGGCGCGAGCTTCCTCTTCATCTCGCACGATCTCGGCCTCGTCTCGAGCCTCTGCGACCGGATTTACGTCATGTATGCGGGAGAGATCGTCGAGAGCGGCGCGCGCGACGGCATATTCGGCCGGCCGCGCCACCCCTACACGCATGCGTTGATGGGCGCCGCCCCGCGCCTGCTCGGAAACCCCGAGCGCCTGTCGACGATTCCCGGGCGCATCCCGCAGCCTTCCGAGGAGATGGCCGGCTGCCGGTTCCGGGACCGTTGCCCGCGCGTCGAAAGCCGCTGCGCCGCCCCCCCGGCGCTCCGCGAGGTCGCCGAGGGTCATGCCGTGCGCTGCTGGCTGGCCTGAGGGATGCTGGTTCAGTCGCAAAACGTGAGGAAGACGTTCCGTGCGGGCCGCCTGCTGCGGCGCGGCTCCGGGGTCGTCGCCCTCGACGACGTCTCCTTCTCGCTCGCCGAGGGCGAGTCGCTCGGGGTGGTCGGAGAGTCGGGATCGGGCAAGTCCACCCTGCTTCGGACCATCCTGCGGCTCACTCCCTATGACACGGGGTCGATCACCTTCGACGGCAAGGAGATCGCCGCCATGGATGGCGATTCACTCCGGCGTTTCCGTCAGCGCGTCCAGCCCGTGTTTCAGAACCCGTACTCGACCTTCAACCCGCGCTTCTCGGTCGGGGCGTCTATCGCGCTCGGTTTCGATCTGCTTGGGAACGTCGTGAAGTCCGCCATCCCCGGCGAGGTGGCGCGGCTACTCGACGACGTGGGCCTCGACCCGGACCTGGCCCGTTCCTTGCCGCACCAGCTCTCGGGCGGCCAGCGCCAGCGCGCGGCGATCGCCCGGGCTTTGGCCGTGCAGCCGGACCTCCTGCTCCTCGACGAGCCGACGTCGGCCCTCGACGTCTCCGTGCAGGCGCAGGTGCTGAACCTCTTCAAGGACCTTCAGGTCCGATACGGCTTCTCGATGATCCTCGTCACCCACGATCTCCCGGTCGTCACCTTCATGTGCGACCGCCTGCTCGTCATGAAATCGGGCGCAATCGTCGAACGCGGCCCGACCGAGGCCGTCGTTCGCGCCCCCGAGTCGGAGTACACCAGGGAGCTGGTGTCCTCCGCGTTGTAAGGGACGTTGCCGAAGGTTGCAGTGGCAGCCCGCCGACGCGGTCCGCCCGGAAAGCTAAGGAATTCTTCCCGGTCAGATCGGGGTCGAGAGCATGTGGGGGATGTTCCAGTTGTCGACGACGACGGTCATGCGGCGGAACTTCGCCGCGCCGCCCGCGAGCTCGCATTCGGCGTCGTAGGTGCCGAAGCTGTAGAGGCTGCCGGTGCCCTCCGCGTCGGCCTGGAACATCGCGTAGTCGGCCTCGACCGCGAAGCCGCCTTCCACCGGCTCCTTGATCCGGAGGCCCCCGATGACGTGCTTGTCGGTGTGCACGCTGTACTCGTTCGCCTCCCGGAGCGACACCACCCGGTCGCGGAGCATGTCCTTGTTCTCGCAGAGCATCAGGGCCAGCGGGAGTCCCCGCCGGAGGTTCTCGCGCGAGACGATCTCGTACCGGCACCCCTCGGCGAAGCACTCGAGCCAGTCCTCGAGCCGGTCGGCGTCGAGGAACGCGCCGTAGTTCGCGAAGAGGTCGGCGATCGCGAGGCGCGCCTCGACCTCGATCACCGCACCGCTCCCGGGGGCTCGATGTCCATCAGCTCCGCGTAGTAGGACCAGAAGCCCCGGACCGGGACGTCGTTGACCCGGTAGGCGCGGTCGGAGATCTCGCCCTTGCCGCCGACCTCGACGACCGTCGTCCCGGCCTCGCGCCGGCTCGCGCGTTGGGCGATCTCGATCGCCTCGGCGTCCTCCATCGAGACGAGGCCGCCGGGTCCGAAGAGGTTCGCCTGGCGCAGGCGATGCGCGGTCATGTCCTCGTCGTCGTCGGCGTAGCCGAAGTAGGTCCAGACGAGGTCGAAGGCGTCGATCCCCTTGGTCTGGACCTGGCGGGTCGCGAGCGAGTTGTTTAGCTGCTGGAACGCGGCGTTCGGAAACACGGTCGAGATCGCGAGGTTGCGGTCGTCCTCGTACTCCCGGCGGAACTCGAGGAGGCGCGGGTCGCGGAGGGTGAGGGCGCCCGCGCGCACCTGCTGCCGTCCGTAGGCGGCCCGGGCGTCCTCGTCGCGGTCGCTCCCCGCGTGGGCGTAGGTGAGGTTGTGCCGGTGGCGCGCGTCCATTTCGACCCCGCCCTTCTGGGTCGCCCGGTCGAGGCCGAAGGTGACGAGGAACTCGTGCAGCAGGCTCGCGTGGTACGTGTCGCGCAGGTTCTCGAGGTAGAGCTTCCAGTTGCCCTCGATGCGCTGGCGCTGATGGCCGAGGACGCGAACCGGCCGGCCCATCAGCCGGCCGATGTGGCCGCGCATCATCGGACCGAGGTAGTCCTCGAGCGGCTCCGTTTCGTCGGAGAAGCTCCCGAACACCACCCCTTCGAAGATTGCCGCTCGTAGCTTGCGGAGGCTGTGCCGGTCCATGTCGAAGTCTTCATCCATCCCGCCTTCGCCGCGGATTCCGCGGTGGAACGGGACGCCGCGCAGGTTGCCGGCGTGGTCGTAGCTCCAGCGGTGGTAGATGCAGGTGTGCACCCGGACGTTCCCGCGCGCGGCCCGGCACACGGCCGCTCCGCGGTGCGCGCAGCGGTTGACGAAGGCGTGCACCGTGCCTTCGCGATCGCGGTTCGCGACCACCGGGGTGTCCCCGACCCAGGTCGTCACGTAGTCCCCCGGCTCGGGGATCTCCGCCTCGAGGCACAGGTACGACCAGGTCGGACCTTCGAAGATTCGCTCCTGCTCGCGCGCATAGAGTTCCGGGTCGTGATAGAGCCGGTAGGGAACCCGCGAGTAGTCGTTCCGCGGCCATTCGATGTCTTGGGGCATCCGCCCGTACCTCGCGATTTCTCGTTCCCGGCGCGGCTACTCGAGCAGCACCGAGACGTCCGTGGGGCGCCAGGCGAGATGCACGCGTTCGCCCTCCGCGATCCGACGGGCCTCGCCGGCCGTCGGCACGTCCGCGGTCAGGATGGCGCCTGCGTCGGTGCGGGTCTCGAACCGGAACACTCCGCCCATGTAGATCTTCTCCGTCACCGTCGCGGCACAACCGGTTCCCGGCCCCGCGCCCGGATCTCCCCGAACCGCGATGTCGATGTTCTCGTAGCGCACGGCGATTGAGACCGCCTCGCCGTCGCCGAGTCCGCCCGCCGGCGTACGGCACCGGAACGCGACGCCTTCGCACGCGACGAGGCACTCGCCGTTCGGCTCGACGGTCTCGACCCGTCCGTCGAACACGTTCGTGTGCCCGACGAAGTCCGCGACGAACCGGGTCTTCGGGAATTCGTAGATCTCCTCCGGGGTGCCGACCTGGAGGATCCGTCCCTGGTCCATCACCGCGATGCGGTCCGACATCGCCATCGCCTCGCCTTGGTCGTGGGTGACGAAGATGAACGTGTTGCCGAGCGACCGGTGCAGCCGGCGCAGCTCCTCCTGCATGCGCAGGCGAAGCTGCAGGTCGAGGGCGCCGAGCGGCTCGTCGAGGAGCAGCACGGAGGGGTCGTTGATGAGCGCGCGAGCCATTGCCACCCGCTGCTTCTGGCCGCCGCTCAACTGGTCGATCCTGCGCTGGTCGAAGCCCGTGAGCCGCACGAGATCGAGGGCCCGTTCGACCCGCTCGGCGATGGCGGAGCGATCGAGACGCTTCATCTCGAGGCCGAAGGCGACGTTCTCGAACACGCTCATGTGGGGAAAGAGCGCGAGGTGCTGGAAGATCATGTTGGTGCTGCGGGCGTAGGGCGGGGCGCCGGCGGTGTCCTCTCCGTCGATGAGGATCTCCCCCACGCTCGGACCCTCGAACCCGCCGATCATGCGAAGGAGGGTGGTCTTCCCGCAGCCCGAGGGACCGAGCAGCGAGAAGAACTCTCCGCGACGGATCTCGAGCGACACGTCGTCGAGCGCGGTCACCTCCCCGAACCACTTGGAGACGTCGCGGATCTCGACGGCGCGGGCACCGGATCCGGACTCGGACCCGGGCGCCGCGGCCTCTGGGGTCGTCACCTGGCCTTCCTCCTCCTCGAACGGGGCGACCCGGACCGGTGGCGGCCGCGGCCCGACGCCGCGGCCGCCACCGACCGCGGAGCGGTCAGGCCGTCTTGATGGTGTTCCAGGATTCGACCCACTTGTCGATGTTGACCGGGAAGTCGAGGCCGTAGAGCTTGACCCCGCGGTCGACGATGTCGAATCCGAGCTTGCGCTGGTCTTCCTCGTCGAACAGGGCCGCGACCTCGCCGGAGGTCGACGGGTAGTTCGTCACCTCGGTCAGCTTCTGGCCGTACTCCTTGGACAGCATGGCGTTGATGACCCGTTCCGCCGCCTCTCCGTTCGGCGCGTCCTTCGGCACGAAGCCCGACTGGTGCCACGTCAGCAGTCCGTCCGTCGGCCAGTTGTTGGTGACGTTGAGGTCCTGGCGCTGGAGGGCCGCCCGCATCGCGATCCAGCCGTACATCGCCCAGACCTCGCCGGACGAGACCAGGTTCACCGCTTCGCCGAACTTGGTCCACATCGTGCGGACGTTCTTCTTGCGGTCGATGAGGAACTTGGTGATCTCCTTCAAGTCCGACTCGTCCATCTGTACCGGGTCCGGGTGGCCCTGGTTGAGCGCGGCCACCATGATCATCCCGTGCGCGTCGTCGCGCCACGCCACCCGGCCCTTGTACTTGTCGGAGAAGAGGACGCTCCACGACTGGGTCAGCTCGTCGTCGGAGGGGATCTCGTCGGCGTTGTAGATGACCGAGTCGTATCCCCAGACGACGGGGACCATGTAGGTCTTGCCGGCGCGGGTCACGATGTCCTTCGCGAAGAGCGGCATGAGCTTCTCCGCGTTCGGGATGTTGCTCATGTCGAGGGCGCGCAACCGCTCGTCGCCGTCGCTCGCCCCGAGGGCGGGACCTTTGACGAAGTTGGTCAGGCTCACCATCATGTCGTACTGGCTGGTGCCGCCCGGCGCCATCAGCTTGGCGAGGGTGTCGGTCGGCGAGACGTAGGGCGCGTTCTCGACCTTCACCCCGGACATCTCTTCGACGATTGGACGGGCCGGATCGGGAATGAACACCCCGGGCATGATCGCGACCACCGACGCGGACTGGGCCAGCGCCGGCGACATCGGAAGCGATCCCGCGGCCAGCCCGGCGACCCCCGCGGCCCCCGCGCCCTTGAGAAACGTGCGGCGATCGGTCGGGTGCCCGCCCGTCAGGCGGGTCAGTTCGGACAATGACTTGTTCATGGTAGTTCCTGCTCCTTTCACTTTGGTTTACCTGGTTGCAAACGCGCGTTCGGGTCTTCGCCTCGCCGAACCGCTCCAGGTCGCCGCCCGGCGCGCCGCGCGACCCATGAAGACGAATCCGATGAGCGAGCTGAAGATCGAGATGACGATGATGAGCACCGCCATCGCGGGTAGCTGGGGCGCGAGTTCGTCGACGATCAGCCCCCAGAACTGAACCGGTATGGTGCGGTCGAACCCGGTCACGAAAATCGTGCGGATGAACTCGTCGAACGAGAGGCTGAACGAGAACAGCAAGGTTGCGAGCACCCCGGGCCGGACGATGGGAAACACGATGCGGGTGAAGATCTTCCACGGGGGGGCGCCGAGGTCCATCGCCGCTTCCTCGAGCGCGCGGTCGAAGCCGTGCAGGCGCGGGTAGAGGGTGAGGAACGCGAACGGCAGCACCCAGTTGACATGGGCCACGAGGACCGTGGTGTAGAGCGACGATCGCACCCCCGAATAGCCGAAGAAGATGAGCAAGACGATGCCGCCGATGATGCCGGGGATGATGATGGGGACGAGGATGAGGTAGAGGACGATCGTCTTGCCGCGAAACGGGTGACGGAACCCCATCGCGAGGGCGAGGGCGAGGGAGGTCGCGATGCCGGCCGCGAGGATCCCGACCCCGAGGCTGTTGCCGAGCGCCTTGACCAGCGCCGGACTCTCGAACACGACCCCGTACCAATGGGTGGTGAAGCCGGTGAACGGAAAGCCGACGATCTCGGACTGGTTGAACGAGAGGAACACGATCATCAGCAGCGGACCGTACAGGAACGCGTAGAAGAGCCCCGCGTAGATCCAGAGGGCGGTCCGGTAGGCGCCGTAGGGGCGGCGCGGGCGGGGGGCGGCGCGCTTCTCCCCGGCGACGGCTCCGCGGCTGGCGGTGGACGGGCCGGCCACCGCCTAGGAGTCCCGCCCGCCGGTGAACACGTGCTGCACCCCGATCCAGCGCGAGCTGACGAGCAGGAGGACCAGCACGATCGCCACCAGGGTGAGCGACAGCGCGGACCCGAAGGCCCAGTTGTTGTTGGCGAGAAACTGACTCGCGATGACGTTGCCGTACATGATCCCCGACGCGCCTCCGAGGAGCTGCGGGGTGACGAACGCGCTCACCGAGAGCAGGAACACCATGATGCAGCCGGAGAGCACGCCCGGCCAGCTCAGCGGAAGGATGACCCGCCGGAAGACCGCCGCCGGCCGGGCCCCGAGATCGGTCGCCGCCTCGATGAGGGCGGGGTCGATCTTTTCGAGCGAGAGGTAGATGGGCAGGGTCATGAACAGGGTGTAGACGTACACCAGCCCCAGGAACACCGCCCCTTCGTTGAAGAGCAGCCAGTCGAGCGGCTGGTCGATGATCCCGAGGGCGAGGAGGGTGTTGTTGATTGCGCCGTTGCGCCCGAGGATGGGGAGCCAGACGAAGGCCCGGATGACGTAGCTGGTCCAGAAGGGCAGAAACATCATCAGCACGAACAGGGCCTTGCGCATGCCCTGAAGACGCGAGAGAAGGTACGCGACCGGGTACGAGATCACCAGGGTCATCGCGGTCGTCATGAACGCGATCCGAAGCGTCTTGAAGAGCTGGTCGCGGTAGAGCTCGGTGACGATGACCCGGGCGTAGTTCCCGAACTGGAAGTCCGGGCTGGTGCCGAAGATCGTCGATGTCCAGAACGACATCATCAGCATGAAGAGAAGGGGCGCGAGACCGAAGACGAGCAGCCAGAGGACCCCCGGGCCGAGCAGCCAGATCGGGCGCCCGATCGGCCTCACCCCGCTCTCCTTCCTGCGCGCCTTCCGTCCCGCGTCCGGGGACGGAGAAGGGTCCGGTTCCGGTTCCGGGTCCGAATGCGGCCGCCCCCCCGCCCGCGAAGGTTCGGCGGTGGTCCTCATTGCGCCGGCTCCGCTCGCCCGGCCCGCCCGGTCCGCCCGGTCCGGAGGAGTCGGGTCGCCTCCGTGTCGACGGTCATCCCCGCGGCGTCAATGACGACGCCATAGTCTTCCTCGGCCCGCTCAATCGAGACGTAGCCCTGCTCGACGTCGGCGAGCACGCGTTCGGGGTCGCGCTCGAACGGGTCGCCGTAGCCGCCCCCGCCGCTCAGCACGAACCGCATGCGGTCGCCGGGGGCGAGCCGCCGGTAAACCCCGTGGTCGACCGGATCGCCGTTGTGCCACAGGCCGCTTCCGCGCCCGTTGCGGCCGCCGAGGCGCCCGAACACCGGGAAGGTGCCGTCCTCGGTGCGCCCGCTCAGGCGCACCGAGCTCTCGACGTCCCGGGCGAGCTCGGTGCCGCCGTCGAGGATCGCGAACTCGACCTCCTGCCCGACCCCGCCCCGGTTGCGGCCCGGCCCCCCCGAATCGGTGCGGAGCTCCTTGCGGACGTAGTACATCCGCGCCTCGTTCTCGGTGACCTCGATGGGGATGTTGCGCGTGTTGTTGGGGAAGCACAGGCAAGGATAGCCGTCGTGGCGCGCGCTCGCGCCGAAGCCGCCGCTGTGCTGGGCGATGGCGAGGAACGAACGGCCGTCGCGGTGGCGGCCGTGCAGGTACACCTCGTTCGCCGGAGAGCCGCCGTTCGAGGCGAGGACCGACTCCGGCATGATGTTCTCCATCGTCGCGAAGACGATCTCGGGGAAGAGGTGCGAGATCATCGTCCGCCCCCAGGTGGCGGCGGGCGGGCGCGAGTTGACGACGGTGCCCTCCGGTGCAATCACCGTGATGGGCCGCAGGCCCCCGTCGTTGTTCGGCACATGGGGGTCGAGGGCGAGCTTGACGGGGTAGGCGGTGTAGGAGCGGGTCATGTTGTAGGAGCAGTTGATCGCCGCTCCGACCTCGCCGGACGAGCCAGAGTAGTCGACGGTGACCCCGTCGCCGTCCACCCGGACCTCGATCTTCACCACGACGTCGTCGTCGCAGCCCGGGATCTTCGGGAGCACCGCCACGTTGCGGTACGACCCGTCGGGCAGCGCCGCGATCTTGCGCCGCAGGCTCGACTCGGTGCGATGGATGACCTCGGCCCCCAGGGTCTCGAGCCCGTCGAGCCGATACTCCTCGAGCAGCGCCTTGAGCCCGCGGCTGCACACGTTGTTGGCGACGAGCTGGGCCCGAACGTCGCCCAGCACCTTGTCGGGCACCCGGATGTTGGCCCGCATGAAGTCGAACACGGTCTCGTTCAGCCGACCTTCGTCGAAGAGCTTGAGAATCGGGATCTTGAGCCCCTCCTCGTACATGTCCTTCGACTCGAGGGTCGACATCCGTCCCCCCATGTCGAGGTGATGGACGATGCACAGGGTGTAGCCGACGATCCGGTCGCGATGAAAGATGGGGGCCGCGATCGAGATGTCGATGAGGTGGCCGCTCGCGATCCAGGGATCGTTGGTGATGATGGCGTCGCCCGGCCGGAGGGTCTCCGGGGGGTGCTTCGCGATGAAGTTGCGCAGCACCTCGGGGACGATGCCGAGGAACCCCGCGGTGGTGACCGTCGAGTGGGACAGCATCCGCGCGTTGGCGTCGAAGAGAGCGCAGCAGAAGTCGTGGTACTCCTTCACCGAGGGGGTGTAGGCGGTGCGCATGAGCCCGGTCGCCGCCTCGTCGACGATGGTGATGAGGCGGTTCCAGAGGATCTGGATGGTGACCGGGTCGAGCTGCATCGGCTACTTCCGCCCGAACGTCGCCGAGACGGGTGTCTCGTCGGCCCCTCCGGCCGCCGCGGTGGGCCGCTGGATGACGAGGTCCACTACCAGGCACCCCAGGGGATCCACCTTCAGCCGGTCGCCCGGACCGATGACGGTCGTCGACTCGCGCTCCTCGATGACCGCGGGCCCGACGATCTCCTGTCCGATGCGAAGCGCCGTGCGTTCGTACACTGCCACCCGCTCCATGCCGGACCCGGCCGAGACATGGATTTCGCGCGATGCCTTGGGCGGAGCGTCCGATTCGGCGGCCGGACGGGCAATCTCGAGCGCGGGCGGGGGCTGGCTCACGTGCACCCGGATGCTCGCGAGCTCGACGGGGTTGTCGTCGTCGACCTTCCCATAGAGTCCATGATAGGCCGCCTCGAAGCGCGTCTCCCAGTCGAGCTTCGTGGAGGGGGCGTCGCACGGACCCGCGGCCTCGATCTCGAGCGGGTAGTCCTGGCCCGAGTAGCGGAGGTCGACGCTCCGCCGCACGATGGGAGCGACGCCGTCCGGCATCAGCTCGCCGGCCTCGGACTCGATCTCACGGAACCCGGACTCGACCGACTCGAGATCGACCGCTTTCAGGATCCGCCGCACGGCGCGGCTGCGCTCGAATGCGACCGGGGCGGCGAGCAGCCCGAGCGACGACATGACCCCCGAATGGGGCGGGATGACGAGGCGCGGGCAGCCGAGCTTGCGGGCAAGGCCGGCCGCGTGGACCGGCCCGGCCCCGCCGAAGGCGACCATCGAGAGCTCCGGCGGCGCCTTGCCCTTCTCGGCGACATACACCTGAGCCGCGGAGGCCATGTTCTCGTTGACGATCTCGTGAACCCCGGCCGCCGCCTCGAGGGTCGTGAGCCCGGTCTCCACCGCGAGATGCCCCGCGACGGCGCGCTCCGCCGCGCCGCGGTCGAGCCGCATGCGCCCGCCCAGGAAGTAGTCGGGGTTGAGGTAGCCGAGGACCAGGTCCGCGTCCGTCACCGTCGGCGCGGTGCCCCCTAGGTCATAGCATGCGGGTCCGGGCGCGGAGCCCGCGCTGTCGGGTCCCACCTGGATCAAACCGAGGTCGTCGACCCGGGCGATGCTGCCGCCGCCCGCCCCGATCTCGAGGAGGTCGTAGACCGGCACCGCGGCGGGGAGGCCGCTCCCCGCCTTGAAGCGGTGCACCCGGTCCACCTCGTAGGTCCGGGTCCGGGCCGCACGGCCGTTCTCGATAATGCAAAGCTTCGCCGTCGTGCCCCCCATGTCGAACGACAGCAGGTTGTCGAGCCCCAAGAGGCGCCCGAAGTACGCGGCCGCTTCGACCCCGGCGGCCGGTCCCGACTCGACGATCTGGACCGGCACCCGCTTGGCCGTCTCGACCGTCGCGGTGCCGCCGTTCGACAGCATGATGAAGAGCCGTTCCCGGTAGCCGCGCTTGGCGAGTCCTTCCGCCAGCCGTTCGAGATACCCCTCCGCGACCGCCTTGACGTAGGCGTCGATTACCGTGGTCGAGGTGCGTTCGTACTCCTTGGGCTCCGGGTGCACCTCGTGCGACAGCGACACGGTGACGCCGGGGAGCTCTTCGCGGAGGATCTCCGCCGCGCGCCGTTCGTGCGCGCCGTTGCGGTAGGAGTGAAGGAACGAGACCGCGACCGCGGCGACGTCCTCGTCGCGGAAGACGGCCGCCGCCCGGCGGACGGTCGTCTCGTCGAGCGGAACGAGCACGGAGCCGTCCGCGAGCACCCGTTCGGGGACGCCGATCCGCCGCCGGCGCGGGACCATCGGCTCGGGCAGGCGGATGAACATGTCGTAGATGTCGTAGCGGACCTCGCGGGCCAGCTCGAGGATGTCGCGGAAGCCCTCGGTCGCGATGAGGCCGGTCTTCGCCCCCTTGCGCTCGAGGATGACGTTGGTAACGAGGGTGGTCGCGTGGATCACCTCGCCGGTCCGGGCCAGCAGGTCGGGGACCGCGCCCGCGAGGTTGCCGATGCCGCGCATCACCGACTCCTCGGGCGCGTGCGCGGAGGTCAGGGTCTTCTCGACCCGGATGGTGCCGTCGGCATCGTCGACGACGGCGAAGTCGGAGAACGTGCCGCCGATGTCGATTCCGAGGCGATAGCTGGTCGTCAAGTGGCAAGTCCCGAGGATTGCGGCATCAAGGGCGATGCGCCGCCGCCGCCGGCCGCCCGCCACCGCGTCGAATGTAGCAATGCAGCACTCGACGGGGCAAGAATCCGCGCTTGCGCCCACCGACCATCGTCGCGAGGGCGCCCGGACGCCCCGCAAGCGCGGACGCCGCAAGTCCTCGCGCTTCCGCGAGCCGATCCGCGTCCGCAGCCGGGGGCCGGTGAAGCGCGGGGCGCCGGCGCGCTCCTCAGTGGTGGCGACACGGCAGTCCGATGGCCACCGGAGCGGCGCGCGGGGCGAGAACACGGTCGATGGCGAGTATCATCGGTTCGGCGCCGATGGAGCGAGAGGATGGCGGGCAAGACGATTGCAGAGAAGATCCTGTCCCGGGTCACCGGGCAGGACGTGTCGGCCGGAGACATCGTCTATCCGGAGCCCGAGCTGGTGACGGTGCACGACTGGTACGTCGTCAACTTCGACAAGGCGCTGCGCGAGCTCGGCGTCGAGCGTCTGCACGATCCCGACCGCGTGCTGATCTCCACCGATCACGAGCCGGTCGCGGTGAGTCCCCAGGCGGTCGCCCGCCAGCAGCAGGTGCGCGAGATCGTCGGGCGGTACGGCATCACGCACTTCTTCGATGCCGGCCGCGGCGGTCACGGGCACGTGTTCCCGATCGAGCTCGGGTACGTCAAGCCGGGGATGTTCATCGAGGCTTACGACGTGCACGTCACGAACTACGGAGCGGTCGGTGCGCTGGGGATCCCGGTCGTCGTCGAGATCACCGAAGTCCTCGCCTGCGGATCGGTGTGGCTGCGCGTGCCGGATACGGTGAGAGTCAACCTCACCGGGTCCCTGGGGCCCGGGATTGGAGCCCGCGACGCGGCCCAGAAGCTCATCGGCGACCTCGGCGCCGCGCTCGTCGACTACTCGGTGGTGGAATTCGGCGGCCCCGGTCTCCCTTCGATCGATCTCGCCGGACGCCACACCCTCTGCAACACCCCGATCGACATCGGCGCCAAGTCGGCCCTCATCGAGCCCGACCAGCAGACCCTCGACTACCTCGAGCCGCGCGTGGAAGGGACGGTCGAGCTCATCGCGAGCGACTCGAACGCAACGTTCCGCGCGGTCGTCGACTACGACCTCGACGCGATCGAGCCCCAGGTCGCGGTGCCCCCGACGCCCGACTGCGTGGTCGGGATCTCCGAAGTGGCGGGACGCACCATCCACCACGCCTTCATCGGCTCGTGCGCGGCGGCGAACCTCGCGGATCTCCGGGCGGCGGCGGAAGTCCTCGAGGGGCGGAAGATCCACCCCGGGGTGCGCTTCATCGTGACCCCGGGAACCCAGGAAGTCATGGCCGCCGCGCAGGCCGAGGGCGTGCTCCGCCACTTCATCGAGGCGGGGGCCATGATCACCCAGCCCGGCTGCGGTCCGTGTGCGGGCGGGCGCATCGGCGGACTCGCCTCCGGGGAGGTCTCGATCAACACCGGGACCCGCAACGACTATGGCCGGCTGGGGGCGCCGGATTCGGAGATCTACCTCGCGAGCTCCGCCACCGTCGCCGCCTCCGCCGTCGCGGGGCGGATCACCGACCCGCGGGAGGTGATGGGCGGGGCAGGTGGATAGCGCGCATTCTTCGACGATCCTCGCCGAGCGGAAGCCGGGACCAATGCCGCGAGCACCGTGGCGCCGGCGGAAGGAGACTGGCGCGCCATGGCCGTCGGGGGTGAATGGCCAGGACCGGACGGACGAGCGGAGGTCACGATGAACTGGATCTATCACGGCCGGTGCTGGAAATTCGGCGACAACCTCGGCATCGACGGGGACATGATGCCGCTCCGGTTTGCGCTCGAACGCGAGATCGA
This sequence comes from Immundisolibacterales bacterium, assembly GCA_026712715.1. GTDB lineage: Bacteria > Pseudomonadota > Gammaproteobacteria > HK1 > HK1 > JAJDXW01. The sequence goes on along the minus strand of JAPOPW010000047.1, from coordinate 55,718 downwards.
CCCGATGGTCCTCCGCGATCACCTGATGTGCGGCGTCGATCCGGAGTTTCCGACGAAGGTGTCGCCCGGTGACATCATCGTCGCCGGCAAGCGCTTCGGCCAGGGCAATCCGCACATCCAGGGATTCCTCGGGATCAAGGGCCATGCGCTCGGACTCGTCGCCGAGTCGATCCCGCGGGGAAGCTTCCGGAATGCGATCAACGCGGGGCTCGCGTTTCTGACCGGTTGCGACGGGGTCGTCGACGAGGTCGAGACCGGCGACGAGCTCGAGGTGAACTTCGAGTCGGGCGAGCTCCGGAACCTCTCGCGTAGGACCGTCCTTCGCTATACCCCGCTCGATCCGCAGCTTCGCGCCATCATCGCGGCCGGGGGGTGGCGCGCCAACCTGGAGCGGCGCCTCGCCCGGCTGCGGGAGGAGGCCGCCGCGCCCGGTTGAGGGACCGTTCCGTCGCCGATCGGCCGGTGGCCGCCGCGCGGGCGTCCGGAGATGGCGAAGGGGAGGGTCGCGGCCCGGACCGGACGGTGTCAGGCGGAGCTCGCGGGGCCGGCCGGGGCGTCGGGTTCGCCCGGTACCGCGCGCAGCTCGGGCAGGACGTAGCCCTCCGCCGCGAGCCCGGCCCGGAGCGCCTTCTTGTCGATCTTTCCGGTGGTGGTGAGCGGGAGGGCGTCACGAACGAGGACATCGTCGGGAACCTGCCACCTGGCGAATCGCACCGTGCAGTGCCGCCGCACATCGGCTTCGCTCACCTTCGCTCCCGGCGCGAGCACCACGAGCGCGACCGGGCGTTCGTCCCACCTGGGGTGCGGCTGCGCCACCACCGCGGCGAGCGCCACGCCTTCGAGCGCGACGATGTGGTTCTCGAGGTCGACGGACGAGATCCATTCTCCCCCCGACTTCACCAGGTCCTTCGAGCGGTCCGCGATGATGAGGTAGCGCTCCTCGTCGATGGCGGCGACGTCGCCGGTCACCAGCCAGCCGTCGTGGAACCGGTCGGGCTGCGGGTCCCGGTAGTACTCGGAGCAGACCCATGGTCCCCGAACGATCACTTCGCCGATCGATCTCCCGTCGTGCGGCAGCGGGCGGAATTCCTCGTCCACGATCTCCATCTCGAGACCCGGGCTCAGGAGCCCCGCCTTGCCGAGGTTTGCGAACTGCTCCTCCTCGTCGAGCTCGCGGTGAGCGTACTTGGAGACGCGGCGCGAGACCGTGCCGAGCGGATTCATCTCGGTCATGCCCCAACCCTGGATCATCTCGATGCGGTACCGTTCCCAGAACCAACGGATCAGGGAGAGCGGCGGGGCGGAGCCCCCGCAGCCGACGCGGTCGAGGTTCGAGAGGTCGTAGCGGTCCGGTTCGGCCTCGAGCAGGGCGCGCGCGTCCTGCCAGACCGTGGGGACCCCGGCCGCCACGGTGACCGACTCCGAGACGATGAGCTCGAGGAGCTTGTCCGGCGTCATGAAGCGGTGCGGCATGACCTGCTTCGCGCCGAGCATCATCGCCGTGTAGGGGAGGCCCCAGGCCATCGCGTGGAACATCGGCACGATGGCGAGCGCGCAGTCGGCTCCGGAGAGGGTCATGACGTCCGTCATCGCCATGCACATGGTGTGGAGGTAGGTCGATCGATGGGTGTACATCACCCCCTTCGGGTGGCCGGTGGTGCCGCTCGTGTAGCAGAGTCCGAGGGGTGCGTTCTCGTCGAATTCGGGCCACGCGACCGTCTTGCCGAACCCGTCCAGGAACGACTCGTAGTCAATCGCGTTCGGGAGCGAGGAGCGCCACGGCTCGGCGCCGGGCTCGCCGCAGACGACCCAGTGCTCGACCGAAGGGAGATCGTCGGCGATCCGCTCGAGAAGCGGGGCGAGGTCCGCGTCGACGAACACGACGCGGTCGGCCGCGTGGTTGATGATGTAGCGCAGGTCGTCCGCGGCGAGCCGGATGTTCAGGGTGTGGAGGACCGCTCCCATCGAGGGAACCGCCTGGTAGATCTCGAGGTGCCGCCAGCCGTTCCACATGAAGGTCGCGACCCGGTCGCCCATCTCGATACGCAGGTCCCGGAGGCCGTTCGCGAGCGCCGCCGCGCGACCGGCCGCATCGGCGTAGGTCTGGCGATGCGTCCCGCACGAGGTGAGGGTGACGATCTCGGTCTCGGGAGCGATCCAGGCCCCGCGGTCGAGCAGCCTCGAGATCAGGAGTGGAGTTCTTTGCATCGTCATGTTCTGGCCAGTCCGGGCGGAACGTCGGTCGGGGAAAGAGTGTATGCGCGGACGACGGCGATGCTGGCGCGGCCCTCGATCGCGGCGACTCGAGGGAGCGCGGCTCGTGCGATGGGTGGGTGTCCTACAGCCGAGAAACGGGTGATTCCTCCGGGCTGGATGCCGGCACGGCCGTCTCTCGGGCGGCGGCCTACGCGGGAAACACGTCGGCCCGGCCGCCCGGCCGCCCGGTTCACGGGTGGACCGGTACCGCTGGAACGCGGGTCGGGTCCGGCCCCGGTGACCGCCTACACCGCGCAAGCCCCGGCGTCGATGGGGATGATCGCGCCGGTCACGTGGGGTGATTCGTCGGACGCCAGGTACAGGGCGAGCCGGGACACCTCGACCGGCTCCGCCAGGCGTTTGAGGGGGAGGCCCCGCAAGTAGGTCGCCGCCGTTTCCGGCGTATTGCGGACCTGGAGGCTCATCGGGGTGTCGATTCCACCGGGCGAGATCGCGTTCGCGCGCACGTTGTGCGCCGCGTACGAGACCGCGATGTTCTTCGTCAACGAGAGGACTCCCGACTTGCTCGCCGAGTACGCGTGGAGATCGTTGCCAACGTAGCAGGCTCTCGAGATGACGTTGATGATCGATCCCATTCGACGCTCGACCATGACCGGAACGGCGTACTTGCAGCAAAGGAACGTGCCGGTGAGATTGATTGCGATGGTGGTGTTCCAGACCTCTTCGTCCAGATCCGCAACGGGGCGGTCCACCTCCGTGAGCGAGACCGCGGCGCAGTTGAACAGCACGTCCAGGGCCGCGTGCCGGTCCATGCACGAACGCACCATGTCCTGCACCTCGCCGGAACTGGAGACGTCGACCTTCACGAAGACGGCCTCTCCTCCGTCGCCACGGATCGCGGCGACCGTCTCTTCGCCCGGTTCCTCGTCGATGTCGGCGGCCACCACCGAGGCCCCTTCCTGCGCAAACAGGATGGCGCTCGCGCGTCCGATCCCCGAACCGGCGCCGGTCACCAGCGCCACCTTTCCGCTCAGTCTCATCGCACTCGCTCCCAATGATCCGGCCACCGCCGCGGTCGGGACGAACGAGTCGAACACAGCCGGCCGCGCATGTCCAAGGACGGCCTCTTCGCCGAACCTCGACGGCCGGTCTCGCCCTTCCGGCTCCCCGGCGTTGCCGACGGCGGGCAGGGCGGGTCAGTCGCCCTTGAACTCGGGTCTTCGCTTGTTGACGAACGCGTCGACCGCCTCTCGGTGATCGTTGGACGCGAAGGTCAGCATCTCGTACCCGAGGCACGTGTCCATGACGCTGTGCGCGTACCGCTTGAGGCCGATGTTGATGGAGGTCTTGGTCCACCGGATCGCCCGGGTGGCACCGTTGGCGAGCCGTTCCGCCATGGCTTGGACCCGCGCGTCCAGCTCGTCGTCCGGCACGACGTGGTTGATGAGCCCAATCCGTTCCGCCTCGGTCGCGGTCAGGAGCTCGCCGGTCATCAGGTATTCCTTCGCCCGCGCATGACCGACCAGGTGGGGCCAGGCCACGACACCGCCGTCACCCGCGACCAGTCCCACCTTGACGTGCGGATCGCCGATCCGGGCGCTCTCGCCGGCATAGACGATGTCGCAGAGCAGCGCCAACGAGGCGCCGAGCCCTATGCAGGGCCCCCAAATGCGGGCGATGATCGGTTTCTCGAGGTCGAGCAGGCTGAAGATCATCCGCTTGGTCCCGACCACGCTCGATGGAAGTGTCCCACCCGTCGAGAGCTCGCGCAGCCACGCCATGTCGCCGCCGGCGCTGAATGCCCGGCCAACCCCGGTCAGCACGATGACATCGGCTTCGTCATCAATCTGGACGTCGTGGAAGACGCGCGCCAGCTCTTCGTGCATCCGGTCGTCGATGGCGTTGAGATGGTCGGGCCGGTTGAGCGAGAGGGTCAGGATTCGCCCCGCGCGTTCCACCCGGATCCGTTCGTAACTGTCGTAGTTCATGATTCCTCCGCCGTTGCCGGGTTAGAGCCCTGCGGGTCGCACGCGGACGCCGGCCAGCTCCTCGAAATGCTCCATCAGCGCCCAGTGTTCCCGGTCGGCCCAGCCGCGGGCCTCGCCCGCGCGCCACGCCTGCTCGGTCGCGGTCCCGTGGTAGAGGGGCACGGAGAGCTCCTTGGCGAGATCGGCGGCGAGCCTCGTGTCCTTGATGATGGTCGCCATCCCCATCATCGCGCCGGACCCGGCCGGTGGATCGGAGCTTCGCGTCATGACGTTCTCGACCATCATGTCGAATACCCGGCTGCCCCCGCTGCTTGCGCTGATCACGTCGCGGAGCTTCTCGAGGTCGAGGCCCGTCTTGACGCCGAGCACCAGGGCTTCCATCGTGGCAACCATGTTGGACGCCATGGTCAGGTTGTTGATGAGCTTCGTGGCGGCTCCCGCGCCGACGCCGCCGACGTGAATGATGCGGCCGCCGAACGCCTCGAGGACCGGCATCGCCCTCGCAACGGTGGACGCCTCGCCACCCGCCATGACGGTGAGGGTGCCTTCCTTCCTCTGGACCCTGCCGCCGCTGACGGGTGCGTCCATGGCCTCGGCGCCGGCTTGCGAGAACCGCTCGGCAATCGAAGTAATGACCCGGGGGCTGATGGTGCTCGTGTCGATGTAGATGTCGCCGGGTTTCGTCCCCGCCAGCACCCCGTCCGTCCCGAGCGCCACTTCCTCGCTTGCCTCGTTGGAAGGAAGCGACGCGACCACGATGTCCGCGGCGGACGCCACCTCGCGCGGGGTGCTTGCCGCGCTCGCGCCGAGAATCACGAGATCCCGTACGGGCCCCTCGCGGAGATCGGCAACCGTAAGCTCGAACCCGGCATTCAAAATGCACTCGGCGACCGATTTTCCCATGCCTCCGAGACCAATCATTCCGACTTTCATGGCGTATTTCCCTTATCGTTTCGAGGTGGGGGCCGACCATCCGGCCCGACGGGCCGCGGGCGCGTCAGCGTTCATCATCCGTTTCCGGGCTGCACGACGTTCGCCCTTCGCGGTCCAGGTCCCGTCCCGGGCCGTCGCGCGCGCGACGGTCACCCTTCGAACGTGACTCGAATCTCGCCCACGTCGCCGTATCGGATCACGGCCTGCGCTCCGGCCACCGCGGCCACCGGCTCGTGCGGGCTGCCGGTGGAGACAACCTCGCCGGCCCGGAGGCCGAGGCCGCGCCGCGAGAGCTCGTTGGCCGTCCACGTGAGGGCCGCGTAGAGCTCGCGGAGATCGCAGCGCTTCTCGCCTTCCCAGGGAGGTCCCCCGGCGGGCTCGCCGTCAAGATGCAGGGTGACCGGGAGCGTCGCCAGGTCGAGGGTCTCCCACCCGTCGAGCACTTCCCCGATGACGAAGGCCCCCGCGCAGGCATTGTCGGCGTTCCCGAGGAGCATTGGCAGGTCGAAGGGATGCACGCCCCAGCGGGTATCGACCGCGTCGACGGCCATGATGACCGCGCTCACCGCGTCGCGCACTTCCGACTCGCGGTAGGGCGCGTCGCGCGGCGGCAGATCCCGGCCGAGGCGGAACGCGAACTCGCCCTCGATCATCGGGGCGTTGCGGAAGTCGGCGAGGCGAAAGCGGGCCGGGCTTTCCTTCGTGAACTCCCGGTAGAGACGCCCGAGGAACGGGGGATGATCCACTCCGAGAGCGCGCATGCTCGCGCGGCTCGTGCCGCCCACCTTCCACCCCACGAGCTCGAAGTCCAGCCGTTCATCCAGGGCGTCCTGGATTCGCCAGGCTTCCTGGAGGCCGTCCGGCAAGAGATCGTCGGCCACCAGCGGCACGGTTCCGCCTTCTCTCCATGCGCTCGCCAACGGGCCGGCGATCGCCTCGATCCTGCTCTGGTTCATGTCGTTCGTTCCTCTGCAGTCGGGATGCACCGTCCACGATGTCCGGCGGGCGTCGCCACCCTTCGTGCCGTCCTTCGCAACGTTACGACCTCGGCTCCACCGATGCCAACCCCGGAGCCTGCCCGACGCGTTCGTACTCGATCCGCCGACCATTTCGTGCGCCCTGGCGGCAGCGATCGAGCGCGCCGGACGCGAAGGTGCGACGATGGACTTCGACCGGCATTTCTTGCAACCTGCATTCCTTACTCCTCGAACGCGAGCCTCCCGCGAGCACCGCGCCGTCGCCCATCGCGTTCCGGCGGGACCGAGTCGAGGGAGAGCCGCCGGAATGCCGAATCGGACGCAAACGTGGCCGGGACGTACCTCGACGACGCGACCCTGACATCCGCCTTCGCCGGCCCCGAAGGCAAGCGGGCGGACTTCCGGTGAGCGAAGCGACACCGCAACCTCCCGCCGCCCGGCTGACCTACGAGGAGGCCGTCGCCGTCCTGACCGCGCCGGGCGCGGAGTTCGAGCTCGACACCGAGAACATCGGCGGCGTCGCATACCGCGTGTTTCGCAATCTGCCGACCTCGCTCCGGGAAGTCTACGACCAGGCCCGGCGGGACCACGGCGACAAGGATTTCCTGGTCTTCGAGAACACCCGCCTGACCGTTTCCGAGGCGCATGCGCGGGCGGCCGCGATCGCGCACGAGCTCGTCCATCGCTACGGCGTCGAAAAGGGCGATCGGGTGGCCATCGGGATGCGGAACTGCCCGGAATGGGTCATCGCGTTCATGGCGATCACCTCCTGCGGCGCCATCTCCGTTTCCCTCAACGGCTGGTGGTCCGGCGGGGAGCTCGCGCATGGCCTGATGGACTGCGGCGCGAAGCTGGTCTTTCTGGACCGGTCGCGCCACGAACGGTTGGCCGCGCGCATTCCCGAGCTGGACGTTCGCGTCATCGGCGTGCGTTGGGACGTCGATCTTCCGGAAGGCGTCGTCGACTTCGACCGGCTCTGGCGACGCGCCGCGGGCCGGTCGATGCCGGACCTCGAGCTCGCCCCCGACGATGATGCGGCGATCCTCTTCACCTCCGGGACGACCGGCTTCCCCAAGGGAGCCGTTTCGACCCATCGCGCCGTGCTGACCGCTCTCGCCAACTGGGGCTTGGACGCCGCCATCCGGATCGCCATGGGCGTGCTCGAGGAGCCCGAGGAGAACCCCGAGTTCCCCCCGTCCATCCTGATGGCGTTTCCGCTGTTCCACGTCGGCGGAAGTCACGCCAGCCTCCTTTCGTCGTTCGGCATCGGCCGAAAGGTCGTCATGATGTACCGGTGGGATGCGGAGAAGGCTCTGGATCTCATCGAATGCGAACGCATCACGGCGTTTCTCGGGGTACCGACGATGACGTGGGAGCTGTTGCACTCGCCTTCGTTGCCGCGGCGGGACCTGCGCAGCCTGAACGTGGTCGCCGGCGGCGGTTCGCCCAATCCCGGCGGCATGGTGGAGCAATTGCAGGAACGGATGCCGGACCGGCACTGGACGTTCGGATGGGGGATGACCGAGACCAACGCCGGCGGCATGAGCAATTCGGACGAGGGCCTCGTCGAGCGCCCGGACAGTTGCGGCAGGCCCACTCCGATCATCGAGCTCAAGGTGATTGACCACGACGGCAACGAGCTTCCCCCACGCGAGCGGGGCGAGCTGGTCGTCAAGTCGTCGACGAACATGCGTTGCTACTGGGGGCAGCCGGAGGCCACCGCGGCGACGATAAGGGACGGGTGGCTTCGCACCGGCGACATCGCCGAGATCGACGAGGAGGGCCACGTCTACATCCGCGACCGGCTGAAGGAGATGGTCCTGCGCGGCGGCGAGAACATCTACTGCGCCGAGGTCGAGCGCGTGGTGTATCTCCACCCGGCGGTGTTCGAGGCGGCCGCCTTCGGCGTCCCCGACGAGCGCCTGGGCGAGGAGCTGGCCGTGGTGGTGATGCGAAGGGCGGGCGCCGCGCTCGACGCCACGGCGATTCGCGCCCACGTCGCGGAGCATCTCGCCCGGTTCAAGGTGCCGCGCTACGTGTGGCTGCACGACGAGCCGCTGCCCCGTGGTACCACCGGCAAGATCGAGAAGCGCGCCCTGCGCGATCGGGTGCTGCGCCGGGGACTCCCCTAGCCGAACCCTCTCGCCCCGGTGGTCGGGCCCGCAGGCGACAGCCGTCGAGCGGTGACGGCTCGCCCTCGCTTTCGACTTCGCGTTCGACTGCCGGCGTTCCCGAAGGCCGCGCCTCAGTTCATCGTGGAGGGCAGCCACATCACGATCTCGGGATAGGCGACGAGGAGGGCGATCGTCAGGGCGTCCAGCACCACGAACATCGAGCAGCCCTTGAAGATCGACTCGATCTGCACCCCGGGCGGCGCGATCCCCTTGATGACGAACGCGTGCAGCCCGATGGGAGGGGTGATGTTGGCCAGCTCGCACATCTTGATGAGGATGATCCCGAACCAGATCGGGTCGTGCCCGAGGGCGACGACGGCGGGCAGCACCACCGGCATCGTGAGCAGCATCATGGACAGCGGGTCCATGATCATGCCGAGGGGCACGAAGATGAGGAGGATCACGATGAGGGTCCCGGTCGGGCCGAGCGGCCAGGCCAGAATGGCCTCCGAGATCTCGACCGCCACGCCGCTCATGCGGATGAAGTTGCTGAAGACGATGGCGCCGAGCAGCATGAAGAAGAGCGCGGCGGTGGTCCTCGCCGCCTCGTAGAAGCTTCCCCGGGTGTTGGCCCAGCGGTCGCTCTTGGTCATCAGCATCGCGAACGCGACGACGGCCCCGGCCCCGGCCGCCTCGGTCACGGTGAAGATGCCGGTGTAGATCCCGCCCACGATGGTGACGAAGAGCGCGAATATGCCCCAGGTCTGGTGAGCCGACTTGAGGCGCTCCGTCCAGGAGAACCGGCGCACCGTCTCCCCCACCGCTTCGGGGCGGATTCGCGCATACAGGTGGATGCCGGCCATGTAGATGGCGGCGGAGACGATGCCGGGGATGAGGCCCGCGATGAACAGCTTGATGATCGAAAGATCGGTCAGCAGACCGTAGAGGACCAGCATCGCGCTCGGGGGGATCAGCATGCCGAGCGTGCCGGCGGCCGCAATCGTCCCCGTGGCGAGCGCGTCTGAGACTCCGTGGCGCTTCATCTCGGGAATGCTGATGCGCCCGACGGTCAGCGAGGTGACGATGCTCGAGCCGGTGCACGCGCCGAACATGGCGCACGCCCCCACCGTCGCAAGGGCCATGCCCCCGCGCAGGTGCCCGAAGCACCGCTGGGCGAACTCGAACGCGCTTCGGGCGAGCCCCGCCCGGAGGACGCAGGCGCCGGAAATGATGAACAGCGGAAGGATGATGAATCCGTACTTGGCCGACTGGTCGAAGAGCATCCGCGGCAGGATTCGCAGGGCCACGTCCCATCCCAGCAGGATGGTGTAGCCGACGAAGCCGATGAACATCATCGCGAAGCCGATGGGCATCCTGACCACCAGCAGGATCAGCAGGGCGAGAAAGAGGCCGACGACCAGCGTCGCTTCCAAGTCCTATCTCCCCGTCATCGGGCCGGGCGGAGCCGAAGTCCGGCGAGACCGGTTCGAGGGCGCCCGCATCGCCCGGTCTGTCTTTCGGACCGGGGCTTCCCCGGCGCTACACCGCCATTTCGTCTTCATCCCGTTCCGACTCGATGGGCGGAGCGCCGAAAAGCTCCAGGATTCTTCCCGCGAGCTGCAGGAGGAGGATGAACGCGAGGTAGGTGCAGCCGATCGCGACGACCGTCTTCGACGGATACAGGGGAAACTGCGCGTAGCCCGCCTCGTACTCGAGGATCGCCCACGACTTCAGGGCCTGCACGATCGTGCCGTGGCTCGCTATCGCGATCAGGGCGAAAACGAGCGTCAGGGTCACGATGTCGAGAATGCGTCGGGCCTGCGGGGAGAGGTGGCGCACTGCGACATCGACCGCAATGTTGCCACGCGTCCACTGCACGACCCCGAACGCGAGGAAGGTCAGCGCGACGTACAGCAGGACGCTCAGCTCGTAGAGACCCGTGATCGGCCGGCTGAAGTAGCGGCCGCCGGCATCGAGCAGCGTGCCGACGGCCACGAACGCGATGAGGCCCGAAGCCACGATGGTCAGCACGAGGTTCGCGCGTTCGACGCCCGCGGCGATGGCGGCCAGGAACCGGCCGGCCTGCGAAATGGAGGCGGAAGCTCTCAAGCTTCCCCCCGGCCGGTCGAAATCGAGACCGACCGCCCGGGGCACCCGCCCCGCCCCCGATCCGGGCGGGGCGGGCGAGGTGACCGCGCCCCGGCGTGCTCGAGATTCAAGTCGGCTCTCGCACGCTGGGCGACCTCAGTGTGGGTCACGAAATGGCCAGAATCGTCCTGTTCCCTATTCGGTATACGTCGGGACGACCGGCACCATGTCGACGCTGGGATAGACCGACGTCTTGTCGAGGAGCGCGGTGAGTGCCGTGTAGCGGCTCAGCGCTTCCTTCGCGGGCACGCCCCGCGCCTCGTACTCCTCGGCCAGTTCCGCAAACACCTCGTCGATCTTCATGTTCTCCCGCCACGCGGCGAACTGCTCGTCGGTGAAGCGCACGAGGGGATAGTCGTTCTCCTCGATCAACTTCATCGTTCTCGCCGCGTCCATCGCCACCCAGCGGGTGGCGAGGATCGCCCACTCGTAGCGCATGTCGGCGAGCATCTTCTGCAGGTCTGCGGGCAGGCTCTCGAACTTGTCCTTGTTCATGATCATGTGGCCCGCGCCATAGGGCCCGATCCGCGGATCGACCAGTGTCACGCCGGGAATCTTCTCCGGGTAGCGGCCCCAGGTGAGACCTCCCGTCTCGGAAGCTCCGTCGAGGTTGCCGGCCCGCATCTGCTGCTCGATGTCGAACGCTTCGACCAGCACCGGAACCGCGCCCATGTTCTTGAGACCCTTGCTGAAGATCGCGCCGTGGGCCCTGATCTTCTTCCCGACGAGGTCATCGGGCGAGCTGATGTCACCCATGAGCGCCATCCCCATCTGCGGGCCGGGCCGCACGTACAGGAGCACGACGTTGTGCTTGTGGAAGTCGTCCGCGGCGGGCTCCCAGGTATCGTAGAGATGGGTATACGCCAGAGGCGGCACGTCGACGTACTTGCCGAGGAAGGGGCCTCCGATGAGGAGCGTCCGGAGCGGGTTGTCCGCCGGGGTGTAGAGCGGCGAGCACCAGGCCATGTCGACGGCGCCGTCGCCGACCGCGCCCTGCAGCTCCTTCGCGCCGAAGAGGCCCTTCCAGTGCTTCTTGGTGACCTTGAGGCGGCCGCCGCTGCGTTTCTCGATCTCTTCGAAGTAGGCGTGCTCGACGTCTGCCCACGAGACGGTACCGGGATAGTAGGTGGCGAAGCTGAGCTCGATGACGTCGTCGGCCTGCGCCGTCTGGCCGCCCACGAACGCGGCCATCAACGGCAACACGAGCAGGGACTGCCACCATGCCTTGGGTCTGGTACGGTTCATTGGTCTTCCTCCGAGAGTGTGTTGAGTACGGTTCGCGGTGCCTTGCCTCCTCAATCCCTTGTGAATATTCGTCGGCGGGAACTTCGCCACCGTCAAGGATGCTAGCAAGCCCCCTTTAATTTGTCGACAATGCGACTTGCGGCCGCAATGGGGAGGCGCCGGGGCGGACGTCGGGCGGTGCGAAGGCATCGACGGGAGGGTAGGTCCGGCACCGATCCGCAGCCCGGGGCCCGGCGGGTGGACCCGGCGGGGGCATGCGCTCGAGCGCGCCTGCATCTCCCGGGCCCGGCCGGAAATCCTTGTGCGTGACCTGCCGTCGAAGCGTGCACCGCCGCCTCTCGCTCGCGCCTGGTGCGAGCGAAGCGAACCACATCGGGAGAGACCCATGCCGTACCCGCTGAAGCCACGGACGATGTACATGATGCCGACCCACTTCGGGCCGATGTCGGGACCGCGGCAGGGGCCGGGCGGAGCGCTCGGCGCCTTCCCCCTCGACCGGCGCAGGTCCCGGAGCGTGTCGGTCCGCTTCCTGACCGATCCGGGGCAGCTCGAGCCCTTCCTGCCGCCCGGATTCGCGCTCCACGGGGAGCCGGTGGTCGAGGTGTCCGCCACCTACATGACCGGAATCGACTGGCTCGCCGGACGCGGCTACAACGTGCTCGGAGTCAAGGTGCCGGTCGTGTTCGAGGGGAAAAAGGACCGGGCCGAAGGTCCCTTCCTGATGGTGCTGTGGGAGAACCTCGCGGACCCGATTCTGACCGGACGCGAGCAGCTCGGCATCGCGAAGGTGTGGTGCGAGCTGCCCGAGCCGGTCGAGTACGGTGGCGAGACCCGTTGCACCGCGAGCTGGATGGGCTTCCGCTTCCTCGACATGACCCTCCGCGACATGGAGGAGGCCGACCCGGCGACGGCCGTGCCGGCCCCCGTCCAGCGCCGCGACAACACCCTGCGCGGCCTGCTGCACTACAAGTACGTGCCGCGTACCGGAGACTGGGGAGAGGCGGATGCCGCCTACGCGGTGCTGAGCCCCGAAGCGGGTCCTCCCCCGCCGCCCGAGACGTTCTACCGGGGCGAGGGCGAGGTCGCCTTCCACTGCGCCCGATGGGAGGACCTTCCGACGCAGTACATGATCGTCAATGCCCTCCACGAGCTCGAGATCAAGGAGTATTGCGGGGCGACGATCCAGCACCGCGTCGGTGGCGGGGACCTCATCGGCCAGCGCATCGTCGCCTAGTCCGGCGGCCTCGAGCACCCGTCGTTCGGACCGCGCGCGGCGGGCGCCGGCGGCGCATCGCTCACCGGGCCCGCTCGCGAAGCCGTTCAGGGCGGCGGTCGCCGGTTGCCGGAACCCGGTCGCCGGTCGCCGCGGCGGGTCCGAGCGTTGTCGGCCCATTGGTCATTGGCTTACGTTTCATTCTTCACGCAGGAGAGCAGCATGACGAAAAAACTCGAAGGCAAGGTCGCGATCGTGACCGGAGGCAGCGACGGAATCGGCGCGGAGACGTGTCGTCGCTTCGCCCGCGAGGGCGCCAGGGTCGCGATCATGGCGAGAACGGAACCGAAGGGCCTGGAAGTACAGGAAGAGATCCGGCGCGAAGGTGGGGACGCGACCTTCATTCGCTGCGACGTGACGGACAGCGCGGCGGTCAAGGCCGCGGTCGACGAGACGGTCTCCACCTACGAGGGCATCAACGTCCTCATGAACAACGCCGGCCGCGGATTCGGAGGAATATTCCCGGACGAGGAGGACGACGACTTCGATGCGACCATCCGCGTCAATCTCTTCGGTACGTTCTACATGTCGCGGGCGGTGTGGCCCCACCTGGTGGAAGCAGGAGGAGGGGTCATCATCAACGTCTCCTCGGTCGCGGCGGTCATCGCGCACAACAAGCGCTCGTTCGACGCCGGCGGTGCCATCGGGCCGCCGTCTGCCTACGCGGCCGCCAAGGGAGGAGTCGAAGCCTTCACCCGCTACACTGCGGCCAAGGGCGGACACCACAACATCCGGATCAACTGCATCCGCCCGGGCCAGATCCTGGTCCCATACATGGGAGGAACGCATCCCATCAAGCCCTATTTCGAGATGCGCCAGCTCCTGAACGGCTCGGGCTATCCCGAAGACGCGGCGAACCTCGCGCTCTTCCTCGCCTCGGACGACGGCCGGTTCATCACCGCGGAGACCATCGACCTCGACGGGGGCTACGGCGCCAAGGTGTGACACGGGGGCGGGTGCGCTCGCGGATTGCGAGGAAACGAAGAGGAAGGAGGGGAGACATGGCGGCCTTTGATCGGGTCATTCGCGGCGGGACCGTGTTCGACGGGACCCGGGTGCCGCGGTATCGTGCGGACATCGGGATCCGGGACGGGGTCATCGCCGAGATCGGCCGCATTGCGCCGGGCGAGGCGCAGGAGGTCATCGACGCGCAGGGTCTCAACGTCGCCCCGGGCTTCATCGACCTCCACACCCACTACGACGCCCAGGTCTTCTGGGACCCGTACTGCACCCTGTCCGGGTGGCACGGGATCACCTCCGCGGTCATCGGCAACTGCGGCTTCGGCTTCGCTCCGGTGCGTCCCGAGGAGCGCGAACGGGCGATGCTGTCGATGACCCGGGTCGAGGCCATCCCCCTCGCGTCGATGAAGGAGGGGATGCCCTGGGACTGGGTGACCTTCCCCGAGTTCCTCGATTCGGTCGAGCGCGCGCCGAAGGCCATCAACCTCCTGCCCTACGTCCCGGTCGGGCCGCTGCTCATCTGGGTCCTCGGGTTCGAGGACGCGAAGGCGGGGCGGCGCCCGACCGACGCCGAGCACACCGAGCTCTGCCGCCTGCTCCACGAGGCGATGGACGCGGGCGGCTGCGGCTGGTCCGCGCAGCGCATGCTCCCGACCGGGCCGGCCGCCGTGCAGCGCGACTTCGACGGCACCCCGATGCCGACCGACGTCATGCACGGCGACACCTGCCGCGCCTTCGCCCGGGTGCTCGCCGAGCGCAACGAGGGCTTCATGCAGATGCTCCTCGTCTCGGGCGACAACCGGCGCGACCGCGCCTTCTACGAGGAGATGGCGGAGACGAGCGGGCGGCCGATGCTCATGAACGTCGTCCAGGCGTTCGATCACCGCCCCGACATCCACCGGCGGGTCCTCGCGTGGCTGGAGAGCTGCCGCGCGCGGGGGATCCGGGTCATCGGCCAGGGTCTCACCACCGACGCCGGCTTCAACTTCACCTTCGAGGACTGGAACCTCTTCGACGACTCGCAAGCCTGGTGCGAGGCGACCACCGGCTCGCGCGAGGAGCGGAAGCGAAAGCTCGCCGACCCCGCCCGGCGCCAGGCCCTGAAGGACCACATGCCGATCACCGCGACCGGCCCGCTCCCCGATATCGTGATCGTGGGACCGAAGCTCGAGAAGAACGTGAAGTGGGAGGACCACACCCTCGCCATCGCGGGCGAGCGGATGGGCAAGCACCCGGTCGACGTGATGCTCGACATGGCGGTGGAGGAAGATCTCGCGACCGAGTTCTTCGCCGCCCCGCCGAACGGCGACATCGGGCACCTGCGCGAGATCGTCGACAACCCCTACGTCCTCTTCGGGGTGTCGGACGGCGGGGCGCACACCAAGTTCCTGACCGCGGGGCGCTATCCGACCGAGACGCTGTGCAAGATCGTGCGCGAGCACGGGATGCTGAGCCTCGAGGAGGCGCACTGGCGGCTCTCGGCGCTGCCCGCGATGGTTGCGGGTTTCGAAGGGCGCGGGGTGCTCCGCAAGGGAGCGCCCGCCGACATCGTCGTCTACGACTTCGAAGGGTTGAAGGTGCTGCCCGGAGAGGTGCGGCACGACCTCCCGGGAGGCGAGTGGCGTCGCGTCCAGCGGGCCGAGGGCTACCGTTTCGTGCTGGTGAACGGCGAGGTCACCATCCGCGACGACGAGGAGACCGGCCGGTGCTCGGGCCGGCTTCTCCGGCACGGCGACGGCGCCGCGCGCGAGGAGACCCCGCCAGCTCTCGCCGCCGGCTGAGTCCCGCCGATCGAACGGCATGCGCCGGTCACCGGGCCGGCGCGCCGCAACGGGGTTGCCCGGTGGCCGGAGCCATTCGACACCACGTCGTCCCGGGTGCGCCGGCATCCCGCCCGCGAGGGACGCGGACCCCGATGTCGTCGAGGACGTGCTGCCCCGGGGACACCGGCGTCGGGAGCTCCCTGAACGCCCTCGGGGAGCGACCCGGAGAGGTGTTCGGTCCAGGATCGGTACATTGACAACCCGATCCCCCGTGCTAACGTGCCGGACGGGTACACCAGACACTGGGAGGAGACATGAAACTCCTGAAGAGCGTGGCGGCCGCGACCCTCCTCGCCGCCGTATCGACCACCGGAGCGTGGGCGGACTCCACCGACCCGATCAAGATTCCGATGAACGACTGGACCGGGCAGCACACCTCGGCCCGAATCCTGGGAACGCTCCTCGAGAAGCTCGGCTACACCGTCGAGTACCCGACCGCCGGGACCGTTCCGCAGTTCAAGGGCATTGCCGAGGGTGACCTCCACATGCAGCCCGAGGTCTGGACCAACAATGTTGGTGACGTCTACCCCAAGGCGGTCGAGAGCGGTGACATCGTGGTGCTCGGCCAGCTCGGGCTGAGCTCCCGGGAAGGCTGGATCTATCCTCCCTACATGAAGGAGAAGTGTCCGGGGCTCCCGAGCTACGAAGCGCTCTACGACTGCGCCCAGGCCTTCGCGGTCGCCGACACCTTCCCCAAGGGCCGTCTCGTCACCTATCCCGCGAGTTGGGGGACCCGTTCCAAGGACGTGTTAGCCATGATCGAGTTGCCCTTCGAGCCGGTCGCGGGCGGCTCCGACGGGGCCATGATTGCCGAGCTCAAGAGCGCGGTCGTGGCCGGGGACCCGATCCTCATGATGTTCTGGGAGCCGCATATCATCTTCTCCCAGATTGACTTCGACTGGATTGCGTGGGATCCGGTCGAGGGCGAATGCGTGGAGGAAGAGGGGCAGATGCGAGGCTCCGCCTGCGGCTTCCAGCAGGCTTCAATCGACAAGATTGCAAACAAGGACGTCGCCACCAAGTGGCCGGGCGCCTACAAGCTGCTCGAGGTCCTGTCGATCGATAACGAAACGCAGTACGCGCTATTGGATGAGATCGACAACAAGAACCGTGATCTCGACGAGGTCATCGCGGAGTGGATTGCGGCGAACGAGGCGACCTGGTCGCCGTGGCTCGAATCCGCGAAGGCGGCCATGAACTGACCCCTGAGGGGGACGTCACGACCTCGGAGCCCGCCGGTGCGCGACCGCACCGGCGGGCTCTTTTGTTTCGGGTCGCGTTTCCGGGAAGCGCGAAGTCGCGTGCGGCGGCGTGCATGGGGCCGGTGCAGTTCGGCCCTCCGAGGCGCGACGGCCGGGCGGTGCTCGCTTCACGCGGGTGAGCCGCGCGCGACCCCCGCCGGTATCGCGACGCCGCCCGCCCGTCAGACCTCGGCGCGCAGGCCGAACCGTTCCCGGTATTTTCGGCTCATCGCCTGGGTCATCCGGTCCGCGATCATCGCGATGAACGCCATGCCGACCCCCGCCACGATGCCGACCCCGAAGTCGCCGTCGGAGAGGCCGATGTAGACCTGCTGGCCGAGCCCGTTGGTGCCGACGAGGGCCGCGATGACGAGCATCGCGATGCCGAACATGATGGTCTGGTTTAGACCGAGCATCATGACCGGCATCGCAAGGGGCAGCTTCACCCGCCACAGGAGCTGCCGGCGGGTGCATCCGAAGCACGTTGCAGCCTCGACGACGTCGGCGGGGACGTTGCGCAGCCCATGCTCGGCATACCGGATCGCGGGCACGATTGCGTAGGCCATGATCGCGAGCAGGGCGGTGAACTCCCCGACCTTGAACAGCATGACGAACGGGATGAGGAGGACGAAGAGCGGCATCGTCTGCAGCGTGTCGTTGATCGGGCGGAGGAAGGCGGAGACGCCGTCGAATTCCGAGGCGAGGATTCCGAGCCCGGTCCCGATCGTGAACGAGAGCAGCACCGCGAGACCGCAAAGGTAGAACGAGAGCATTGTCTGCGGCCACACCCCGGCGACGATTAGGAACCCGAACGCCGCCGCCGCCCCGAGGGCGAGGCGTGGCCCCCCGAGCTGCCAGCCGAGGAGGGTCCCCAGCACGAGCATCGCGGGCCAGGGCAGGTTGGTGACCCCGTAGTAAAGCAGAATCGCGAAGAAGGCGACGAGCGACGCGCGCCCGATTCCCCGCCGAAATCCGATTCGGGCGACGAGGGCGGCCGCGACGAGGGCATAGGCCGCCCGGAGCGGGGCGGTGAATTCGAACCCCCACGTGAACGGGGTGATGGTCTGGTCGAATCCCTTCTTGACCGGAAGCATGACGAAGAAGAAGGCCCAATTCTTGATGAGGCTGATGGTCTTTGCGTGCTCGACGACGAGCCAGGTGACCAGGTCGTTGAGGTAGTGGGCGGGATCGATCTCCCAACCCTTCGGATATTCCTCGAGGAATGGGAGGAACGACGCGAGAGCGGCGGCCCCGAGGGCGAGGCCGACGGCGATGAGGGAGTTGTGATGCCGCGCGAGAAATCGGTTGCTCCCACCCGGCGCCTCTGGTTCGGCGGTCGCCGCGGCGAACGTGATACGGTCCATGACCATCGCCATCAGCGCGATCACGACGCCGACGAGCAGGCTCTCGCCAAAGAGGGCCTTGCGGATGGTGAGGAGCACCTCCCAGCCGATGTCCGCGGTCCCGCCGATGATGGACGCGATGATCACCATCGAGAACGCCGCCATGGTGGTCTGGTTGACGCCGAGAAGGATCTGGCGCTTCGCGCTCGGGGTGCGGATCCGCCAGAAGAGCTGCTTCGAGGTGGCCCCCGCCATCAGTCCCGCCTCGATGACCTCCGTCGACACGCGCGAGAGCCCGAGCACGGTGTTGCGAACCGTCGGAGGGAAGGCGTACAGCACGCTCGCGATCATCCCGACGACCGGCCCGAAACCGAACAGGAGGAGGATGGGCAGGAGATAGGCGAAGGCGGGCACGGTCTGGAGGAGGTCAAGGGTCGGGGTGATGATCCGTTCCGCACGCTTCGACAAGAAGGCGAGCGCGCCAAGCGCGAACCCGATGCCGACGGCGGTGGGGACCGTGATCACCACCAGAGCGAGCGAGTTCATCGACTCGTGCCAGTAGCCGATGACCACCATGTACAGAAACGCGCCGAAGGCGAAGGCCGCGAGGCGCCAGCCCGAAACCGACCAGGCGACGAAGGTCACCAGGGTTACGGTGACTGACCATGGCACCCAATTGAAGACCTCGCGCACCGCGGTCATCGGCACGTCGAGAGCGGCCGAGATGGCGCGGAACGCCGGGCCGACGAGGTCCACGCAGGCGTTCATGAACGCGTTGAGCCAGGGCGTGACCGGCACGATCCACTCGCTTGGGTATGCGACCAGCCACGCGGGGGTGTCGCCGAGGGAGAGGAGAACGAGCATCAGGGCGACGACGCCCGCCTGCATCCAGTCGAGGCGCCCGCCGCTCGGGAGCAGCCGCGGACTAGGGGGTCCGGCGTTCGCCATGCCCTTTCGACGGCGGCGCGCCGGAGCCGACGCGGTTCGGCTTCTCCTGAGCGAGGGCCGCGATGACGCTCGCCGCGGTCACCACGCCGACCGGGCGGCCGTCCCGCATCGCGGCGATTCCGTTGCGATGACGGGCGAGGAGGGGCAACACCCTCTCGACGGAGGTGTCCGCATCCTTGCGCGGCATGCCGTCCGCGACCGCCTGCGACGGGTCGAGCACGTCGGCCGCCTTGAGCACCCGGACCATCGGCACGTCCTCGGTGAACTCGGCGACGTAGTCGTCGGCGGGGTTGAGGATGAGGTCCGCCGGGGCGCCCACCTGCACCGCCATTCCGTCGCGCATGATCATCATCCGGTCGGCGATCCGGAGCGCCTCCAGAAAGTCGTGGGTGATGAACACGATCGACTTCTTCAGGCGCTGCTGAATGTCCAGGAACTCGTCCTGCATCTGGCGCCGGATGAGGGGGTCGAGGGCCGAGAACGGCTCGTCGAGGAACCACAGCTCGGGCTCGACGGCGAGCGATCGCGCGATTCCGACCCGCTGCTGCTGGCCCCCCGAGAGCTGGCGCGGGAACGCGCTCTCGCGCCCTTCGAGCCCGACGAGCTGGATGACCCGGCTCACCCGTTCGTTGCGCTCGGGATCGGGAAGCCCCTGCAGGGTGAGGGGGAGGGCGATGTTGTCGAAGACGTTGAGGTGCGGCATGAGCCCGAAGCTCTGGAACACCATCCCCATCTTGTGGCGACGGATCTCGATGAGATCGCGGTCGGACTTCTCGAGCAGGTCCTCACCGTCCAGGCGCACCTCGCCGTGGGTCGGCTCGACGAGGCGCGAGAGGCATCGCACGACGGTCGACTTGCCCGAGCCGGAGAGTCCCATGATGACGAAGGTCTCGCCGACATGGACGTCGAAGCTCACGTCGACCGCGGCCGGAATCGCACCGTCGGCGCGCATCCGTTCCGCGAGCGCACCCGCATCACCCGAAGTCACGTCCCGCCTGAAGTACGGCGCCGCCCCGTCGCGATAGACCTTCCAGACCTCGCGGCACGAGAGCTTGACCGGCGAGGTGTCCGAGGGAGTCGCTTCCACGTTCGCCCTTCCGGGTCTCCCGGCCCGTCGATGCCCGCTCGGAACGTTATGCGGGGGCGGTGGAGGTGTCAAACGGACGACTCCGCAAGGGCCCGATTCAGGATCGCCGGGGCTCGCCGCCGGGAACCGAACTCCGGTTCAAGATAGCATGGATTCCGTGCTATCGTGATACGATGATCGTGTCGTTCGGCAACTAGTACCTTTGCACAGTGGTCCTGACTGGTCGGGACCGCGTAAATGAGACCATGGCGGCGTCCAAGAACTTGGTCTTCAATCAATCACAACCACTGTGCAAAGGTACTAGGGGACGGAGGACATCTTCAACGGGAGGAACACCGCCGTGGCTCGACGTGCGTGCCCGCGGCGGCTGTGGATGGCTGCCGCGAGGAAGCTGGACCTGCTCGACTCGGCGGCCGTGCCGGGCGACCTGCGGGCACCCCCGGGAAACCGTCTGGAAGCCCTTTCCGGGGACCGGAACGGTCAGTACAGCATCCGGTTGAACGACCAGTACCGAGTTTGCTTTACCTGGACCGATACGGGCGCCGAGCGGGTGGAGATCGTCGACTACCACTAGCCGGAGAGTCGCATGGTACGCATACCGACCAATCGAACCCCCACTCATCCCGGTGAATTGCTGCTCGAGGAGTTTCTTCGTCCGGCGGGGCTCACCCAGCGCGATCTCGCCGATGCCATTGGGGTGCCGTACCAGCGGGTGAACGAAATCGTCCGGGGACGGCGGGGGACAACGCCGAGCACTGCCCTTCGCCTTGGCAAGTTCTTCGGGACCACGCCCGACTTCTGGATGAATCTCCAGCTCCGGTGGGATCTTTACCATGTGCGGCGGTCAGAATCGCGGCACCTGGATCGGATTGCGCCGTTGGCAGCGTCGAGAGAAGCGGTCGCCAGGTAGTCGGGGCTTTCCTCAGCCCCAGACCTCGCCCGCGACTCTGAGGAAGTTGCCGCCGATCACCGCGCGGACGTCCGCCTCGCAACGGCCCCGGCGGAGGAGCTCGGCGGTGAGTTCGCGAAGCTGCCCCGGAGCCGCGCACCGGATCGCGCCGCCCGGGTACTGCCCGGGCGGCCAGTAGTCCTCGTTCGCGGCGAGCGCCTCCTGGAAGCTAGGGTCGACGTCGGCCTCGAAGAAGTAGTCGAGGCCGATTCCGACGTGCTCGGGGCCTACGAGGTCGAGGAGGTACTCCACGTGGTCGGCGAGCGTGGCGGTGCGGATGTCGTCCTCGCCGAGGAAGAGGCCGATGCCGTTGACCCCGACCACCCCGCCGGTCGCCGCGCACGCGAGCGCCTGCTCGTCGCTAATATTGCGCTCGTGGTCTCGGAGCACGCGCGGATTGGAGTGGGAGAAGACGACCGGCGCGCGCGAGAGCGCCATCGCCTCCATGGTGGTGCGGTGGCCGCAGTGCGAGCAGTCGACGAGGACCCCGAGGGCGTTCATCTCCCGCACCGCGGCGCGCCCGAAGTCGGTGAGTCCTCGGTCGTCGTCGTGGCAGCCGCCCCCCGCGATGCTGTTCCGGTTGTAGGCGAAGAGAATCTGGCGCACCCCGAGTCCGTGGACGAGGTGCAGGAGATCCAGCGAGCCGTCGAGGGCGTTCATCCCCTCGAGGTCGAAGGCGACGGCCATCCGTCCCGCCGCGCGGGCGGCGTGCACCTCCGCGACGCTGCCGGCGAGGGCGTAGTCGTCCGAGGCTTCGAGCCATCGCCGGAACGCGGCGAGCACGCGGATGGTGTCCGTCCAGCGCTGCACGTCGTAGCCGACGTTGACGGAGAGAAAGTCGACCCCCGCGTCCTTCCAGGTAGCGAGGTTCCGGAGGTCGGTGTCGGGCCACGACTCGAAGCCCGCGTGGGCGTCCCAGACGAAAGCGTCCGCGTAGAGTGCCCCGGCGGTCGCAGCGGGGTCTTCGTTCCCGTCCCGGGTGTCCGTGCCGGCGCTCCCGCTCCCCGGTCCGAGCCCGGTACCGGTCCCGCGGCTCGACCCGGCCTCGCCGGCGGAATTCCCGGTCCCGGCCTCGGGTTCGGACCCGGCTCCGCGGCTGTCGCCGGTTCCTCCGCCGGCGTTCGGCCCGCCTCCGGATCGCCTCGTGTCAGCCACCAACCGCCCCCCCGGAACGGCGGGCGACAACAAGCCACCCCGGCCGCTCGATGCGGTCCATGTAGTTCGAGGTTCGGGTTTGCTCGACGGTCCAGACCCTTTCCGCCTCGAGTCGCCGGAGGTACGACGGGTAGTCGTCCGCGTCCCATCGCAGGGCGCTCGAGTAGAGCACGATCGGACCGCCCGCGCGTACCGGCCGCGCGAAGCATTCGAGATCCTCCGGTCCGAGGTGGCCGGCGCCGAACACCCCTACCGCGATCACCGCGTCGTACCGTCCCGGCTCGACCGCGCCGCGGGAGCGCACGTCGCCCTCGACGAGGTTGCGGTAGACCCCCTTGGCCCGCGCCTCCGCTAGCATGCGCGGCGACGCGTCCAGCCCGTCGATGGCGGTGAACCCCCGGGCCGTGAGCTCCTCCGCCACGAGTCCGGTCCCGCAGCCGATGTCGAGGATCGAGGCGGATCGATCCGGGCAGGCCGCGGCCATCGCCTCGGCCGCGATCCGGTGGGCGGTGTACCCATAGCCGCCGACGAGGTCCGCCTCGTAGCTCGGGGCCCACGCTTCGTAGACCTCGTGCGCGTCGTCCTCGGGGGTCATCGCGGTGAGCTTCTCGACGAATCCGTCGAGCGCGCCGCGGTTCGTGTCGTCAGTCATCCCGGGGCCCTTGCCGTGGTGAGAGTGGATTCAAGCGGACGCGCGGCCTGGCTCGCGCGGACTCCGGGCCCCTCCAATGACGCATCGCGCAACGCGGCGCGCTCGGGGCGAGGTGACCTCCGGCTCAGCGTGCGGGCGGCTCCCCGCCCCGCTTGCCGAAGTAGTCCGCGTAGGCATGTCCCGAGCCGAGGAGGATCCCGCCGTCCACGACGAGCTCCGCGCCGGTGCACATGGCCGCCCGCGGCGAGAGGAAGAACGCGATGGCGTTCGCGATGTCCTCCGGTTCGACCAGGCGCCCGAGCGGAACCCCGGCCGCAATCCTGTCGAGGTCGCCGCGCAGAAGCCGGGTCCGGGTCGTCCCGGGGAAGACCGCGTTGGCCCGGATGCCCCAGGGGGCGAGCTCGTAGGCGAGATGCCGGGTGAAGCCGACCATGCCCCACTTCGAGACGGTATAGGGAATGTCCGCCCCGAGCGAGATGTTCTTGCCGGCAACCGAGGCGAGGTTGACGATGGCCCCGCCGCCCCGGGCCCGCATGTGCGGAACCGCCGCCTTGGTGCAGTTGAACGCGCTCTTGAGGTTGATGGCGAGGAGGTCTTCGAAGTCCCCGGCTTCCGTCGTGTCGAGGAGCCGGGCCGGGCTCACCCCGGCGTTGTTGACGAGTCCGTCGAGGCCGTCCTGGGCTTGCGACGCGGCGTCGATCACGCGGGCCACCGCTTCCGGATTGCGCAAGTCGACCTGCGCGAAGCGACATCCCGGGAGCGACTCCGCGACGGGCGCGGCGTCGTCGCGATCGAGAATCGTGACCCGGGCTCCCGCCTCGCACAGGACGCGCGCCGTGGCCTCGCCGATCCCTCTCGCCCCGCCGGTCACGACGGCGGAAAAGCCGGAAAAGTCGTTCATGGGTGCAATCTCCGTCGGACGTCGATGGGTGGGGCGCGGGGCCGGGCAGGTCGCGATGGTACCCGGTTCGCCCCGGGAGGTTGAGCACGCGCCCCCGCCGCCGGCCGTGAACCGGAGCGGGCCGTGTTGCAATGCTGCGGTCGCAAAACCAGAATCGCCGTTCGCTGCGGCGCCGCGGCTCGACATGCGGGAACGGTGGATGAAGACGCTCGACGCGATCACCTACGGACGAAGCTCGGTGGACCTCTACGGCACCCAGGTGGGCGGGCGGCTCGAGGACATGGCGTCGTTCAAGAAGTACATCGGCGGTTCGCCCACCAACATCGCGGCGGGGCTCGCCCGGCTCGGGATGCGGTCCGCGGTCATCACCCGGGTCGGCGACGAGCACATGGGACGATTCATCCGCGAGCAGCTCGTCCGCGAGGGAGTGGACGTGCGCGGGGTGAAGACGGATCCGCAGCGCTTGACGGCCCTCGTCCTCCTCGGGATCCGCGACGACCGGCAGTTCCCTCTCATCTTCTACCGCGAAGACTGCGCGGACATGGCCCTTTGCGAGGACGACGTCGACCCCGACTTCATCGCCGAGGCGCGGAGCTTCACGGTGACCGGCACGCACCTGAGCCACCCGCGGCCCGAGGCGGGGGCGCTGAAGGCCCTCCGGCTCGCCCGCGCGAACGGCGCCCGGACCGCCCTCGACATCGACTACCGACCGAACCTCTGGGGGGTCGCGGGCCACGGCGAGGGGGAGAGCCGCTACGTCGAAAGCGCCGGGGTCACCGCGAAGCTCCAGTCCAACCTGCCCCTGTTCGACCTCATCGTCGGGACGGAAGAGGAGTTCCACATCGCGGGCGGCTCGACGGACACCGTCGCGGCCCTTCGCGCGGTGCGGGCGATCACCGAGGCGGTACTCGTGTGCAAGCGCGGCCCGATGGGCTCGGTGGTCTTCGAAGGGGCGATCCCCGATCGCCTCGAGGACGGCGTCGAGGGTCCGGGCTTCCCCATCGAGGTGTTCAACGTGCTCGGGGCGGGCGACGGCTACATGGCGGGGCTCCTCAAGGGCTGGCTCGACGGCGAGGAGTGGCCGACGACCCTCAAGTACGCCAACGCGTGCGGGGCGCTCGCGGTGTCGCGCCACGGCTGTACCCCTTCCTATCCGAGCCGGGAGGAGCTCGAGTTCTTCTTCGAGCGGGGGGTGCGGACCCCGGCCCTTCGCAACGACGCGGAGCTCGAGCACGTCCATTGGGCGACCAACCGCCGCGGCGAATGGCCGGAGGTCCGGATCTTCGCCTTCGACCACCGCGCGCAGATGGTGGCGGCGGCGGCGGAGGCGGGCGCCGACCCGGGCCGGATCCATCGGTTCAAGGAGCTCTGCCTCGAGGCGGCCCTCGAGGTCGCGTCCGGGCGGTCCGGGTACGGAATCCTGAGCGACTGGGAATGGGGGCGGAACGCGCTCTACGCGGCGGCGGGGCGGGGGATGTGGATCG
The DNA here is from genome assembly GCA_026712715.1 of Immundisolibacterales bacterium. GTDB lineage: Bacteria > Pseudomonadota > Gammaproteobacteria > HK1 > HK1 > JAJDXW01. The sequence goes on along the minus strand of JAPOPW010000047.1, from coordinate 30,280 downwards.
GGCGGCCGGTCGAGGTGCCGGGCTCGCGCCCGCTCGAGCTCGACATCGGCCGCGACCCGGGTTCCGCGCTCCAGGAGTGGCCGGTCGAGCACGTCGTAAAGGTGCTCTGCCGCTACCACCCCGGGGATGCGGCGCAGATGAAGGCGAGCCAGGAAGACACCATCGTGCGCCTCGCCCGCGCGGCTCGGGCGAACGGTCTCGAGCTCATGCTCGAGGTCATCGCTTCCGGGGACGGGCCGATGGCGGACGGCACCACCGCGGAGGTCATCCAGCGCTTCTACGACCTCGGGGTGCGTCCGGACTGGTGGAAGATCGAGCCGATGGCGGGCGATGCGGCCTGGTCGCTCGCGTGCGGGGCGGTGGAGCGGAACGATCCGTGGTGCCGCGGAATGGTGGTCCTCGGGCGCGGGCAGAGCGAGGAGCGTCTCGCGGAGAGCTTCGCGGCGGCCGCGCGGCACCGGGCGGTCAAGGGCTTCGCGGTCGGGCGGACGATCTTCGCCGCAGCCGCCCGGGACTGGCTCGCGGGGGAGGCGGACGACGGGGCGGCCGTCGCGGACATGGCGGCCCGCTACGGACGGCTCTGCGCAGAGTGGGATCGGGCGCGGGCAATCGACGAGGGAGAGGGAACATGAGCGATCTGCACAGGCGTCCGGCGGGGACGAGCGGCAAGGTGCACGACATCACCCCCGCGTCGGCGGGCTGGACCTACGTCGGCTTCGGGCTCTACCGGCTCGAGCCGGGGGAGGAGGCGGCCGAGGCGACCGGCGAGCGCGAGGCGATGCTGGTCCTCGTCGAAGGACGGGCGGAGATCACGGCGGGCGGGGAGGCGTTCGGCGAGCTCGGTGGGCGGATGGACGTCTTCGAGCGGACGAAGCCCTGGAGCGTCTACGTCCCGAACGGCTCGCAATGGCGGATGCGGGCGACGACCCCGTGCACCGTCGCGGTCTGCACCGCTCCCGGGGAGGGCGGGCACGCGGCCCGGGTCATCGGGCCGGACGACATCGAGGAAGAGGTCCGGGGCTCCGGCGCGAACACCCGGCACATCCACGCGATCGCGATGGAGCAGGCGGACGTCGCCGACCGGCTCCTCGTGACCGAGGTCTACACCCCGGCCGGCAACTGGTCGTCGTATCCGCCGCACCGCCACGACGAGGACGACTATCCGAACATCACTTTCCTCGAGGAGACCTACTACCACCGGGTGAGCCCGGACCAGGGATTCGGCGTCCAGCGGGTGTTCACCGAGGACGGGTCGCTCGACGAGACGATGGCGGTCGCGGACCACGACGTGGTGCTCGTGCCCCGGGGACACCATCCCGTCGGCGCGCCCTACGGCTACGAGCTCTACTACCTCAACGTCATGGCCGGACCGATGCGAAAGTGGCGCTTCCGGAACCACCCCGACCACGAGTGGGTCATCGGGCACGACGCCGCCTGACGGCGGGCTAGAGCAGCTTCAGGCCCGAGAGGATGGTGAAGAATCCAGCGATGATGGCGACGATGGCGCCGCCCTGAATCCAGAGCGCGCGGTAGAGGTCCGCGCGGAGCTCCGCGAGGTCGGCCTTCAAGTCGGCCTTGGTCGCGAGCTGGTCCGTATCGGCGGTGCGAGCGTCCCGCATCGTCTCGACGATGGCTTCCGCATGCTTCGTGTCGATGCCGGCCGCTTCGAGGCCGCGCACGGCGGCGCGGGTGTCGAATACGGCGGCCATGCGAAAAGCGTACCACGGGCAAGCTCCCACGAGAGAGGTCGGGTCGCGCACGGGCCGGCAAGGCTGGCATACTGCCCATCATGTCCACTTCGAATCATCCTTCCGCGCAATCGGGGGCGAGCAAGACCGCCCGCAACCCGGTCAAGGTCATCCCGGTCGAGGGGCCGCTTCCGCGCAAGCCCCCCTGGATCCGGGTGCGCGCCCCGACCGGGCCGAGGGTCGCGGCGCTCAAGGGCCTCCTTCGCGAGCAGCGCCTCGTCACCGTGTGCGAGGAGGCGTCCTGCCCGAACCTCGGCGAGTGCTTCGCGCACGGGACGGCGACGTTCATGGTCATGGGCGAGCTCTGCACCCGCCGCTGCCCCTTCTGCGACGTGGCCCACGGGCGCCCCGATCCCCTCGACCCCGCGGAGCCGCTCCGGCTCGCGACGACGGTGGCCCGCATGGGGCTTCGCCACGTGGTCATCACCTCGGTGGACCGGGACGATCTTCGCGACGGCGGGGCCGGGCACTTCGCGGCCTGTGTGCGCGCCGTCCGAGGGCAGAACCCGACCACCCGCATCGAGATCCTCGTCCCCGACTTCCGGGGCCGGATGGATCGTGCCCTCGACGCGCTCGCCGCCGCGCCGCCGGACGTCTTCAACCACAACCTCGAGACCGTTCCCCGGCTCTACCGCAAGGTCCGCCCGGGGGCGGACTACGCCTGGTCGCTCGAGCTCATCCGCCGTTTCGGCGAGGCCCATCCCGGCGTGCCGACCAAGTCCGGGCTCATGGTCGGGGTCGGGGAGACGGACGACGAGATCGTCGAGGTGATGCGAGACCTGCACACGAACGGCTGCTCCATGCTGACGGTCGGCCAGTACCTCCAGCCGAGCCGCGGTCACCTTCCGGTGGAACGATTCGTCGAACCGAGAATGTTCGAGGAGTTCCGGCGGCTCGGCGAGGAGATCGGGTTTGCGAACGTCGCGAGCGGACCGCTCGTGCGCTCCTCCTACCACGCCGACCGCCAGGCCGCCGAGGTCGCCTGACCGCCGTTGCGCGTGGCGCCTCGCACGTCCGGGGCTCCCCTTCCCGCGATGGATACGGAGGTGCCGGGGCCGCCACCGCCGGTTCGAATCGAGCGTTTCTTCAGGGTCCAGCCGATCGCGACACGCGAAATGCCGGCGGTGCCGCCCGGCCTCCCCGCTACCAGACCTCGCCGAAGGGGCGCAGCTCGACGAGGAAGGACCAGGCGGAGCGGTCCTGGTGGGCGACCCGGTACATCTCCTCCGCGATCGCCGCGGGCTTGGCGAAGAAGTCGTCCGGCTTGTCGGGGGAGAGCACCGGGCGGGTGCGCGGGGTGTCGATGGCGGCGTCGATGACGAAGTAGGCGACGTGGATGCCCCGGGGGCCGAACTCGCGGGCCATCGATTCGGCGAGGATCCGCTGCGCCGCCTTGGTGGCGGCGAAGAAGCCCCAATGGCTCTTGCCCCGGGTCGCCGCGGTGTTGCCGGTCACCAGGATCGCGCCCTCGCCCTCATCCAGCATCCCCGGAAGGGTCTCGCGGGCGAGATGGAGCAGCGCCGTCGCGTTGACCCGGAAGTTCTTCTCGAGGTCGTCCGGGTCCATCTGGAGGATGCTCCCGTGGGTCGCGCGCGGGGCGTTGTGGATGACGACCTTCGGCGCGCCCATCTCCTCCCTGATGCGTGAGACGGTCCCCACCAGGGCGTCGAGATCGCCGACGTCGCAGGGGTAGGCCCGCGCGTCCTCGTACCTGCCGGCGAGAGCGTCAAGCCTGGCCGCGTTGCGGGCGAGCATGGCGACCCGATAGCCGCCCACGCTGAATCGTCTGGCGATCTCCGCTCCGGTGCCGTGTTCCGGCCCGACCCCGGAGACGACACAAACTGGCTTGCTCATGGGTACCTGCCTAGAGCTGGAAGGCCGGCCGCGCCGACACCCTGGCGAACCAGGCGGCTACGGCGGGTGCGATCACGCCGATATCCATCTGAAGTGCGGTGGCGAGCCGAAGGGTGAAGAAGCCGGTGATGTCGGCGACGGAAAACGCCGGTCCGGCGACGAACTCGTTCCGGGCCATGTGCGCCTCGATGCGGCCGAGGAAGATCTCCATCATCTCCTTGCCGCGGGTCACCATCGCGGGGAGCTGCGGCAGATCGGTGCGGGTGCCGGGCACGACCCGCCCCGCGAACGTCGGCACGTGGTTGCGCATCGCGTGCAGCAGGGGGATGAACCCGTCCAGCTCGAAGCGGCGCATCCACATGTCGATGACCGCGCGCTCCTCGGCGGTGCGCCCGAACAGCACCGGTTCCGGGTGCAGCTCCTCGAGATAGCGGCAGATCGACATCGATTCCGCGATGACCGTGCCGTCGTCGAGCGCGAGAAACGGCACGCAGTGGAAGGGGTTCATCGAGGTGAAGGGCTCGGCGAACTGCGCGTCCTCGCGCACGTTCAACTGCTCGGTCGGGACCTCCAGGCCCTTCTCGGCCAGGAAGACGCGCACCCGCTGGGCGTTCGCCGCCGGCCCGAAATCGTAGAGCTTCATTCTCGTTCCCTCTCGTTCAGGCACCCGGGTCGTCATGTTCCTCGCCAGTCGGTCCCGGTGGAACCGGCGCCGAGTCCTCCCCTTGCGAAGGCCCGGCACGCGCCGGCACGGTGCATCTTGCGGTGCCGGCGGAGCGCTGCCGCGCGGCTCGCCTCGAGCGCCCGGGGGAACCTGCGGCCCTCTTGCCGGGCTGGATTGACGGGCGCGCGGTCTCCCGGAACGGACGGATTCCTGCCGGAAGCGTCGCGAGCCGGGGAGCGAAACGGATCGGGGCGACCACCACACGCTTCCATAGAATCATGGACCGGATACGGGAAGTCAACGGGGCTTGCGGGGACGCGGACGCCCCGGTCCAGCAAGCGCTCGCGCCCGGGCCGCGTGCCGTCCCGCGCGGGGTGGAGTCCACGGGCGACGCCTTGACATTCCCTTTCGGCTGGCCGATGTTGAAGCTTGGTGATCGGGATTGGCCGTGAGCGCGACACGCAGGCCGGACCCTTCGGAGTCCGCGCCGCCGGTGCTCGAGGCCGGGCAGGGGAGCCTTTGGTCCGATGAGCGTCGCAGCGGGAAACCGGTGATGATTCCCGGCAAGGCGCCGGGGTGACCCGCTTCGCAGTCATCGGGGCCGGCACGATCGGCACGGTACACGCCCGAAACATATCCGCGCATCCCGACCTCACCCTCCTGTACGCGATCGATCAGCACTTCGACCGCGCCGCCCGCCTCGCGGCCGAGACCGGGGCGATCGCGGATTCTTCGCCGGTGGCCGCGCTCGGCGACTCCCGCGTCGACGCCGTCATCGTTGCGTCGTCGACGTCGTCCCACGAAGAGCACGTGCTCGCGTGCGCGAGGGCCCGGAAGCCGTTCATCTGCGAGAAGCCGGTGTCGGACAACCTCCCCGGGGCCGTCGCCTGCGTGGAGGCGGCGGCGAGGACCGGGGTGGTTGCCGCGATGGGGCTCAACCGCCGGCTCGACGCGGACATGCGCGAGCTCTCCAAGCGGATCCGCGGCGGGGAGATCGGCGCGGTCGAGTCGGTGCACGTCGTCTCGCGGAGCGCGAGCCCGCCCGCGCCCGAATCGGTTCCCTTCTCCGGGGGCATGCTCCGCGAGAAGGGTGCCCACTTCTACGACCTCGCCGGCTGGTTCGCGGACTCGGAGCCGGTCGAGGTGTACGCGACCGGCGGGTGCCTCATCGACCCGCGGCTCGGCGACTTCGGGGACGTGGACACCGCCGCGCTCGTGGTCCGCTTCGAGAGCGGGGCGCTCGCCACCTTCCAGTTCGGCCGGCGCACCGCGTACGGGCAGGACGAGCTGGTGGAAGTCTTCGGCGCCGAGGGAATGCTGACCGCGGGACGGAAGCGCGCCGGCACGGTCGAGCACTTCCGGGGACCCGGGGTCACGGGGAGCGGCATCGTCGCCGACACCTACTCCCAGTTCGCCGCGAGCTACGTCGCGGAGCTCGAGGTGTTCGCCCGCGCGGTGGCGGGGGAGGGGCCGGTCCACGCGACTCTCGCCGACGGCCTTCGCGCCCAGGCGATCGCCGAAGCCGCGCTCCTGTCCATGGACGAGGGAAGGGCGATCAGCCTCGAGCGCGTCTGGTAGCGGGTCCTCCCGCCTGCGCCCCGGCCGGTCAGCCGCCCCGGCGATTGCTGGGCCGGCCTTCAACCGTCCGCCGGATCCTCGAGGTCGAGATCGACGCCTGCTCCTTTGCAACGAGCGGAGCCGCCGGATTGGCTCCGGGAATCGGTGGAGGGTACCGGCGAAGCGGCGCTCAGGCCGCGGCAAGGCTGAAGGTGATCCGACCGAGATCTTCGAACACGGCGACGGCCGTGCTGCCCGCGGGCAGCGGCTCCGGCACGTTGACGCTGGACGGGGTGATGATTTGACCGGCCTTCAACCCGATGCCGCGCCGGGACAGGTCGTTCGTCGCCCAGAGCAGCACGTCGATCGGTTCCGACCTGCGTTGCCTCGGGAGCAGCGGCCGGCTCTCCCCACCGTCGATGCGCAGCTCGACGGTGATGTCGAGCAGCGAACGGTGCTGCCAATCCTCGATGACGGGACCGGCGACGAGGCCGAGGTTCCCGGCGTTGTCGGCGATGACGAGCAGCCTCTCTGTGTCGTCGGCCGGGAAGGGCCGACCGGCGGCGAGCGCCGCCGCCGCCCGTTCGACGACATTGGCACGACGCGAGCCGACGAGCTCGATGTTGATGGCAAGGTCGGTGGCGGCGGCCACTTCTTCGCGCTCGTAGGGCTGCGCGCGTGGCGGCAGGTCGATTCTCAGCCTGAAGCCGACTTCGCACTCCACGATGTTGCGTGCGTAGCGGGGGAGCGGCAGGGGGGCCCCGTTGTCGAAGCTCGTCGACGCGAAAATGCGGCCCATCGGCGCGCCCGGTCGGCCGGCGATCTTCCAGCCGACGACGTCTTCGCCAATCCGCGCGGCCATCTCATCCTGCATCGCGGTCGCTTCGGCCAGGTCGCGCGGGACCAGATCGTCCGGAAACGCTTCGATGCTCGTGCCGTTGCGCCACGCTTTCGCGAAGAGCGCCGCCGCTTTGGCAATCCGGTCGTCGGTCATTGTCGTGCTCTCCTCTTTCGGCACCCGCCTCGCGCCCTGCGAGACGCTGCTTCGATGGTGGACGGGCACGGACGACAGGGCCGCCGACTACCGGGTCCGGTTCCCCCGCCCGGTTCGCCGGCCTGGGTTTCCGCTGCCCCCCGGTCCGGAGCGGCCGCCCCGACCACCGCACCGTCTACTGACTGCGAGGCCGCCCCGGCCTCGACTTCATCTGCCCGCGGACCGTTTCCACGAAGGCCCGCGCCGCCTCCAGCTCTTCGCGGGCACCGTCGGGGTCGACCACGAATGCGTTCGAGTAGTCCGCTTCCTCCCGGTATTTCTGCAAACGCGCGAGAAGGCGGGACGCGCCGGGCTCGAACCGCTCCGTCTTCACGAAGTGCAGGTTGAAAAGGTGATGAACGCCCGCATGCGACCGGGGCTCGAAGCCGGAAGCGTAGAGGCGCGCTCGCGCGGCGTGGAACACCGCGAAGTACGAACGGGTGAGGGACACGCGCTCGAACCTCGCCTGGAGGAGCGACTCGGCGCTTCCGAGCTCTTCGTCGGCGAGCGCGAGCTCCGCGAGCGAGCTCTCGTGGCATCCCTCCGCGTTCATACCCTGATTCCTTCCGTCTCGATATCGCGGACCAGGGCCCGGTCCTGGGCGCGCCAGCGCTCGTAGGTCACCCGATCGAACACGGTCGGCGAGAGCACGAGATCGTGTTCGAGTCCGATGTCCGCGGCGAGGTCGATGATGTCCCTGCGCGTTGCCCACCCGGCGTCCTCCAGCACCACCGCAACGTCCACGTCGGAGTCCTCGTGCGCGCTCGACCGCGCGTATGAACCGAACAGGCGGATGTCGATGACCGATTCCCCGAACCGCTCCCGGACGACGCTCGCAAAGCGCGCAACTACGCCCGCAAGATACTGGTCAGGCGCAATTTTCTCCCGGTCCATGGAGGAACTGTAGCACGGTCGGGGCGCCTCCGACGGCCCGGTCCGGCGAGCCCGGAGCGCCCGCGAACCCATGTTCCATGTGCGCAATCGGGATTCCCGTTGGACTTGCCCGCCCGGGTGCCACTCTCGGGGGGGAACGAAGAGAAACGGCGAGCTGATGAGGAGGAGAATCTCATGCAGATTCGTCCGTTCCAGCGAATTGGTCTTGCAAGACCACTTGGCTGTTCGTCAATGGTGCCTGGGAGCCGGTCTTCGGGAGAGTGCCGGAAATCCACTCGAAGCGTGACGGGGCGGACCCTTCAGCCGGATGAAGTGAAGCGCCGGGCCTGGTTCTCGTAGTCGCCGTAGCCGAGCGTTTCTCGCAGCACCGCCGGCTCGAGCGCGCTCGCCGCTTCCGCCTGTCCGGCGTTGAGGGCGGCCAGCCCGGCTTCGATGGCGCCGACGACGGGCGACAGCATGGCGGTCGGATAGGTCCCGATCTTGAAGCCGAGCTCCGCGGCCCGTTCGCGGGTGGGGGTGGCCCGCGGCGCGCCCGGCGAAAGCACGACGAAGGACGGCCGACCCGCGGCGGCCCCGACGGCACGGCGGATCTCGTCTTCGTCGGCCGGGGAATCGAGGAACAGGATGTCCGCCCCTTCCTCCGCGAAGGCCTCGATGCGCGCGAGCGCCTCGTCGATGCCGAGGGTGGGGCGGCAGTCGGTGCGGGCCAGGATCAGAATGCCCGAGTCCTTCGCCGCCTCCACCGCCGCGCGGATCTTCATGCGCGCCTCGTCCCGGGGCAGGCTGGGCTTGCCGGCGGCGGTCAGGGCCCGGGGAGTGACCTTGTCCTCGATCAGGATGGCGGCCGCTCCGGCCCGGCCGTAGGCTCGCACGGTGCGCTGGACGTTCATGGCATTGCCGAAGCCGTGGTCTCCGTCGGCGAGGACGAGCAGGTCAGGCGCCCCCTCGCGGACCTGCCGGAAGGAATCCTGGAACTCCGAGACGGACAGCAGGTCCAGATCCGGGCCGCCGAGGCGGCTCGCGGCGATGCACGAGCCGGACAGGAAGGCGGTCTCGAACCCGGCTTTCGCGGTGAGCTTGGCTGTCAGGCCGTCCCACACGGCGGGCATCACGACGAATCCCGGCTCGGCGAGCAGGTTGCGGAGGCGTTCTGGCGGTGTCATGGCGGGTACCTGGACCTGGGAGGAGGGTGGCGGAGAGAGGACGTTAGCACGGGCCCGCCGCGGCAATCGCAGGCCTTGGCGAAGGCATGCGTGCCTCGGTAGCGCCGCGACCCGGTAGCGCCGCGACCCGGTGGCGGTTGCGGCGCGGTTCGCCGTGGAAGCACGGGAAGGCACGGTTGGCGTTGCCGCGGTCGCTCACGCTGCTCCCGTCCGTGGCCGGCTTTCCGGCGATGACATCGACGTCGTCGCTCCGATCAGCCCTCACTGGCCGTGTCCGGCAGCCGGTCCTCGCGCTTCCGCGCTCGGGTCGAATGGGATCAGGCGAAAGCCCTGCCGCTCGACGAAGTCCATGAACTCGGCCTCGTCCATGATGTAGTGGCCGGTCGCGGCCGATGCCTTCGCGCGCACCGCTTCGGCGATGGTTCGAATCGTCGCGTCGTCGGCCGTCCGGCCCCGCGTCTCCAGGTTGAAGCGTACCGTGTACTCGTTGCACTTGCGCCCGATCGCCATGTGCATGGTCGCGCCCACGCGATCGGCGGGGGAGGGCAGGCACTCGTCGAGCTTGCCCTGCCGGTAGAGGCCGTAGATCGCCTCCTGGATCTCCTCCGTTTCCGGGAAGCTGAAGGCGTGGTCGCCAACCACCGGCTTCTGCACGCTGATGGGAACCCCGGTGGCCTTCACCACGTAATCGGACAAACCCTTCAGCCGCTCGAGGTCGATTCCGGTCGTGAGGCCGAGGTGCAGCTCCGCGGCGACCGCGAACTCCTCGAGGGGAACCTGGCCGGCGAGCTCGCCGAGCCCGTTCACCGTCGTGTGGACCACCGAGGCGCCGCCGACGATGGCCGCCATCGCGTTGGCCACCGCCATCGACGAATGATTGTGGCAGTGGACCTGGATCGGGCGCGTCGTCCAGGTCCGGGCAAGCTCGACGAGATGCCGAAAACCCCAGGGCGACGCGACCCCCAGCGAGTCGGCGATCACGATCTCGTCGCTCGCCGCCTCGACTCCGGCGAGCAGGCGGCGCAGGAACTCGGGCCTCGTTCGCGTGGCGTCCATCGCCATGAAGGTCGTGTGCAGGCCCCGCTCCTTGCCGGCCTCCATCAGGCCTCTCGAGTGCGCGACGAGATCGTCGCCGCTCCGGCCGTCCGGCAGCAGCGCGTCGTTGGCGCCGACGAGCACCGTGACTCCCCACAGGCCGATATCCGCCGCGAGGCGAATCTCGTGCGCCGTCTTGGCGAAGGAGCCGATCCGGCACGCAAGGCCCAGGCCCGCAATCGTTTCCGCCTCCCGCACCTCGTCCGGGGTCGGCCGCGGCGAGTTTCCGAGGACCGCGATGCGCGGGACCCCGATCGCGTCGAGCTGCTGCGCGATCGCGACCTTGTCCGCCCCGGAGAGGTAGAGGCCCGCCATCTCCTCGCCGTCGCCCTCGAGGGTCAGGTCCTGGATGACGATCCGGCGGCTCGAATCCAGCCGCCGGATCGCTTCCGGGGCCCAGTTGTAGGGGCTGCCGTGTGGCTTGAGGGTCATCGCGATTCACCTGCGGGAGGCGGCGTCGAGGAGGACAGGAAGGCGGAGCTCCGGCTCAGGAACTGCTCGAGAAACCGGCGCGATCGTTCGTGCCGGGGATTGTGCAGGAACTGAAGCGGCGGCGCTTCTTCGAGCACCCGGCCCTCGTCGAGGAAGATGATGCGGTCCGCGGCTTCGGCCGCGAACCCGATCTCGTGGGTCACCACGATCATCGTCGTCGAGCGCCGTGCGAGGTCCTGCATGACGTTGAGGACCTCACCGACCAGCTCGGGGTCGAGCGAGCTCGTCGGCTCGTCGAAGAGGATGATCTCGGGCTCCATCGCGAGCGCGCGGGCGATCGCGACCCTCTGCTGCTGGCCTCCGGAAAGGCGAGCGGGGTAGACGTCCGCCTTGTCGAGCAGTCCCACCTGCGCAAGGAGCCGCTCGGCGCGCTCTCGCGCGTCCTTGCGGGTCATTCCGAGGACGATCATCGGGCCCTCCATGACGTTCCCGGCCGCTGTCCGGTGCGGCCAGAGGTTGAGGAGCTGGAACACCATGCCGATGCGGCGGCGCTGTCGGCGCCGCTCGGCTTCCGGCAGGGGTTCGCGCCGGCCGGGCGCGGTCTCCCGCTGGCCGAGGAGCTCCCCGCCGATTCGGACGTCGCCGCCCGTCGCGGGGGTGAGCCCGTTCACGCACCGGAGCAGGGTCGACTTCCCGGAGCCGGAAGCGCCGAGCACGCAGACCACCTCGCCCGCCGCGACGGTGAAGGAGACTCCGCGGAGCACTGCGAGATCGCCGAACGACTTCCGGAGGTCTTGCACCTCCACCGCGGGGGTGAACTCGCTGTTCATCGCGATTCTCGACCGTCGCTGCACGAAATGGCCGTTCCCGTCGTCGGTAGTCGCTGCGGGGCGCGTCGCTGCACGGTCCGGCGTTGCCCTAGGCCCGCCGGTACCGGGTGACCGAAGTCTCGGCCCGGCGCAGGGCGGTTTCGAGTACGAAGGTGAGGACCCAGTAGCCGGCGGCCACCAGAACATAGACCTCGAACGGGGCGTAGGTCCGCGAGATCACCTGCTTGGCCTGGAAGGTGAGCTCGGCCACCGAGATGACCGAGAGGATCGCGGTGTCCTTCGTCAACCCGATGAAGAGCCCGGTCATGGGCGGCAGCATGAGCCCGACGGCCTGCGGGGCGACGATTCGCTGCGCGATCCGGAAGCGCGACATGCCGACCGTCCGGGCCGCCTCGATCTGCCCCGCCGGCACCGCGTTGAGCGCCCCGCGAATCACCTCCGCGAGATAGGGTGAGTAGTAGAGCATGAGGGTGATGAGGCCGGCGGGGAGCGGGTCGATCACGATGCCCGCCTCCGGCAGGACGAAGAAGACGATGAAGAGCAGCACCAGGATCGGGACCCCGAGGATGATCTCGGTGTAGATGCGGGCCGGCGCGCGCACGAATCGGTGGGCCGAACGGCGCATCGCGACGAGGACCACCGAGAGCGCAAGGGCGAGGGCCATGCCGAGGATCGCGACCACGACTGTCCAGCGAAGGCCCGCCGCGAGCAGGGGGAGGCTCCGCAGCATGAGGTCGAGATCCACGCGTCTCCCCCGCCTGCGCTACTGGATGGACCAGCGCCGCGCGAACCGGCTTTCCATCCGGCGCGAGACCTGGCTCAGGCAGAGCACGAACGCGACGTAGACGGCCGCGACAGTCAGCAGGATTTCGGTCGGCTCGAAGGTGCGCGCGATGACGAGCTGCCCGGCGTAGGTGAGCTCGGTGACCGCCACCACCGAGGCGAGCGGCGTCGCCTTGAGGAGGATCGTGAACTCGTTGGTGAGGGCCGGAAGGCTCGTGACGAAGGCCTGCGGAAGGATCGTCCGTCGCCAGAGCTGCCAGCGCGACATGCCTACCGCCTCCGCCGCCTCGATCTGTCCTCGCGGAACGTTGAGCACCGCGGCGCGGAGGATCTCGGTGACGAAGGCGCCGCTGTTGAGTCCGATGGCGATGACCGCGGCGAGGAAGGCCTCGCCCCGGATGCCGAGGAGGGGCAGTCCGAAGAAGACGACGAAGAGCTGAACGAGCAGCGGAGTGCCGCGCATCGCGCTGACGTAGACGCGGCTCAACCAGTATCCGGCGCGAAGCCCGGAGAGCTGGAGCATGGCGGAGAGGGTGCCGACGATGAGGCTCACCGCGGTGGCGGCGACGGTCAACTGAGCGGTGACCCACGCTCCCTTCGCGAGGAGGGGCCACGCCTCGACGACGCGCGCAACGTCGAACATGCCGGATCGGCCGTCGAACGGCACGAACCGGGCCCGGCATCACCGGTCCGGTCCGTGCCCTCCGGGGTTCGATACGGAATCCAATCCGATTCCGTATCGCTCTACTCGGCGGGGATGAAGTTCTCGTTCGGCAGATCGAACGTGACGCCGAAGTACTCCATGTGGAGCTCGGCGAGCCTGCCGCTCTCCTTGAGCGCGATGATCTGCTCGTTGAGGGCCGCGTTGAGCGCGGGGTCGTCCTTGTTCGTGCCCCAGGAGATGTACACGGAGGGGCCGACGGTGCCGACGATCTCCAGATCGTCCGAGCGCGCCTTGATGACGGTGGCGAGCACCGCGACATCGTCGGCGACGAAATCGACCCGTCCCGCCATCAGGGCCGCGATCGTCTGCTCGACGGTCTCCACGCTCAGGAGCTCGATCGGCTTCATGCCCTTCTGCTCGAGCTCTTCGTTGAAGCCCTGCAGCACCTGCTCGGGCTGGGTCGTGGCCTTGACCGCGGCCTTGAGCCCGGAGAGATCCGCGGGCGCGGTGCCCGCGACCTTCGTGTCGCCGCCGCGGCGAAGGATCCCGCTCACCCCGGCCGCGACCGGAACGGTGAAGTCGATGCGTTCGGCGCGCTCCTTGCGCACCGCGAGCGCGGTCGCGGTCAAGTCGAACGAGCCGGCGATGAGACCGGGAATGATCCCGGAGAAGCCCATCACCTGGTAGTCGATCTCGACCCCCATCCCCTCGGCGACAAGCTCGAGAACCGCGGGGTCGAAGCCCACGATGTTGCCGCTCGCATCGGTGTACTCGAAGGGCGCGAACGTCGGGTCGATCGCGACGAGCATCTTGCCGCGCGCCTTGATGTCGTCGAGCGCTTCGGCGTGCGCAGGAGGCGACAGGGATACGGCAACGCCCGCAATGGCGATTGCGGCCGCACTCAGCAATGGAATCACTCTCCGCGTCATCTCTCGTTCTCCTCGACTGGTGGCCGAACGAGTGTCGGCGCATCCCCCATGTCTGTCAATTTGCCCCGGACACCCGTTCTTGACAAACGTTTCCTCGTCCGGTAGTTCCGTGTCAGGATCAGCTCCAATCCGGCCGCGAGGCCGGCTCTCTCCGCCCTTCACGCAGGAGGACTTCAGATGCAAAGACTCAGGATGGAAACGGCAGCACTGCTTGCCATGGCCGTCGCCGCAACCGGGACGATGGCGTCGGTCGGCGCGGTAACTGCGCAGGCCGACGAGACGGTCGTCGCGGTGAGCTGGCGAGAGTTCCAGGAAGAGCGGTGGGCGCTCCGTGACAAGCCCGCCATCCAGGCCGTGCTCGAAAAGGCCGGCGCCCAGTACATCGAGACCGACGCGGCGGGGTCGGCCGAGAAGCAGATTGCGGACATCGAGCAGCTCATCAACCAGGGCGCCGACGTCATCCTGATCCTGGCCGTGGACCCGTCGGCCGTCGGGCCGGCGGTCAACAATGCGATCAACAACGGCGTGCCGGTTATCGGATACGACCAGTTGATCGAGGATCCCCGCACGTTCTACATCACCTTCGACAACGTCGAGGTGGGGCGTATGCAAGCCCGCGCAATCCAGGATGTGGTGCCCGAGGGCCGCTACGTCTTCATCAAGGGCAACCCCGCCGACCCCAACTCCGACTTCCTTCACGGGGGCCAGCTCGAAGTCCTCAAGGTGGCCATGGACGCGGGGAAGATCGTCAACGTCGGCGAGCAGTACACCGACGGCTGGGATCCTTCGGTGGCGCAGCGCAACATGGATCAGATCCTCACCGACAACGACAACAACGTCGACGCGGTCGTGGCCTCCAATGACGGCACGGCCGGCGGTGTCGTCGCGGCTCTGGCCAGCCAGGGACTGGCTGGCGAGATCCCGGTGTCGGGCCAGGATGCCGACAACGCCGCCCTGAATCGCGTCGCGCTCGGGACCCAGACCGTGACCGTCTGGAAGGACGCCCGCCAGCTCGGCGCCGAGGCGGCCAGGGTAGCCCTGCAGCTCGCCGAGAACCCGGACCTGAACGCGGTCGAGGGATCGACCATGTTCAGCGACGGTCCCAACGGCGCGAACATGGTGTCCATCCTGCTCGAGCCCACCCCCATCACCAGGGACAACCTGCAACTGGTGGTCGACGCCGGCTGGATCGCCGCCGACGAGCTCTGCGCCGGCGTGGAATCCGGTTCGGTCGACGCCTGCCCCTAGTCATCACATGGGGCGGCAGGCCGGCCGGCGGCGCCAGCAGCAGTCGCGCTCCGCGCAGGCGAGGGATCGCCTCGCGGGGCGTCTCAGCGCATGAACGACGCCGCGCCCGACCAGGCTCGGAAAGCCCCCCGAGAGCCGGACACACGATCGACCGGCGGCACCCCGGGAGGCATACTGGGGACGTTTCGCGACAAGGGTGGGGCGTTGTTCCGGTCGACGGAGATCGACGCGCGCCTGTTCGGGCTGGTCGTCGCGCTCGGCATCTCCTGGATTGCGTTCGACTTCGCATCCGGCATCTGGGGCCAGGGCGGCAAGAGCATCTTCGGCGGGAGCTTCCTGACCCCGCGCAACCTGTGGAACCTGTCGGTTCAGACCGCGTCGATCGCGGTCATGGCCACCGGCATGGTCCTGGTCATCGTCTCGCGCAACATCGATCTCTCGGTCGGATCGTTGCTCGGCTTCCTCGCCATGATCATGGGCATCACGCAAAAGGAGATCCTGCCCGCCATCATCGGCTTCGAGAACGAGTTCACGTGGCTCATCGCGCTCGGCGTAGGCATCGCGGTGGGCGCGGCCATCGGCGCGGGACATGGCTTCATCATCGCCTATCTCGGAGTCCCGGCCTTCATCGTCACCCTTGGCGGGTTGCTCTTCTGGCGCGGCGGCGCGTTCGTGCTCGCCGAGGGCAGGACGATCGCACCGCTCGACAGCACATTCAGGAAGATCGGAGGTGGCACGGACGGCTCGCTGGGCCGCCTGAGCGTGGACCTGGGACTCGGGTCGGAGACGCTCGGCTGGGTGCTGGGCATCGGCGTCGTGCTCATCTTCATCGGGGTGGTCGTCCATGCGCGTCGGCGCCGGCGGGGCTTCGGCTTCGTTACGCGGCCGTTGTGGGCCGAGCTGCTCGTGGTAGCCATCGGAGTTGCGCTGGTGCTGGGCGCAATCCGGGTTCTCAACGCGTACCCCTGGCCCATCAGGGTCGCCGAGCGTTTTGCCGAGGCCAGGGACATCCCCATCCCCGAGGGCGGGCTGATCCTGGCCACGGGCGTCGCCTACCCCGTGCTCATCATGATCGGCGTCGCGGCCGTCATGACCTTCCTGGTCCGCCGGCGCGAGTTCGGTCGCTACGTCTTCGCCATCGGCGGCAACCCCGAAGCCGCCGAGCTCTCGGGCATCAACGTACGATGGACGGTGATGAAGACCTTCACGCTCATGGGCGTGCTCGTCGCCATCAGCGCCGCCATCACGTCCGGTCGCCTTGACGCGGCGGTGAATTCGCTCGGCATCCTCAACGAGCTCTTCGTCATCGCCGCGGCCGTCATCGGCGGGACGTCGCTCGCCGGCGGCATCGGGACGATCCCCGGGGCGGTCCTCGGCGCGCTCTTCATGCAGACCCTCCAGTCCGGCATGGTCCTCATCGGCTTCGGCACGGCGCAGCAGAACATGGTCATCGGGGCCGTCCTGGTGGCCGCGGTCGGAATCGACGCCGCGTATCGAAGGAGAGCCGCGACGTGACCACGGCAACGGCAGAGACGGAGACGACGGCCGGCCGGGCGACGGCGAACCGGGGCACGCCGCTCGTGGAGATGCGCAACATCAAGGTCGCGTTCGGTGGCGTGCAGGCGGTGGACTACGTCAGCATCGACCTCTACCCCGGCGAGGTCATGGGCCTCGTGGGCGGGAACGGCGCGGGCAAGTCGACGTTGATGAAGGCGCTCTCGGGCGCGCATCCGCCCGATTCCGGCGAGATCCGGGTGGACGGCGAACGGGCCACGATCCACAACCCGCGCGACGCCAAGCGCTACCGCATCGAGACGATCTACCAGACCCTCGCACTAACGGAGAACCAGGACGCGCCGGCCAACATGTTCCTGGGCCGCGAGCTGAAGACTCGCCTCGGCAACCTCGACGACGGTGCCATGGAGGCCGCCACGCGGGAGGTCATCGCGCGCCTGAACCCGAGCTTCACGAACTTCAAGTCGCCGGTGAAGGCGCTCTCGGGCGGCCAGCGACAAGTGGTGGCCATCGCCCGCGCGGTCCACTTCAACGCCCGCATCCTCATCATGGACGAGCCGACGGCGGCGCTCGGGCCGGCGGAGACGGAGCAGGTGCGTGACCTCATCAGGAAGCTGGGGCACGAAGGCATCGGCATCTTTCTCATCAGCCACGACATCCACGACGTCTTCGACCTCTCTCACCGCATCGCGGTCATGTACCATGGCAAGATAGTCGACATCGTCAACCGGCAGGAGGTAACCGCCGATGACGTCCTCGGCATGATCATCATGGGCAAGCGTCCCGACGAGGTCACGGAGGAGGAGCGAGCCTCGCTCCACTAGCGAAGCTGCGCCTCGGAGCGACGAGACGTGTTCGAAGCCGCCCGACGGTTCTCCAACCCCGGGCGCGCCGTTCCGGTAGCAGCCGCGTACCTCTCGTTCCTGAAAACGCGTCATGATTTCGCACGAACCTCATCCGCATCGCTCACCCCGTTTTCGCCGCAACGGGGTGGGAAGATGAGATTCATGCGTAATCAGGAATCGCGTTGCGAATTTGACTCGAGTGTCAAGACCTCGGCGCCTCGAAGAAGTCCGGGCGGGTCGGGCAGACCCAAGGGAACCCGTGTGACATCTTTCGATCGAGTGCGGCGCGCCACCCGCGCTTCTCGCGCCCTCGCCGTGGCGCTCCCGCTCGTCGGTTGCGCGGTCCCCGCGGTCCCCACCGTGCCCGAGCATCCCGAGCGCGATGTCGTGGCGCCGCGCTTCGTCGAGGAAACCGCCGCCGACGGCATCGACCACCGTTACGACGGCGAGTGGGAGTTTTTCGTCGGTGGGGGCGTCGCCGTCTTCGATTGCGATGCCGACGGCCGGCCCGATCTGTACGTCGCCGGGGGCACCGAGCCCGCGAGCCTGTATCGCAACCGGAGCGCAGTCGGCGGCGCGCTCGCGTTCACCCGCGTCGAAGACGGGGCCACCGATTTGACCCTGGTCACCGGGGCATACCCAATTGACATCGACGGCGACGACGTAGTGGATCTCGCGGTCCTCAGGCGCGGAGAGAACGTGCTGCTGCGGGGCCGGGGCGACTGTGCCTTCGAGCGCGCCAACGAGGCCTGGGGCTTCGATGGCGGAGCTGGCTGGACGACGGCGTTCAGCGCCAAGTGGGAGCCCGGCGCGACACTCCCGACCTTGGCGCTCGGCAACTACCTGGTCATCACCGATGATCGCGGCGCGCGACCCCGGTGCGATGAGAGCGCCCTTTTCCGGCCGGAGGCGGATGGGGGCCGATATGCGCAAGCCACGCCGCTCACTCCCGGCCACTGCACGCTCTCGATCCTTTTCACCGACTGGGACCGGACCGGCCGCCGGGACCTGCGGGTGTCGAACGACCGTCACTACGCCATCGACGGCGAAGAGCAGCTCTGGCGGGTCGAACCCGGCCGAGCGCCACGCCCCTGGGCCCGTGACGAGGGTTGGCGGAGGCTGCGCATCTGGGGCATGGGCATTGCCAGCCAGGATATCGACGGCGACGGCTACCCGGAGCTTTACCTGACCAGCATGGGCGACAACAAGCTCCGGACGCTGACGGACGGGCCGGGACAGCCGAGCTATGGGGACACCGCCCTGAAGCGGGGGGTCACCGCGCATCGACCCTTCACCGGAGGCGAGCTCAAATCATCGACCGGCTGGCACGCGGAGTTCGACGACGTCAACAACGACGGGCGCATCGACCTCTTCGTCGCCAAGGGGAACGTCGACGCCATGCCCGACTTCGCGAGCCGGGACCCCAACAACCTCTTCCTGGGCAGGCCCGATGGCTCCTTCGAGGAGGCGGCCGAGACCGCGAAGGTCCTCGACTTCGCGCGCAGCCGGGGCGCGGCGGTGAGTGATCTCAACCTCGATGGGCTGCTCGATCTCGTGGTCGTGGAACGCCGCGAGGCGCTGCGCACCTGGCGCAATGTCGGCAGCGGAGAGGGGGCCGGGAAGCCGGCGCCGATGGGCAACTGGCTGGCCGTCGAGCTGGCGCAGGACGGACCCAACGCCGACGCCGTCGGGTCCTGGATCGAGGTCAGGTCGGCCGGCCGGACGATCGCGCGCGAAGTGACGATCGGGGGAGGGCACGCCGGCGGTCAGCTCGGGCCGTCGCACTTTGGACTGGGGCTCGCGAAGGACGCCGGGATCCGCGTGCATTGGCCCGACGGCGAGCGGAGCGCTTGGCTCGACACCCGGGCGAACCGGAGAGTCCGCATCGAGCGCGGCCACGGTGAGCCCGTCACGCTGGAGCCGCCGGACGGGTGACGGTCCCGCCACGGCGGAGAGGAGCGCGCCGCCGGCCGGGGGGCGGAGAACCGCTCAAACATCGCGCATGAGAGCAGGTTCCGTGACCTCGAGGTCGTCTTCGAGGCTGCGTTTCGGGGAGACGCCCTTCGCGGCGAGATGGGCGTGGTATGCCTTGACCGCTTCCTCCGTGCTCAGATCGCCTTCGACAACCGCCCGCATCGTGCGCAGGGTCTGCTCGGGGTCCTCGCTGAAGAGGATCTTGCGGCCGAAGAGGGCGACCCGGGCGCCGTACTTCTCGCTCTGGCGCACGAGCTCGAGGGTATCGCGGGTCGTGCCGGCGCCCCCGCCGAGGACCCCGACGACGAGGTGCCCCGGGTCGTAGCGGCAGATCTCCTCCATCGCGCGCGGCCCGTTGAACTGGATCTTGAGGAACTGCGGCCGGTCCGCCTCCGTCAGCCCCGCGAGGCACCGGACGATGCAGTCGTTGACGAAGTCCGGGATCCTCTCCGGCGCGATTCCGATATCGATCTGGGGGTTGAAGACCTCGAGGAAGTAGCGAATCCCGCTCCCCGAAAGGTCGTCGAGAAAGCGGTGAAAGCCATTCTGAAACGCGACGTCGCTCGCAAGGTCGTTCGAGAAGGTGATCGAGTAAAGGCCGAGGTCCACCACCGACGCGAGGCTCTTCAGCCGCGGGGTGCGGAAGTCCTGGGCCGGGGATTTCCGGTACCCGGAGTGGCGCGGCCCCCAGATGTCGGTGGCATCGTTGAGCCGCGCGGCCGGGGTGACCGGCGAGTCCGCGAAGACGCCTTCGGCGCCGAGCCGCTCCGCCGCCGAGGCCGACATCAGCATGACGTCGACGAGCCCGGTGCCGGTGACGTGGCGCATCGCGTCCAGGTGCTCCGGAAAGGACCGGCAGTGGCCGGAGTCGTCGGCCTTCGGACCGAAGGCGGTGATCCCCCCGCCCATGTCGCCGTCCTTCGCGTCGGCGATGATGAAGTCGGCGGGCGTGTAGCTCCCCTGACGAATGCGCGCGAGCTTCCTGTCCAGGCTCTTTTCCACCAAAGCGTCCTCTCTCGTTCGGTTGATGTGGGGTCGGCCGCCCGGCCTTCGCGACCGGCCGGCGGGGCGGATCGGGGCGATGCGTGCCGAGCGCCATCGTAACGCCTCCCGGAGCGTCCCCTCGAAGCCTGCATCCGGGCCGGGTCGTCGACTCAGACCTTGACCGAGCCCGCGGTGAGCCCGGCGAGGAAGTACCGCTGCGCGCCGAGGTAGACGAGCACGAGCGGCAGCGATCCGAGCACGCTCATCGCCATCATCTCGTTCCAGTCGTAGGCGTGCTGTCCCATGAGGAGCTGGATCCCGATCGGCACCGTGCGCATCTCCATCGACTTGGTCAGGGTCAGGGCGAAGAGGAACTCGTTCCAGGCGAGCAGGAACGTGTAGACGCCGGTCGCGACGATTCCGGGAATCGACACCGGCACGAGCACTCGCCAGAGCGCGCTCCAGCTCGAGCCTCCGTCGACCAGCACCGCTTCGTCGAGCTCCCTTGGCAGGGTGTTCATGTAGCCGGTCATCATGAGGATCGCATAGGGCAGGGTGAAGACCATGTAGGTGAGGATGAGGGCGTAGTAGGTGTCGAAGAGGCGAAACGCGACGACCAGGCCGAAGTAGGGAATGAGCAGGGTGATCGGGGGGACCGTCTGGGTGCTGATGATGAACACGTTCAGGGCCTTCTTCCCCCGGAACGTGTAGCGGCTGAAGCAGAAGGCGGAGAGGATCGCGACGAGCAGGGTCGCCAGGGTGACCGCGCCCGCCACGAGGTAGCTGTTGATGAAGAACCGGATCTTGGTCGGGCTGGCGAAGATCGCCCGATACGCGCTCAGGGTGAACTCCTTCGGGAAGAGGGTCTGGGGGAGGGCGAAGATCTCGGTGTTCGACTTGAGCGAGCTGAAGATCATCCACAGCACCGGGAACATGACGAACGCGAGCCCGGCGAGGAGCCCGACGTGGACCAGGACCGTGAGGAAGTCGAACCTGCGCCCGAGCCGCCTTGCCATGCCTAGACGCCTCGATCCGTCGCGACCTTGACGGTCGAGTCAAGCCTGCACGGGCGCCGCGTGGACGAATCGAACGAGGCCGCTGCCACGAGTATTGCAGGCGTTTCTCCCGTTACGGCGCGCCGGGGATTGGGGAACCTGGAGGTGGATTCGAACACGTCTCGTCCGTCCGAGGCGCCGCCTCGCTAGTAGCTCGCTCGCTGGTGCCGGATGTAGAACCAGGTCACCGCCATGGACAGGGCGAGCACGACGATCGCGCTCGCCGACGCGAGCGAGAACTGGTACCGCGAGAAGGCGAGCTTGTAGGTGTACGTGCTCAGCATCTCGGTGGCGTGGATCGGCCCGCCCCCGGTCGTCATCCACACGAGGGGGAACACCTGCATCGTCCAGATGAAGTCGAGCAGCACGATGCTGACGATGATGGGCAGGAGGTGCGGGATCGTGATGTGCCGAAACTGCCGCACCTCGTTGGCGCCGTCCATGTCGGCCGCTTCGTAGAGCTCCTCCGGCACGCCCTGGAGTCCCGCGAGGAGGCTCACCATGAAGAGCGGGAAGCCGGCCCAGATGTTGACGAAGGTGAGGGCGTGAATCGCGGTGTCCGTCGAGGAGAACCACTCGACGTTGCGCGCGACGATGCCGACGGCGGTCAGCATGCTGTTGACGACGCCGACCGGATCGAGCAGCAGCCGCCAGACGATCGCGATGATGACCGGTGTGAACAGCCACGGCATGATGTAGAGGATCCGGAGGATGCTCCGGAGCACCGGATTGACCCGCCCGGAGTTGAGGAGCACCGCGAAGAGCAGCCCGACTCCGAGGTGGAACACCACGCTCATGAACGTGAAGTAGAGGGTGTTGCGGACCGAGATCCAGAAAGTGTCGTCGCGAAAGATGGTCGCGAAGTTCTCGAGGCCGACGAACGACGGGTCGGGACTCAGGATCGCCCGGTCGAGGAACGAGTAGCGAATCGCGACGATCATCGGAAAGACCATGATCACCGCGAAGAGCACGAACGACGGCGCGACGTAGAAGTAGGGCGCAAGCGACCGCCCGGTCCGGTACGAGAACGCCCGGCCGGTCCGCGGCCGCCGGCCCGGCGCGTCGCGCGTCGAAGCCGTCGTCGGCCCCGTCGAAGAGTTCAGCACCGCTTCACGCTGTCGGATGGTCCGGTCAGGGCGTTCCGGTCGCGGGCGTCGGCTCCTCCGTCGCTCCGGTTCCCGTTGTGGTTGTGGTCGGGGGCGCGGGCCGCGCCCCGTAGCATCATCCGCACCCCGCCGGGCCCCGGTTCCGATTCACGATCCGGCTCCGCACCGGGTCGCGGGGTGGCCGGAGGGGGGCGGCGCGGTGCCCTCCGTCGAACCGCGCCACCCCCGCTTCGGGGCTTGTTCCGCTTGCGGCGGCCGTGGCAGGAGATCGGTGAAACAGGCGGGCTAGAACTCGCCTTCCCACTTGGCCTGCGCCTTGGCGGCCGCTTCGGCGGCGGTCTGCTTGCCGTCGAGCATGAGCTGGATCTCCTCGTCGAACATCCGCATCAGCTCTTCGGCGACCGGGAGGCCGACGAATTCGTTGGCGAGATATCCGGTCTGGAAGATCTCGAACGCCTTGGCGAACAGCTCGTCGGAGGCGACGAAGTCGGGCGTCGCGTGAACGTTGCCCGGGAACGCGTTGGCGATGGACACGAGCCGGCTGTTTACCTCGGTGCTCATCAGGTACGCGACCAGCTTGAAGGCTTCCTCCTTGTGCTCGCTGTTCGCGCTGACCCCGATCCCCCAGGACGCGTAGGGCAGGCCGCGGCGCCCGTCATAGCCGTCGACGGCCGGGAAGTCGGAGATGGTGAAGTTGAGGTCCGGGTTGCGCTCGCGGATGAGGTTTATGTGGGCGAGCGAGCTCACCATCATCGCGACCCGGCCGTTCACGAACTCCTCGACCTTGTCCTGCTCCTTCTTCGCGAAGGTTCCGGGAGAGATGACCCCCGCGTCGTACATCGACTGGATGAACTCGAGGGCGCCCACCACGTCCTCGTTGACGAGATCGGGCTTGCCGTCCTTCATCATGCTCTTGCCGGATGCCCAGACCCAGGACATGACGTCGTTCTGCACGCCGTTCGGGGTCTGGAGCGAGAGCGGCAGCACCCATCCGTACCGGTTCATGGACTCGTCGGTCAGCTTCTTCGCCGCATCGAAGAACTCCGTGCGGTTGCGCGGAAGGTTCTCGACGCCGGCGGCCGCGAACTGGTCGAGGTTCACGAACACCGGATAGATGAACGACGCGACGGGGAACATGTAGCTCGAGCCGCCGAGCTTGATGATCGCCGCGACCTGGCTCGCGTCGAAGCCCGAGGCGGTCATGAGGTCGTCGAGCGGCGCGATCGCGCCCTGCTTGGAGAGGCCGTTCACCCAGGCTCCGTCCAGGCCGACCACGTCGCTCAGGGTGCCGCTCGCGGCGCCGACGACGATCTGGTCGCGGGTGGCGGAGTAAGGCCCGCTCACCAGCTTGACCTTGATTCCCGGGTTCTGCGCCTCGAAGTCGTCCATGATGGCCCGGAACGAGCCGGCCGGCAGCTCCGGAGCCCACCACTGGATGAACTCGATCGTCGTCTCCGCCGACGCCTTCGTCACGCTGAACAGGGATACCGCGAGCGAGGCGAGGACCACGGCGAGGGTTTTCTTGGCTTTCATTTCGTTCACTCCTTCTGTGTGGACGGGTTTGGGGGGGTGACGGCGGACGACGGCGCTGCCGCAGGACGTCGCGGGGGCGGGTCCGGGGGGGACGAATCGTCCGGGGCGTGGGTAAACGGTCGCAGGATCGTGCAGGGCGGTCAACCCCGGGCCCGCCCGGTGACG
Source organism: Immundisolibacterales bacterium (assembly GCA_026712715.1). GTDB lineage: Bacteria > Pseudomonadota > Gammaproteobacteria > HK1 > HK1 > JAJDXW01. The sequence continues at coordinate 6,209 of JAPOPW010000047.1, read as the reverse complement.
GCCGGGCGCGGGTACTCTGCGCGGCTCCCCCGGCCGTACCGCCGACGGCCCGTCCCGGTGCGTTTTGCGATAGAATCGGCGGCTTCATGCCGAAGTGGTGGAATCTGGTAGACACGCTGTCTTGAGGGGGCAGTGCCGCGAGGCGTGCCGGTTCGAATCCGGCCTTCGGCACCAACATCGCCACCGGCGATGCCGGCGGGGCGTTCGACACGGTTGAAGGGCCGAGATGCTCGAGCAGAACTACCTTCCGATCCTCATCTTCCTCGTGGTCGCGACCGCGATGGGGGTGGTCCCGCTCACCCTCGGCTGGCTGTTCGGCCCGCGCCGGCCCGACCAGGAGAAGACCTCTCCGTACGAGTGCGGCTTCGAGGCGTTCGAGGACTCGCGCATGAAATTCGACGTGCGCTACTACCTCGTCGCCATCCTCTTCATCATCTTCGACCTCGAGATCGCCTTTCTCTTCCCCTGGGCGGTCGTGCTCGACACGATCGGCATGTTCGGGTTCGTCTCGATGATGATCTTCCTCGGCATTCTCGTGGTCGGGTTCATCTACGAGTGGAAGAAAGGGGCGCTCGAGTGGGAATAGAAGGCGTTCTGGAGGAAGGCTTCGTCACCACGACGGCCGACCGCCTCATCAACTGGGCGCGGACGGGCTCGTTGTGGCCGATGACGTTCGGCCTCGCGTGCTGCGCGGTGGAGATGATGCACGCGGGCGCGGCCCGCTATGACCTCGACCGGTTCGGGGTCATCTTCCGTCCGAGCCCCCGGCAGTCCGACGTCATGATCGTGGCCGGCACCCTCGTCAACAAGATGGCCCCTGCGCTTCGCAAGGTCTACGACCAGATGTCGGAGCCCCGCTGGGTGATCTCGATGGGGTCGTGCGCGAACGGCGGCGGGTATTACCACTACTCGTACTCGGTGGTACGGGGATGCGACCGCATCGTGCCCGTCGACATCTACGTCCCGGGCTGTCCGCCGACCGCCGAGGCGCTGCTGTACGGGGTGCTCCAGCTCCAGAACAAGATCCGGCGAACGAACACCATTGCCCGCTGAAACGTCACCCGCCGCCGCGGCGCCCGAGTCGGGACCGCGAACCGAGCTTGGCGCGCGCCTGCGCGAGCGCCTTGCGGCCGGGTCCGTGCGCGTGCACGAGTCGCCGTGGGGCGAGGTGGTCGCCGAGACCGCGCCCGAACACCTCCTCGCGGTGTGCGGGCGGCTCCGCGACGACCCCGATCTCCGATTCGAGCAGCTCATCGACGTGTGCGGCGTCGACTACTCGACGTACGGCCAGGCCGACTGGGAGACGAGCGAGACGGCCACCACCTCCGGCTTCTCGCGCGGGGCGGGCTACGGCCGTTTCGCGGGCAGCGCCTGGGAAGGCATGCGCTTCGCGGTCGTCTACCAGCTTCTCTCGATCGCCCACAACCGGCGGCTCACCCTCAAGGTGTTCCTCGAGGGCGAGTACCCGCGGCTGCCGTCGGTGATCGAGGTGTGGGCGTCCGCCGATTGGTTCGAGCGCGAGGCGTTCGACCTCTTCGGCATCCTCTTCGAGGGACATCCGGACCTTCGTCGCCTGCTCACCGACTACGGCTTCGTCGGTCATCCCTTCCGCAAGGACTTTCCCCTGAGCGGGCACGTCGAGATGCGCTACGACCCGGAGAAGGGGAGGGTGGTGTACGAGCCGGTGACGGTCGAGGAGCGGATCCTCGTGCCGCGGGTCATCCGGCACGACCAGCGCTACGACCGGGGCACCGCCGCCGGACCGGACGAGGCCTGATTCCGAATGCCGGAGATCCGCAACTTCACCCTCAACTTCGGCCCGCAGCATCCGGCCGCGCACGGGGTGCTGCGACTCGTCCTCGAGATGGACGGGGAGGTCATCGAACGCGCCGATCCGCACATCGGGCTGCTGCACCGCGCCACCGAGAAGCTTGCGGAATCGAAGCCGTTCAACCAGAGCATCGGCTACATGGACCGCCTCGACTACGTGTCCATGATGTGCAACGAGCACGCCTACGTGCTCGCCATCGAACGGCTCCTCGGCATCGAGCCGCCGCCCCGGGCGCGCTGGATCCGCACCATGTTCGACGAGATCACCCGCATCCTGAACCACCTGATGTGGATCGGGGCGCACGGGCTCGACATCGGGGCGATGACCGTCTTCCTCTACGCGTTCCGCGAGCGCGAGGACCTGATGGACTGCTACGAAGCGGTATCCGGCACGAGGATGCACGCCACCTACTACCGCCCGGGCGGGGTGTACCGGGACCTGCCGGAGGAGATGCCGCTCCACCTCGCCTCGGCCGGTCGGGGGAATCGCGAGACCGAGCGCCTCAACCGCGTGCGCGAAGGCTCCCTCCTCGACTTCATCGAGCGTTTCACCGACCGTTTCCCGGGCTGTGTGGACGAGTACGAGACCCTGCTGACGGACAACCGGATCTGGAAGCAGCGCACCGTCGGCATCGGCGTCGTGTCGCCCGAGCGCGCGCTCCAGCTCGGGTTCACGGGAGCGATGCTCAGGGGCTCGGGGGTCGAGTGGGACCTTCGCAAGAAGCAGCCCTACGAGATGTACGGCGAGGTCGATTTCGACATTCCGGTCGGCGTGAACGGCGACTGCTACGACCGCTATCTCGTGCGGGTCGAGGAGATGCGCCAGTCGAACCGGATCGTGCGCCAGTGCCTGGAGTGGCTGCGCGCGAACCCGGGGCCGGTGATGCTCGACGACGCGAAGCTCGTCGCCCCGACCCGCGAGGCGATGAAGGAAGACATGGAGTCCCTCATCCATCACTTCAAGCTCTTCACCGAGGGCTACTGCGTCCCGGAGGGCGAGACCTACGCCGCGGTCGAGGCCCCGAAGGGGGAGTTCGGCATCTACCTCGTCTCGGACGGAGCGAACAAGCCGTACCGGGTCAAGATCCGCGCCCCCGGCTTCGTGCACATCTCGTCGATCAACGAGATGGTGCAGGGCCACATGCTCGCGGACGTGGTCGCCGTCATCGGTACCCAGGACATCGTGTTCGGGGAAGTGGATCGGTGAGCTTGCTCACCGATCAATGGCTTGCACCGGCCGCCGCGGTTGCGGAGCGCGCGTGCGTTGCCGTCGAAGGAGTGGATCGGTGAGCTTGCTCACCGATCAGTGCCTCCCCTCGGCCGCCGTGGTCGCGGTTCCCGCGTGCGTGGCATTCGGAGGAGTGGATCGGTGAGCTCGCTCACCGATCAATGGCTTGCACCGGCCGTCGCGGTTGCGGTTCCCGCGTGCGTTGCCGTCGAAGGAGTGGATCGGTGAGCGTACTTACCGAGCACGTACGCCACGAGATTGACGGGTGGCTCGCGAAGTTTCCGGCCGAAGGCCGGCAGTCGGCCGTTCTCGGGGCGCTTCGGGCGGCGCAGCACGACAACGGCGGCTACCTCACCGTGGATCTCATGGACGGGGTGGCCGAGTACCTCGGGCTCGCGCCCATCACCGTCTACGAGGTCGCGAGCTTCTACTCGATGCTCGAGACCGAGCCGGTGGCGCGGCACAGCGTGTCCATCTGCACCAACATTTCGTGCATGCTCTGCGGGGCGGACGACATCGTCGCCCACGTCGAGGAGCGGTACGGGGTGCGCATCGGCGAATCGACCCCGGACGGGCGGGTCTTCTTCAAGCGCGAGGAGGAGTGTCTCGCCGCGTGTTGCGGGGCGCCGATGATGATGGTCGACCACCGCTACCACGAGAATCTCACCATCGCGAAGGTGGACGAGATCCTGGACGCGCTCGAGTAGCCCGACCCGCGAGCGCCGGCGAGAGAGAGAGCAGGAACGCGTGGCCAACGAAGTGTGTTTCCAGACCCTGCGGTTCGACGAGCCCTGGACCTGGGAGAATTACCGCCGGATCGGCGGCTACGAGGCGTGGAAGCGGATCCTGACCGAACGAATCCCGCCCGCGGACGTGGTCGAGATGGTCAAGGCGTCGGGGCTGCGCGGCCGCGGCGGGGCCGGGTTTCCGGCCGGGCTCAAGTGGAGCTTCATGCCGCGCGAGGCGCCGGGCCAGAACTACGTGGTGTGCAACTCCGACGAGAGCGAGCCCGGCACCTGCAAGGACCGTGACATCCTGCGCTACAACCCCCACGCGGTCATCGAGGGAATGGCCATCGGCGGTTACGCGATGGGGGCGACCGTCGGCTACAACTACATGCGCGGAGAATTCAGCGACGAGCCGTACGCGCGTTTCGAGAGGGCGCTCGCCGAGGCGCGCGAGGCGGGTCTCCTCGGCGCCGACATCCTCGGCACCGGGGTCGATTTCGAGCTCCACTGCGTGCTCGGGGCGGGCGCCTACATCTGCGGCGAGGAGATGGGCCTCCTCGAGTCCCTCGAAGGTAAGAAGGGGATGCCTCGTTTCAAGCCGCCGTTCCCCGCGAACCAGGGGCTCTACGGCCGGCCGACCACCGTCAACAACACCGAGACGTTCGCCTCCGTCCCCGCCATCGTGCGCAACGGTCCCGACTGGTTCCGGGAGCTCGGGGTCGAGAACTCGGGCGGCACCAAGGTGTTCTCCGTCTCGGGACACGTGAACAGCCCGGGGAACTTCGAGATCCCCCTCGGCACCCCCTTCCGCGAGCTGCTCGCGATGGCGGGCGGGGTGCGCGACGGGCGGCGCCTCAAGGCGGTGATTCCGGGCGGCTCTTCGATGCCGGTCCTGCCCGCCGAGATCATGATGGACGTCAACATGGACTACGACTCGATCCGGGCGGCGGGCTCGATGCTCGGCTCGGGGGCGGTCGTCATCATGGACGACACGACGTGCATGGTCCGGATGGCGGAGCGCATCGCGCGCTTTTACTACATGGAGTCCTGCGGGCAGTGCACCCCCTGCCGCGAGGGGACCGGCTGGATGTACCGGGTGATCAGGCGAATCGAGGCAGGCGGCGGGGAGCGCGAGCACCTCGACATGCTGCTCGACGTCGCGAACAACATCGAAGGGCGAACGATCTGCGCCTTCGGCGACGCGGCGGCGTGGCCGGTTCAAGGTTTCATGAAGCACTACCGGCACGAGTTCGAGTACCACATCGAGCACGGCCACTGCATGACCTCCCTTGCGGAGGCCGCGGACTGAGCGGCAGACGGAACATGAGAGAAGACACGGTCACGATCGAGATCGACGGGCGCGCGTGCGAGGTCCGCAAGGGAGCGATGGTCATCGAGGCCGCGGACGCGGCCGGCATCGCGATCCCCCGGTTCTGCTACCACAAGAAGCTCACGGTGGCCGCGAACTGCCGGATGTGCCTGGTGGAGGTCGAGCGCGCGCCGAAGCCGCTCCCCGCCTGCGCGACCCCGGTCATGGACGGCATGAAGGTCTTCACCACGTCCGAGACGGCCCGCGGCGCCCAGCGTTCGGTGATGGAGTTCCTCCTCATCAACCATCCCCTCGACTGCCCCATCTGCGACCAGGGCGGCGAGTGCGAGCTCCAGGACCTCGCCATGGGCTACGGGCGGGGGGTGTCGCGGTTCACGGAGCGCAAGCGAGTGGTGCCGGACAAGAACCTCGGACCCCTCATCGCGACCGACATGACCCGGTGCATCCACTGCACCCGCTGCGTGCGTTTCGGATCGGAGGTCGCGGGGCTCACCGAGCTCGGCGCCACCGGGCGCGGCGAGGACATGCGCATCGGCACGTTCATCGAGCGGAGCGTCGACTCGGAGCTCTCCGGCAACGTCATCGACGTCTGTCCGGTGGGAGCCCTCACCTCGAAGCCCTTCCGCTTCCGCGCTCGGGCCTGGGAGATGGTGCAGCGAGAAGCGATCGCCGCTCACGACGCGGTCGGGTCGAACCTCCACGTGCACGTGCGCCGCGGGCGGGTGATGCGGGTCGTGCCGCGCGAGAACGAGGCGGTGAACGAGGTCTGGCTCTCCGACCGCGACCGGTTCAGCTACGAGGGGCTCTACGCGCCGGACCGGCTCCCCCCGCCGCGGGGGGGCGGCGACGACGGGCAGGGGCGCGGGACCGACTGGGGCGTCGGGCGCGGCGCGGGGGCGGGGGGGCCGCCCGCCGTCGGCGCCGCGGCCGGCGGCGCGAGCGCGCGGGGCGCGCCCGGTCCGCCCGCGTCGACGACGGCCCGCAGCGCCCCCGCCGCCGCGTCGAGCGCGACGTCCCAATCGGTCTCGCGCCACTGCCCGTCGTCGCCGCGCCCCCGCGGCGCGAGGAGCCGGTCCGGCGCGTAGAGCCCCTC
>JAPOPW010000045.1 GCA_026712715.1 Immundisolibacterales bacterium | reverse complement strand
AGGGAGGCCGGGAGGTCGGCACCCCGGTTAAGAAGTTAACCTGGTCGACTTTGTCTTTGGTAAAGATCATGGGATCCCGGGGGAGAATGGTGTCTCCGCTGATGACCCCGAGCTTGCGGAGCCGGCCCGCCTCGACGTGCCCCGACGCGGGATCGAGGGTCCCGTCGAGGAGCGCCTTGGTGATGTAGACCGCCCCGTAGCCGATGTCGACGGGGTTCCAGAGCGCCGCTTCCTTCAGCGAGCCGTCCTTCAGGAAGGGCCGGATCAGGCTCGGAACGCCGAGCCCGGTCACCGCGACTTTGCCCACGAGGTCGAGCTGCTTGACCGCTTCGATGACGCCGGGGGTGGCGATGCCGGTGACGCAGTAGACGCCCTTGGTGTCCGGATTGGCCTGGAGGTAGTTGAACGCGACGTTCTTGCTCTTCTCCAGGTCCTCGTCGCCCGGCAGGGTGGCGGGGAACTTCATGCCGGGGTACTTCTCGGCCGCGTACTTCTTGATCTCCTCGATCCAGCGGTTCTGGTTCGGAGCAGTGAGGACCGCGGTCACGATCAGGAACTCCCCTTCGGAGGTTCCCGCCGAGCGGACCATCATCTCGACCATGGTCCGTCCCATCCCTTCGAACGTCGCCTGGTTGAGGAACGCCGAGCGGGCGTGGGGGGCGACGTCCGCATCCCACGTCATGGTCACGATCCCGGCGTCCATCGCCCGCTTCATCGCCGGCGCGAGCGCGTTCGCGTCGTTGGCGGAGACCGCGATGGCGTCCACCCGCCGCCGCACCCAGCGATCCACGATGTCGACCTGGGCGGCGATGTTGGCGTCGACCGGTCCGTTGAACTCGAGCTTGATCCCGAGCTCCGCGGCGGCCTCGTCGGCGCCCTTGTTGGCGGCGACGAAGTAGGGGTCGCTGGTGAACTTCGGCATCATGCCGACGACGATTTCGTCGGCCGATACGGTGAACGGCGCGGAGGCCGCGGCGAGCGCGAGCGCGGCCGCTCCCGCGCCGACGGCGGCGCGGCGGGACGACCCGGCGAGCCAGGTTGACAAGGTCATGCTTTTCTCCTGTCGCAGTTGAACGTGAGGAGGTCCACCGGACGCCTGCGCGGCGCCGCGGCAACTCCCCGAGGGGGGCGCCTAACGGGTCTCCTTGCGGAAGAACTCGTTGATGAAGACACCGACGATGAGGAACGCGCCGACGACGACGAGCCCCCAATCGCTTCGGACGCCGGCAAAGAGCAGGCCGTCCTGAAGGTAGGAAAGTATCAGAACTCCCATGACCGTACCAAGAATCGTTCCGGAGCCGCCGGTGATCCGCGTCCCTCCCAGCACCACCATGGCGATGACGGTGAGCTCGAGGACGAACCCCGCGTTGGCGCGGGCGCTCGAGATCCGCGAGGTGTGGATGACGGCGGCGATGCTGACCAGCCAGCCCGTCAGGGTGTAGATCGCGATCTTCGCCCGGTCCGTGTCGAGTCCGGAGAAGCGTGCGGTCACCTCGTTGTTGCCGATGGCGTACACGTAGCGACCGAACCGGGTGCGGGCGAGCATGATGGCGAACGCGGCCGCGAGCACGACGAAGAATACGAGCTGGACGGGGACGAGACCCCCGATCGTCGTCTGCCCGAACACGCCGAACCAGGCGGGGAAGTTCGAGACCGCGCCAGCCCCCGAGACGGCGAACGCGATCCCGCGGAAGAGGGCGAAAGTCCCGAGGGTGACGACCAGCGGGTGCAGGCGAAGGGCGGTCACCATCACCCCGTTGAAGAATCCGCAGAGGGTCCCGACGCCCATGCCGGCGAGGATCGCGAGCCAGAGCGGCAGTCCGGCGTCCATGCCGAATCCGATGGTGACCGACACCAGGGCGAGGAGCGATCCGACGGACAGATCAATGCCTCCGGTGATGATGACGAGGGTCATCCCGAGCGCGATGATGCCCGCCTCGACGAACTGCCGGGATGCGTCGAGGAGTCCGTACACGCTGAAGTAGCCCGGAACCGCGGCGCTGATGAGCGCGATCTCCACGACGAACAGCACGAAGAGTCCGGTCGTCCGGCTCGGGCGGAACGAACGCAGGAAGTCCGCGGCGCGGGGAACGTCCATGTCACCTCCTCCGGTCGGTCAGGCGGGTCCGCAACCCGTCGAACGACACCGCGGCGAGGATCAGGACCCCGAGGACGAACAGCTCGAATATGCCCGGGACGCGGTTGAGGGTCAGCGCGTTCAGGATGACCCCGACCAGCACCGCTCCGACCACCGGGGCGAGGTTGGAGCCCCGTCCGCCCGTGATGCTGGTTCCTCCGAGGACCACCGCGGCAATCACCTTGAGCTCGAATCCGGTGGCCGCCGTCGCCTGGAGCTGGCCGATCTGGCCGAGCAGGACCGCCGCCGCGAGCCCGCAGCTCAGCCCCGAGAGGACGAGGGTCATCAGCCGCACCTGGTTGAGGGGAAGCCCCACGGTCCGCGCCGCGCGGTCGTTGCCCCCCACCGCGTACACGTTGCGTCCGAAGACGGTGTGCCGGCTGACGACGCCCATCAGGGCGAACACGACGACGAGCACGATGATCGAAATCGGCACCCCGAACGCCTCGCCGAGGCCGAATATCCGCGACTCCGGCGGGAGGTTGAGGACCTGCGCGCCGGCCGCGAGGAGGACTGCCCCGCGAAGCGCGAACAGCATCCCCATGGTCGTGATGATCGAGGACACCCGCCCGTACGTCGACAGCACGCCGTTGACGAGCCCGACGAAAGCGCCCGTCGCGAGCGCTCCGAGGAGCGGGACCCAGGACCCGCCGACAGTCAGCGCGATGTTGCCGTAGACGAAGGCGCATACGGCCACCAGCGAGCCGGTCGAGATGTCGATCTGTTCCGACAGGATGACCTGGTTGACGGCGAGGGCGACGATCGAGACCACCACCACCTGCTCGAGGACCGCCTGGAGGTTCGGGATCGTGAAGAAGCTCGGAGTGGTGACGGAGAGTGCCGCCACCAGGAGGATCAGGAAGACGAGGGACGGGAGCTCCGGTCGAGCCAGAATGGCGGCCCGGGACATCCGGGGTGTTTCCGTGCCGGGGGCCGAGGCCGCTGCGGGGGCCGGCGCCGGGGTCGGGGCCGATTCAGGCGGCATGATGCAACCGCTGGCCCGCTGCCGCGGCTCCGATGGCCTGCTGCGAGAACTCGTCCCGCGTGAACCGCCCGCTGATCCTGCCTTCGTGCATGACGATGATGCGGTCGGAGATGCTCATGACCTCGTTCATCTCCGAGGAGATCACGACGATCGCCTTGTTGCGTGCGGCGAGGTCGTCGATGATGCGGTAGACCTCCGACTTCGCGCCGACATCGACGCCGCGCGTGGGCTCGTCCAGGATCACCACCTTCGGATCGAGGGCGAGGACCTTCGCGATCAGGACCTTCTGCTGGTTGCCGCCGGACAGGTTCTCGACCGGAGAGGAGAGCGCGGCTCCCGTGACGGTGAAGCGCCGGGCCGACTCCGAAGCGAATCCGTCTTCAAGCTTGCGGTTGACGAAGCCGAGCCTCGAGAACAGGGCGAGCACCGACAGGCTCATGTTGGCCGCGATGGTGAACGGGAGGATCAGGCCCTGCGAGCGGCGTTCCTCGGGAAGGTAGGCGATTCCGCTCGCGAGGGCGTCCGAAACGGAGCGGACGTCGACGCTCTTGCGGTCGACGATGATCTCTCCGCGGTCGGCGGGCGCAATTCCGTAGATCGCCTGCGCCATTTCGCTCCGCCCCGAGCCGATCAATCCCGACACCCCGAGGACTTCGCCGCTTCGGACCTCGAAGTCCACGTTCGAGAAGACGTTTCCGAGGGTGAGCCCGCGCACCTCGAACACGACATCCCCGATGGGGCGCGAGTGCCGGCTGTAGAGTGTCTCGAGGGGTCGCCCGACCATCGCGTCGACGAGGCTCCCGATCGTGAACTCTTCGGCCGGCCCGGACCGGATGAGCCTCCCGTCGCGCATCACGACGATCCGGTCGCTTATCGTGAAGCACTCGTTCAACCGGTGGGTGATGTAGATGATGGAGACCCCGGCCGCCTTGAGCCGCCGGATGACCTCGAAGAGGTTCTCGGTTTCCTTTTCCGTGAGGGCCGCGGTGGGCTCGTCCATGATGATGAGCCGGGCGTCACGGTTGAGGGCCCGCGCAATCTCGACCAGCCGGCCGGTCGCCGCCGAGAACGTCTTGACCGGCGCGGTCACGTCCACGTCCACGCCGAGGGCCGCCATGACCTCGCGGGCCTGCCGGTTCATGGCGCGCTGATCGAATCCGCCCCAAGGGCGGCGCGGGCGCTTCTGTCCCAGGAACAGGTTCTCGGCGATGGAGAGATCCGGAAAGAGGTCGAGCTCCTGGGGAATCATGGAGATGCCGGCCGCCTCCGCGTCGCGAGGCGATCGGAAGTGCACCGCCCGGCCGGAAACCTCGACCTGGCCTTCGTCCGGCTGGTACAGACCATGCAGGCACTTGACAGTGGTGCTCTTCCCGGCGCCGTTCTCCCCGAGGATTGCGAGCACCTCGCCGGCCCGGAACTCGAGCTCGATTTCGCGGCAGGCATGGATGCCGCCGAAGTGCTTGCCGAGCCCGCGCACGGCGAAGGCCGGTGCTTCGCCGGATACCCCGGACGCGGTCATCGGCTCCGCCATTCATGAACCTCAACGACGGCGATCGTGCGCTTCATCGTCATGGCAGGTGGCTGCTCCTCACCAGGTATCCGGAGTCGATGGAGAATATACGTATGACAGGAACCGGACCCAAGCCGGTCTTGCGCCCGATCGGGGTTCGGCAGGTGGGTCGATCGGTGCGACTCGACCAGTGCCCCCCGTTTTTTGCTGCGAGCGGACGCCTTAGTGACAGGCTCAGTCGCGCGGCGGATCAAGGTCGATGCCGAGTTCGCGGAGGGCCGAGTCGAAGATTCCCGGCCATCCGCGGTTGGCGGCGGGGCTCGCGGGGCTCGGGTGGGGGGCGGTTCCGCTCTTCGCCCCGGCGGCCTGCGCGAGCGGCGCGGCCCTCCGGGCCGCAAAGCCTCCGATCCCGATCACGTTCGCCGGCCGAAGGTGGGAAATCACCGCTTCCAACGCCTCGTCGCAGACCCCGAACAGCGGGTCGCGCTCGGCCCGGGGCAGCTTGTCGGGGGTGACGTTGCGGCCGCTCTCGTTCATGAAGGCGAGCGGGCAGTAGTTCCAGACGAACGCACGCCGGAAGAACCGTTCCGGGGTTTCGAACCGTTGCCTTGCCCATCCCCACAGGCGTGCCCCGCTCACTTCCCCGCGGCGCATCGCGAAGCCGAGAACCGGACGCTTCGGGTGCTCGTGGCGCGGGCGCTCGACCGGCGCCTCGATTCCGAGCCAGTCCCGGACCATGGCCGTGTCGCCGAACGGCACCCCGTTCTGGGACATGCCGAACGGCCCGGGATTCATCCCGACGAAGAGGATCTCGCGCGTCTCGACGCCGAAGCGCTCGAGGTAGAGCCGATGCGGTGCCCACGCATAGTCGAGCGGGGCGTATACGTGGGTCACCGGCGGAGCGAAGCGGAGCGGGCGCGTCTGCTGTCGGAGCCGTTCGGCGACTGCGATGAGGTCGGACATCGCCCGTACTCTATCCCGGAAGAGATCACCGATCTCCTGGTCGGAAGGGTGCGGCGCGGAACGCGCGGCGGGTCCGTTGCCGGTGCGCGGTCGGAGCGGAAGCTCGGCACCACGCGCTTGCGGACGTTGGCGAACCAGGGACGCAGCCGGCGCACCAGCATCAGGTCCGACGGGAGGTCCACGCAGCGTGTCGCCGCGGGTACCGAGACGTCGAGGCTGCGCGCCAGCTCGGAGGCGTCGAGGAGCCCGCCCTGTCGGTGGCCGACCCTTCAGGCGGGTTTCAGGGTGTGGCGGTCGATGAAGCGGGCGACGGCGGACGCGCACTGCGCCCCGTGCGAGAACGGGAGGCCGTGACGGGCGTGCGCGAACACCTGGAGCCGGGCGTCGGGGAGGGCGCGCTGAAGCGCCGCCATGACGTCGACCGGAATGAACGGGCTCGAGTCCGGGTGCAGCAGGAGGACCGGGCAGGCCACCCGGGCGAGCTCGGGGGTGAGATCGGTGCCGACCAGCATCGCCGCTCCGCCGAGGATCGCGCTCGGATCCGCGCTCGTTTGCTGCGCCTCGTACCAGCGCGCCATTTCCGGGGTAAGGGCGCCTTCGAAGAAGCGCTCCTTCATCAGGTGCGCCGACCAGGCGGCCATGCCTTCCTCGCGGATGAGGCGTTCCCACGGCTCGAGGTTCTCGATGACGCCGCCGACATGGGTCCCGTTCGACACGGTGAGCGACAGCACGCGCTCGGGGTGGCGGGCCGCGAACGCGAGGGCGACGGTGCCGCCCAGCGATTCGCCGACGAGATGGAAGCATTCGACGCCGGCCGCGTCGGCCACCGCCCCGAGGTCGTCCACCGTCGCATCGAGCGACCATTCGAACCCCGCCGGGAGCGGGCTCGCGCCGTGGCCCCGAAGGTCGAAGCGGACCAGCCGGTGCCGGCCGACGAGGGCCGGGGTCCAGCCGTCCCAGGCCGCCGCGCACGACGCGACCCCATGGTGGAAAAGCACCGCCGGAGCCGGCACCTCCCACGCCGGGACGTGGTCGATCACTTCGTACGCGATCGCTCCGCCGTTTCTCTCGATCGATCCCCGCATCGCCGTCACGCCCCTTCGGCTTCTTCCGCCGGCTCGACCACCCGTACCTCGCCCGCCGCGTTGTCGGTGATGCAGAACACGCGGAAGTACTCGTTCTCTCGCTTCATCCCGTAGCGCTCGACGATCTCGGCCCGCCAGGGCCCGGAATAGAAGGCTTCGGCGTCCTCGCGCGTCTTCCGCTGGTAGACCCCGCCCGCGATCCCGTGGTCGCCGCAGATGAAGTGCTTGCCGATGAGCCCCGGCACTTCCCGGAAGCCGGGCGCGATCTTCTCGAAGTGGTCGCGGCAGGCTGCGCGGTCGATGGACTCCGGCAGCCGGTAGCGGACGGTGGCGCGGATCATGGCTCGTTCCTGTCTTGACGCCCGGCAGCTTCAATCGCCGGGACTCTAGCACGAGCGGCCGTGCCTCCCGTCGCGTCCTCGGGCGGGTGACCCGCACCCGAGTTCCCGTGGCGCACCGGGCCCTGGCCGGCAACCGCCGCCGTCGAGGGCGCGCGGCGAAAGAAAACGGGGGCGGAGCTCAGATGCGCGCCTGCGGTGGGGGGCCGCGAAGCCGCGTCGCGGCCATGATGACGAGAAACAGGGCGTAGGCGGCGACGAGTGAGATGGGCATCGCGTCCCCGCCGAACCGATCCATCGCGGCTCCGCCGAGCGACGGCCAGAGGAACGAGCCGATGCAGAACATGACGGCGAGCATCGCGGATGCCCCACCGAGATCGGCGCCCCGGAATCGCCGACCGACGAGTATCAGGGACAGCGTGTAGAGCGCGCCGAGCGCTCCTCCGTAGACGAACATGAAGACGATGCCGACCGCGGTCGCGGGGTGTGGGATCGCCCAGGGGAGCAGGGCCGAGCCCGCGAGCAGCGCGGCCCCCATCACGGCGGCGAGCGCACGGTTGCTCACCCGATCCGCGAGCCACCCGACCGGGTACTGGAGCGCCATGCTGCCGAGCGCCATCACGGTGAGGAGGCGAATCGCGTGCGTCTCGTCGACGCCGAGCCCGACTGCATAGATCGGAAGGAAGGTCAGCAGCATGGCGTCGCCGGCGGCGAACACGAAGTATCCGAAGGCGGCAACCGGCGCGAGCAGCACGTAGCGTGCGAGCGTCGCGGAGGTCGGTCCCTCGAGCTTCGGAGAAGACCCGAGGGCGCCGGCGAGGACCGCCGCGCCGACGAGCAACAGGGCGATGGTGACGAGGAACGGCGCCCAGCCGTGCGCGCCGGTCACCGAGAGGATCAGGGGCCCGAGGGCGAAACCGGCGGACACCACGACGCCGAAGACCGCGATGATTCGGCCCCGGTGCGATTCCGCCGCCGCGTGGTTCATCCACGCCTCGCCCGCGATCCAGAGAAAGCTCGCCGCCATCCCGAGCAAGAAACGAAGTGAAAACCACAGCCACACGTCGGGGAAGGCGCGAAGGAGGGCGAGCAGCGCCGCTGTCGCCAGTATCGACCCCAACATGATCAGGGCGGGCCCGCGCGCCCGCAGCACCCGCGAGGCGAGCGGGGCGGCCGCGAAGACCGCGATGAAGTAGGCGCCCGCATTGAGCCCGATTAGCGTCTCGTCGATGCCCTGGTGGTCGAGCACGAGGGAGAGCAGCGGCATCGTGAGCCCGTGCGAGAAGCTCGCGACCGCGAGCGTGACGGTGGCGACGACGAGCTGTCGCCGGTGCGGGGCCGGCGCGGCAGTGGCGGGCGATGCTGGCATCCCGGGGCCCCGAGAGAGGCGAAGGTGGGGTTCGTCCGCGCGCGCGCCCCGATCCGGCTTGCCGGGCGCGCCGGCCGCGCCGGACGGGGCGGTTTGCGTTCGGCGCGGAGGCTACCCGCGGCCGTTCAGCGCGTCGTGGACCAGCTTGTGGAAGTGATGGATCGCGAACTCGTTCTCGCCGGCCGGGACGTCGCCAGCCATGATCGGCCCCTGGTCGTACCCCTTCGACTTGAGGCCTCGCTGCACGCTCTCGCAAAGGGCGATGTCTTCCGGTGCCAGCACGTTCGCGGCGTACGCGGTGCGGGCGTCGTTCGTGCTGCCGTCGGCGGTGAGCAAATGGCCTTCGAAGCTCGTCCACGCGTGGTTGATCGGTCGGATCGCAAGCACCCCGAGCTCGTTCGAGCCCGGCAGAATATTGAACGTGGTGTTTGGCCACAGGTACCAGAACATCGCCCCGGAATAGCCCTTGTCGGGGTCGAAATCGTAGGCGGTGTTCTTCGGCCGGGTCTGCGCACCGAGCTGGCGCGACCAGACGCGCCCGACGTCGACCCGGTAGTGGTCCATGCTGATGAGCGATGCGAAGTCCGGGTGGGCGTGGCGGCAGTGGTAGCACTCGACATAGTTGTCGACGACGACCTTCCAGCCCGCGTTCTGGTGCGTGGTGCCCAGCAGGTCGATCCGTTTGGAGGGCATCGCGAGATCGTCGAGATAGGGAACGCGCCGGCGAAGGTCGGCCTCCATGTCGCCCGCGAGGTCCGCGAGGCTCTCCGCGCCGTCGTCGAGGTTGACGAAGACGCAGTCGCAGAAGAACTCGAGCCGGATCGGGCGAAGCCGGTAGTCCGCCTTGTCGAACCCCGGGCGTTCGTCGGAATGACGTGCGCTTCGGAGGTTTCCTTCCCGCTCGTACGTCCAGGCGTGATAGGGGCAGACGATTGCCGATCTCACGTTGCCGTGGGGCTCGGCGAGCAGCTCGTGGGCGCGGTGGCGGCACACGTTGTAGAAGGCCCTGAGGGCCCCGTCGCCGCCCTTCATGACGAAGATGTTCTGGTCGCAGATCCGGAGCGTCACGTAGTCGCCCGGCCGGGCGAACGCGGACCGATGTGCGACGTACTGCCAGGTCCGATAGAAGATTGCCTCCTTCTCCCGTTCGTAGACCGCCGGGCTGGTGTAGTACTCCGAGGGCAGGGTGAACGAGGTCCTCGGCTCGTTGGTGAGCGGCCGGTCCATCGCCGGCAGATCGCGATTGGCGGTCGCTTCGTCGAGCATCGTCCTCTCCTTCCGTTCTTGCGGCGAGCGCGTGCGGACCGCGGTTTCGCGAGTGCAACAGGATGGTCCGATCGGTCCGGCCGATCAACCGAATCTCGCTGCGAGCGAAAGTCCGTCCCGCACTTGCGCGGGGTTCGTGGTCCGGACGGCCCGGTCTGTCGCGCCAAGCTGGCCGGGCCGGGGCTGAACGGGAGCCGCACCGGGGCGCGAATCGCCTCCGGGTCCCGCCGTCGTCGCGAATTCGGGCTTCGGCGTCAGCCGTCTCCGGCGAGGCTCGGGGACGCGGCGGCAAGGGCGGCGATACGGTCCGGCGCGTATCCGATCTCGGCCAGAACCTCTGCGGTGTGCTCCCCGAGGCGCGGGGCGGGACGTACGACCGCGCACGGGGTGGCGGAGAGCTTGACCGGAAACCCGGTCATCCGGACCGTCCCGGCCCCCGGATGCGGCACGTCGAGAACGAGCTCCTGGTCCAGCACCTGCGGGTCGGAGAACACGTCCGGCAGGTCCATCACCCGGCCGCAGGGGCATCCCCCTTCGTTGAGGCGCTCGATCCAGTGGTCGACGGTCCGGCTCCTGGTGCGCTCGTTTATCGCGTCTGCGAGCTCCCCGCGGCGCGTACGCCGCGCCTCGTTGGTTGCATACTCGGGTCGCTCGAGCAGGGCTTCGAGCCCGATGACCCGGAAGAAGCGGCGTACGAAGCCGTCGTCCGGCGGGGCCACTGCGATGTGGCCGTCGCTCGCTTCGAACAGCCCGTACGGGGCCGCGATGGGGTGGTCGTTTCCGGTGCGCACGGGCCGCTCGCCAATCGCGAAGTACTCCGCGCTCATGTACGCGAGCATGCTGACGAGGCCTCCCATGAGGCTCGTCTCCACGTACTGGCCGACGCCGGCCGACTCCGGCCCCGATCGCCCGCCGGCTTCCCGCACGCCCTCCGCCACCTCCGCCGACGCGATTTCCCCGGTATTCTCCGTAATCGCCGGCTCCCCTCGCCCACCGGTGCCGCGCGCGTTGAGCGCGCACACCACTCCGAAGGCGGCATAGAGCCCGGCCACGAGGTCGCTGATCGGGGGGCCGCTTCGCATCGGCGCGCCGTCCGGTTCGCCGCTCACCGCCATGAAGCCGCTCATCGCCTGCGCGATGAAGTCGAACGACGGACGTCCGGCGTAGGGACCGGTGGACCCGTAGCCGTTCACGCTCGCGACGATGAGGCGCGGGTTGATCGCTTCGATCCGTTCCGGACCGAACCCCATCTTCGCGAGCACCCCTGGCCGGTAGTTCTCCACCAGCACGTCCGCGGTGCGGAGGAGGTCGGCGAGGGCGGAACGCCCCGGCTCGCCGTAGAGATCGAGGACGACCGAGCGCTTGTTGCGGTTGAACTGCGCGAAGTACCAGCTCAGGCCATCTCGGACCGTGCCGGTGCGGCGCACCAGGTCGCCGTCCGGGCCTTCGATCTTGACGACATCCGCTCCCATGTCCGCGAGGAGCTGGGTGCAGAAGGGGCCCGCGAGCACCCGGGTCAGATCGATGACCCGGACTCCGGCAAGCGCGCCCGGAGGCGGCCGGTCACCGCTCGCCGTCATCGGGACCCCGCGATCGGTTCGCAGCCGCCGGTCGTCCCCGGAAGGGAACCGCGTGCCGGCGGGGCGGTGGTTTGCGGCTCGGGACGCCGGTGCGCCTCAACCCGTCGCGGTACGCGCCTCGTCGAGGTCATGCAGGCGCGTGCGTGTCCCGGCCTTCATGACCTGGCCGGGGAGCCTGTGCTCCACCACCTCCTCGACGTAGCGCGCCACCTCGCAGAGCCGGTCGAGGTCGATACCCGTCTCGATGCCCATCTCGTGCAGGAGGTAGACGAGGTCCTCGGTGCAGATGTTGCCGGTCGCGCCCGGTGCGAAGGGGCAGCCGCCGAGCCCGCCGATGGACGACTCGAACCGGTCGATCCCTTCGTCGAGCCCCGCCATGACATTGCACAGGCCGATGCCGCGCGTGTTGTGGAAGTGGAGCGCGACCGGAGTTTGCGGGAAACGGTCGCGGAGATACCGGCAAAGTCCGGTGACGAGGGGCGGGGTCGCCATGCCGGTGGTGTCGCCGAGGCCGATTCCGTGAAAGCCGAGCTTCTCGAAGCGATCCGCGATGTACCCGATCTGCTCGAAAGGCACCTCGCCCTCGAACGGACAACCGAAGGCGGTCGCAATCGCTCCGTGGACGGGCACGTTCGCGTCGCCGGCGATGAGCGCAACCTCCTCGAACCCGTCGAGGGATTCGTCGACGCTGCGGTTGACGTTCTTCCGGTTGTGGCTCTCGGATGCCGAAATCACCACCACCAGCTCGTCCACCCCCGCGTCCACCCCGCGGCGCGCGCCCTTGGCGTTGGCGATGAGTCCCATCATCGTCGCGCTGCGATCGACGCCCTGCAGCACCTGCGCCGAGTCGGCGAGCTGCGGGACGGCCCGCGGCGACATGAACGACGAGTACTCGAGGCGCGGGACTCCGGCCCCGACGAGGTCGTTGATGACCCGGACCTTGGTCTCGGTGGGAATGAACTTGGGCTCCGCCTGGAACCCGTCGCGGGTCCCGACTTCGGTCACCTGTACGCGGGCAGGAATGTTGCTCATCGATGGTCGCCTCGGCTTCGTTCGTGGCGCCGGCCGTTCACGGGACGGCTCCGGCGTTCGGGCTCCTTGTCGTCTCGTGCGGCACTTCCGCCCGGGACCGCGGGCCGGCCCCGTTGCTCGGGATACCGGGAGTCGGCAATCCTATCCGAGAACGGCGCGCCAAGGTAGGCGGTGCGGGGGGAGCCGCCGGCCCGCCCGGCGTTCGGGCGAAACCGGCGGCGCCGTCCGCCACTTTCTCGCCGGTCTCCCGCCGCGCGCCCGGCGTCGTGTCCGGTCGGTGACGCCACTTGCGTTCCGGCCGGTCGAAGGGCGAGCTCGGGCGCACACCCCCCCGGCGATTCGATTGGCATAATCCGGGCCGAGCGCGGGGGCCGCGCAGGTTCACGGGAGGACACATGGATCCATTCGACTTGACGGGGCGGGTCGCCATCGTCACCGGCTCGACAAAGGGCATCGGGAAGGCGATCGCGGCCGGATTCTGCCGGGCCGGGGCGAAGGTGGTCGTCTCGAGCCGCAAGCCCGATGCGTGCGAAGCGGTGACCGCGGAGCTCAACCGTGCGCACGCCCGTGAAGGAGGTGAGGCGATCTCCATCCCCTGCCACGCGGGCCGGCTCGACCAGCTCGAGGCCCTGGTGTCCCGGACCCTCGACCGATGGGGAACGATCACGACCTGCGTGCCGAACGCGGCCGCGAACCCGTACCACGGGGGTCTCGCCGACATCCCCGACTCGGCGTTCGACAAGATCATGGAAACCAACGTCCGGGCCACGTTCTGGCTGTGCCGGCTCGTCCTCCCGCACATGGTCGAACGCCAGGACGGGTCGATCATCATCATCGCGAGCATCGCGGGACTCAAGGGAAGCCCGGACCTCGGGGCCTACGCGATGTCCAAGGTCGCGGGGCACCAGCTCGCCCGCAACCTCGCCGTGGAGTACGGCCCGCACCGCATTCGCGTCAACGCGATCGCCCCGGGCCTCATCAAGACGGACTTCGCGAAGGCGCTCTGGACGGACCCCGACCGGCTCGAAGCGGTGTCCGACCGCCTCCCCCTCCGGCGCATCGGCGAGCCGGAGGAGGTGGCGGGGGCCGCGCTCTTCCTCGCGAGTCCGGCCGCGTCCTACGTGACCGGACAGGTGCTCAACGTGTGCGGCGGGGCGGCGGTGGTGTGAGGCGACTCAAGTTGCCCATTGGAACCCGTCGACGGTAATCGCCTGCCCGGTAATGAAGTTCGGTTCGACGGTGGCGAGGAACGCGGCGACCTCCCCGATGTCCGCGGGCGTCCCCAGACGGCCGAGGCAGATGCTGTCGATGAATTCGGTGGAGCGCTCCTCGAGCATCGCCGCGGTGAGCTCGGTCTTGATCGCGCCCGGGCAGATCGCGTTCACCGACACCGAGGGGGCGAGCTCCTTGGCGAGCGCGCGGGTCATGCCGAGAATCCCGGCCTTCGCTCCCGCGTAGGCGAACTTGCTGACCGCGCTGGTCACGCCGCCGCTGTACGCACTCACCGAAGAGATGTTGATGATGCGGCCGGCGCCCCTGGCGAGCATCGAGGGTGCGACGGCCCGGCACCAGTTGAAGCAGCCCTTCATGTGCACGTCGATGGTGCGGTCCCACTCGTGCTCCTCGATCTCGAGCAATCCCTTGGGCATCGGGGTGCCGGCATTGTTGACGAGCACGTCGATGGCGGTGCCGCACCGCAGAACCTGCGCGGCCACGTCCCGGGCCCGGCCATGGTCGCTCACGTCGGCGACGAAGGGGCTCGCCTGCACCCCGTTGCGGGCGAACTCCCCCGCGGTCGCGGAGAGCTCGCCTTCCAGCACGTCGACGAGGACGAGCGAGAAGCCTTTCCTGGCGAGCGCTCGCGCGCAGCCCCGGCCGATTCCCCGCGCCGCGCCGGTAACCACCGCAACCCCTCGCTCGACCGGTGTGTCAGTCATGATGTCCGCCTCACTTGCACTGGTTCCCGAGCTCCCGCGCCCCGACCTCTCGGGCACGGGCCTGCGATGCGCACGCCTGCGCCGCCCCCGGCACCGGTACCGGCCGTGGTATCGGCGATCAGGGCGTGTAGGGCCGATTCCGTCTGACCGTCCACGGCTCCTCGAAGGGAGTCATGAACCGGTTCGTCATCTCGACCTGGCGCGTGTACCACGTCCCGTCCTGCCGGACGTACTCGTCATCGAGTGTGGCCGAAAGAAAGACGGCCTGATCGGAATCCTCCAGGGTCGCGACCTCCCAGATCACCCACGAGCCCGTCGCGGTGTCGCCGCGAACCTCGACGAGCGGGTTCATGTACATGTGGACCGAGAATTTCCACGGGGTCGCGCGGAGGAACTCCCAGATTGCCGTCCGCCCCTCGAACCGCCCGAAGAGGCCGTTGTCCCAGACCGCATCCTCGCAAAAGATCGAAGCCTGATCCCCGGCAATCCGGTCGATCTCTTCCTGGGGCTTGCGGCAGTGGTCCTGCGTGTACTTCGCGTCGGCGCACCGGGCATAGTGCGCTTTCATCCGCTTGATCGCTTCGATGGCTTCAAGGGTGGCGATTCTCTCTTCCAGGGTGGACATCCATCGGTCCCTCAGGCTGCTTGCTGCGGTTCGTCATCGCGATCCGGCCCCGAATCGGCACCCGGGAGGATGCCGAGCGGGCCGGTTGGAGCGGCGCTCGCCGGCCGGACAACCACCGGTCCCGGTCCCGCGTGGCTAGAGGTAGATCGCCCGGACGATGTCGTCGTGCGATCCCGAGAGCTCGCCCGTGGCGCCGCCGCCGATCACCTTGCCGTCCCGGAGGATGAGGTAGCGGTCGCTGATCTCGAGCGCCAGGCGCATGTTCTGCTCGACGAGCAGCATCGTGACCCCGTCCCCCTTCATCCGTCGCATGATGTTCCCGATCTCCTCGACGAATACCGGTGAGAGACCGCCGGAAGGCTCGTCGAGTAGGAGAATCCGGGGTTGGCTCATCAGCGCCCGTCCGAGCGCGACCATCTGTTGCTCGCCGCCCGACATCGTGCTCACCCGCTGGTCGCGGCGGTCGGCGAGGCGCGGAAAGTACGCGAACGCCTGCTCGAGGCCGAGGCCTTCGTCGCCGTGGACGATGCATCCGAGCTTGAGGTTCTCCTCTACGGTCAGATCGCCAAAGAGATCGCGGGCCTGGGAAACCTGCACGACGCCGTGCCGGAAGCTCTTGTGCGGGGGCATGCCGGAGATCGACCGGCCGTCGAGCTCAATCCGGCCTTCGCGGGGCCGCAGAAAGCCGCTGATCGTATTGAGGACCGTGGATTTGCCGCTGCCGTTGGCCCCGAGCAGGGAGACGATCTCGGACTCCCCGACATGCAGGCTGACGCCGTGCAGCACGAGGTTGCTGCCGTATCCGGCGGCGAGGTCCGTCACCCGCAGTCGCGCTTCAACGGCCAAGATAGGCCTCGAGGACTTCCCGGTTCCGGCGCACTTCCTCCGGCGGTCCCTCGGCGATGAGCTCGCCGTTGTTCAGGACCATGAGGGTGTCGCAGACGGTCATGACGAACTCGATTGCGTGCTCGATGAGGATCACCGCGATGTTCTCCTCCTCGACGAGCCGGCGGATGATCTTAAGCAGCTCCGAGCGCACGGGGGGCGCGAGGCCGACTGCGGGCTCGTCGAGCAGGAGCAGCGGAGGATCCGTGGCGAGCGCCCGAACGATCTCCACCATGCGCTGCTGTCCGCCCGAGAGGTCGCGCGCCCACTGGTCGGCGACGTGGGGGATCCCCATCAGCTCGAGCAGCTCCCGCGCCCTCCGGGTGCCCGCCTTCTCCGCGTCCCGGGCGGACTTCGTGCCCACGAGCAAACCGCCGAACGAGCTCGGGATCCGGGTGTGAAGACCCGCAAGGATGTTCTCGAGGGCGGTCAGCTCTCCGAACAGGCCGCCGTTCTGGAACGTCCGCCGGACGCCGCGGGCGGAAATCTCGTGCGGAGTCAGGGTGTGGATCGGCTCGTCCCGGAACTGAATCGTCCCGCCGCTGAGCTGCTCCTCGCCCGCGATCGCCTTGAACAACGTGGTCTTCCCGGCGCCGTTCGGCCCGATGATCGCTCGCACTTCGCCCGGCTCGGCGTGGAAGCTCACCTCGCTCACCGCAGTGAGACCTCCGAACTGGACGCTTGCGCCGCTTACCTCCAACAGGGCCATGTCAATCGTCCCGGAGGTAGCGGTCCTTGAAGACCGGGTGGAGTCGCGCGAGCAGGCTCGCGAGACCGCGAGGCAGGAACAGGATCACGAGGACGATCACGATCCCGAACATCAGCTCCTCGAAACCGGGCCAGTCACGGAACAGCTCGGGGGTCGCGGTAATGAGGATGGCGCCGAAGATCGAGCCGACGAGACTGCCGAGGCCGCCGACCATGATGATGGCGAAGTGCAGGATGAGCTGCACGAGATCGAAGGCTTCCGGCGAAAGGTGGCCGACGAGGGCGGCGTACATCGCGCCGCCCACCCCGACCACGAACCCGCTGAGGGCGAAGGCGAGGAGGAAGTAGCGTCCGGTCGGAATGGCCATGGCCGCCGCCGCCCGCTCGTCGTTCTTGATCGCGAGAAAGGCCCGGCCGATGCGCGACTCGAGAATGCGCCCGACCGCGACCACGATCACCACCACGATCACGAGGAACACGTAGAACTTCTGCGTCTCGGTCTCCAGCACCCAGCCGAAGAGCTCCGCGGGCGGGACCGTCAATCCCATGGAGCCCCCGGTCAGGAACGGGGTCCGGATGTAGGTCCACCGCATCAGCTCGCCGAACGCGAGGGTCATGATGGCGAGATAGAACAGCCGCACCCCCCGGAGCGCCGGGATGCTCGCGGCGCAGCCGGCGAGCGCGCCGGCGAGTCCGGCCGGGATGATGGTGAGCCACCAGGGAATGCCGAGCTGCGTGGTGAAGATCGCCGAGGCGTACGCGCCGATGCCGAAGAACGCGACGTTCGAGAAGGCGAGCTGGCCGAGGTTCCCGACGACGATGTTGAACCCCACGCCGACCAGCACGTACACGAGGATGAGGTTGATGACGTACTGGTGGTAGGGGTTGATGAAGAGCGGCAGGGCCAGCGCGGCGAGCGGGAGGAGCCAGAAGAGGGAACGCGTGGGTTTCATCGGATGATCGGACCGGCTCGTTTTCCCGACACGATGCGGCTCGGCTCCCGAGCGCGCCTCAGATGCGCAGGGTCGCGTGCTGGCCGAAGAGCCCGCGCGGCCGGACGAGGAGCACCACGATGATCACCAGATAACACGTGATGTCGATGAACGCGGTGGAGACGTAGGTGCCGAGCACCTTCTCGAGCACGCCGATGATGAGGCCCCCGATGACCGCGCCGTACAGCGAGCCGAACCCGCCGAGGGTCATGGCCGCGAATCCGCGGAGCAGGGTCCACACCCCCGCGTCCGGGTCGAGCACCAGGATGAGGCCGAGCATGACCCCGCCGAGGGCCCCGAGCGCGCATCCGACGCCCCAGATGAGGTTGTTGTAGAGCCGCACGTTGATCCCGACCAGGGCCGCCCCGCGCTGGGTCTGGAACATGGCCTGAACGATGCGCCCGAAGCGGGTCTTCGAGAACACGAAATAGCTCGCGATCAGCATCACGACGACGACGACGCAGAACGTGATCTCGTCGAGGGTCATCACGGTGTTGTAGGCGAAGAAGAACTGCTCCTCGAACGGCCGCGGCATCTTCGCCATTTCCGAGCCGTACTCGAGGCGGACGAGGCCCCGGACCGCGTATCCGATCGCGATGGCCATCATCGCGAGACTCAGGTGCGGCCCGGCGATGATCGGCCAGATGAACGCCCGGTGCAGCAGGTAGCCGAAGCCGAACAGGGCGGCGAGAGAGAGCAGCAGGGCGGGGATGAACGGCAGCGATACGTGGATCGTGAAGATCAGCACCATGTAGGCGCCGGCCATCACGAGATCGCCGTGACCGAAATTGACGACGGTGGTGGCCCGGTAGAGGATAGTCATGGAGAGGCCGATCAGCGCGTACAGCATGCCGATCGCGATGCCGCTGACCAGGAGCTGGGGCAACAGTGACAGCATGGCCTCTACCTCCTACCCGCAAGCCGGTTCCGCACGGTCCCCGCCTCGTCCTCGTCGGCGGGCTGCTTCGACAAAGCCCTGGGGTTCGCCGCGCGTTTCGGGCCGCCGGCGCCCCTTGAACGGGACCGGCGGACACCGTGGTGCGGTGCCCGCCGGTCCCGTTTTCGGTACCGCTCCGGCGTGACTAGTGGAGCGGCTGGCCGTACGCGGTGAAGATCACCTCGTCCCCGTTCTCGTCGAGCCCGTTGAAGTACATGTCGCTGATGCCGACGTGCTGGTCGTCGGTGATGGTGACCGAGCCGGCGGAGATGTTGTTGTCGAAGCTGCGCATCGACTCGATCGCCGCCATGTAGCTCTCGCGGGTGAGATCTCGACCGGCCCGGCGGAAGCCTTCCACCACTCCGACGCCGTTCATCATGCCGAAGTAGTAGAAGTGGGTCGGGTCGCCCTCGTTCGGAAGCTCGTCCGGAGTGAGGTACTTCAACAGGATCTGCTTGGCCCACTCGAGCGCCGGCGCCCCGATCTTGTCCTTGTAGAGGTGACCCTGGAAGAAGACGCCGTTGACCGCGTCGGGATTGCCGACCTGCTGCACGACCTGGCCGAAGTCGGCGCCGAGCGCGCCAATGACGGGGGCGCCGAGCTGGTACTTGTGGGCATCCCTGAGCAGCACCACCAGCTCCGGCTGGTACAGGCACCCGAGAACCCCGTCCACGCCTTCGGACTTGATGCGCAGCACCTGCGCGGTCGCGTCGGTGGAGCCGCGTTCCATGGCGGTATCGAGAACGACTTCGCCGCCCTGCGATTCGATGTAGTCCTTGGCGGGGTCGCAATAGCCGCGGGCCCAGTCGTTGGTGTGGGCGACGAGGGCGATCTTCTTCGCCCCGGGCTTGGTCATGATGAACTTGCCCATCGTGACGCCGCTGAAGTAGCCGTTCGGGGTGACGTGAAACATGTACTCGGGCGGCGGACCGTCGCCGCCGGAGCCGACGGAGCCCGTGATCTTGGGGTTGGCGGAGACGCCGCTCCAGATCATGCCCTCCTGGAGGAACGTCGGCTTGGCGGCCATCGCGACTCCGCTGCACGGGTTGACGGTGATCATGAACACCTTCTCGTCGTGGACCATCTTCTTCGCCGCGGCGATGCCCTTCGCTTCCGCGCACGCGGTGTCGCCGAGGACAATCTCGAACTTGCGGCCGTACACGCCCCCGAGGTCGTTGACGTAGCGCATGTAGGCGACCGACCCGTAGTTCAACGGGTTGAAGATGGCGGCCTTGCCGGTGAACGGGCCGATATTGCCAATCTTGATCGTCGTGTCGGTGACGCCGCGCTCCTCGGCCGTCGCGAGCCCCGATGCGGCGGCAAGCACGACGGCGACGGTGGCGGTCTGAAAGGTGGTTCGTATCGCTCTCATGGCGTTTTCTCCTCAGCTTCCGATCGATTCGACGCGAGGCGGCTTCCGACCCGAAGGTCCGCCGGGTCCTTCCCTCGAATCCGGTTCCGGAAGGACGCGCCGGGCCCGGAAGTCTCACCAGCTTCGTGTCGCGCAGGCACGATGGTCGCCGATTCGCGCGCCTCCGCGGAATCTTGACGTCCTCGCGACGGAAGCTGGTGAGACTTCCGGGCTGGCGCGCCGTTTCCCGCCTCGCCCGCATGGGTGGAACGGCGTTGCCGCGCGACGTGCGGCCATGATGCGCGACGAATTCCGGCGGTGCAACCTGATTGCGCCGGGTCCGGACGGTGCTTTCGATGGTCGTTTGCCGGACCGGTGCCCAATGGGCGATAACATTGCGCGGCGCGCATTCGGTCTCCCGAATCGGTCCCGTTTCGACGGTCCGGCGGACGGGCTCGGGCCGACGGCGACAGGATTGCGCCCCGGCGCGGGAGGCGAGCGATGACGGGACGAGTTCATTTCATTCATGGCCTCGAAGGGAGTCCGAGGGGAAGCAAGGCGCGGCTCCTCGCCCGGCACTTCGAGGCCGTCACGCCGGCCATGGACACCTCGGACTTCGAGGGATGCGTGGCGCAGCATGCGGCACTTCTCGCCGTCGGAGACCGTCCCGGCGTGCTGGCCGGCTCGTCGTTCGGCGGTGCGGTGGCGGTCGCGCTCCTGCAGCGCGGCCACTGGGCCGGGCCGACCCTGCTCCTTGCCCAGGCCGCGCTCTTCTACGGGCTTTCCGCCGAGCTGCCGTCCGGGGTCCCAATCTGGATCGTGCACGGACTCGGCGACGACGTGGTGCCGCCGGAGCACAGCCGCCGACTCGCGGCGGCGGGCGACCCCGGGCACGTCCGGCTCATCGAGGTCGACGACGACCACTCGCTGCACGCGAGCGTGGAGGACGGCTCTCTCGCCGGCTGGGTGCGGGGGCTCGCGAAGAGCGGATGACCCGCCCTGGACCGCTTCCTTACCTGAGGCCGGCCATTGCGGCGATGACGATGCCCGAGAACGCCACCATCGTCCCGAGCATCCACCTGAGCGTGCTGGTCTTGTAGTCCGCGAGGCAGCCCTTGAATTCCGCCACCGTCGCCACAAGCTCCGCTCGAAGTCGCAATTCGGCGGCGGCGATGTCTTCCCGCGTGGCAGCCCGGATGCGCTCCTCGGCGGCGGCGATGTCTTCTCGCGTGGCAGCCCGGATGCGCTCCTCGGCGGCGGCGATGTCTTCGCGCGTGGCAGCCCGGATGCGTTCCTCGGCGACGGCGATGTCTTCCCGCGTGGCAGCCCGGATGCGCTCCTCGGCGACGGCGATGTCTTCTCGCGTGGCAGCCCGGATGCGCTCCTCGGCGACGGCGATGTCTTCTCGCGTGGCGGCCCGGATGCGTTCCTCGGCGGCGGCGATGTCTTCCCGCGTGGCGGCCCGAATGCGCTCCTCGGCGGCGGCGATGTCTTCTCGCGTGGCGGCCCGAATGCGCTCCTCGGCGGCGGCGATGTCTTCTCGCGTGGCGGCCCGGATGCGTTCTTCGGCGGCGGCGATGTCTTCTCGCGTGGCGGCCCGGATGCGTTCTTCGGCGGCGGCGATGTCTTCTCGCGTGGCAGCCCGGATGCGCTCCTCGGCGGCGGCGATGTCCGACCTGGTCGAAGCGTCGACCGGGAGTGCGGGGTTGGAGTGCTCTTCGGCCAGGATCTCGGCCACCTCTTCGGGCATGCCAGCGCTCGTCAGCCGCTTGACGAAGCGGTGCGTGTCGAAGTGTGCCTGTTCTGTACGCATTGTTCCACTATAGACAAATTGAATCCGGGTGGAACGGTGACGGCGGCCGTCGGGGTGAATTCCTACACGGTACGGCGCTACTTTCTCACCGCTCGTGCGAGGGTTCGGGGACAGGAGCCATGCTAGAGTCGATGGAATGGACATTCGCTATGCAGATCCGGCCGTCCGCGACGATTTGGCCGCCGCCCACGTACGCTACTGGAGGCGCCTCGCGCGTCCCGGCGCGAACTGGAGCGGAGCGCAGCGGGTGGCGATTGCGCGCGAGGTGCGGCACGCCGCCGGCTGCGCTTTCTGCCGCCGGCTGAAGGACGCGCTGTCGCCCTTCGCGGTGGAAGGCGTGCACGACGTTCACCCGGAAAACCGGGGCGTTCTCTCCGCCGTCGCGGTCGATGCCGTCCATCGGATCGTGAACGACGCAAGCCGGCTCACCCGCGGCTGGTACGAGCGGACCCTGGCCGATGGGCTGACGGACGGCGAGTACGTCGAGCTGGTCGGCACGGTCGTCTCGGTGGTCAGCATCGACAGCTTTTGCCGCGGGGTCGGGGTGCCACTCCATCCCCTACCGGAGCCCGAGCCGGGGAGCGCGAGCGGCTATCGGCCGGAGACGGCGGCGCACGACGGGCAGTCCTGGGTTCCGATGGTGCCGTTTGACAACTCCGGCACGCCGGAGGCGGACCTCTGGCCGGTAAACCGGACCGGGAACGTCATCCGTGCGCTCAGCCTTGCCCCGGACGAGGTACGGACCCTGAACGACCTCGGCGGAGCGCACTACATCGAGCACGGCCGGGTGCGCGACGTGTCCGCCGGGCGGGCGGGCGGAGCGCTCTCCCGTGTCCAGATCGAGCTCGTCGCGGGGCGCGTCTCGATTCTCAACGACTGCTTCTACTGAACCAGCGCCCATGCGGCGCTGCTCCGGGAGAGCGGCACGTCGAGCGGCAGCGCGGTGAACGTGCGGTCGCTGGCCGATCCGGCGCTCGAGAGCGGGGTTCCGAACGGGCGCGCGCTCCTCGACTTCGCCTCCGCCGTGGCCGGCGGCGGCGATGCGGAGCTCGAACGGTCCCGGGAAGCGCTCCGGTCCGCGATGGGCGACGCCGGAGTCGCCGACGCGGCTGCGGTCGCCTCCAACTTCGAGCGCATGGTCCGCATCGCCGATTCGATCGGCATCGAGCTCGGCGACTGGATGGAGACGTTCACCGAAGGGGTCCGCTCGGACCTCGTCCTCGATCGACTGCGAAGCGGGCCGGACGATTCCCGTGAATTCGAATCCCGCGCGGTCGGCGCCTGACATTCCGTTCACGATCGGCATCGAGGAGGAGTACCTCGTCGTCGATCGCGAGACCCGGGACCTCATCCACGAGGCCCCCCCGGAGATGATCGAGCAGTGCCGGGAGCGGCTCGGGGACCAGGTGACCACCGAGCTCATGCAGTGCCAGATCGAGGTCGGCACGGTGGTCTGCGGGACCGTGCAGGATGCCCGGGCCGACCTCGCCCGCCTGCGCCGCACCGTGTCGGCGGCGGTCCGCGAGCACGGCTTCGCGATCATCGCCGCCTCCACCCATCCCTTCGCGAAGTTCCGCGAGGTGCGCCGCACGCGCAAGGAGCGCTACGACACCCTCGCCGTCCAGCTCCAGGAGGTCGCCCGCCGCCTCCTCATCAGCGGCATGCACGTGCACGTGGGGTTGGACGGCGACGAGGTGCGCAACGACTTCATGGGACAGGTGAGCTACGTGCTCCCCCACTTCCTCGCCTTGAGCACCTCGTCGCCGTTCTGGCAGGGGAACGACACCGGCCTCAAGTCGTACCGGATCGCGGTCTGGGACGAGATGCCGCGCACCGGCCTCCCCGAGCGGTTCGAGAGCTTCGGCGAGTATCAGCGGCACGTGCAGATCCTCGTCGACTGCGGTGTCATCGGGGACAGCACCGAGCTGTGGTGGGACATCCGGCCGAGCGTGCACTTTCCGACCCTGGAGATGCGCATCCCGGATCTGTGCACCCGCCTCGAAGACGCCATCTGCATCGCCGCCCTCTACCGTTGCTGGCTGCGCCTGCTCTATCGGTTGAAGCGGAGCAACCAGCGGTGGCGGCGCTACCCGCGGCTCCTCATCGAGGAGAACCGATGGCGTGCGCACCGCTTCGGGATCGACGAGGGGCTCATCGACTTCGGCCGCGGGGAGATGGTTCCCTGTCCCGAGCTCGTGGACGAGATCATCGAGCTGGTGCGCGAGGACGCCGAGCACTTCGGGTGCGTGGCGGAGATCGAGCACGCCCGCACCATCATCGCGCGCGGAACGAGCGCCCACTGGCAGGTGAAGACGTACCGGGCGGCGCTCGCGGACGGGGCGGACGAGCGCGAGGCCCTCGTCCGGGTGGTCGACATGCTGGTGGAGACGACCCTCGCCGGCTGCGAGGGCTGAGGGGGGTTCCGGCGGGTCCGGCGGGCGGGGCGCCGGCGTGCGGGCGGGGCCGCGCTCCGGGCGCGGGGCGGAAGGTTGCGCCGGTCGCCGCGCTCAGACGAACGGCAGGCGGACCGTGCCGCCGAACGCGACGTTGCTCTTCCAGGCGTTCGGGTGGCGGTCCTGCGCGCGAACCGCCTTGATGACGCCCGCATGGGTCACGACGATGTGGGAGAGACCGGTCCGGCGATAGTCGGCGACGGCCGACCGCGCCCGCTCGTACAGCATGTGCACGCTCTCGCCGCCGTGGGGGCGGGCGTGGAGGAAGTCCGCGGCCCAGGCATCCAGTTCGGCGCGGGGGATGTCGTCCCACGGCACGCCCTCCCAGGCGCCGAAGTCCATCTCCCGGAGCCTCGCGTCGATGACGGGGGCGAGCGCGAGCGCGGAGCCGATGCGCTCCGCGAGCCGCCGGCAGCGCCCGAGCGGGCTCGTCACCAGGCGGTCGACCGCCGGCAGGGCCTCGATGACGCGGGCCGCCTCGTCCCCGAACGTCGCCGCGAGCTCGAGGTCCGTCGCGCCGTAGCAGACGTTCTCGGCGACCAGAGGACGCGTATGGCGGACGAGGATCAGCTCCACGTCGGCCCATCTCCGTGCAACCGCGGGGAATGGAAGGGCTCGTTCGCCCTGGGCTGCGGCGAAGGAGCCTCGTGCGGCGTCGCTGCGGAGTCCGGTGCGATCATGGGCGTCGGGCTCTACAGCGTCCTGATTGCGGCGAGGACGCCGAGATACATCCCGAGCTCGCTCGCCTGCTGCACCGCGCCGAGGCAGTCGCCGGTATAGCCGCCGAGCCTGCGTTCGTATGCGCGCCGCATGAGGAGGTGCCCGAGCGCGAGTCCGCCGATTCCCGCGAGGAGTGCGGTGGGCGCCGCCTCGAAGAGCAGCGTGCAGGAGACGGCGCCGCCGATGAGGATCGCGATTGCAATCCGGGCACTCGAGGGGGCGGCCTCCGCGAGGGGCGCGGCGATGCCGGCGGCGCGGGCGTACGTCCCCGAGGCGAGCGCGAGCGCCATGCTCGCGCGGCTCGCGGCGTGGGCGGCGACGAGGAGCCACGGGATCGCGGCGGGCGGCGTGGTGGAGAGGGCGAGGACCTTCGCGGCGAGCAGCAGTCCGAGCCCCGCTGCGCCGTAGGTTCCGAGCCGGGGGTCGCGCATGATCTCGAGCGCGCGCTCGCGGGTAGCGCCGCCGCCGAGCCCGTCGCAGGCGTCCGCGAACCCATCCTCGTGGAGGGCGCCGGTCGCGAGGAGGGTGGCGGCGGTCGCGAGGACGACGGCGAGAGGCACCGGGAAGACGAGGCAGGCGAGGCAGAACACGATCCCTGCAAACGCGCCGACGAGGGTGCCGGCCAGCGGGTACCAGGCAACGGCGGCCGCGTATTGCGTCGCGGCGGGAGCGGCTGCGGACGACGCCAGGTCGGCGGCCGGGTTGGCCCGGCGCCGCTGGAGCGGCCAGCGGGTGAGGAGCCTCACCGCGAACCCGAACGCCGAGAGTTCTTCCCGGGCGCGGCTCACCTTGCCTTCCTGGGAGCGCGCGTTTGCCGCCGGCGATTGGCTGGGAGACCGCGGTTGTCCAGAGGGGCTAGATGCCTGCGCTCCCGGGGAGCCACCACGTGAATCCTTGGGAGCGCGGGCTTCCAGCCCGCGCCGAGCATCGGGCTTTCGGCTCCCCGGCACCGCCCGTTCATCTGTTGCGTCCGCTCACCCCCGCGCTCTCGAAGCTCGCCATTTCCGAGAGCATCGCGGCCGCGCACCTGAGGATGGGCCAGGCGAGGAGCGCACCGGTGCCTTCGCCGAGCCGCATGCCGAGGTCGAGGATGGCGCGTGCTCCGAGGGCATCGAGCACCACGGCGTGGCCGGGCTCGGCCGAGCGGTGCGCGAAGACGAGGTAGTCCCGGAGCGCGGGAGCGAGGCGGACCGCGGCGAGCGCCGCGACGCTCGCGATGAACCCGTCCACGATGACCACCGCCCTGGCACGGGCCGCCCCGATCATCGCCCCCGCCATCATCGCGACCTCGAAGCCCCCGTACTCGCGGAGCGCGTCGTGAGGGTCGAGCCGGTCCGAGGTGCGCGCCGCGGCGCGCACGAGCACGCGCCCCTTGTGCGCGAGACCAGCGTCGTCGAGACCGGTCCCGCGGCCGGTCAGCACGTCGAGCGGGGCGCCGGTAAGCTTGTGCGCGACGAGGGTCGCGGACGAGGTGTTCGCGATGCCCATCTCGCCGAAGGCGGCGGCATCCACCCCATCTTCCGCGTCCGCGCCAAGCTCTTCCCCGGCCCGAAGCGCGGCATCGCATTGCCCCGCGCTCATCGCCGGCTCGATTGCGAAGTTGCACGTGCCGGGCGCGATCCGTCGAGAAATCAGCCCGGGTGTATCCATCGACTTTCCCGCCACCCCTGCATCCACGACCCGAAGCTCGACTACGTTTGCCCGCGCCAAAGCGTTGGCCGCCGCTCCGCCCGCGAGGAAGTTCGCGACCATCTGCCGGGTTACCGCCTGCGGATAGGCGGAGACGCCTTCGTGCGCGATGCCGTGGTCTCCGGCGAAGAGCGTCAGGCGGCAACGGCGAAGGCGGGGGGTGAGGGTGCCCTGAATTCGGGCGATCTGCGCCGCGAGTGCTTCCACTTCACCGAGCGAACCCGGTGGCTTCGTCTTCGCGTCAATGGCTTGGCGAATTGCCCCGTCCAGCGCGTCCGGGACGGGAGCGAGGTCGAACGCGGTGGCGAAGGTCATGGAGACGGGTACCGGGAGACGGATGGCGCGCGCGGTGCATCAACGGCTCGAACGTACGACCCGTCAATCCAGGCGGAACATCGGCTGCGACGGAAGGTTGGGGAGATCGGTGCGCTACGTCCGCGCGGAGGCGTCATCCTCATCTGTCCGATCAATCAAGTGCACGAACGAGCCCATGATTCTACCCACCCTCCGCCCGACCGGCCCCAGATCGCGCCCGCGCGCATCGGCGCAACGAAAGAGCGCCTCGTCGCCGCCCTCGCGGACCACCCGCGCATAGTGGAACTCGTGCCCCCGAAAGCCCGCGCCCTCCCGACCGAGCGGGCCATCGGACAGGTTCCAGGCGGAACGGTAGCCCAGGGTCAGCCCGCGCTCCGCGAACGTCGTCTCGAGTGGCAGCAGTCCCGCCATCGCATGCGCCTCGCCGTCCGCGTCGACGAGCGCTTCACCAAGCACCATGTACCCCCCGCACTCGCCGTAGACCACCGCCCCGCGACCGGCGGCGGCGCGGAGTCCTTCCATGAACCGCCCCGCCGCCGCGATCCGGCCCGCATGAAGCTCCGGGTACCCGCCCGGCAGGTAAACCGCGTCGGCGTCGGCCGAGGGCGCCTCATCCCCGAGCGGCGAGAAGGTCGCGACCTCCACGCCAGCCTGCCGCCACCCGTCGAGCACGTGCGGATAGGAGAACGCGAACGCCTCGTCGCATGCCACGGCAATCCGCTGGCCGAGCACGGGAAGCGGAGGTGCCGCGCCATCGGTGTCGATCGCCCCCCGACGATGGCGTGGATTGTCCGGACCACGGTCCCGGCGACGATCCGTTTCAGCCGTTCGCCGCCAGTGCGCGCCTTCGCCCACGCCGGATCGTCCGGCCCCGGCATGCTCCGCCGAATCTCCGACCGAACCTCTTCGTGCCAGTCGAAGAAGCCCATCGATGTCGACCGCCCGCCCGATCGCAGTTGCCGCTGCCTCGAGAAACGAGTCGAGGTCGGGGTGCTCCGACGCCTGCACGAGCCCGAGGTGTCGGTCGGGAAGGGCGAGCGCCGCGTCCCGCCGCAGGCACCCGAGAACGGGAACCCCGATCCCCGCAGTTGCCTCCACGAGCAGCTCCGCGTGCCGATCGCTCCCGACCCGGTTGAATATGACCCCCGCTACGTCGACGTCATCGCGGAAGGTCGAAAACCCGTGGACAACCGCGGCCGCCGACGCCCCCATCGCACCCGCATCGACCACCAGCACCACCGGCCACCCGGTCGCCGCCGCCACGTCCGCCGTCGACCCCTCATCCACCGTCGCACCATCGAAGAGCCCCATGACCCCCTCGACGACGACAACCTCGGCATCTCTCGCCGCGGCGGAAATCGCCGAAGAGAACGTCGATACTCGCATCGCCCAGGGGTCTAGATTTCGGCACGCGCATCCGCTCGCGGCGGTATGAAAGGCCGGATCAATGTAGTCCGGCCCGACCTTGAGCGACCTGACCCGCATACCGCGCTCCCGCAGCTGCCGAAGCAGCCCCAGCGTCACCGTCGTCTTCCCGCTCCCCGACCCCGGTGCCGCAATCAAAATCCCATTCGTCGACTTACATGGCTGTCCTGCGGCCCGCGCCCAGACTCCCGATCCAACGCGGGCGTGCGACAGAACTTCGATGCGTCGCATGACTGGCACCGTGAAAAAAAACTCGACCCGGCAACTAGTATGACACGTCAGGTTCCAATTCAATACGACCCCGCCCCTCTGCGAATCGCTCTCGAAATAGACCGATTCCTCTGAAACCGAAGAAAAAGGTCACCGTGGAAAGAACACCGCCTTGAGTGACAAACTCGTACATCCGAGAAGAGCTCCCATCACACACTGATGCAGCCAAAACTTCATGCCTTCTGCGCACAAGGACTCGTAAACATATTGCGCAATAAAGAGCCCAAGTCCAAAAACCAGCGTACCAGCTACCACCTTTTCGCCGGTACGCTTTCCTCGTGGGCCAATCATTACGGTAGTAAGCACCACCAGGCTCGGGACCAACGCATAAAGTAACGAATAGAAAAACTCGCAAAAGCCAAAAACTTCCCTTTCCTTGTCTCCGTTGGTTCCTTCCATACCCACGGGTCCCGAGTCCTCCTTGACTTGATCGGCAAGGATTTCCAATGAAAATATGAGTTGATATAGCACTAGGAGAAAAAAGCTGACGACTAGCACTACAGCGAACAGCATGCACAGCGCCTTCCGCTCCTGGTAGTCGTCGGAATACCTTTGGTTGGAAAAATAGGCTATTCCCAAAATAGCGGGAAGGACTACCGAAGCTGAGAAAAAGAACACGTCCCGCATATGAACTTCAATCTCGTCCTCACGGGGCCACGGAAATCCCAGTTCGCTAAAATACCCCGAACCCTTGTGCGCCAAGAGGCCGTACAAAGTCGCAACGACGATGTAGATAACGCAGGCGCTGATCAGCTCGAAGATCCACCGCCTGCTACCTTCCGTGAGGTCGGCGACATCGTTCTTCTCGAGTCCAAAGATTTCGTTGGTGAATTCAAGGAGAGAGCAATATATGCCCAATTTTCCAACATCTTTCCTTGTGAGATGCATGAGTTGGTAGGCGAGCTTTTGGTCGGCTGGAGAGCGCTCCAACTCGTCTGCTAGTGGGACACAGTCAATTTTCTTGTGCGCCGTTATCGTTTTGATGACTTCCACATAATTGTTGTTGTTGAATTCCAATACTTTGGAGGCGAAAGAAGAGACTTGTTCGTGAATTCTTGTTTCGATTCCTGACACGGATAATACGGTGGCTTCAACTCGTCGAAATATTGCCTTTAGATGCCACCCAAAGAACGCTATGATCATCACCACCGTCAAGATTGGAAAATAAGCGGGCGGCAGCGACTCAATCTTGACGCTTGCGGCTGTTGATAGAGCTGATGACAACAATGGGCCGAGATCACAGTGAGTGGAGAGGTACTTGGTATAGAGAGTTGAGAAGGACTTGTCTAGAGAGAGTATTCCGATGAACGCTATGGTCAGTGGAAAGGGCGTGATGCAGGTGATAAAAGCCCGTTGGTCGTTCTTCATATATTCGCTGGGTGGGAAAAAGCTCGTGAGGTTGGCTGTAGAACGACGTTTGGCGCCGCTACCGAAGAGAAATAGCTGGGTTGCATAGATGAAGACTGCACAGACAGTTCCGGAAATCCAGTATCCCATGGCATATTGGCCTTCGGAATCTAGCGATCTGGTCGGCATTGCCGGTTTGGACAGGGATTCGCTGACGCTTCCGTATCATCTGTCGTACCGATGGGAGCGACGTAGAGAAACGTCGAGGCGAGGACAAGGAGAAGCAGTTTACGGAGCGGGTTCCTGGAGAATTTCATGGCATTGTTTCTTCAATTGAGTGAGTTGTTTGATTTACAGCCGGTAGGCGGCTACTTCAGGTTCGACCGAAATTGAAGCTGGGTGCCCTGGCGGACTGGGTCCGGAGTGACCGGATTCCACGTTCTGCCGGGGACATTGGCCCGAGTTCTCCGAATACGCGCGGCGAGGAATAGTTCACCAAGACCTCCGGACGTGACCAACCCTTCAGTCAGCATCTCGTCACATGCTGGTTGATGGAACTTTTGTGAAGGTTGCGACGATCTAGTACCGCTTCGTTCCGACCCCAGTGTCAAGCGCAGAATGGGACTGGCATATGATGAACCGGTCGGTCGCGGGGATTCGGTGTATTTGACATAATGCATATAATGCAGGATTACATGTAGAAATACAAAAAAACGCCGCTCGCACATGGTGAGGATGGAGCCCCGAGGATAGTTCGAAGAAGCTATTCGGACTATTAAATACATTCTGGAGTTTTGTTAGAAGCTCATAGTGATGTGTGTGGCTTATGATCGAATCATGGTGGCTTAGAATTGTCAAGTTAATGTTCGCGTGGGCATGCTGGAGCGGGTGTGCTTCGACGGGGGGGCAGGAACAGGGTAACGAGTCGGGTGCGGGCCAAGGCCGGACGGCACATGCCACGTGAACTTGGGGGACACGCGGAGTCCGGCACCGCAGACTCGAACGAACGCGGAAAACCGGCGGGTGATGCGTGTGTTTCTTTATGCCTTGCGCGAGTCGAATCGGGGTTCGAGCGAGGTATAGCAGCTTCCGGTTCAAGGGTTGAAGGGCCACGCGCATTCTCCTCGCGCGTTCGCGTGAACAGATTGTGTCGCCGCCTTCGGCGCCGGGAAGGTCGGTGGAAGTGGCTAGAATCGAGGGATGGCAGTGCCCACGGGAGAACGGCTGCGGCGGGGGTGGACGACGGGGGCGTGCGCGACGGCGGCGACCCGGGCGGCGTATACGGCGTTGTTGTCGGGGGAGTTTCCGGACCCGGTGGCGATCGAGTTGCCGAAGGGGCAGCGGCCTTCGTTTGTGCTTGCGACGGAGGAGATTGGGGCGGGGTTCGCGCGGGCGGGGATCGTCAAGGACGCGGGCGACGACCCGGACGTGACGCACCTTGCGCTCGTCATCTCGACGGTGCGCGAGGGCGCTTCGGGCACCGGCGTCGTGTTCCGGGCGGGGCCGGGGGTGGGGACGGTGACCCGGCCGGGGCTTCCGGTTGCGGTGGGGGAGCCGGCCATCAACCCGGTGCCGCGGCGGATGATGCGGGAAACGGTGGCGGAGGTTGCCGCCGCGCATGGCGCGCCGGGTGACGTGGTCGTCGAGATAGGGGTGCGCGACGGCGAACGGCTGGCCGAGAAGACCTGGAACCCGCGTCTCGGAATCGTCGGCGGCCTTTCGATCCTCGGGACCACCGGGGTCGTCATCCCGTATTCGTGCTCGGCGTGGATTCACTCGATCCACAGCGGGGTGGATATTGCGCGAGCGATGGGTCTCCGGCACGTCGCGGGGTGCACCGGCCGTACCTCGGAAGACGCGGTCCGGAGACTTCACGGGCTCCCTCTGGAGGCAATGCTCGACATGGGCGACTTTGCGGGCGGGCTACTCAAGTACCTTCGCCGGCACCCGGTTCCGCGGGTCACGATCGGTGGCGGCTTCGCGAAGATCTCGAAGCTCGCGGAAGGTCACCTCGACCTGCACTCGGCCCGCAGCCAGGTCGATCCGGAACGGCTCGCGGAGCGGGCTGCGAACTGCGGGGCGGATGTCCACTTGCAAAGTCGGATCCGCGCCGCAAGCTCGGCCGGAGAAGTGCTCTCGCTGGCCGAGGATGCCGGGGTGCCGCTCGCCAAGGCGGTCGCCGATGCGGCGCGGGACACGGCACTCGAAGTCACGCGCCGCGCGGCGGAGGTCGAAGTCGTCATCGTCGGCCGGGACGGGAGCATCCGCGCCCGGACCGGCGACTGAATCGCGGTTGACGGTCGAGAGCTGACGGGGCCGCGAGCGGAGATGCTTGCGCCGAGCGAGGCACGAAGGGAGTGAACTCGGCGGCACGGGTGACAAGGACCGGCGCATCGCCAGATCGCGGGGTCAAATGGGGTTCGATTCGGTGGTAGCGCGCTTGCTTCTCCTCGGCGGAACGCGCGAGGCGGTGGAACTCGCGCGTTTGCTTGCCGGCGACCCGACAATCAAGACCACGTATTCGCTCGCCGGTCGTACGCGGCAACCGGTTTCGGTCCCGGTTGGCGTGCGTACGGGTGGGTTCGGTGGCGCCGAAGGGCTCGAGTCGTACCTTCGCGAGACAGGTACCGGTCTCGTGGTCGACGCGACCCATCCGTACGCGGACGTCATTTCGGCGCACGCGGCGGCCGCGTGCGAGCGCACGGCGGTGCCGCGGCTCGTGCTCCATCGGCCTCCCTGGACCCGTCAATCCGGGGACCGCTGGATCGAGGTGCCGGATGCCGCAAGCGCCGCAGTCGCGCTTCCGGGCCTGGGGAAGCGGGCGCTGCTTACGGTCGGGAGTCAGGAACTCGCGCCTTATATAAAGGTAGAAGGTGTCGCGTTCGTGGTGCGCGCGGTCGAGCCTCCCCCCATCGCGCTCGACGGGACGCGCTTCGAGGTCGTGCTCGATCGGGGTCCGTTCGACTACGACGCCGAACGGAGCCTGCTCGAGTCGCGAGGGATCGACGTCGTCGTGTCGAAGAACAGTGGCGGCACGGCCGCGAAGGCGAAGCTCGAGGCCGCGCGAGCCCTCGGACTCCCGGTCGTCATGATCGCCCGTCCGCCCCCGCCATCGGGCGAGCGGGTGGAGACGGTCGCAGCGGCCAGGGCATGGGTGGAAGCGCACGTCCGGAAGCGGTAACGCCCGTCTCCGAAACCCGCCTGGCCGGAGCAATTTTCGGCGCCAGGTTCCAAACGCGATTCCATTCGTGCTTGCGCAAGAGGCACAGATCGCGACTGGGAGACGTTCCGGGACGGCCGGCCTCCGGCGAGCGCGGGCGCCGCCCTCCGTGGACGATGGCAGACCCTCGCTCCTTCGCGGTCTGGAAGCCCGCGCTCCCGGAATGAAGTGCTCCCGCCGTGCGTCCCATTTCGGATTGCTTCATCGCCGTCCCGGAGCCTTGCGCGTATACAGGATCTCTCACTCTGAGCGGCGGCCGTGCTCCGGCGGAGGCTCCGCCCCCGATCCCGCATGGGCGAGGGTCGCGTGGGCGCGCCGGGGCGCGCCGCCCGATGCGGCCGCGTCGGGCCGAAACCAGTCGAGCTTGCCGCGGAGGCGAACGACATCCCCCACGATCACGAGGGTAGGGGGCTTCACGCCCGCGCCATCCACCCGGTCGGCGAGGGTATCGAGAGTGCCCTCGATGACCCGTTGGCGTTCAGTCGTTCCCTGCTCGACGAGCGCGGCGGGAGTGGCCGGGTCAAGCCCGTGCTCGACGAGTCCCGCGCAGATCTCGCGAAGGCCGACGAGCCCCATGTAGATGACGATCGTCTGGCCCGGTCGCGCCACCGCCGGCCAGTCGAGGGCGACATGTCCGTCCTTGAGGTTGCCGGTGACGAAGGTGCAGGCGTGCGCGTGGTCGCGGTGGGTGAGGGGTATCCCCGCGTATGCCGCGCACCCCGCCGCCGCAGTCACGCCCGGCACCACCTGGAACGGAATACGCTCGTCGGCGAGGGTGGCGATCTCCTCGCCGCCCCGCCCGAAGATGAACGGATCGCCGCCCTTGAGGCGCAGCACCCGGCGGCCTTCGCGGGCGAGGCGGACGAGCAGGCGGTTGATGTCGGGCTGCGCCAGCGCATGCTCGGACCGCCGCTTCCCCGCGTAGATCTTCTCCGCGTCGCGCCGCACGAGTTCGAGCACCCCCGGAGAAACGAGGCGGTCGTACACGACCACGTCCGCCTGCTGCATCAGACGCATCGCACGGAAGGTGAGGAGGTCCGGGTCGCCGGGTCCGGCTCCGACGAGGTACACCTCCCCGGTCGGGGCCGTGGCACCGTCGCCGCCGTCGCGAGCGGCCTCGACCGTGGCCTCGAGGGCGGCCGCGAGCGCGGCCCGTGCCTCGTCGAATCGCCCTGCGAACGCCATTTCCGCAATCGGGCCTTCGAAGACCCGATCCCAGAACGCTCGCCGGTCGGAGATCCGGGGAAGGCGCGCGTTGACCTCCGGCCGGGCCGTCCGTGCGAGCTCCGCGAGACGCCCGAAGGACCGCGGGATGAGCGTCTCGAGCCGGGCCCGCACGTAGCGGGCGAGGGACGGCGATGCGCCCCCGGTCGAGACGGCCGCGAGCACCGGCGAGCGGTCCACGATCGCCGGCATCGAGAAATGCCCGCTCCGTGCGTCCGAGGCGCTGTTCGCGAGGACGCCGCGCGCCTCGGCCCGCGCAACGATCCCCCGGTTGAGGTCCCGGTCGTCGGTCGCCGCGACGACGAGGTGCCGGCCGTCGAGGTCGGACTCCTCGAAACGGCCGCGCCGCAGCTCGACCAATCCGCCCTCGGCAAGCGCCGCCGCGGACGCGCAGACCTCGGGAGCGACGATGCGCACCCGGCCCCCGGCCGCCGCAAGCACCTCGGCCTTGCCGGCCCCGACCTGCCCCGCCCCCACCACCAGGCACGGCCAGCCGCGCAGATTCAGGAAGACGGGGAGCTGCTCCACCAACCATCACTCCGCCGTGCGGTGCGACGCCGCTGAAGTACGTCCGCAAGGCGCGAGGAGAGGCTCGACCCCCTCTCCGGAGCACTCGATCTTCTCGCCTCCATGAACCGGCTCCACCCCTCCATCATCCTCAAACCGGGCGAAAAGGACAGCGTCAGGCACCGGGTTCAGTCCTTCATCCTGAACGAGTCGGGAAGTAGACGGGTGATCACACCCCGGCGGGGGGATGTCCGTGAACAGTCGTTGCCGGCGCCACTCCCTCCGACAGCACATCCGAATGACGCAAGGTCGGTCCGGAAGTGGACGCGGGGCAGCTCGCGGTCTCTTGGTCCGGGGTCGGCACGAACGGAATAACGTCCGCGCCACGAGGGTGAATAGCCGTCATCCCCGCATCCGCTCGCCCCGCGGATCGAGGATCGGCTCGTGGACCAGCCGTGCCGCGCGCCGCTCGCCGAGGATCTCGATCGTGAACTCGACGCCGCCGTCCTCCATCAGCTCGACCGGCACAAACCCGAGGGCGATGCTCTGCTCGCTCCAGTGCGCGTAGCCGCCCGAGGTCACGAAGCCGACGACCTCGTCTCCCGCGAAGATCGGCTCGTCCGCCCAGACGTCCGCGTCGCGCGCGTCGACCACGAAGGTGCAAAGGCGCCGCCCCGGAGGCGAATCGCGCTCGCGCGTCGCGGCATCACGCCCGATGAATTCGTTCTTGCGAAGATCGACGAATCGGTCGAGGCCGGTCTCGGCCGGGGTGTACTCGGGCCGGTACTCCCGCATCCATGCGCCGAACGACTTCTCCAGCCGGAGCGACATCATCGCCCGCATGCCGAACGGCTTCATTCCGTGTCCGTCCCCGGCCGCCGCGAGCGCCTGGTACAGGCCGACCTGGTGGACGGGGTCCACGTAAATCTCGTAGCCGAGATCGCCGGTATAGCTGATGCGGCACACCACCGCGGGGACGAGGCCCACTTCCATCTCCCGCACGTCGAGAAAGCGGAGGGCCCGGTTCGAGACGTCGTCCGACGTCGCCGCGGCCAGCACGTCCCGCGCCCGCGGCCCGGCGATCTGGAACCCGATGCGCTCGAGCGAGACGTTGCGCAACGACACTCCGCCACCGCCGCCGCCGCCCGCCGCCGGCAGGTGTGCCTCGAACCACCGCATGTGAAACGCCTGCGCCGCATACGAGGCGGTGAGCTGGAACCGTTCCGGGGCGATCCGCGCCACCGTGAAGTCGCCGACGAGCCGGCCCGTCGGGCTCAGCATCGGGGTCAGCACGATCCGGCCGACCTCCGGCATCCGGTTCGCCATCAGGTGCGACAGCCAGACTTCCGCCTCGGGCCCTTCGACGAGGTACTTGCCGAAGTTGTGGATCTCGTTGATGCCGACCGCCTCGCGCACCGCCCGGCACTCCGCCGCGACCGGCGCGAAGGCGTTCGACCGCCGAAAGCTCGGCTCCTCGAACGCGGGCTCGCCCGCCGGCGCGAACCAGTTCACGTGCTCGAGCCCGTAGCCGACCCCGAAGACGGCGTTGCCCGCCGCCCACACCCCGTACGCCGGTGTCGTCACCAGGCCGCGCGCGGCGGGCAGCTCCTCGTTCGGGTAGGAGACGGCGAACCGGCGCTGGTAGTTCTCCCGCACCTTCGCCCGGGTGTACGGCCGGGTGCACCAGTCGCCGAACCGGGCGACGTCCATCGCGAAGATGTCGCGCGAGGGCTCGCCCTCGATCATCCACTCCGCGAGCGCGAGCCCCACCCCGCCCCCCTGGCTGAACCCCGCCATCACCGCGCACGCCGCCCAGTAGTTGCGAAGGCCGGGTACCGGGCCGACCAGCGGGTTGCCGTCCGGCGCGAAGGTGAACGGGCCGCTGATGATGCGCTTGACCCCGGCCGTCTTCAGCACCGGATAGCGTTCGTACGCGACGTCGAGCTTGTCCGCGATGCGATCGATCTTCTCGGGCAGCAGCTCGGGTCCGAAATCGTCCGGCGTACCCTCCACCGCCCACAGCTCGCACCGCTGCTCGTACATCCCGATGACCAGGCCGCGGCCCTCCTGCCGGAGGTAGCTCTCGCCGGCCGGGTCCATGCAGTGGGGCAGCTCCTCCTCCCGCTCGTACACCTCGGGAAGATCGTCGGTCACGAGGTATTGGTGCTCCATCGGGTGACACGGCAGGTAGACGCCCGCCATCTCGCCCACTTCCCGCGCCCACAGCCCCGCCGCGTTGACCACGTGCTCGGCGGTGACCGT
Source organism: Immundisolibacterales bacterium (assembly GCA_026712715.1). Classification (GTDB taxonomy): domain Bacteria; phylum Pseudomonadota; class Gammaproteobacteria; order HK1; family HK1; genus JAJDXW01. Next base: position 47,889 of record JAPOPW010000045.1, on the reverse strand, counting down.
GCCCTTGTCGGTCACCACGTCCCAGCTTCCGTCGGCGCGCGGGCAAAGCCCGCGCACCGGGTTGCGGAGCACGATTTCCGCCCCTTGCATGCGCGCGCCGCGTGCGTACGCCTGAGTGGTGCCCGAGGGGTCTAGGTGACCGTCGAGGGGATCGTAGAGCGCGCCGAGCAGTCCCCGCGGGTTCGTGATCGGGGAGAGCCGGGCGACCTCGTCCGGCCCCACGATCTCGGTCTCGAGCCCCATGTAGCGGTGCTTGGCGCGCTCGGCCTTGAGGAAGTCGAGGCGGTCCGCGTCCAATGCGAGGGTGAGCCCGCCCACGTGGTGCAGTCCGCAGGACTGGCCGGTCAGCTCCTCGAGCTCGCGGTAGAGCCGGATGGTGTAGCCCTGGAGCGCCGCCATGTTGGTGTCCGCGTTCAGGGTGTGGAAGCCGCCGGCGGCGTGCCAGGTCGAGCCGGACGTGAGCTCGTCGCGCTCGATGAGCATCACGTCGCTCCATCCGAGCCGGGTGAGGTGATAGAGCACGCTGCACCCGACCACCCCGCCGCCGATCACCGCCACCCGGACATGAGATTTCATGGTCGCCCGATTCCTACGTGGCTTCGACGACCGCGGGTTCGCGTTCCCCGTCCGTGGGTGCAAGCGGCTGTGTTGACCGACATGATGCCTCTCCGGTGTCGATGGGTGCCGCGCACGGCCCCGGCGGACAAGCATAGTCCGACTCGAGGTCCCTTTGCCGGCTCAGCCCGCCGCCTGGCGCTTCTTCTTCCGGGGGCGGAGGAGGTGATGGTGGGCGGCGTCGTAAAGGGCGCTCTCGTCGAACGTCTCGGCGGCGAGGACGCGGCCGACGAGGATGAGGGCGGTGCGCCGGAGGCGGAGGGGGCGCACCTTCTTCGCGAGGTCGGCGAGGGTCCCGGTGAGGATGCGCTCGTCGGGCCAGCTCGCGCGGTGCACCACCGCGGCCGGGCAGTCCGCGCCGTAGAGGGGGGCGAGCGTCTCGCACACCGCGCCGATGCTCCGGATGGAGAGATGGATGGCGAGGGTTGCGCCAGTGCGGGCGAGGCCGGCCAGCTCCTCCCCGTCCGGCATGGGCGAGCTCCGGGTGCTCGTTCGGGTCAGGATGACGGTCTGGCTCACCCCCGGGAGGGTGAGCTCGCGCTCGAGGGCGGCGGCCGCCGCCGCGAAGGCCGGCACGCCGGGGGGCACGTCGTAAGCGATCCCGAGTGCGTCGAGGCGCCGCATCTGCTCCCCGATCGCCCCGTAGAGGGACGGGTCGCCCGAGTGCACCCGCGCGACGTCCTTTCCCGCCGCGTGCGCCGCCCGCATCTCGTCGACGATCTCGTCAAGGGTCATGGGGGCGGTGTCGAGCACCCGGGCACCCTCCGGCGCGCACGCGATCACCTCGCGCGGAACGAGGGAGCCCGCATAGAGGACTACCCGGCACGCCTCGATGAGGCGCCGGCCGCGCACCGTGATGAGCTCGGGATCTCCCGGTCCCGCCCCGATGAAGTGGACGGTCACGACTCGCCATTCCGGGAAGGGCCGGACGAACCCGGACTGCTTCGCGGGCGCAGCGCAGGGGATCGGAAATCGCCGCCGGCCGGACGAACCCGGCGTTTTGGTGAACCGACGCCGACGCTCACGATCCGCCCCCTGCTCCGGCATGGCTGCGGGCCCCGGCTTTCGGCGCGGTTCCGTCTCCGGCCCTGGCTCCGGTCCCGACTCCCGCGTCTTCCCGTTCCGAGCCGCTCTCACCGGCGCGTACCTCGTAGCCGCGCGGCGTGTAGGCGAGGATCGAGCCGCCGTGGGCGAAGGTGCGGGTCGTCGACGAGCCGACGACGAGGACGGTCATCATGTCGATGGTTGCGGGGTCGATGCGGCCGAGGGGGATGACCTCGACCCGTTCGCCGGCTCGCCCCAGGTTGCGGGCGACGACGACCGGGGTGTCCGGGGCGCGGTGCTCGCGCAGGATGCGAAGCGCGCGCACGAACGTCTCGCGCCGGGCCGCCGACGCCGGGTTGTAGAGGGCGATCACGAAGTCGGCGCGGGCCGCGGCGGCGAGGCGGTCCTCGATCACTTCCCGCGGAGTGAGGAGGTCGGAGAGCGATACCGCGCAGAAGTCGTGCCCGATGGGCGCCCCGACGCGGGCGGCGGCGGCCTGGAGGGCCGACACCCCGGGGACGACCCGGACCGCGATCCGACGCCACGCGGGGTCCGACGCCCCGTCGAGCACCTCCATGACGAGCGAGGCCATGGCGTAGATGCCGGGATCTCCCGAGCAGACGAGGGCCACCCGCTCTCCGGAGGCGGCGAGAAGGATCGCCGTTGCGGCCCGCGCCCGTTCCTCGCCGAGGGGGTAGGGATGGACGGCCTGGCCCCGCACGAGATCGGTCACGAGGTCGAGGTAGCGACGGTAGCCGACGAGGTGGTCGACGTGCTCGATCGCGGCGCGCGCCTCCGGGGTCAGGGTGGCGGTATCGCCCGGCCCGATCCCGACCACCGCGAGCTCGCCCCGCGGCGCGCCGATCGATGCCGCGTCGAGCGGCGCCGGCGCGCGCGCGATGGCGCACGTGGCGCGCACCGACTTGGTCTTCTCCACGACGAGCTCGCCCGCCGGTCCTGCCGCCGCGAGCGCCGCCCCTTCCGCCACCCCGTGGCAGCCGACCTCGCGGAACACGAGGTCGGAGGGGTTCCGGAGCCGCGGGGCTTCCGCCTCCAGGGTGGCGGCGGTGAAGAAACGGGCCGGCACTCCGAGCGAATCGGCGACCGCGTGTACGGCCGGCTCGTCGGACTTGAGGTCGATGGAGAACACCCCGGCGACCGCGTCGGCTGCGAGCCCGGCCCCGTCGAGACATGCGTCCGCGAGGGCCACGACCTCTTCGGGCGCCGCGCCCCGCTCGCAGCCGACGCCGATCGCGAGGCGCCACGGGCGGTAGACGAGGGTATCCGGCCCGCAGCCGCCGGCGCTCGCGTCGTCCACCCGGATCGTGAGCTTGCCCGCGTCGTCGAAGGGAAGCCGGCTCTCCGCGAGCCACGGCGCTTCCGCGGCCAGATCCCCGGGCGTGCGCACCCGCGCCCCCTGGAGCAGGGCGGCGACGAAGGGCTTGCAGTCCTCCGGGTTCGCGAGCGTCCAGCCCGCGGGCGGCTCGTCGAGGGCGATGCCGAAGCGTCGGTCGCCGGCGGTGGTGATCGCGGCCGCCCCGCCGACCGCCTCCGCGATGCGCCTGGCGAGCTCGACTCCGCCGCGGTGCCCCCCGAGGAGCGGGACCGCGAACGCGCCGTCGTCGGAGACCGCGACGACCGGCGGCTCCGTCCGCTTGTCCGCGAGGGCGGGCGCCACCGCCCGCACCAGGATCCCGGCCGCGCAGATCCCGGCGACGGGACGTCCGGACTCGAAGAGCTCGCGCACGTGCCGGCGCGTCTGCGTGAACCACACGTCCGCGCCGCCGGCCCGTCCCCGGAGCCCGTGCACCTCCGCGCCGCCCACGGCGTCCGCGATTCGGCGCGCGAGGGCGCCGCCCTCCGGGGTGATGGCCACAACCGCGATGCGCTCTGTCAGTTCCATGCGATCCCCCGGCGGTGGAGGAGCAGGAGGACATTGAAGGAGCGGTGAGTCTCCGCTTCGCCGAGCTTGGTGGTGACGAGGCGCGCGAGCGCTCGATCCTCCGTGGCCGATTCCCCCGCCGCGACCCGCGCCGTCAGTTTCACGAAAAGCCTCGCAAGTCGACGCGAGTCATTGGGCAGCGGGGCGCTTGCGCGTCGCCGGGTCCAGTGACGGTCCTATGTTCAAGTGCACCCCGCTCGCGGTGAGCGCCACCAACGCGACGCGCTTGGTCAGTTCCACGCGAAGCCCCGCCGATGCACGAGGACCATCGAGAAGTAGGGGGCCTTCGCGCCGTCGACCTCCGCGAGCGGCAGGCGGCGCTCGCGTTCCATGGTGGCGCGTTCGACGTACCGGGCGCCGGCGAGGAGCCCGAGGGAATCCAGCACCCCGCGGACCTTCGCGAGGTGCCGGCCGACCTTGATGATCGCGACCGCGTCGGCCGCCCCGAGTCGAGTGCGAAGCGCGGCCTCGTCGAGAGTCGCGGGCACGACCGCAAGGACGTCGTTGCGGGTGGCGAGCGGAGCGCCCGCCGCCGCCGCGCACGCGGTGAGCGACGAGACACCCGGGATCACCCGCACCGGATAGCGCTCGACCATCCGCTCGAAGAGGAAGCTGAACGACCCGTAGAAGAAGGGGTCGCCTTCGCAGAGGCAGGCCACGTCGCGGCCCGCGTCGAGGTGCCCGCCGATGGTCCGCGCGGCCCGGTCGTACACCTCGCGCGCGGGGAAGCGCGCGGCGACCATCGGCATCCGGATCGGGATCTCGGTCTTCGCCGTGCCGTCGAGATGCGGGGCGACGATGGCGCGGGCGAGGCTCTCACCGGTCTCGGGCGCCGGGTATGCGAGCACCGGGGCGGCCCGGAGCGCGCGGAGCCCCTTCACCGTGATGAGGTCGGGGTCCCCGGGGCCGACCCCGATGCCGACGAGGGCGCCGGTCGCGGTCATCGCTTGCGCACCGCGAGCTCGGTCACCGGGAAACCGGGCCGGAACGCGTGATAGCGCCCGAGCGGAACCGCGTGAGAGACGGCGATCCGGGAGAGCTCGCCCCCGAGCTTCGCGTGCGCCGCAAGGAGGGCCTGCTCGCCCTCGAGGCTCACGGCGTGAGCCACCAGCCGTCCGCCGGGACGAAGGGCATCCCAGCCGGTCCGCAGGAGGCCGGGCGCGGAGAGGCCGCCGCCCACGAAGACCGCATCGGGCGGGCCGTCGAGACCCGCGAGCGCCGCGGGCGCCTCGCCGTGCACGGCCTCGAGTCCGGGGGTACCGAGGCGTTCGGCGTTCCGCTCGACGAGAGCGAGGCGCGCCGCGTTGCGGTCCACCGCGATGGCACGCGCGCCCCGCGCGGCCCGCATCCACTCGATCCCGACCGAGCCGCATCCGGCCCCGACATCCCACAGGAGCTGTCCGGGGCACGGCGCGAGCGCCGCGAGGGCGGCCGCGCGCACCGTCCGTTTCGTGAGCTGCCCGTCGTGCTCGAAGGCGTCGTCCGGCAGCCCCGGGGTGTGCGCGAGGAGCGGTGCGTCCGGAGCGGCGGCGCACTCGACGGCGACGGTGTTGAAGTCCCGCACGTCATCGAAGGCGAACGCGCTCGCGGTGGTGTCGCGGACCCGCTCCGCCGCTCCGCCCATGTGCTCGAGCACGACAATGCGGCTCTCGCCGTGCCCCGCGTCGCGGAGCATTTCCGCGATGCGGGCCGGCGTCGTCGCATCGTGGCTCAGCACGAGCACCCGGGCGCCCGGGCGGATCGCGGCCCGGAACGTCGCGGGCGGGCGCCCGTGCAAGGTGATGGCCTCCACCTCGGGGAGGCTCCAGCGAAGCCGCGCACAGGCGAGGCTGAAGGCGGAAGGGGCGGGAAAGACCTGCATCTCTTCGGGCGGGAAGTGCCGGGCGATGGACGTGCCGACACCGAAGCAGAAGGGATCGCCGGTCGCGAGCACGCACACCCGCCGCCCGGTGCGGGCGCGAAGCTCGCCGGCAAGGGCCGAGAACGGGCGCGGCCACTCGAGGCGCTCGCGCCCGTCCGCCGGGACCATCGCGAGATGGCGGGCGCCGCCGACGAGGGTATCCGCCGCATCGACCGCCCCGCGCGCGGCCGCCCCCAGGCCCTCGAGGCCGTCCTCACCGATCCCGACGATGGTGAGCCACGCGCCCAAGGGTCACCCGCCCCCGGCGAGCGCATTGACCGCTGCCGCCGCGATCGCGCTCCCGCCGCGGCGCCCGTGCAGGGTGAGGAAGGGCGGCGCGCCGTCCGTGCCGGCAAGCGCTCGTTTCGACTCTTCCGCTCCGACGAATCCGACCGGAAAGGCGAAGACGGCGGCGGGGCGGGGCACCTCTTCGCCCAGCCGCTCGAGGAGCCGAAAGAGCGCGGTCGGGGCGTTCCCGATGGCGACGACCGCCCCCTCGATGTGCGGGAGCCAGCGGTCCACCGCAGCCGCGGAACGAGTCGTCGCGTCCCGCCTCGCATCGTCCGCGACCCCCGGCTCGTCGAGGAAGCACCGCACGTCGTTGCAGGCCGGAAGCCGAGCGCGGATCACCCCGTGCGCGACCATGCGCGAGTCCGCGATCACCGGCCGGCCGGCCGCGAGCGCACCCCGGCCGGCCGTGACCGGGTCGCCCCGCCAGTCGAGGTCGGCGACGACGTCCGGCATCCCGCACGCGTGGACGATGCGGACCGCGGCCTCGTGCAGCGACGCGGGAAGGCGCGAGAGGTCCGTCTCCGCGCGGACGGTCTCGAATGAGCGCCGGTAGATCTCGGCCGGGTCGCGCAGGTAGTCGGGCGGGCTCATCGTGGTTCCTGTCTACGTGCGAAGCACGGGCTGGAGCGCCGGCTTCCCGCGAGCCCCGGTTCCCCGAGAGTGCGGGCCTCGGGAGCGAGGCCCCACTGCGGAGTGAAAACCCGTTCCGACCGCGATTTCTTCCGGACGGCGAGCCATGTCGCTATCGCCGCTCAGTCCATGCGGTTGCCGGGAATCGTGAGAGCCCATGTTGACAGCCGCCGCGCGCGAGTCGTGGCGCCGCCCGCGATCACCGCCACCGGCGGCTCGCCGAATCCCGAAGCTCCCCATCGCGACGCGGCGCCGTCAATCCGGGCTCCGCTTCAACGTCCCCGGACCGAGCGGATGGTCGGCGTGCGGGTAGGGATGGTGCCCATGCCCATGCCCGTGGTGATGGTGATGAGCCCCATGCCCATGTCCATGGCCGTGGTCAGGCCCGTGGCCGCCGTGATCGTGATCGTGACCGTCGTCGTGTGCGTGTTCATGGTCAAGGCGACGATCGTGGTGGTGGCCATGATCGTGGTGGTGGTCGTGCTGTTGGTCGGCTCCGGCTCCGGTTCCGGTTCCGATCCCCTCCACGTGGTGGTGGTGACTCTCCTGGGGAAGACCCTTCTCCGCCTCGAAGCCGAGGATCTGCTCGCGGTACTTGCACAGCTTGCAGTTCATCAGGTTCGCCCCGCGCAACGTCTCCTCGACCCGCTCGGCGAAGGCGTCGAGCACCGCCGGGTGGTCGTTGAGGTACGGCGCCTTGACGAACTCGATCTCCGGGTGGCGCGCGGCGACCCGGTCGGTGTGCTCGTAGATGCGCTTGACGAGGACCCCGGTGAACAGGAAGTAGGGAAAGACGACGATGCGCCGGTAGCCGAGCCGCGCCGCGTGCTCGAGCCCCGGCTCGACGAGGGGAAAGGTGACCCCGGAGTAGGCGGTCTCGCCCCAGCCGAACCCGAACCCTTCCCACAGCAGTCGCATCACCTTGGCGACGTTGCTGTTCGCATCCGGGTCCGACGCCCCGCGTCCCACGACGACGAGCATCGTCTCGTGGAGCGGGACGGTGGTGCCGGCGCCATCGAGCGCGGCACGGATCCGGTCCCCCGCGGCGCGAATGAGCTTCTCGTCGATCCCGAGCTCGCGCGCGTAGCGGATCTCCATCTCCGGGTGCCCGGCCTCGTAGGTATTGAGGACGGACGGGATGTCGTTCTTGGCGTGGCCGGCCGCGAACAGCATTCCCGGTACGGCCAGGCAGACCTCGTTTCCGCGGGCCCGCAGCTTCTCGAGCCCTTCGCGGATCACCGGGGTCGCGAACTCGAGGAACCCGCTCTCGACATCGTATTGCGGCAGCCGTTCGCGGATGCCGGCCGCGACCGATTCGAACTCGGTGATCGCCTGCACGTCGCGGCTTCCGTGGCCGCACACCATCACTCCGATGCGGTTCATCTTCCGGGCCCGCCGGCGGACCGGGAAAGGCCCGCGGGGTAACATCCGTTCGCCTGCCCCCACGGCGCATCGAAGACATGCTGGCGTTCGACCCCTTCGCCCTCGCCCTCGCCGCGCTTGCGGTGGACGCGGTCGTGGGCGACCCGCCGGCTCTCTACCGCCGCGTGCCGCATCCCGTCGCGCTGCTCGGCCGTTGGATCGAGGCCCTCGAAGCCCGGCTCAACGACGCTTCCGCGTCGGATGCCGCCCGCCTCGTGCGCGGCGGCGCGGCCACGCTCGCGGTCGTTCTCGCCGCGGCCGGGGCCGGCGCCCTCGTCCATGCGCTCGCGGGCGCCGGCCCCGCGGGTGGCGTCGTCGAAGCGGTCGCGGCCAGCGTCTTCATCGCGTATCGCGGCCTGCGCGACCACGTCCGCGCCGTCGCCCGGGGCATGGAGTCCGGCCTCGAGGAGGCGCGCGCCGCGGTCGCGCACGTCGTCGGACGCGACCCCGCGAGCCTCGACGGCTCCGCCGTCGCCCGGGCGGCCGTCGAGTCGACGGCGGAGAACTTCGCGGACGGGGTCGTGGCGCCGCTTTTCTGGTACGTGCTGCTCGGCCTTCCCGGCCTCCTCGCGTACAAGGCGATCAACACCCTCGACAGCATGGTCGGTCATCGCGATCCCCGTCATCGGTCGTTCGGCCGGGTGGCGGCCCGGGTGGACGACGCGGCGAGCTGGCTTCCGGCCCGCCTCGCCGCGGTGCTCCTCGCGGGCGCCGCCGTGGCCGTGCCCGGCGCGCGCGCGGGCGCCGCCGTGCGGGCCGCCGTCCGGGACGCGGGCCGGCACCGCTCCGTGAACGCGGGCTGGCCCGAGGCGGCGATGGCGGGCGCCCTCGGGTTCGCGCTCGCGGGACCGCGCCGCTACGCCGGGCGCACCGTCGAGGACGCGTGGATGGGCGACGGACGCCAGGACCTCGGCCCGAAGGACGTGCACGCGGGGCTCCGTCTCTACGCCGGCGCCACCGCGCTCCTCGCGGCCCTCCTCGCCGCAGGCTGGGCGGCGGGCCGGGCCGCCGGATAGGCCCCCGCCGCCGGGCGCAGTCAAAACTCGATGCCCTTCTGGGCCTTCACCCCGGCCCGGAAGTGGTGCTTGACCATGGTCATCTCGGTGACCGTGTCCGCGATCTCGAGGAGCTCGGGCTTGGCGTTGCGGCCGGTGACGACGACGTGCAGCGCGGGCGGCCTCGCGGCGAGGAACGCGCAGATCTCGTCGAGCGGCAGGTAGCCGTAGCGGAGCACGATGTTGAGCTCGTCGAGCAGGACGAGGTCGTGGCGCGGCGCCTCGCCGCGGCACGCCTCGATCATCTCCTTCGACGTCTCCCAGGCCGCCTCGGCGGCGCGGATGTCGCGGGCCCGGTCCTGGGTCTCCCAGGTGAACCCCTCCCCCATGGTCCGGATGTCGACCTGGTCCGGGAAACGTTCGAGGACCGCGCGTTCTCCGGTCTGCCACTTTCCCTTGACGTACTGGACGACTCCGACCCGAAACCCGTTGCCGATGGCCCGTGCGACGAGGCCGAACGCCGCGGTGGACTTGCCCTTGCCCTTCCCGGTGTGAACGATGAGCAGTCCCTTCTCGATGGTCTTCGTCGCGAGGATCCGATCGCGTACCGCCTTTCGCTTGCGCGCCTTCTCGTTGGCGCGGCGGTTGACCTCTTCGTCGCCGGGAGGAATGGACGTCGGGCTCATTCGGGTCATGGCCGGGCCGCGCGGGGTGCCGGACGGCCGCGGCTCAGCTCCGCGAGAGCCGGCTGAACGCGGCGGCCGCCACCAGCCCGAGAACGAGCCAGAAGGCCGCGTTCGTGGCCGCGGCGGCGACGACGAAAGATTGCGCGAGGCTCTCCGGCGCGAGTCCCCCCAACGCTTCGGAAACCGGGGAACGAGGGGAATGGAAAACGCCGGCGAGATGAGGCACGACGAGGAGCACCGCGCCGCCCGCCTTCGCGGCGGCCCGCGGCGCGAGCAGCAGCAGCCCCACCCCCGCCGCGGAGCACGCGACCGTGAGGAGCCACCAGACCTGGCGGTCGAGCAGATCGGTCGCGGCCGCGCCCGGGAGCTCCGGCCGAAGCCCGATGGCCGGGTTCAGGAAGAAGACGAAGAAGCCGGCGGCTCCCCAGAGGAGGCCCTGGCGCCAGGTCGCGCTGCCCCGCCAGGCAAAGACCGCAACGAGCAGCAGCGCGAAACCGATTGCGGTCGCCACGTTCGAAACGCCGGTCCAGAACGTGCGCTCGATGCCGTCCTGGGGCGCCCAGGAACTGCCGTGCTCGTGCGAGTGATCGTGGCGATGGGCTTCGCTGCCGGATCCGGGAGCGGCGGTCGGGGCGCTTCCCCCGGCGCGGCTCGAAGTCGGGGCGGAGCCGTCGCCCGCAACGACGAGAGCATGGCCGTCGTGCCCGTGCGGGGCGGCCCCGGAAGCGTGGGAGTGGGTGAGCTCCCCGTGCCGGTGCGCGACCGGGGCGGGGTCGGCGGCGGACTCGTACGACTCCGCCGAGAGGAGCAGCGGGACGACCGCGCCCGACTGGAGCGCGGTGAGGGCGATTCCCCCCACCGCACCGGCGACGATGCTCGCGAGGAGGATTCGCCGCAGCACCGGAGCGGGCCCGTTCGTCCTAGTGGCAGGGGAAGGCGAACGTGTGGCGCGTGTCATGGGCCGCGTTGTGCACGGCCTGGCTCGGGGCGAATCCGGCCGCGAACACGATCACGAGTCCGAGGGCGGCCGCGAGGATGGCCGCGAGCCTTCGATTCGTCCCGGCCTGGACGGCGGTGCCGGAATCGCGGCCGATGGGGGCGATGGTCGTCATGACGGGTCTCCTCGAAGAGCCTTTTGGGCGGGGCGGCTTCGATCGAGGCACCCATCGGCGCACGGGGATCCCGGCGCCGGCGGGCCCGCATCACCCTCCGTGACACGAAGCCGCGCTCCTGAGGCGTTTCGGGCCGGTCTCCGGGCTCGCGGCCGGAGGGTCCCCTCCTCGAGAAACCGGCGGCCGGCGAGCGCATCGCTCGACCCGGCCGGCCGGTCCATCCCAGCCGCCTACCGTTGCGGGGGCAGCGCCGGACTTGCCTCGGCTCCATCGCCTGACGCACCGGCTTCCCGTTTCACCCGCCTTCCGCAAGAGCGTCGGGCGGACACCCGATCACGCAACCCGGGCATTCAAGAGAATGTTCCTCGCAATGTCAATCGCGTCGCGCCGTCCTCCCATGCCCGGGGAACATGCGCGCGCTCGCGGACCGCCGGGCGGGCGCCCGGAAGTGGCGGAAACGGTCCGAATGGCCGGGTTCGGCGCTCTTCCCGCTCAGAACTGCATGTTGAGGGTGACGAAGAGGGTGCGCCCCCAGCCGGCCACCGTGGGCCCGTCCACGCTGTTGGGGTTGGCGGTGTCCACGGTGAGGCCGGCGTCGGTGATGTTGAACACCCCGGCGGCGACCCGCGCGCCTTCCAGCCCCAGCGGTTCGGTCCAGTCCAGCACGAGATCGTGGCCGGTCCAGGAGTCGAAAGTGCCGCTTTCCTCCCGGTTCTCGAAGCCGGAGCGGTAGTTGATCGTCCAGATGGCGCTCAGGTTTCCGCGCCGCGCCAGGAAACCGGCGCGGAGGAAGTTCTTGGGGATGGGGTAATGGTCCTCTTCGCCCGCGACGCGAAGGTCGGTGCCGGTAATCCGCCGCCACACGCCGCGCATGCCGACAACGCCAAAGCCGGTTCTGAAGCCCCCGCCGAACCGGGTGCTGATGCCCGAGATGCCGGCGTCGACGACGTTTGCATATTCGTCGTGGATGGTGATGTCGCCGCCGGTGCGCTCGATGCAGTTCATCGTTTCGCCGTCCTTGCATTCGTTCAGGTTCTGCATGGCCCAGTTGGCGGTGTTCTGCCCCGGCAGACCGGAGCGCGAGAGCCGATACAGCTCCACGCCGGCGAAGAATGGTCCCTCGCGGGCCTCGCCGCCGAAGGCGAGCCGTACGGTGTCCGAAGGATCGAGCCCCGGGTTGCCGGTGGTCACCCTGGTCACCTGCCGCGGATTGAGCTCGGTGCAGGAGCGGGGCGGACTCCCGCTTCCGGGGTCGCAGTCGATATACGGGTGGTCCTGCACCTCGGAGCTGTGGAGATACGACATCGAGGGCGGCGTTTCGCCGGCGCTCCAGGAGCCGCGCAAGGTGATGACGTTGGTTGCCCGATACTCGGCCCCGAGGCGCCACGATTCCATTCTGCCGACATCGTCCGCTTCGTCCCCGCGACCCGCGACCCGGAGGTCCAGGTTCTCGGTGAGCGGCAGGGACATCTCCGCAAAGCCCGCGACGGACCGGCGCTCGCCGGCATAGCTTGTGCCGCCGGAGCCGAGCACCTCGGACACGTCGTAGGTCATGCCGTCATTGGCGCGATAGACCGTGACGTCATGTACTTCCGCGTCCTCCCACTCGACCCCTGCGGTCCAGGCCGAAGCGCGGCCGCCGATTTCGAATCCCGTACCCTCGAGGGCCAGCCGGGCCCCCAGGTAGTCTCCGCCGAAGTCGTTCTCGAGCCGCAAGCTGCTGTAATCGATGGCTCGCAGATGCGCCTCGGCGTCCGAGAACGGGTCTTCGAGGTCGTAGCTTCCCGCCTGAATCTCCGACGTGATTCGGTCGGCATGCACGAAGGTGTTGCCGTCGAGAAAACCGTCCAGGTAGAAGGCGCTGACGCGCGCGTCGTAACCCAGACCCTCCGTCAACCGCCCCTCGAGGCTCGCGGAGACGTCGTATTCCTCGGTGTCCGTCAGCCAGTCCCGGTTGCCGTGGCCGACGAATCGGTGCCCCACGACGAACAGGTCGTTCTCGTCCGCCACGAAGTCGGAGCCGGCCGCGTCGTCGATTGCATCGAGCAGGCCGGGGTTCGGCGTGAAGATGAACGTGCCGACCGACGGGGCGTAGCGGAACGCCGAGTCGCCACGCGTGAAGTTGGCGTCCAGGTGGAGGTCGGCCTTCTCGCCGATCGGGTGCTCCAGGTTGAGGATCGCGCTCTTCTGCTCATAGCTGCTGGTGTTCCACATGATGGCCCCGTAGGCAAAACCGCAGCCCTTGTCGTCCCCCGAGGTGATGCCGGGCGGATTGCTGAGCGGGCCGGTATAGCCTCTTGCCGGGTCGCACTCCCCGAGCGCAATCGACCTCACGCCGGTCAAGGTCTTGTCTTCATCTCGCTGGACGATCCAGACCGTGTTGCCGCCGACGCTGACGTTCGCCGCATCGCTGAATGCGCCGCCCGGCGTCCAGGTGGAGCGGCTGTACTCCCGGCTCCGTGCGGCGATCTCCTCGCGCCGCAGGACGTCCACCCCGAGGGTTATTCTTCCGTCGCCGATCGCTCCGCCCCAGAAGACGCTGGCCTGCCGGCCGTCGCCGCCGTCCCGGGTCGGCATCCGTGCGACCGTGTGCGCCTCGAAGCCGTCCAGATCGTTTCGCAGCACGACATTGAGCGCGCCGCGCACCGCGTTGCCGTCGAGAGTGCCGAGGGTGTCGCCGCTCAGAAGCTCGATGCGCTCGATGGCCGAGAGCGGCAGGGTATCGAGATCGCTGGACGTGGTGGCGTACGGCCGGCCGTTGACGAGGACGAGCAACGGCTGCCCCCCGGTGAGGAAGTAGCGGACGATGCCGGTGTCCAGCAGCTCTTCGAGCGACTGGGCGCCGGAGCGCGCGATGAAGTTCCGGTCATACGTGGCGAAGACGCGAGGGGCCGGAGCAAGGGGGCCGGCATGGGCCGCACCCGCCGCCAGCGCGCCAAGCAACGCGACCAGCATCAGGAAGATCTTCATCGAAATTCTCCCATTCGAGCGAGAGCAATTAAACGCCTTCCGGGCATTGCCGCTCAATCCCTGCTCGGCAAGAACGTCGGTTCGGCCCAGTACCTCTGTAAAGAGGTATTGATCGATTGAAATTCAATCGGTTGAATGCCTCGTTGGACTCATCTCCGTCATTCCGATCGGTCAGAATCTCCGTGCAGGGGTACCAGGATGGCGAGGTGTGGCGATGCGGCGGTCGCGCGGGCGCTGACGCGGGGGCGGGCTTCACCGGTGCAAAATAGCGTACCTTGCGGCCCGGGAGGCTGGAGCGTTGCGGATGCCCCACGACACCATCGTACCGTTGACCCTGGTGCTGGGCGGCGCGCGCTCGGGGAAGAGCGCGTACGCGGAGTCGCTGCTCGCCGGGCCCGGCGCGGTCTACATCGCCACCGCCGAGGCATTCGACGACGAGATGCGCGAGCGGATCGCCCGGCACCGCGACCGGCGCGGAGAAGGCTGGACGACGGTGGAAGCGCCCCTCGATCTCGAGGGGGCCCTGCGCGCGCACGCGCACCGGGCCGACGGGTCCGGAGCCGGCGTGCTCGTAGACTGCCTGACCGTGTGGCTCGGAAATCTCATGCACGCGGGACGGGACGTCGACCGCGAGGCGCGGTCTCTCCTAGAATCCCTCGCCGTACCGGCGGTGCCGGTCGTCCTCGTCGCCAGCGAGGTCGGACTCGGCGTGGTTCCGGAGAACGCGATGGCCCGCGCCTTCCGCGACCATGCGGGCAGACTCAACCAGGCGCTCGCGGCGCGCGCGGATCGGGTGGTGCTGGTGACGGCGGGGATCCCCCTCGTCCTCAAGCCGGCCTGACCGCCCGCCGGATCGCGAGGGCCGCAGGCCGCCGCCGCAACCGCAACAATGGACGACTGCCCATGACTACCCGGATCCCCGCCACCGTGATCACCGGCTTCCTCGGCGCGGGCAAGACGAGCCTCATCCGCCACCTGCTCGCCAACGCGTCCGGGCGTCGCCTCGCACTCGTCATCAACGAGTTCGGAGACATCGGCATCGACGCCGAGATCGTCAGGGGCTGCGGTATCGAGGACTGTGCGGACGAGGACATTCTCGAGCTCGCCAACGGCTGCATCTGCTGCACCGTGGCGGACGACTTCCTGCCCACCATCGAGACCCTCCTCGCCCGCGACGAGCCGCCCGACCACATCGTCATCGAGACCTCGGGGCTCGCGCTGCCGAAGCCCCTCGTGAAGGCGTTCGGGTGGCCGAGCGTACGCACCCGCGTCACCGTGGACGGGGTGATCGCGGTCGTAGATTCCCCCGCCTACGCGGCGGGGCTGTTCGCGGCGGACCCGGCCGCGGTGCAGGCGCAGCGCGAGGCCGACGACGCCCTGGACCACGAGAGTCCCCTCGAGGAGCTCCTCGAGGAGCAGCTCGCCTGCGCCGACATGGTGGTGCTGAACAAGGCCGACCTCGTCGGCGAGGCGGAGCTTCGCCGCATCGGCGAAGAGATCGAGGCCATGCTGCGACCGTCCGTGAAGCGGGTCGTGGCGCGCGAGGGTGCGGTGGACCCGGCCGTGCTGCTCGGGCTCGAGGCGGCGGCGGAGGACGACCTGGATTCCCGCCCCTCCCACATCGACGAGGAGGGCGAGCACGATCACGACGACTTCACGACGTTCAGCGTGGAGCTGGGCGAGGTGGACTGTCCGGACGCTCTCACCGCGCGGATCGCGGAGGCGGTCGCCGCGCACGGAATACTGAGGGTCAAGGGCTTTGCGGCGGTCGCGGGGAAGGACATGCGCCTCCTCGTGCAGGCGGTCGGAGAGCGGGTCCGGCACTACTACGACCGCGAATGGCGGCCCGGCGAGGCGCGCCGCTCGCGGCTCGTGGTCATCGGCGAGACGGGGCTCGACGAGCCGCGCATCCGGGCGGCGCTCGAAGCGGGCTGAAGGTCGCGCGGCCCGGTCCGTCCCGGCCCGACGGCGCGAGGGAGATCACCGTTGCACCTGCTGCGCGCCAAGGCGGGGTCGGCGGTCGACGAGACCGAGGCCGTCGACCTCGGCCAGACGCCGGGGGACATCGTCTTCCTTTCCGCCGCGGACACCGAGCTCGCGAGCCTCGCGGCGGCGCGGGCCGGCCTCGACGGCGAACTTCCTTCGCTCCGCCTCGCGAACCTGATGCAGCTCGCCCATCCGATGTCGGTCGACCTTTACGTCGAGTCGGTGGTCGCGCGCGCGAAGCTCGTCGTCGCTCGGGTGCTGGGCGGCGCGGGCTACTGGCCGTACGGGGTCGAGCAGATCGTCGACGCCTGCCGGGACGCGTCGATCCCCCTCGCGCTCCTCCCGGGCGACGACCAGCCGGACCCCGAGCTCGCGGGGCTCGGCTCCGTGTCGGCGGCCGACACCCATCGCCTGTGGCAGTACTGCGTGCACGGCGGTCCGGCGAATGCCCGCAGCCTGCTCGCGTTTGCGGCCGAGCTCATCGGAGTACCGGGCGAATGGCGCGAGCCCGCTCCGCTCCCGCGCGCCGGCGTCTACTATCCGGATTCCGGGACGTGCGGTCGCGACGAGGTTCGGACGCGATGGACCGAAGGCGCCCCTTGCGCCGCCATCGTCTTCTACCGCGCCCACGTGCAGGCCGCCAACCTCGCCCCCATCGACGCGCTCGTCGCCGGCCTTCGCGAACACGGGGTGAACGCGCTCCCGCTCTTCGTTTCGAGTCTCAAGGATCCCGTCTCGGCGGACCTCGTCGCGAGCCTGCTCGAGCACGCGCGCGTGCGCCTCGTGCTGAATGCCACCGGGTTCGCGGTCTCGTCGCCGGGCGCCCCGGAGCGCCGGCAGACTCCGTTCGACGCGAACGGACGGCCCGTGCTCCAGGTGGTGCTCGCGGGGGGGCGCGAGGAGGACTGGGAAAACGGCACGCAGGGGCTCTCCGCGCGCGACATCGCGATGAACGTGGCCCTCCCCGAGGTGGACGGGCGCATCGTCGCGCGCGCCGTCTCGTTCAAGGCCGAGGCCCGTTTCGACGCGGCGACCGAGTGCCCGATCGTCGCCTACGTCCCGCGCGCGGACCGGATCGCGTTCACCGCCCGACTCGCTCGCGCGTGGATCGACCTCGGCGCGACCCCGGCCCGGGAGCGCCGGGTCGCCATCGTGCTCGCGAACTACCCGAACCGCGACGGGCGCCTCGGGAACGGGGTCGGGCTCGACACGCCGGCCGGGACCGTCGAGCTCCTGCGGGCGCTCGCGGCCGCGGGGTACCGGGTGGAGAACGTTCCGGCCCGCGGCAACGCCCTCATCGAGGCGCTCGCGGCCGGCCCCACCAATGCGGCCGTGGCGGGGCGCGAGATCCGGGAGCGGCTCTTCCTCGACGACTACCACGCCTTCTTCGCCACCCTCCCCGCGGCGGTGCGCGGTGCGGTCGTGGCCCGTTGGGGGCAGCCGGAGGCCGATCCGTTCTACCTGGCCGCGGGCGCCGCGGCAGACGCGACCGGAGGTGGGTCCGGGGGGGCGGCGTTCGCGGTGCCGGCGCTTCGGTTCGGCAACGTCACGGTCGCGCTCCAGCCGGCGCGCGGCTACCACATCGACCCCGCCGCCACCTACCACGACCCCGACCTCGTGCCCCCGCACGGCTACTTCGCGTTCTACGCGTGGCTCAGGTCCCGGGTGCACGCCATCGTGCACATGGGCAAGCACGGAAACCTCGAGTGGCTGCCCGGAAAGGCCCTCGCCCTCTCCGCGGAGTGCTACCCGGAGGCGGCGCTCGGGCCGCTTCCCCACGTCTATCCCTTCATCGTCAACGACCCGGGCGAGGGGACCCAGGCGAAGCGCCGCGCCCAGGCGGTCATCGTCGACCACCTCACCCCGCCGCTCACCCGGGCCGAGAGCTACGGGCCGCTCGCCGACCTCGAACGCCTCGTCGACGAGTACTACGAGGCGTCCGGGGTGGACCCGCGGCGGCTCGCGGTCCTCCGGGACGAGATCCTCGAGCTGGTCGCGCGCCTCGGCCTCGACCGGGACTGCGGCATCACGCCCGGAGAGGAGGCCGGCGAGGCCCTCACCAAGCTCGACGCGTATCTCTGCGAGCTCAAGGAGATGCAGATCCGCGACGGCCTGCACGTATTCGGCTGCCGGCCGGACCCGGAGCGGATGCTCGACCTCCTCGTCGCCCTCGTCCGCGTCCCGCGCGGCGAGGATGCGGGACCGAGCGCCTCGATCACCCGGGCGCTCGCCCGCGACCTCGGGCTCGACGGGCAGGGGTTCGATCCCCTCGACTGCGACCTCGGCGCGCGATGGAACGGGGCGCGTCCAGCCCCGCTCGCGGACGCGCTCGACGGTTCGGCGGGCCCCTGGCGGACCGCGGGCGACACCGTCGAACGGCTCGAGGCGCTCGCCCGGGCGCTCGTCGGCGCGAGCCGCGCGTGCCCGGATGCGTGGTCGCGAACCCGGGCCGTGCTGCGGGAGGTGGACGAGCGCATCCGGCCCGCGGTCGAGGCGTGCGCGCAAGCCGAGATCCGGGGGGTGCTGACCGCCCTCGACGGGCGCTTCCTCGAGCCCGGCCCCTCCGGCGCCCCGACCCGCGGCCGGCCCGACGTGCTCCCGACCGGGCGCAACTTCTACTCCGTCGACACCCGCACCGTCCCGACACCAGTCGCCTGGCGGCTCGGCTGGCAGTCGGCCGCGCTCCTCGTCGAGCGCCACCGCCAGGAGCAGGGGGAGTGGCCGCGGCGCATGGCTCTTTCCGCGTGGGGCACCTCGAACATGCGCACCGGTGGCGACGACATCGCGCAAGGACTCGCCCTGATGGGCGTCCGGCCGACCTGGGAGCCGAGCTCGGGACGGGTCACCGGGTTCGAGGTGCTGCCCCTCGACCTCCTCGACCGCCCGCGGGTGGACGTGACCTTGCGGGTGTCGGGGTTCTTCCGCGATTCCTTCCCGGCCCAGATTGCGCTCTTCGATGCGGCCGCGCGGGCGGTCGCACGGCTCGAGGAGCCCGTGCGGGGCAATCCGCTCGCCAGTGCCTACGCGGCTGACGTCGCCCGCCTCGCGGCGGACGGGGTCGCGCGGCAGGACGCTGAGCGCCGGGCCGGGTACCGGGTCTTCGGCTCGAAGCCGGGCGCCTACGGGGCCGGGCTCCAGGCGCTCATCGACGAACGTGGGTGGCGGGAGGAAGCCGATCTCGCGCGTGCGTGGATCGTGTGGGGCGGCCATGCGTACGGCGCGGAGGGGGACGGATCGGCCGAGCACGCGCTCTTCGAGACGCGCCTTCGGGGCGTGGAGGCGGTGGTGCACAACCAGGACAACCGCGAGCACGACCTCCTCGACTCTGACGACTATTACCAGTTCGAGGGCGGGATGACCGCCGCCGTGCACCATCTCTCCGGGACGCGGCCCGCCGTGTGGCACAACGACCACTCGCGTCCCGAGAGTCCGCGCATCCGGCGGCTCGAGGAGGAGATCGCGCGGGTGGTGCGCGCCCGGGTCGTCAACCCGAAGTGGATCCGGGGAGTCATGCGCCACGGCTACAAGGGGGCGTTCGAGATGGCCGCGACGGTGGACTACCTCTTCGCGTTCGCGGCGACGGCCCGCGCGGTCGGCGACCATCACTTCGACGCGGTGTTCGAGGCGTATGTCGAGGACCGCGACGTGCGCGCCTTCTTCGACGAGAACAACCCGGCCGCCCTTCGCGAGATCGCCGAACGGCTCGGCGAGGCGGTCGAGCGGGGGCTGTGGCGCCCGCGGTCGAACTCCGCGCACGTGGTCCTCGGCGAGCTCGCGGGACGGTGAGGGTCCTGCCGCGGTCTCCACGTCGGACCGCGGCCCCGACCGCGACCGGGTCCGGGTCCGGGTCCGGGTCCGGGTAGAGCGCGGGCAGGGCGAGTGCCGGACCGCGGAGAACCGGACCGGGTTGAACGGTTGCGGCGCCTCGAGGCCCTCGCGACCGCCGCGCTCGACCGCTACCGCCTGCCCCCGGATGCGTCAGCCCGTCTCGTCAACGTATCGGAGAACGCGACGTTCCGGGTCGAGGCGAAGTCGGCCGGTCGGCAGTGGGCGCTTCGCGTGCACCGCGAGGGCTACCAGAGCCGGAACACCATCGCTTCGGAGCTCGCCTGGATCGAGGCCCTGCGCCGGGACCGGGTGGTCGCGACCCCGACCCCGATCGCGGGCGCCGACGGCGAGCTCGTCCAGGCGGTCGCCCACGAAGGCGTGCCCGCGCCTCCGCGCCATGTCGTGCTCTTCACCTGGGAGGCGGGCGAGGAGCCGCACGAAGACCGGGACGACCTCGCCGAACGCTTCGCGATGCTGGGCGAGATCGCCGCCCGCATGCACGCGCACGTGCGGAAGTGGCATCGCCCGGACGGCTTCGAGCGTTTCACCTGGGATTTCGAGACCACCCTCGGAGGCCGGCCCCGCTGGGGTCCGTGGCGGGGCGCGCCGGGTCTCACGGACGAGATCGAGGCGCTGTTCGCACGAACCGCCGCTCTCATCGAGCGGCGGCTCCTGCGCTTCGGGGCATCGCCCGACCGGTTCAATCTGATTCACGGCGATCTCCGCCTCGCCAACCTGCTCGTCGACGGCGCGACGACCAGGGTGATCGACTTCGACGACTGCGGCTTCGGCTGGCTGATGTACGACTGCGCGACCACCGTGTCCTTCTTCGAGCACCGCCCCGAGGTGCCGGATCTCATCGCCGCCTGGGTGCGCGGCTACCGCCGGGTGGCCCCGCTCTCGAGGGAATCGGAAGAGGAGGTCGCGACCTTCATCATGCTCCGGCGCCTCCTCCTCGCCGCGTGGCTCGGTACGCATTCGGAGACGGAGACCGCCCGCGCCCTCGGGACCGGCTACACCGAGGGCACCGCGCCGCTGTGCGAAGCGTACCTCTCCCGCTTCTCCTCCTGACCCGCCTTTGCGCCACAACGCGCCACGCCCCGGCGCGCGCTGAACCTGCGAAGGTGGGCGGTCGCGGTCTCGTGGACGGCGGAGCGGCGGCGTAGACTTGCGCGGGACCGGTTCAGTGAACGACACGAGCCGCGGCGCGGCGGCCGCGCAGCTCGCCGTGATGAGGCGGATGGGAACGGGCGGCCGACTCCGACTCGCCCCACCCCACTGCCGCCTTCGCGAAGGCATGGTGCTCGTCGACAAGGGAAACGGCAGACTTGACGGTCATGGCGGAACGGCATCACGTGGCCGTACCGACTCCAACGGCCATGGTTTATGCCGAAATTAGTTGATTTATCGATTTTTCGTAAGACAGCTAACTTTGATATAAAGAGCCGATGAATCCGCTGGACAATCCGTTCGCGCCCGGGGCAGGCAGCCCGCCCCCCGAGCTTGCCGGACGAGCTGAGCTGCTCGGTTCCATTCACGTTGCCGCGGAGCGGACACGGCGGCTCCTGGCGGCGCGGAGCGTGCTGCTGCTCGGTCTTCGCGGGGTCGGCAAGACCGTTCTGCTCGATCGCGTGCATGATCAGGCGCAAGCGGATGGACTCGCGACGATCATGATCGAGGCCACGGAGCGGAGCCCGCTGCCGGCCTTGCTCGCCGCCGAGCTCCACCGGGTGCTGCTGCGATTGTCCCGCCAGCAACGGGTCCGCGACCTGGGGTCGCGCGCCATGCGGGTACTTGCCGGTTTCGTGTCGGCGCTCAACCTGAAGTACGGCGGTATCGAACTCGGAATCGACGCGCCCGGTGAGCCCGGCGTGGCCGACAGCGGGGATCTCGAGCTCGACCTGGCCGCATTGTTCGAGGCGGTCGGCGCGGCGGCGTCCGCATCGGACACCGCGCTGATCATGCTCGTCGACGAATTTCAGTACGTACCGAAGGTGGAGCTTGCGGCGCTGATCTCCGCCTTGCATCGTGCGGCGCAGCGACGGCTTCCGATCTTCCTCGCCGCGGCTGGGTTGCCGCAGCTACGTGCTCGGGTCGCCGAGGCCAAGACCTACGCCGAGCGACTGTTCGAGTTCCGCGAAATCGGTCCTCTCGACGAGGGAGCGACCACGGATGCGGTCGCGAAACCCATCCGCGCGCGAGATATCGACATCGTCCCGGATGCCCTCCGAATGATCTTTTCGGAAACCCAAGGCTATCCGTACTTCTTGCAGGAGTGGGGGAAGCACGCCTGGGATGTCGCGGAACGCTCGCCGATCGACACCGGCGACATCGCCCGTGCGTCGGACGAGGTGTCCGCCTCCCTCGACGCGGGGTTCTTTCGCGCCCGCTTCGACCGTCTGACGACAGCTCAGAAGCGGTACCTTCGCGCCATGGCGGAGCTTGGCCCCGGTCCGCATCGCTCCGGGGAGATCGCGCGCAACCTCGATCGCAAGGTCACGTCCCTCGGTCCCACGCGCGCTCAGTTGATTGCAAAGGGTATGGTCTGGAGTGCTGCGCGCGGCGACACCGCCTTCACCGTGCCTTTGTTCGACCGGTTCATGCGTCGCATCATGCCCGGCCCCGAATGGCGGGAGTAGCGGGCAGCGGGCAGCGACAGGGTAGACTCGTGCTCGTGATGGCGAAGCGCGTCCCGGGGAACGACACGAGCCGCGGCGCGGCGGCCGCGAAGCTCGCTGTGATGAGGCGGATGGGAACGGGCGGCCGACTCCGAGCCGGGCTGCGGTTCAGCCGCTCGATGATTGCTCTCTCTCGCGCTGCGCTTCGGTCCCGGAATCCCGGTCTCGACGAGGACGCGCTACGGCTCCTGTGGATCGAGGAGAACTACGGGGCCGATCTCGCGCGCGCGATGGAGCGCCATCAAAAGGCCGTCGGATGGACGAGCACGGGGACCTTTTCGACGCGCTGACTCCGTTCGTCGAATTTCTGGACCGGTTGGAGGTCGTCTGGTACGTGGGCGGCTCGGTCGCCAGCACGGTACGATGTCGCGGATTTCGTGGAGCAGGCTCTGGTGGAGGCTTGCGAGCGCAGCCAGGGCGATCGTCTAGCCGTCCGCACCGTCGCGTCGACGTCTCGCTTGGGCTCCAGGGGCGATGCGCGCCTGCCGGATCAGCTTCCGAACATTTCGTCCATTCGGCGCTGCATCTCTTCCTGGGAGAGCGACTCGATGAGCTGGGAAACAATCCAGAGGTGTCCGAACGGGTCCTCGATCCGCCCGGAGCGATAGCCGTAGAACTGGTCGTCGACCGGAATGACGACCTTGGCCCCCGCGTTCTCCGCCGCCGCCACCGTCGCGTCGGCATCCGCGACCTCGAGCGCGAGACGCACCGGAGTCCCGCCGAGGGAGCGCGGCTCGGAGGTCCCGAAGTCGGGGTTGTGCTCGGCGAGGAAGATCGTCGCGTCGCCGATCCGGAACTCGGCGTGGACGATGCTGCCGTCCGGGGCGGTCAGACGCGGTCCGGTCTCGACCGCTCCGAACGCCTGCGCGTAGAACTCGAGGGCGGCAACGGCGTCGACGACGGTGAGGGAGGGGAAAACGTGGTTCTCGGGCATCATGCCACTCCGCATACGGCCGGGGGGCGCCAGTGTAGTCTCGCTCGCCGCGAAGAATGGGCGTAGGGTGCGCGGACTGCATGCGGCAACGGGTCTTCGGGCCGGAATCGCAGGTTGGAGGAAACGCAGTGGGCCCGGCGAACGCGAAGATCGAGCTCAGGAATCCGAGAAGGCCGGAGCTTGAGGCGGTAGAGGTTGACGCGTTGGCGGACACCGGGGCGGTGCATCTGTGCATTCCGGCGCACATCCGGATTCAGCTTCAGCTCGAGGAGATGGACACCAAGGAGGTGACCCTGGCCGACGGGAGCCGGAAGCTCGTGCCATACGTGGGACCAGTCGAGCTGCGTTACCGAAACCGGGTCGGCTTTGCGGGTGCGCTGGTAATGGGAGACGAGCCACTGCTCGGCGTGATCCCGATGGAAGACATGGATCTGGTCGTCGTGCCCAGGACCCGGCAGGTCATCGTGAATCCGCTCAACCCGAACGTCGCGTCCTCAATCGCCAGATAGGTGTCCCACCTATTCCACGGCGGCCGGGTTGGGCAGCGCCGATAGGGTGGCTACCGTCCCTACGTCATGGCCATCACGGTTGGATCGCGAAAGCTCAAGAACCGGTTGGGGAGCTGTCTCCGAAAAGTCAGGAACGGGACGACGATCATGGTGACGGATCGGGGAGCGCCCGTCACCGAGCTGCGGGCCGTGCAGCCGGCGGTGACAGAAGAGCAGGCGCGGCTGGATGCGCTCGTCGCGTCCGGCTTGCTTGCCCCCCGGACGAGCTCCACGCTTGCCGATCGCGAACCCGTGACGGTCGAGGACGTCGATCTGGCCGGCGCCATCCGGGAGGAGCGCAAGGAGCGCCCGTGATCGCGTACTTCGACTCGAGCGCTCTCGTCAAGCGGTACGTCTGGGAGAGCGGCAGCGATCGCAGCGAGCTCTCGGGAGGATGAGCCCCCCGACCCTGCACGCGGCGGCGCTGTCGCCCCGACCGGGGCGCTATCCCGGAATGCCTCGATGTCGGGCGCGGTCCACGATCCTCCCGAGCCAGTCGAATCCGCCCCACGTGATCGAGAGGATCCTGACCGTGCGGGTGTCCTCCCGGACCTCGAACGCGATCACCCCCTTGCCTGCGCTCGGAATTGCGCGCAGTCCGGGCACAATCTCGCCTCTCCTGGTTCCACGGTATGGGTTCTCGGCGAGGGAACTGGCATCCTCATCGAGAACGGCGATCTTCTCGGCGACGGATTGAGGGGTCGCGTGTTCGAGCAGGAAGCCCGCGATCCGGGAGATGTCTCTGGCTACGAGCGGATGACGGAGGACCCTAAACCGGGTCATCGCCGGCGCGGTCCGCGATCATCCGTTCGAGAATTCGCGCGAAATCTCCGCGGGCGTGTTCCACGAATTCGTCGTCCGGGGTCTCGGCACGGCGGCGGATCTCTTCCGCCACGGCGTCCAGCATGGCACTGCGCTCGTCTTCTTCGTCCCGAAGCCTCTGAATGCCAGCCGCAACCACGGCGCTCACCGACGCGAACTCGCCGCGTTCCACCGCCGCTTTCGCAAAGGCATGGTGCTCGTCGATAAAGGAAACGGCGGACTTGACGGTCATGCCGCCACGGTATCACGTGGTCATACCGACCTCAACGACCGGTGCCGGGTGAACATGGTTGCCCCGACCTGGCGCCAGTCTGCCCCTGGACGGGCCGCACGCGAGTAGTCTGGGGGAGCCTCTGGCGGGACTGCGGGGTCGCTCGAACATTGACCTCCTCGGAGACCATGGCCCGGACTGGGTACAATTATCGGGACGATGGGCAGAGCGAGGGCAGCGATGTGACCGGCACCATGTCGGCATGTGCTATTCGGGCTTTCCCGCGACTGATGGTCCGGGGAGGTGTGGAGAAGGAAAGACCCGCGCTCGTCGCTGGCGAGAGCCGGAAAACGGTGCCAAGTCCGACTGGGGTTGCGCATCGCGTCTTCAGTCGTGTTTCGGCCGCCCGACGGGAGCACGCGGGATCAACGCATCGGGCCGTCAACGAGTGTTCCACGGAGCAAGTCGCTTCGATTGCCGCCGTCCTCGTCCGGCCGTCCGTCCGGCGGGTAGGGTGAGCGTCAGGATTGAGCGAGAGAGCCGCCGCCTTGCACAATGACGAACCGTGCCTGCTGGACGCCCTTGAACGAGGGCCGCTGATTGAAGAGGTCGGTGAGGCCATCGCCCATTGCACCCCGCCGCAGGTGTTCGGGGTCCACGGAGACTGGGGCCTCGGCAAGACGAGCTTCCTGCACCAAGTCCAGTGGTACCTCACCGGCGACTGCCCACAGCAGCCCGAGCCGGTCACCAGGGACCTGGCGAGGAGGGCGAAGGAAGCGGAGGAGGACGCACCGACGCAGCGCTCCGGGGTGTACCGGGACGTGGTCCAAGCCGTCTGGTTCGATGCCTGGCGATATCAGAACGAAGCGGCGCCGGTCGTCGCCCTGCTGCACGAGATGCGCGCGCAACTCGCGTGGGGAAGGCGCGTGGTTCGTTTGACCAATCGAAATACGAAGGTGGCCGTTCGGGGTGCCTTGCTCTCCATGGAAGAGCTGACCAAGAAGATCGGGTTCCAGTATTCCAAGTTTCGCCAGGCCAACCAGGAGTGGGAAGCTGAGAACCTCTCCTCGTCTCTTCCATCGCATACGCTCCGCGAACACCTCCACGCCGCCGTCGCGCAGCTCCTGCCAAGGAGTAGAGTTGGCGAAGTCTCCCCCAAGCTGGTGGTCTTCATCGACGATGTTGACCGGTGTGAACCGGAAGCCGCTTATCGGCTTCTCGAAGGTCTGAAAATCTACCTCACCTTGGACAACTGCGTCTTCGTCCTCGGTATGAATCAGAAGGCGATCGAGGATGCCATTGCCCAGCGGATGAAGTCCGCGTCCGGAGCCGATCCAACGATGCGCGCCGCCGCGTACATGGAGAAGCTGTGCCAGAACGTGTGGCGGTTGCCTGCGGTCCGCCGGCCCGAGGAAGTGCTGTGCCAGCTCCTGAAAGATACGGTAGATAGCGATTATGTCCAAAGCTTCATCAAGGAAGGACTGGAGATTCCAGTACCCGAAGGGATAGCAGGAGCGTCAAGATATCAATGCCTGCCACCCAATCCGAGGCGACTCAAGGGCTTCGCAAATCTGATCGGGAGGCTGGCCCCACGATTGCCGAGTCAAGAGGACAGGCTGAGTGATGCGAGCATGGAGCAGGAAGCCCGGCTTTTTCTGATAGTTGCCTACATCTACCAATTTCACCATGACCTCCACATAAGGTGGGAAGCTGAATCTGGCTTTTACAGCAGGATACACGATTGGTGCCTGGGAGCCGGTACGACTCTCCCATTTGATAGTTCACTGGAATTGCCGTTGACGTCATCCGACGCGGATTCGACCGAATCGGGACCATCCCGTGAGATGGGAACCAAGTATCCAGACCCCACCCAAACGGGTGTCTTCTGGATCCAGCCGCTGATACTTCATCTCGGTAGTGAGATAGCCCCCCAACGTTTCGAGCGCTATCTGCACGGAGAGCCGGGATGAGCAGCCGGGCGAACGCGGATCCCAACTACATGATTCCGAATTATTTCGAGAATCCCGTCCTGCGTCCCTATCTCGCGAACGTTCGGAATTGGCAGTGCTATATCCGGTTTCTCGGGCTTCCGGACCGTAGAGACAACCCGGACATCCTGATCGACCGGCTGTTCGTCACTCCACTCCTCGCACGCAGGTACGTCTCGCCCGACGAGAACCCGAAGAGTTGGGCGGACGAGGCGGAGACCCTGCTCGATGTGCTCGCGGAGAATTCGCCCCTCGTGATCCTGGGCGATCCGGGGATCGGGAAGTCCACCTTCCTGAACTACGTCGCCTGGCTCCTTTCGCGCCCGGCGGAGAATTCACTGATCGACCGCATGGGGTGGCGATTGCCTATGCCGATGGTGTTGCGGGAGCTGCCGGTTCGGGGGGTCACGGACTTCAATGGATTGCTGGAGGCGTTTCTCAGTCGCGAGATGAGCGCGCCGCTTCGGGAGGACGATGGCCGTTACTTGCGGCAGGCGCTCGCCGAAGGGCAGGCGTTCGTGATGCTCGACGGCATCGACGAGCTCGGTGACCGAATGGCGCGCGAGAACCTCCGGAGCGCGGTGTTCGACGGCATGGTCCGGTACCCGGATTGCCGGTGGCTTCTGACCTCCCGGATCGTCGGATACGACGAGGTGCCGTTCGATTCGGAGCGCAGTCGGCGGGAGGAATCGCCGTTCCCGGAGGAACCGGACGCCGACATGGGCGACCCAATTCCGCACCGGTGGCCCCGCGGGCGCCTTTCCGGCCGGAAGCTCCGCGGGCTCCATCCCACGAGACCTGAATCCGGGGGTGGACAGCTCCCGGTCCGCTACATCGCCCCGTTCGACGACCGGCGGATCGCGGCGTTCGCCCGGAACTGGTACGTCCGGCGCGACGCGTCGGCGAGCCGTGCAAGCGTCAACGCCGACCATCTGGTGCGAGCGGTGCACGCGGACGAGTCGATTCTGCGACTTGCGCGCGTTCCCAACCTCCTGACCATGATGGCCCTGATCCACCGGATAGAGGCTACCCTGCCGCATGGACGCGCGCTACTGTACGAGCGGATTGCAGAGGCGTACCTGGAATCCATCGACAAGTTCCGCGGTGTCGAATCCAGTCCCCACAATCTGCCGCGAAAGAAGGCCTGGCTCGCCCGCGTGGGTTTCGAGATGCAGCGCCGCCGCATGGTGGAAGACGAAGCGGATGGAACCAACATTCTCATGGACGTCGCCACGGTCAGGGAGTGGCTGAGCGAAGAGATGGGGCGCAGTGACGCGGTCTCCGACACCCCTTCCGCCGAGGAGTTTCTCAAGGTCACGGGGCGGCGGAGCGGGTTGTTCCTGCCCCGAGGAGAAGGGCGCTATGCCTTCGTCCACCTCTCCTTCCAGGAGTACTTTGCCGCATTCGCGCTCAAGCGAGAGATCACGCGGCTCCAGTGGGCGAAAGGCAATGCGTCGAGGCTGGGTTTCGACCGCGCCACCCTGGCGGACTGGGCCGGGCAAAGTCTGTGGCGCGAATCGTTCGCCTTCCTGTTCGAGCTGCTGGCATCCGAGGGAGACGACGACTGGCACGCTGATCTGCTTGACTGCGTCTTCGGAGAGAACTTCTCCAAGTTGGTGGGTTCGAAATCCACAATAGGTTCTCTCAATCTGGGCCATCTATTGGCTCGGCTGATAGTCAATTCCCGCTCTGGGCTCACGCCCCCGAAGAGAATGGAGGCAATCGAGTCTTGTGTGAAGGTAGAATTTGAGCATCCAACTGTTCGGCGGGGGAAGGCGCCGGGTATTTTTCCGGTCCTTATCGGAGACGATGCACAGATATATGCCGAGACATTCAGGCAGATTGGTATACATGTAGAAAGGGCCGAACCGGAGAAACGAAAGCTCGACTTGAGAGGAATGCAGGTGTCGGACCTTGGGCCGCTGTCGAACCTTTCCGCGCTTGAACGTCTTTGTTTAGATAGGACACAAGTTACGGACCTTGGACCGTTGTCGCGCCTCCATGCGCTTCGACGGCTCGATTTGGACGGGACAGGTGTTTCGGATCTTGGGCCGTTGTCGAGCCTCCGTGCGCTCAAAACGCTCTATCTGAACGCCACGAAGGTTACGGACCTTGGGCCGCTGTCGAACCTTTCCGCGCTTGAACGTCTTTGTTTAGATAGGACACAAGTTACGGACCTTGGACCGTTGTCGCGCCTCCATGCGCTTCGACGGCTCGATTTGGACGGGACACAAGTTACGGACCTTGGGCCGTTGTCGAGCCTCCATGCGCTCGAAACGCTCTATCTGAACGAGACGGAGGTGTCGGACCTTGGGCCGCTGTCGAACCTTTCCGCGCTCGAGAGCCTTTATCTGGACGAGACGCAGGTCTCAGACCTTACCCCGCTAACGAACCTCACCGCGCTCAAGACGCTCGAATTGGACGGGACAGGTGCTTCGGACCTTAGGCCGTTGTCGAGCCTCCGTGCGCTCGAAACGCTCTATCTGAACGAGACCGGGGTGTCGGACCTTGGGCCGCTGTCGAGCCTTGCCGCGCTCGAAAGCCTTAATTTAGATGAAACGCAAGTTACGGACCTTACCCCGCTAACGAACCTCACCGCGCTCGAAACGCTCTATCTGAACGGGACCGGGGTGTCGGACCTTGGGCCGCTGTCGAGCCTTGCCGCGCTCGAAAATCTTCATTTAGATAGTACACAAGTTACGGACCTTACCCCGCTAACGAACCTCACCGCGCTCAAGACGCTCGATTTGGACGGGACTGGAGTTTCAGACCTTGGGCCGGTCGTGAACCTCCCCGAGCTTGAGACGCTCCGTTTGAGCAAAACACAGGTTCCACGTGGTGCGATCGAGAAATTGCGCACTTGTTGCCCTGAACTCAACGTAGTTTTTCAGGGCTGAAGATGCAAATTTACGGCGTCCCGGCATTGGACCGACGTCAGTGTTGGGTTTCTTCTCGCCAACCAAGGGCAACCAAGGGAGCGAATGTCTGCAGGTCGTCAGAGTATGGTTTTCGGTCCCAACGAGGCGGTGAATGATGATGGTCCTGACTAGTGCGAAGATCCAGCTACGGAATCCGAAGGTGCCGGAGTTGGTGGTGGTGGGGCTTGAGGCGATGGTGGATTCCGGTGTGGCCCACATGTGCATTCCTGAACCTATCCAGATTCAACTACAGCTCGAAGAGCAGGACGCGAAGGAGGTGACTTTGCCGGACGGAAGCCGGAAGCTCGTACCCTACGTCGGTCCGATCGAGTTGCTCTACGAGAATCGGATCGGCTTTGCCGGCGCGCTGGCCGTGGGCGACGAGCTGCCATTGGGGTTCATTCCGTCCGATGGAAGACCTGGATTTGATTATGGTGCCCGGAATCAGTCTGGTGAACGTCAATCCGATCAGCCCCAACATCGCGTCATCCGTTGCCAAGAGAGCATGGATGGCGAGCCGCTGCACGAATCACTTCCGTCGACGGGTGCCATACGCGCCCGAAACCCACGTGGCCGAGCGTCACATTCTTGCGACATGATTGGGTTCTGCGGCACGGTGATAGCTTTCCCGGCATCTGCGGTGCCTTGCCGTCGATCTTGGCAGGGTGCGTGTCCTGAAGTGCGGCTTCGAGCCAGGTCTTCGACAGACCGTACGCGGAGGTAGATGCACGCCGTGCCGATTCTGCACTGGTTGACGCGAGAGCAGGATATTCGCGCTGCGGCGCGCACGCCCTATCGGCTACTGGAAGGGGCTCGCGAGCTGTCCGCCGGTGCGGCCGAGTCTGGCGACATGCTGATCCAAGGGGACAACCTGGAAACGCTGAAGTCATTGCTGCCGTTCTACGCTGGCCGTGTGAAGTGCATCTACGTCGATCCGCCGTACAACACCCGTTCCGCGTTCGAGCACTACGACGACAACTTGGAACATACCCGGTGGCTCTCCATGATGTGGCCGCGCTTGGAGATTCTGCGCGAACTGTTGGCCGATGACGGATCGATTTGGATATCTATAGACGACAATGAAGGACACTACCTGAAGGTGATCATGGATGAAATATTCGGAAGAAAGAACTTCATCACGAACGTCGTTTGGCAGAAGTCATATACTTCAAATCAGACGGCCAAGTTCATGTCTGATACGCATGACCATATACTTTTCTATGCGCGGGATATTGGAAGGCTGACCGTCGGCAAAGTTACTCGAACGGAAGAGCAGAAGAAGACGTTCAGGAATCCCGACAATGACCCGAGAGGTCCATGGAAGGCGGAAAATCTTTCGGCCGGAAAGTACTATGCAGCCGGCCAATTTGAAATCACCGGCCTTACGGGGAAGACATTTCTTCCTCCCAAGAACAGATATTGGCGAATGAATGAAGAAGTCTATGAGTCGTGGCTCGCCGATGGCCGCATTACGTTCGGAGTAAAGGGCGAAGGACGACCTATGCTGAAGAAGTATCTCCACGAGATGGACGAGGGTCTGACTCCAAACTCCTGGTGGGCACACCAGGAAGTTGGGAGCAACAAGCTCGCCAGTACTGATCTGAAGGGCCTTTTTCCTGGGCAAGTGGTTTTCGGAAATCCTAAACCCGAGGCGTTGATAGGCCGAATACTGCAGCTTGCGACCAACCCCGGCGATCTAGTGCTCGACTCCTTCTTGGGCTCCGGCACGACGGCCGCGGTCGCGCACAAGATGGGGCGGCGGTGGATCGGAATCGAGATGGGGGAGCATGCGGTCACCCACTGCGCGCCGCGTCTCCGCAAAGTGATCGAGGGGGAGCAGGGAGGGATCTCGGAGAGTGTCGGGTGGAAGGGCGGGGGTGGGTTCCGCTTCTATCGGCTCGGTCCGCCGGTGTTCGACGAGGATGGGCGCATCCGGCCGGACATCCGCTTTCCCGTCCTCGCCGCGCACGTGTGGTTCAGCGAGACTGGTCGACCGTGGGACGGGAGCGACGGGTCTCCAGTGCTCGGCTTGCACGACGGACATGCCTACGCTCTGCTCTACAACGGCGTTCTGGGCGACCGGCGGCCGGCCGGTGGGAACGTATTGACGCGGTCATCCCTTTCCGCGATCCGCGCCGAGATCGCGAAGACTCATCCGGAGCTTGCGGGGGAACCTACGGCGTACCCGCTCACCGTCTACGGCGAGCAGTCGCGGCTCGCTCCGGCAACCCTCGCCCGCGAACGCATCGTCTTCAAGCAGACGCCCTACGATGTCCGAGCGCGGGACTGATCCGTGAGGCGCAAGCGGGATGGGGCCGCTCCTCGCTACCTCCGGGTAATCCCGGAATCGCAATCCTTGGCTGCCAATCCGTGAAGCTCAAGGAGTATCAGTCCGAGACCCTCGCCGTCCTACGCCGCTTCTTCGAGGAGGCGCGGGTGGCGGGGCCGAGGAATGCCTATGAGGCGATCCCCCGGGCGCCCGAGCAGGCAGGGCGCCTCGGCCGCTACGCGGGCGCCTATACCTCCCTCGATCGCCTGCCCGAAGTCCCCTACATCTGCCTGCGCCTGCCGACCGGGGGCGGCAAGACGATCCTCGCCGCCCATGCCGTCGCCATCGCCCGCGACGCCTGGATCGAGAAGGACCACCCCCTGGTGCTGTGGCTGGTGCCCTCCAATACCATTCGCATCCAGACCGTCCAGGCGCTCAAGAACACCCGCCACCCCTACCGGCAGGCGCTGGACGAATCCTTCTCCGGGCGGGTGCGGGTATTCGACATCACGGACTTCTCCCATGTCCGGCCGCCCGATCTCCGAGACCATTGCTGCATCGTCGTCGGCACCATCCAGACCCTGCGGGTCACGAACACCGAGGGACGCAAGGTATACGCCCACAACGAGAACCTGGAGCCTCACTTCGCCAGCGTCCCGGAGACCGCACCCGGCCTCGAAAAGCTGCAAGGCGGAGGCGGCATCAAGCTCTCCTTCGCGAACCTGCTCCATCTCCACCGGCCGCTGATGATCGTGGACGAGGCGCACAATGCGGTGACCGGGCTCACCCGGGAGATGCAGGCGCGGGTGAACCCGTGCGCGATCGTCGAGTTCACCGCCACGCCGCGGGACCGGAAGGGCCGCCGGCTCAACAACATCCTGCACAGCGTCTCGGCCCGGGAGCTCAAGACCGAGGCGATGATCAAGCTGCCGATCCAGCTCTCCGAGCACGATACCTGGCAGGGGGCGGTGAGCGGCGCCATCGCGGCCCGCGCCGCGCTCGCGAGGAGCGCGAGGGACGACGCGGACTACATCCGTCCCCTGGTCCTCTTCCAGGCCCAGCCGAAGAACCAGGAGGTGACCGTCGATGCGCTGAAGACCCATCTGGTGGAGGTCGAAGGCGTCGCGCCTGCGCGGATCGCGGTCGCGACCGGCGATCAGCGGGAGCTGGACGGCATCGACCTCTTCGACCGCGCCTGCGCCATCGAGCACGTGATCACCATCGAGGCGCTCAAGGAAGGATGGGACTGCTCTTTCGCCTACGTCTTCTGCTCCGTCGCCCGCATCCGGAGTGCGGTCGACGTGGAGCAGCTCCTCGGCCGGGTGTTGCGGATGCCCTACGCAGCGCGGCGCCGGCTTCCCGATCTCAACCGGGCGTACGCCTTCGTGTCCGAGCCCTCCTTCGGCGCGTCGGCGCAGGCTCTCGCGGACAAGCTGGTGGCCATGGGGTTCGAGGAAGACGAGGCGCACGAGAGCATCGAGCTGGAGGAGCTGGATCTTGGCGGGTGGGGGGATCCGACCGACCGTGACAAAGAAGCCGCCCCTTCGTTCCGGCACACGTTCGCTGGAGGAGCCCCCGAGGTTGCCGCCGCGCTCGAGGCGCTCGGGCGAAGCGGCGTGACGGTGCACGAGTTCGATGACGGGGCGGTCGAGGTCGTGGTGGTCGGACGGGTTGGCAGCGACCTGGAGGAGGCGATCCTCGAAGCCGTCCCGGAGAGCGAGCGGCCGGATTTCGCAAAGGCAGTCGCAAAGCACCGGATCAATCTGCGTGATCAGCCGGCCTCGCCCGCCGACCAAGGCGAGGAACTCAGGGTGCCGCGGCTCATGTCGGCCGTTCAGGGGAAGCTGGAGCTCGCCGACACCGACCTCTTCATGGAGTCTCACGAGTGGTCGCTCCTGGACCATTCCCCGCGAATGGACGGGAGCGAGCTCGCGATCCGCGAGACCGCGCGGAGCTTCGAGATCGACCTGGACGGCAATCGCATCGCCTACCAGTTCGCGAGCGAGGAGGAGCAGCTCGCGCTGAACGTGGAGGTGGAAGGCTGGACCCCGGAGGCGCTCGTGCGGTGGCTCGACCGGCAGGGGCGCGACGCGGACATTCGCCAGGGCGAGCTGATCCGGTGGCTCCGGGACCTCGTGGGCCACCTGATCGGCGCGCGCAAAATCCACGTTTCCGCCCTCATGCGCGGCAAGTTCCTCCTCGCGCGGAAGATTCGGGACAAGCTCGCAGTCATTCGCCGGGCGGAGCGCGAAGCCATCTACCAGCGCTGCCTCTTCGCCCCCGCGGCCAGGGTCGAGGTCTCGTTCGACCACGCCTTCGAGTTCCACAAGGACATGTACCGCGACCGGCGACGGTACCGGGGCCGCTGGAGGCCGCGAAGGCACTTCCTGGGCGCAGACCGCGTGCCGGTCTTCGACGGCGTGGAAGACGGCGAGGAGCTCCGGTGCGCGCAGGCCATCGACAGCCTGCCGGGGCTCCGGTACTGGATCCGCAACGTGGCCCGGGACCCGGCCTCGTTCTCGCTTCCTGTGGTGGCCGGCCGCTTCTACCCCGACTTCGTGGCCCGGCTCGACGATGGTCGGCTTCTGGTCGTCGAGTACAAGGGTGCGCATATCGCGGAGGGGGCGGATACCGCCGAGAAACGGACTATCGGCGAGCTATGGGAGCGCGAGAGCGCGGGGACGTGCCTGTTCGTAATGGCGGAGAAGGACGTCGGGGGCAAGGACGCCCGCCGCCAACTCATGGAGAAGACCGGGATCTGGTACGGATGACGGCCGGTCGTCCGGGAACCGGTCATCCTGCCGTACGACGTCTGGCCGTTGGCGTGCCGCGCGGTCGGATTGGCTCCCGCGCTCGGGCAGCCCAAATTATGGCCCGGCACGATGGCGTTCCCGAAGGTAGAGCCCACCTCGTTCCGACGAGGCGCACCCGTGCCTTCGATAATTTCATGCCCTCGATGTGGGCCGGCAACGGACCAGGAGCGTCGGGACCGCACATGTACCCCAGAAATGAACCGGGCAATTCCGAGCGTTCCCGTCGTCCGGACCGAGGGGCGGGGAAGGGGAGGGCGGCGTGAGGGGCCGGGCGCTGATGGTCCAGGGAACGGGGTCGGACGTCGGGAAGTCGACGGTCGTGGCCGGGCTTTGCCGGCTCGCGCGCCGGCGCGGAATTGCCGCCGCGCCGTTCAAGCCGCAGAACATGTCGAACAACGCGGCGGCCTGCCCCGGCGGCGGCGAGATCGGACGGGCGCAGGCGCTCCAGGCGCGGGCGGCCGGGCTCGCCCCGACGGTGGACATGAACCCGGTGCTGCTCAAGCCCCAGTCGGACCGGACCTCCCAGGTGGTGGTGCACGGGCGGGCGGTCTCGACCCTGGAAGGAGCGGACTACCTCGCGCGGCGCGACCGGCTCCTCGCTCCGGTGCTCGAGAGCTTCGCGCGCCTCGCCGGCGCATTCGACCTCGTGCTCGTCGAGGGGGCGGGGAGCGCGGCGGAGACCAACCTCCGCGAGCGCGATATCGCGAACATGGGGTTCGCCCGGCGCGCGCGAGTCCCGGTCTGCCTCCTCGCCGACATCGATCGCGGAGGGGTCATCGCCTCGGTGGTGGGGACGCGGGTCGTGCTCGATCCGGCCGACGCGGCGATGGTCACGAGCTTCGTGATCAACAAGTTCCGGGGAGATCCGGCGCTCTTCGCGGACGGCGTGCGCGAGATCGAGGGTCACACCGGCTGGCCGTGCCGGGGGGTCGTTCCGTGGCTCGAGGCGGCCCGGCGGCTGCCGCCGGAGGACGCGGTGGTCCTCGACGACCGTACCGGTTCGCGGGCGGCCGGTCCGGCCGGAAGAAGGATCCGCATCGTCGCCCCGCGGCTCTCGCGGATCGCCAACTTCGACGACGCGGACCCGCTCCGGATGGAGCCCGGGGTGGACTTCGCCTTCATCCCCCCGGGGACGGCGCTGCCCCGCGACGCCGATGTCGTCCTGCTGCCCGGCACGAAGTCGACCCTCGGCGATCTCGCGTTCCTTCGCGCGCAGGGCTGGGACCACGACGTCATTGCGCACGCCCGCGCCGGCGGCCGGGTGCTCGGACTTTGCGGCGGGTACCAGATGCTCGGGCGGCGCGTGCGCGATCCGGATGGGGTCGACGGCCCGCCCGGGGAGGCGCCCGGCCTCGGGCTGCTCGACGTCGAGACGGTGATGGGGGGCGAGAAGTCGGTGCACCCGGTGGAAGGGACCTGCGCGCGGAGCGGTGTGCCGCTCTCCGGATACGAGATCCACATGGGGACCACCACCGGCTCCGACGCGGCCCGTTCGTTCGCGCACCTTCCGAACGGGCCGGACGGCGCGGTGAGCGCGGACGGCCGAATCGAGGGCACTTACGTGCACGGGCTCTTCGCCGGCGACGAGTTCCGCGCCCGGTGGCTCGACGGCGTGCGCGACGGCTCGTCCTCGGCGTTCGCCTACGCGCCCGCCATCGAGCGGGCCCTCGACGACCTCGCGGACGGGCTCGAGGCGGCCCTCGACGTAGAGGCATTGCTCGGCGGGGGGTAGGCGCGGACGCGGCCGGTCGGCCGGGAGGGCTCCGGCCCGGCCGCTCCGGGAACGAGGGTGGCGAGGCGAGCCCGCGCCTTCGACCGGCGGCAGGTCCGGGCGTTCGCCCACGCAATTCCGGCCGCCCGGATGGGCAGTCGAATTCGCGTATCCTGCTTTCGCGCCGTGGAGAAGAGCAGGAGGGGAGGGCGGCACGGCATGGGCGAGGACGACCGGGCGCTCGGGCCGGAACCGAGCGAGACGGAGCGCCGCGAAGACGGTACGGTCAAGCGCGAGGTCTGGGCGCTGCCGCTCGAGGAGGCGTTCCTCGATGCGTTCCTCCGCGACGTCTTCGAGCGTCATTGGGAGGGGATCCGCTTCGGCCCGATGATCCAGGGGGCCGCCTACGAGTGGAAGTGTCCGGGCGCGCCGAAGCGCATCAGCCTCTACGATGGTTACCTCACCGTGATGTTCGGCAACGGCGGCCACTTTCATCTGTGCATCGGCGAGAACCGGGGCTCGGCGTCGAACCCCACGCCGCCCGCGCTCCGTGCCCACCGCCGCCCGTCGCGAGCGCAAGTCTTCCGCGGCTTCGATTCCGCCGGGAAGCCGCTCACCTGGGGCTTCGAGATGTGAAGTTGCAGTTCCGTAGCCGGGAACCCCACGTCCTCTCTCCACTCCGTCCAATGCTCTCGCATGCGGTCGAAAACTCCTTTAAGTACAAATACTTGACGAAACATCTCCCTTCGGCTAAGGTTTCCATCCTGTTCAATCTCTCTCCAATACGGCCTAGCCGTAAGGGGGGAAGGAAGGAGGTAGCCAATGCCGCGCATGGGTACTATGTTGACAGACCGGGCTGTCAAAGCTGCCCTGAAGAAGAACAAAAAGCTTCGGCTGTACGATGGTCAGGGGAAGGGTCTTCGTCTTGACACGACCGGGACCGGTCACGGTTCTTGGATTTTCCGCGCTCACCACAAGGGACCTGACTACCGTCCCGAGGTAGGACTTGGGAGCGTTCGCGATGTATCGCTTGCTGAAGCCCGCGGCCTCACCGATCAGTGTCGTGCCTGGTTGAGGGAAGGAAAAGAGCCAAAGATTGAACTCGACCGGGTTCGGACAATTCCTTCTGTGCCGACTGTCAGGGAAGTAGCTCTCATGGTGCTCGAGGTTCGAAAGAGCAAATGGAAAAATCCCAAGAAAACGGTACGTGATTGGAACACTCGCTTCGAAAACTACGTTCCAAGTACGGTGAAGGAACTGCCTGTTACTGAATTCACCAGAAAACACGTCCTTAGAATTCTGAAACCGATCTGGAAGAACCAAAACCCAACGGCTGTTAGGGTAAAGGTCGATCTATCCTTGATCTTCGATTGGGCAATCGAAGAGGGACTACGCATAGATAATCCCGCCCGTGCCAAAATGGCGACAGCACTGGAAACTCCTGAAGAGGGCAGTAATCGTCTTTCCTTGCACTATACCGAAGTTGCTGCGGCTTTCCAGTCCATCCACCAAAGCCGAGCGATGGAAATCAGCAAGCTCTATGCCAAACTCTTATTCTTGTCCGTACTCAGGTCCTCTGAAGTGCGTTTCGCCCGCTACTCGGAGTTCAACTTTGCCGATAAGGTTTGGACCATTCCTCGTGAGCGTATGAAGAGCAAGAGACCGCACGCTATTCCTCTTACTTCTCGCATGATTCATGTTCTAGATGAATCACGCAAATTTGTCGGTGACGATCCTGACATTGTTTTCTCTGGCAGGGGTGCTGCCGGTTTCTTGGGGGCTAACACACTTGCGGCCTTACTCCAAGCCCACAAATTGGGCATGACTCCTCATGGCATCCGCTCCAGCTTTCGCGACTGGTGTGCAGAGACCGAGCGTGACCACATTCAGGCCGAGATTTGCCTGCACCATCAGGTGGGGGATGCCACGATGAGGGCCTATTTCAGAACCAATCTCGTTGAACAGCGTCGCCGGATCATGAGTGATTGGGGCGACGTTGTTCATGGAAAATCAGCTTGAGCCTCACAGGAATGAAGCAATGTCAGATTTCACCAACACTACGGTACCGCCTCACGCCGAGGTTGCCGGGATCCTCCACTGCGTGCGTGCATCCGACGCACTTCGTTCGGTGCGGCTCGCTTTCGAGTTCCAGGTTCTCACCGCGATGCCGTCTACCACGGTTTTCCACGCACGCTGGGACGAGATGGAACTTAAGGGGGCTGTTTGGACCGTACCCGCCGATCGGATGAAGTCCCGTCGCAGGCTTCGCGTCCCGCTCTCGCCCCAAGCTCTGGCGGTCCTCGCCGAGGCCCGCGAGCTTGGTAGCGGTGAAGGGCCCGTGTTTCCGAACACTCGTGGTGGCCCCCTCTCCGCCTCCTCTCTTTCCATTCTTCTTCGACGACTGGGAATCCAGGTGACTCCCCACTCGTTCCGGGCGAGCTTCCGCGACTGGTGCGCAGAGACCGGTGTCCTCCACGATCACGCTGAGCTCTGCCTTGGTCGTTCCATACCTGATATGCACAACGTTCGCTGCCCGTCCGAGCGTCTCGTCCCTCGGCGCAAGGTCATGGAGGACTGGGGTGCGTACGTGCTGCCAGATGCGTTCCAAGGATAATGCGACGATGACGCCTACGCGCCCCTCCTTGGTCAGGCTCATCGAGGCCAGTCGAGACCCCGTGGTAGGTGATGTCCACGAGTGCTCCCTCGGATCGAGCCACGCCGGAACCGCCTCTTCGGAGTTGGGGACCTCGGAAACCGAGGTCCTCGTTCTTCATTGCCTTGCGCAGCGGTTCCATGCGGCGACCCCCGGAAACCTCGATTGCCTCTTCACCCCGGGTTCCAATTTCGGGCTCATTGCTGGCTCGGGAGAGTTTCCCCGAGTCGGTACGACGCCTACACCTTCAAGACTTTGGAAGCTCCCAGCATAGGGAAAGAACATGACGGATTTCATCAAGCTTTGCTCCAGGTTCCTTCGTTTGACCGCCGCGCGTTCCAGCGAGGCTCGAAGCGCACGTTGCGACGAACTGGACCTCGCGAGTACCGTTTGGACCGTGCCCGCAGAACGGCAGAGGTCTCATCGCGAGTACCGTGTTCCTGTCTCGCCGCAACTCCTTGCGCTTCTGGCCGAGAACCGTCAGCACGGTCACGGCGACGATCCGGAAGACCAATCCTGCGAGTGAGAGACGATGATGTCCACCTTCGCTCGCACTGTCGACATCAACCAAGCGGGTCGAGACCTCGTCGTAGGCGACGTCCACGGCTGCTTCCGCACGCTCGATCGCGCCCTGTCCGAGCTTGAGTTCGACCCGAGCAGCGACCGCCTCTTCGGAGTCGGGGACCTCGTGAACCGGGGTCCTCATTCCGAAGAGGCTCTTACCTGGCTCGAGAGCCGATTTGACGCGGTGACCATGGGCAACCACGAGCGTCCGGTCCTGGACTGGATGCTGGCGAAGGTTCTGGGTTCCCGGGAGCGGGCGCAGGGTTGGCTCCGGAAGGTCAACCGGGTTGACTACGAGAGATGGTACGCCGCGCTGTTGAACATGCCGCTCGCCCTGACCATCGAGACCCCGTACGGGGCGGTTGGCGTGATCCACGCGCAGGTGCCGGATCCGAATTGGGACCGGGCGCTCGAGGGGCTCTCGAGCGGCTCGGCGGGCATCGCCGACATCGCGCTGCTCGGATTCGAGACCGAGGAGGAAGAGGCCCGGGTGCGGGCACGGCCTGTGGAGGGTCTCCGGGCGCTCGTGCACGGTCACTGGCCGGTGAAGGAGGTCAAGACGACCTTCAACCGCTGGAACATCGACACCGGGACGGGGCTCGAGCACCTGAATCGGCTGAGCCTCCTTGAGGTCAACGGGTCGGCGCTCCACTCTTGGACCTTCGACGTCGACGAGTCCTGACCGCCGGGACCTGGCGCTCCCACAGCTCGCAGGCCGTACGAGCATCACCGACCGGGTGTAGTCACCGGTTGCGTGTGGTCCCGGCGCCGTCCCCGGGCTACCAGGTCACTTGGAGTCGCATCCGCACCGCGCGACTATCGTCTGCTGAGCGCTTCCCCTCGAGCCGGCGCGGACCGTGCGCTTGCCTTCACCGGCGAGCGTGCGGCCCACGGAAGGGGGTCAGGAACTGGCGCGTATGACCGAACTCAGTCCCGTAGAGGCCCCTCCAGTACCCGGGCCTCGTTCGTTCCAATTAGCCACCCTCCAGGTCCTGAGCGAGAGCCTACAGCTCTCGGGCCAGGCCGCCCAATGCTGGCCGCCGACAGTGGGAGCGCGGTCATTCCTGAGCGCCAATGCTCTCGAGCCGAGCGGAGATCTCATTTTCGGGAAGGAACACCGCGTCGTCGCTTTGCCAAGTTCGTAGCGCGTGAGTCAGCAACGGTGTGGGGCAGACTCTGTTCGCTTCGAGTTCATCGATCACCCACAGCACGCCGTGTACTTGCATGCCGTTCTCGGTCGCGAAGCGCCGGAGCGGGGCGTCGCCCGTGAGCAAGATTCCGGAATGCACGAGGGCTGTGACAAAACAAAAGCAGTCGTTTGGTGAGAGGGCAGGACGGCGCTGTCGGAGCGCCAGGGCCTGTGCAACTTCCGGTCCTGGCAAGTCATACGTGATCAGGCCTGAACGGTCGAGGAGGCGCCACTGGTCGTCGGAGAAGTCGAGAATCTCCGATGCGCGCACAGGCAGCGGGACAACCAGCTGGTACGGCAGTTCGCAGAGGACGGTCAGCAAACCGCCCTTGCGAAGGTCGATAAGACAGGACGCGTCGTTGACGATGATCCGGTTCACTGGTGAGGCGGACCGCTGATCTGCTGTTCGACGGCGGCGAGCGATTGGTTGAGAAGCGTCGCTGCACGCACTGGCGAGATGAGTTCTTCGCCGACAGCGCGCCACACGAGCTGTTCAAAGCGACGTGGCTTTTCGAAGGCGGCGAATCCGCGGCGACCGCCGATGGGTTCCGGCTCGTCCTTGCGCCATGAACGGGCGAAGGTTGCGAAGGCGTGCTGGACACTGGCGGGGCGCAGGATCCCAACTTGGCCAAGGCGCATGAGCATGGCTGCAGCGGACACGCCGTAGGTGTGCTTGAGACGGATGATCTCGTGGTAGGTCACGCGGCGGCGCGCCGCTCCGGTCTCCTCCAGAAGACTTTTCGCCGGCACCAGGAAAGCGCCCGCGAAGCGGTTCATTGCGACCTCGAGCTTGATTGCCGGGTTGCCCGTGGAGTGGATGATTCGGTGCGCGAGCTCGTGGGCGAGGGTGAATCGCTTTCTCTCTACATTGGCGTGTTCTGAAACGACGACGGCTTCCGCCACTCGCTTGCCTTCCCGCAGGACGTCGCATGCCAATCCGTTGATGCGATCGGGAAGGTCGCCGACGATCA
The DNA here is from genome assembly GCA_026712715.1 of Immundisolibacterales bacterium. Lineage (GTDB taxonomy): Bacteria > Pseudomonadota > Gammaproteobacteria > HK1 > HK1 > JAJDXW01. The sequence goes on along the minus strand of JAPOPW010000045.1, from coordinate 6,199 downwards.
CCTTGATTCCCTTGTCTTCGAGGAGGGCGCACAGGCTAGGGATTGGGTCCATCCCGAGCTGCCAGACGTTCCGGAGCGCGTCGGCCTTGTCGTCGATGTCGGCCTCGGTGGCGACGCTGTCGCTGCGCACGTCCCTGAACGCGTCGACCGGCGGGGAAAGTTCGAGGATCTCCTCGATCGCGAGATAGCGCTCCAGGCTGTCGATCACCACCGCCTCGGCCTTGGCGCGGTCGCGCGCCGAGGTCCGGGAATGCTTGCGGAACTCGAGTCCGTCGAGCGCCTCCACTTGAGCGCTCATGAGGAAGTCGAGCGACACGTCGAGCGCCTTTCCCAGACCGACGAGGACCGCCGACGAGGGCATCATCTTGCCCGATTCGTACTTGCTGATGGCTTGGGCGGTAACTTGCGGGGTCATCTGCTGGGCAAGTGACTGCATGGAAAGCCCTGCCCGCTTGCGGGCGAGCCGGAGTCGTTGTCCAAACATGCGTTTCTCCCCATTGACGTGAACCCTTGGTTGACAAAATGACAGGGAAAGATGGTAACATAAACCTCAAGGCGACGCCTCCGAAGCCCCGGAACCGTCTGGGCCGAGGAGGCAGGGTCGCCGGACAGTGTAGACAACTCGAAGGAGACTGGCGTGAACCAGTACGAGTACAAGGTGAACGGGGAGACCTTCTTCTCTGAGGAGCGCGCGGTCGACGCGGCGGTGCTCTTGCAAGCCGCGTTCGCCGGCAAGGCCATTGGCCAGGACCCCGAGAAGACTGGGTACGTGCTCACGGTTCCTGACTCGGACGTGACGTTCCAGTCGGGGCAGGTGGTGGAGCTCGACAAGTACAACGTGTTCCGGGCGGCCCCGGACAAGGGTGCGCCGTTCGCATGAGCACCAACTCGCAGCGGATGGCGGCGGAGCTCGTCGAGCTGAGCTATCGACCCGAGCCGTTCACCGCGCCCAAGGACCAAGGTGGCGCGGAAGGGGTGAGGTTTGAGTACCGCATCGAGGACGGCAGTCGAGCAGGTGAGTCGGTGACCCTGGCGGTTGCGGTGCACGAGAACGAAGGGGAGTGGCCCGAGGTGGCGCCCCACTGGCTGTACCTGTCACCGCCGGATGCTGTCCTGGAGCAGCAGGTAAGGGGTTCCAGGCCCGCCGGAGCCGTCACTCACTACGAATGCGCCGAAGGACAGGCGTGGTTGGGGATCAGCGCCCCGCCGAGTGATTTCTGGGACCAGATCGAGACACCGGGCGGAAAGTGCATGAGCACCTACCTCAACCGTCACGTTCGCAGGATCTGGAGCACGCGTTGAAGCATCGAGTTGTGCTCCGAGAGGCGCTGCACCGTGAGCTCGCGGACCATCTTCTGAGTGGGTTCGAAGGCGAGGGGATGCAGGAGGAGGCCTGTCTGGCGCTGTGGCGCCCGGGCGACGGCCTGAACCGCTACACCGGGATTCTCGGTGAAGCCGTTCTTCCGCACGACGGCGACCGGGATCTGCACGGCAACGTCACGGTGCTCGGCGGATACCTCAATCGCGTTGTGGACCGCGCGCTAGGGGCGCACGCTGGAGTTGCGGTTCTCCACAGCCATCCCGGGCCCGGCTGGCAGGCGCTGAGCGGCATGGACGACGATACTGAGCGCAACATCATTGCGCCGTTCATCCGGGAGACGAAGCTCCCCCTGCTTGGTCTGACGATGGGCGCAGACGGAGTTTGGAGCGCGCGGTTCTGGCACGAGTCGGGGCGGGGATGCGTTGCCCCGGTGCACTGCACGGACGTGCGGAGGATCGGACCGCGGGGCACTCGGGCAGATTGGGCGCCCGGAGCGCACCCGCCGTATGTTCGTCAACAAAGCCTGGTGCGGACACTGGACAGCTGGGGGACCGACGCGCAGACAAGGCTCGCTCGTACCCATATCTGCGTCGTTGGTGCGGGGAGCGTCGGCTCGATTGTGCTCGAGGGTCTCGCGCGGACAGGGTTCGAGGAGATCACGATCATTGACGCCGACGTGGTCGAGGAAAAGAACCTCGACCGATTGGTCTACGCCGACCGGCACTGTCTGGGGCTGCGAAAGGTGGATGTCGCGGCAGAACACGTCCGCGCTGTCGGCACTGCAGGCAGGCTCATTGTTCGGGCGGTGCCGTTGTCGATCCGCACCGAGCGGGCGTACCGCCTCGCCGCTGACGCGGACGTGATCGTGTGCTGTGTCGACAATGCGGAGGCTCGAGAGGTGCTGAACCACATCGCGTATTCAAACTGCCTGCCGCTCATTGACGGCGGCGTTCTCGTGGATTCGGGGGAGCGCTTGCGCTCGGCCAAATGGTGCGTGCATCTCGTCGGGCCCGACATGCGTTGCCTGCGTTGTCGGGAGCAGTACTCGAGCAGCGATGCGCGAGACGAGCGAATGGGGACCAGGCGTGCCGGGCGGTACATCAACGGTGAGCCCGAGGACGGTCCCGAGCCCGGTCAGAACACGATTGCGTTTTGCAATGTCGTTGCGGCCGAAGAGATCCGACTCCTCGTCCGCTACCTCGTTGGTGAAGATTGGTGGCACGACAACAGTCCAACTGCGGGTCGGTGGTCGTTCGAACACCGCTTCGTTGACGCTGAGACAGTCCCGTTTGAGCATCCGGGTCGATGCGTCGGGACCTGTGAGTTTGGAAGCAAGCGACTCGGGCTTGGTCAAGATGGCCGACCGCCATACCCGTTCCTGGTGGAGCCGCGACAACGGTGGCGTGACCGCGTCAAGCACTCGCTTCGCAGATTCCGAAGGAGGATAAGGCGGGCGGTGGCTGCGGTGGCTTCCTGACTAAATCGCTGTTTCTTCAGAACCGAGCTAGGAGCTGGAGGCCCATCCGGTGTTCGGTACCCGAGCATCGGATGAACATCCCGTCCAGTCTGGGAAGCGCATCGTGGACTACCTCAGAATCCGGCTCTGTCTTCTGGTTCAATGTGCTCATGGCAGTGAAGGATGTCACACGGGGCGGAGTCGAACTTGCGCTTGAAGAGTTCCGCGCTGTGGGCCCCCTCGCCATGCTTGAGGTCTACCGCGGCGACCTATCGAAGAAGTGGTACGTCGAGGTCGGGAACTGGCGGTACGACCTGAAGCTCGTCGTTCGTGCCGCACATTGGCACGAGCGCAAGGAATATCTCCATCCGGTGGGCTCTGAACCCAACCTGTGGCCCAGGCGCGACTTCATCGCGTGCCACCGGCACAAGTTTGACGGCCTCTGAACCAACCAGCGCTGACCGCCATCGTGCCACCAACTCGAACTCTGCAGGCCCCCCGGTCCCTCTCCGGGCGCGGTACCCTGCCGCGCACCGGCCTGTTCGTAAACGGCAAACGATTGGAGCCAAGAAGTGGATGAAGAACTGCTACGCGGCTTGCGCGCCGAGGTCGCCAAGGCGATGGCGATGTTCTGCGTGCGCAACACGAAGCTCGACAACCTCCACGCCGGCGTTGTCCCCGTTACGCGTACCGGGGACTACTCCGACGTGACCGTCATCGATGCGGACGGACGGCGCATCCCCTGGCCCGAGGTCTCGCACTTCGATGACGATGCCATGCGGGACCTGATGCGCGAGGTCGTCGACCGTCTCTACACCTTCCAGGAGCTCGCCGGGGACCCCAAGATGCTCCGGCTGATGGAGCGCTGGTCGACGGTCACGCGGCGCTGGGACGAGCCGAAGATGGACCGGGTGCTTCTCGGCCAGGTCGGGGGATCCGGATAGCGTGCGTGTCGACGCGACCGCGACGAACGGGAGTACACGATGGACGTGGGGGATGTCATTGCGGCAGCATTCCCTTCGAGGCCGAGATCGACCCGGACGCGGACGACAGACGGACCAAACCAATGACCGATCAAAACGCCCGATCGCCGCTCGGTGCCGAACGCATCCCTTCGCTTGAAGAGATGGGCGTCAAGCCCGAACAGTGCGGCGTCGGCCACCCACACATCGACGCGCGCATCCTCGACGCCTGCCGCCTCATCGTCCAGCGCATCGAAGAAGATCCCGTACGGCTCCAGATCGCCTTCGAGAACCTCGAGCGCGAACGCGCCCGGCGGGGGACGTTATCCCGGGCAAGTACAGAATGGCGCACGATCCTCGATCGCCCCTGGACGCAGATCCGCGCAGTCCTGCTTGACCCGTCGGACGAAGGACAGCGCCTTCGAAGCTCGCACCCGTTCAGCGGCCTCGTCAATGCTGAAGAGAGCCGCGAGATCGCAGGCCGGCATCCGCCGCCATGGGCTCCACCGGGCTGGACACCGCCACCGCCGCCGTCGCCCGAACTCATGGCGCGCCTCCTCGCCGACCGGCCCTGACCGTGTCCGCTGCCGCGGCACTGCGCGAGGCGGGAGCGATCGCCGAGGAGGTGGCCATTCCCTGGACTCGCCGTTTGTTCGAGGCCGGTGCCGAGTCGAGGTGCGATGGCGAGAGACAAAGCCTCCCGCGCGGTTTCCAAAGTGAGTTCACCATATAGACCGACAGGTGGGCCGGATCAGGGTCCGAGGGCCGTATCCGGTTTTCGCACTTCAGCCGTCGCTCTTCTCAGGTCCCTGACGATGCGGCTCACCGAGCGGGCGTAGCGATTGCCGGCTGGGGTGAGAGTCACTCCATTGCTTCGCCTCACAAACAGTTCCGTTCCGAGGAACTGCTCGAGCAGCCGAACATGTCTGCTGACGGCGCCTGGCGAGACCTGCAGCTCGGCGGCCGCGTACAGGAAACTCTCATGCCGGCCCGCCGCTTCGAATGCCTGAAGCCTATTCAGCGGAGGAAGCGGCGCATTGGACATGTATTCCCGGCACTGGCGAAGCCTTAGAGAAGTTGAGCCAGACTAAGTTTTTTGCACGTCATGGTCAATCGCCTGGAGGCGGCGAACGGCGCGGGGCCGGCGACTTCGTGAACGGTCAGCCGTTCGGCAGCTCGCCTCGTGCGCATTCCTGCAGGAGCCATTCCTTCAGCCGGAGGAGGGTTGGATCGTTCTCCGACGACGCGTTCATGACCAGGTGATAGGACGACTCCGAAGCAACCGAGAGATGCACCAGGGGCACGAGCTTTCCGGTCGCCAGCTCCTTGGCGACCATCTCGCCGTGTCCCACGGCCATGCCCATCCCGTCGACCGCCGCCTGGATGACGCCCTTGTAAAGCGCAAAGCGCATGTTGGCGGCAAGCTCGCCGGTTGTGGCGCCGACGGCGCGGGCCCAGTCCGGCCAGTCGGTGTCCCAGTAGATGTCGTGCAGCAGGGGTTGCCCGATGATCTCGTCGGCGCCGGGGTGGGCCGACAGCCTGCTGCGGAACTGCGGGCTGCAGACGGGAAAGACCTCTTCCCCGAACAGCCGCGTCACGCTGTAGCCGGGATGGTGTCCTTTCGAATACATGATCCACGCATCGACGTCCTCGCGCTGCGCGTCGTGCTCGCCGTTGTGCGCCTCGATCCGCAGCTCCGCCCGGTCGAACGTCTTCCGGAACGACGGGATGCGCCGGTAGAGCCAGCGTTCCGAGAATATCGGCAGCGTCGAGATCGCGATCGCGCGCTCGCCCGATGGCTTGCGGACACGGTCCGTCGCGATTCTCAGGTCCCTGAGGATGCTGCCGACCTTCGTGGCGTATTCCCTTCCCGCCGCGGTAAGCGCGACGCCATTGCTTCGCCGTACGAACAGTTCGGTTCCCAGATAGCGCTCGAGCAGCCGCACATGCCGGCTGACGGATCCCGACGTGACGCCCTGTTCGGTCGCCGCTTCCAGGAAGCTCTCGTGTCTCGCCGCCGCTTCGAATGCCTTGAGCGAATTCAGAGGGGGCAGCCGATTGGTTTGCATGGGTCCCAGGCTCCGGTATGAGACTCAATAATATTGAGCCAGACTAGAATCAGTCCGGGCCGCCGTCAATCTCGGGCCGAAACGGCATCGAGTGGGGAAGCGAGTCCGGGTTGCGGATCGACGGAGAGGGCAGCTCGAGAACGAAAACTGGACACCTACGCTTGTAGTGACGGCCTGATGCGAGCGCGTGCGGTGTCTCTCCGGCTGTCGGTGCCGCAGCATGTGCCCGGCGTGATTCTCAGGGGCGGCACAGATTGTGGGTGAAGTTCCGTTCCGATGGATGACTCAATAATTCTGACCCACCCCTTCATCAATGCTGGTTGCGAACGACTGCGCATATATGCACGCTTTTCAACCGTCCGTGGTACGGGCCACGATGTTGCAGGTGCTT
>JAPOPW010000036.1 GCA_026712715.1 Immundisolibacterales bacterium | reverse complement strand
TTGATCCCCCAGGTACACGACCTTGGAAGGACCGCCCGGTCCGACGGGCGCGGAGCGCTCTTCGGTCCACGGAACGAGCCGCCGGCGCTCGAATCGCCCATCGGCCCCGCTCAGGTAGCACTCGTCGGTGGCGAGCCCGGGGAGCGGTCGAACGTGGAGGAGGTTTGGAAGTCCTGGACGGTTGGGAGCGAGCCCTCGGACGAGCTCCTGTGTGCGGGGGTCGGTCGAGCGAAAGACCACCTTGGTGCCGGTGCCGCTCCAGAAGGCGCCAAAGCCTGCCTCGCCACCCGGCATGTCACGCAGGGCATGCTCGATTGCGAAGACTGAACGCGATGCGAGGATCGCGAATCCCCCCGCCGACCGGGCCCGGTCGAGGAACGCCGCATCGACGGCCGTCGCATGGCGCTCGAAGTCCCGCGCGATGAGACCGCAAAGGGGCAGATCCGGTGAGGGCCCTCCCACGACGCCGCGGGCGACGACAGCCTCGAGAAACACCTGCTTGACCGCGCGGGCAACAAGCGCATCGGCACCGTCGTCCTTCGGGTTGAAGAGAACGAACCGGGCGTGGCGAGCCCCTGACACCAAGCGAGCAAAATCGAGGCCTTCGTCCGGGTCGAACCCGGGTTCGCACCCGAAGTACAGGCAAGTCCTGATCTCGGGAGTCGCGAATGGCGCCAGGATCGCATTCGCGACCTCGAGGACGGCACGTGCATGCCCGCCCGCCGCGCTCAGGGCATGGGCGCCGTTGCCAAGCGCCGTGGCAAGGTCAAGTTCCTCGCCGGGGCAGCGTCCAAAGGCCTGACTCGCCTCGTTCGCAAGGCGGGATGACGAGTAGCCGGAGACCGTGCTGAGCAGCCACAGGGCGGTGGCGAGGACGTTTGGAGCTCGCTCGCCGTCCACGCACCGCACACGGTCCATGAGGGAGGAGAAGAGCCACCGCGCGTTGTCGCTGTCCGGGAGCCAGCCCTCGCGACGGGCGGTGTGGCGGGACGTCAGCATCAGGACGAGACCGACAGCGCTTGAGGCGAGAAGGCACCCCTCGCGCACCACCGGGTCCAGAACATGCCCGGAAGGGGCCACCAGGAATCGCGCCGGACTTCCGGGAACGAGGGCCAGGGTGCGCTTGAGAATGAGGATCGCCGAGGTCATCCATCGCCCGTCTTGAAGGGCGGTATCAAGGGAGCGCTCACTTGCGAACACGTCAATCACGATCCGATCCGGGTCAAGAACCTGAATCCGGTCCAGAGCAACCGTGCCGAGAAGGGAGCGGAGCTCGGGGTCAGGATCGAGGACGAGGACGGACCCAACCTCGCCTTCGGGGGCTCTGGCAAGTGCGGTGACCAGTGGAGCCAAACAAAGGCGGGTCGCGGCGCCGGGATCGTCGCCCAGGACGAGGACATGACGCTGCAGGGTCTCCGGGGCGAGGTCGCCCTTCGGGGAGGCGAACGGCGTCGGCGAGATGCTGGGGCGGACGAGCGAGCCGGGTGAATCGGCGCCCGGCCCGCCCACGCGATCGACCAGGCGAGGGTCCGGGCCAGCTTGCCCGAGATGGGACGGTCGAGCTGAAACAGCCGCGCATAGATGTGCCCGAGGCTGCTCCGGTCACGCTCGGCAATAGCAACATCGATGGTCTGACCCAATGCACTCGCGAGGGTCTGGACGCGAGCGGGAGCGGTGCCGGCGGGATCTTGTCCTGCCCCCATGCAGAGGCCGTCGACCACCACCCGATCCGCGTCCGCCGCCCCGTGCTCGCCCGGGACGTGCGCACCGCCGAGAGCACGGTCGACGAGTCGTTCGACCGCGCGCTCATTGGCGCGGGAGAGCTTGGCGTGGATCGCCGCGCTTTCCTCCGCGCTCATGTCGCCATGGCGCTGGAACCTCGCGCCATGGAATCGGAGCGTGACCCCGTTGTCCGCCACGCGTTCGTCGCCAACCGCAACCAGCAACGCGGACGCGCTGGAAGTCCGGCCCACGGCCCGGGTCCGGAAGCGAACGCCGGCTTCGCGCCATACGCGCAGGCGTTCGAGTAGACACTCCAAGGCCTCATTGCTCCCCCCGAGTGAACGGACCCGGAGCTCCACGAGGTTGTAGTGGTAGTACTCGACCGCGATCTCGATGGCGTGGACGAGGTTGTGGACGGAGCTCCATTCGAGATCTCCTTCCAGCAGGACGCTCGCGTGGTCGTGGTGGTGGGAAAGCGGATTGTTCATGTCGTCTCCGGGGATGGACGTGTGGAGGGGCCCGTCGGTCGGTCTTGGAGCTCCGAGGGGATCTCGAAGAGACGGTCGAGGATGCGTTCGAGGTGCGGGGAAGACGTGAGCTCGAACACGGCGCCGCGGCGCGTGAAGATGCGGTTGTGGATGGGCGGGACGGGGAGCATCGGCTCACTCGACTCGCATTCATCAACGGGTGAAGGTGACCCGGGGCGGCTCGGGTCCTGCGCCCAGGCGGTCTG
>JAPOPW010000025.1 GCA_026712715.1 Immundisolibacterales bacterium | reverse complement strand
TGAACACCCGGCTCTTCACGCCCGTCGCCTCGAATCCATCCTTGGCGACCTCGCACGCCACCTCAACCTCGCGTTCGAGCACCCGATTACGCGCAAGGCCCACGATGTAGTGAACGTCGTTTCGCTCGCACCAATCGAACATCCGGTGCCGGCAGAACCCCGAGTCACCCCGAAACACGATACGAACCGAAGGCCATGCCTGGCGCGGCCGTTTGACCAGCAACGACAATATCGCCCACGCGTGCCGCGACCCATCGATGTTCGAGGGCCGAAGGTAGGCCACCAGCAACTGCTGAGCGCAGAACACGTACAACGGCAAGTAGCAGTAGCTATCGTAGTACCCGTGAAAGAATCGACCCGGCTGGTGACCGTGCACCGGGTCATCGGTCGCGTCGAAGTCCAGCATCAACTCCTGGGGTGGGCGCGCGGACGAGGCACAAGTTCACCGCTTCGATCAGAATTTGCAACAGAGCGGTATCGATTCCCTTCGGGTCGCGAACCGCGATGCGGGAACCGGTTCGGACTCGTCGGTAGCCAAGTCCTGGTCGCCGTACCCCACGCTTGGGCCAGTGTTCACGACCCGCCGGGTTATGCTGACGCGGCGGCACGATTGTCCGAGCCCCGGGATGGCCGCGTCCTTCACCGCGGCCGCAGACGGAGTAGAGCCGGTGTTCAGCAAGGCAGTTCCCATCGCCGCCGGATTCACCCGGCCAATGGTGATCTCGAGCCGCACGGCGCAGGGCGCGTGCACCGGAGCCATCGGCGCCTGCGTGGTCGTGAACCGCGAGGGGTGGATCCTCACCGCAGGTCATCTGCTCGAGCTCGTGCGTGCGCACCAGGAGAGTGCCCTGCGCCATGCCGGGTACCGGGGCAACGTGGTCGAGTTTCATCGTGACATCGCCGCCGACCGGCGCTTTCGCAGGAGGGGAGTGCCTACGCTTCAGAAACCGGCCGAGGCTTCGGTGCGCAATCACTCGGTATGGTGGGGCATCGACGGCGCGCGGCTCGTCGAGGCGCGCGTGATGCCCGCGGCGGACCTTGCGCTCGGGCGTCTCGAGCCCTTCGATCCCGCGTCCGTCGAGCGCTATCCGGTATGGAGGGATCCGTCGCGCGTCGATGGGCCGGGCCGGAGCCTTTGCAAGCTCGGGTTCCCGCTGCACCGCATCGAACCGGTCTTCGACGAGAAGGCGAACACGTTCAACCTGCCCGCGGGCTCGGTGCCGCTGCCCCTCTTTCCCCTGGAGGGCATGTTCACCCGGGTGGTCAACACCCGGGCGCCCGGGAGCGGGGACGGTGAGCCGAGCGCATTCATCGAGACCTCGCCCCCGAGCCTCCTCGGACAGCTCGGCGGGCCGCTGTTCGATGCGGACGCCGTGGTGTGGGGGGTCCAGTCCCATACCATGCACCATGCGCTCGGATTCCGTCCCCCGGTGCCGGACGGGCGGGCCGGACAGGTCGAGCACCAGTTCCTGAACACCGGACTTGCGGTGCACGCGGCGGTCATCCGCCGGCTCCTCGACGCCGAGGGCATCGAGTATCGAGCGGAAGAATAGACGCCCGGACCCGATGCAGCCGAGTGCCGGCGCCCGACCTGCCGGACGGGTTCGCCGCGCCCGAAGTGCGCTGGCCACGGCCGGGAGAACGGCCGGCAGGAAGGGAGAATGCAATGCTCGTGATTGACTCGCAGGTTCATGCCTACGAGCGGGACCGCCCCGGACGCCCCTGGGCCGGCGTTCTCGCCGGTCCACCGGAGGTGACCGGTGACGACATGGTCGCCGCGATGGACGCGGCCGGGGTGGACGGGGCGCTGCTCGTGTCCCCGTACGCGATGTATCGCTTCGACGCGAGCTACGCGCTCGAGGTCCATGCCGCCCACCCGGGACGCTTCGGGCTCGTCAAGCCCGTGGACCCGACCGACCCCGCGGTGGCCGAGTCGATCGCGGACTGGGCGGCCCGGGACGGGACGGTGGCCATCCGAATCATGATGGCCCACGGGGCATCGATCGACCCGGACCATCCCGGCATCGGCCGGGTTCTCGAGGCGGCAGCCCGCCACTCGCTCCCCGTCAACCTGCTCTGCTGGGGTCTCCTCGGCGAGGCCGGGCGACTCGCGCGCGCCCACCCCGACACGGTGCTGGTCATCGATCATCTCGGGCTGCGCCAGCCATTCGAGCCCCCCGCGCCGCCTGCGCCCTTCGCCGATCTGCCGCAGCTCCTCTCCCTCGCCCCGCACGAGAACGTGAGGGTGAAGATCTCGGGCGCGTGCACGCTCTCGCACGAGCCGTTTCCCTATCCCGACATCTGGGACCCCTTGCGCCGCATCTTCGACGGGTTCGGCATCGGGAGGTGCCTGTGGGGCACGGACTGGACCCGTGCGGTCAATCTGCTGACCTACGAAGAGGGGGTGGCGCCGTTTGTCCGCACCGAGCATCTCACCGACGGCGAGCGTGCGGAGCTCATGGGCGGCGCCCTGCAGCGGGTCTACGGCTGGGCGCCGTCGGGGCGCTGACGGGCCGCAACCCCGGCTCGACCGGGTGGGGCGGCTTGCCGGGCCGGAGCCCGACTTCAGGTACCGATGCCGAAGAGCGCCGTCGCCCGCCTCTCCTCGACCATCGTGCGCAGCGCTTCGTCGCCGGGAGACGCCTCGAACCGGCCGGCCGCGTCGAGCACGGCCGGCAGCAGGTCCAGGTCGCCCACCGTGTTGAGGAACACCCGGGGCTTCGCGAGCACCCAGTGGACGGCGCGGTCGATGTCCGCCCTGGTCTCGAAGGGCTGATACCAGGTGTTGCGGTCGGGCGCGGTGGTGGCCCACGGCCCGCGCGCGATCGACTTGATCGTCTGCACCGCCACGTCGCGTTCCTCGCAGAGCGCGCACACCGCCTCGAATTCGTCGCGGTAGCGTTCGTTCTCGTGCATGACGAAGTTCCAGGGCATCAGCACCGAGTCGAAGTCGAATCGCTCGAGGCTTCGGCGGTGCATCGAGGCGATCGTCCAGCCGTGGCCGGTCACCCCGATGAAACGAACCAGCCCCTCGGCCCGCGCGTCGATCGCCGCCTCGAGGGCGCCGCCCGGCCCCATCGCGACCTCCCAGTCGCCGGGGTGGGCGAGCGAATGGAGCTGAAGGAGGTCGACCGAGTCCACCCGAAGGCGGTCGAGGGAGCGGCGGATGCCGTCGCGCGCCTGCGCGTAGGTGCGTTCGCCGGTCTTGGTCGCGAGGAAGAAGTCCTGGCGGTGCTCGCGCATCCACGGCCCGATCCGAAGCTCCGCGTCGCCGTACCGGGCCGCCGTGTCGATGTGGTTCACCCCGTGCTCGAGCAGAACGTCGAGGGCGCGGTCGGCCTGCGCCTGGGTCGCGTTCTTGAGCGCCGCCGCTCCGAACAGGGTCACCGTGCTCATGTGCCCGGTACGGCCGAAGCGTCGCTTCTCGATCATGGGGTCTCTCCCAGCTTGCATCTGCATCGCCGAGAAGCGCCTCCTCGGCCGGATACCCGCGCCCGCGGGCCTTCGACGGCGGGCTCCTGCCGGCCGGACGGGGCTCGGCCGGAGACGACCGCGCGGCGCCTCGCCAGGAAGGGCGAACGTCGGCACCCGAATCTGCGAACCGGCATGTCGCCGCCGCTTGACGTTAGCATGTTCGAGCGCGCGGCGTTCGCGCGGACGCAATCGGAGCGAGCTATGTCGATCCCTGGGCCGATCCCCGGGCCGATCCATCGGGGCGCGGAAGTTGCTCCGCACCCGGGGACGCCGCCGGCCGGTCCGCGCGCGCCCGCGCGCTCCACCTCCGAAGGTGCCCCGCCGGGCCCTTCCTCCGGCCGGGCCACGCGTCGCTTTGCCTCGGCGCGGGCCGCCGGAGACCGGTGCGGCTCTCCCGGACCGCAGTCCGCCCGCGGATGACTCGCCGAAAGCGAGTGATGCTCGGGATCTCGGCGGGATTCGCGGGACTCCTCGGGGTTCACGGAGCGTGGATCGCGTGGACCGCCGCCGATTGGCGCACCGCGAGCCGCGAGCCGGTCGGACTCGCTCCTGATCCGGCGGTCGTCACCGAAGCGGTGGTGCAGGTGTACGCGGCGCGCGCCTGGGGGTGGCGTGGCTACTTCGGCGTGCATTCATGGGTGGCCGTCAAGCCGCGCGACGCACCCGCCTTCACCGTGTACGAGGTGATCGGCTGGCGTCTTCGTTGGGGCGGAACGTCGCTCACCATCCATCGGCGCGCGGCCGACGCCCGCTGGTTCGGCCGGGCCCCGGAGCTGCTCGCCGACGTGCGGGGGGACGGGGTGGATACTCTCATCGAGCGCCTCGACCGGGCGGCTCGTTCCTATCCCTACGCGGAGCGCTACCGGGTGTGGCCGGGCCCGAACTCCAACACGTTCACCGCCTTCCTCGGCCGCGCGGTGCCCGAGCTCGGGCTCGACCTGCCGCCGACCGCGATCGGCAAGGACTATCTCGAGGGCGGCCGGTTCGCCGCCTCGCCGGGCGGCGGGGTGCAGGCATCGATCAACGGCCTCGTGGGCATCATCGTCGGGCCGGCGGAAGGTGTCGAGGTCAACCTTCTCGGAATGGTGTTCGGCGCCCACGTGTGGCCGCCCGCGATCAAGCTTCCGTTCATCGGCCGGCTCGGCTGGACCCCCGCGCAGCCGCGTAGCCTCTCCTGACCGAAGCGCGACCCGCCGGGGCGGTGGCAACGGGGCCGGATGCACCTCGGTTCGGTATCCGGGGCGAGGAAGAACACGCCGCGACGCGACGCGGCACGAAGCGGCGGGGAGCCGCGGCGGCTATGGTAACGTGCCCCGCCCGGCGCCGACGCGCATTTCTTGCCGATCGGGGTCCGCGGCAGGATATCGGTGAGACATGCGCACCAGGACAGGAACGCGACGCACGATGAAATTCGGACTCCTTTACGAACACCAGCTTCCCCGGCCATGGACCGAGAATGCCGAGCGCCGCCTGTTCCACGAGGCGATCGAGCAGGTCGAGCTTGCCGATCGGCTCGGCATCGACTACGTGTGGGAGGTCGAGCATCACTTTCTCGAGGAGTACGCGCACTCGTCCGCCCCGGAGGTGTTCCTCGGCGCCTGCTCGCGCAACACGAGCCGCATCCGCCTCGGGCACGGGGTCGTGCTCGCCCCGCCCGGCTACAACCACCCGGCCCGGGTCGCGGAGCGCATCGCGACCCTCGACATCGTTTCCGACGGGCGGGTCGACTGGGGGACCGGCGAGTCGGCCTCCCGGACCGAGCTCGAAGGGTTCGGGGTCGACCCCGAGGAGAAGCGCGAGATGTGGGCGGAGGCGGTCGCGCAGACGGCGAGCATGATGGTGATGGAGCCTTATCCGGGGTTCGACGGCCGGTACTTCTCCATGCCGTGCCGAAACGTCGTTCCGAAGCCGCTCCAGAAGCCCCATCCCCCCATCTGGGTCGCGTGCTCGAAGCGCGAGACCATCCACATGGCCGCGCGGGCCGGGATCGGCGCGCTCACCTTCGCGTTCATCGACCCCGAAGACGCGGGACGCTGGGCGAAGGAGTACTACGAGATCGTCAAGTCCGAGGAGTGCGTGCCCATCGGTCACGCGGTGAACGCCAACATCGCGATGGTGACCGGCTTCTCCTGCCATGAGGATCCGCAGGAGGCGAAGCACCGCGGCATGGACGGGTTCCGCTTCTTCGGCTACTCCCTCGGGCACTACTACGTGTTCGGCAACCACCGCCCGGGCCGCACGAACGTGTGGGAGCGTTTCGAGGAGGCCCGCGACAAGCTGCCGGAAGTGGGCTCCGGATCCGGGATCGGGACCCCGGACGAGCTCACGGAGCACCTCGGAAAGTTCGAGGCGGCGGGGGTCGACCAGGTCATCTTCATCCAGCAGGGCGGGCGCAACCGGCACGAGGACATCTGCGCGTCGCTCGAGCTCTTCGCATCGCGGGTGATGCCCGGTTTCCACGCGCACGAGGCCGAGCGCGAGGCGCGCAAGCAGGCGGAGCTCGCCCCGTACATCGAAGCGGCGATGGCCCGCCGGCGGGCTCTCGAGCCTCTCGCGGAGGACCGGATTCCCACCATCGCGCCGCTCGGGCGCAACATCGTCCAGACCAACGTTCCGGACGACGCGGAGGTCACCCAGCACATCCATGCCGACATCACCGTGCCGCTCGAGGACCCGCTGCTGCGCCGCGAGTCGGCGGACTGAGACCGGGGGGCCGGGAACCGAAGCGATCCGGTCAGGCGGGGGAGCCGGCCGCGGCGTACGCGAGCCAGCCGCCGAGGGCGATCGCGGCGAGCGAAGCGAGCCGGATGGCGCCGGGCGAGAGCGCGAGACCCCAGCGGGCGAGCGCCTCGAAGCGCGGGCGGGGGAGCAGGACGAGGACCGCGCCCGCCGCCGCGAGCAGGGCGCCGAAGGCCGCGACCGCGGCGGGATGCGCGGTCGCCCCCGAGCCGGCGAGAACGAGGGCGCCGAGCCCGAGGCGCACCCCCCCCCCGCGACCCATTGCGCACTGCGGTGCGCGAGCAGGCTCCTCCCGAGCGCGACGAATCGAGCCGGAAACGCGAGGCAGCCGACCCCGGCCGCCGCAATCAGGACGCCCGCGAGGAGAACCGGCAGGCTCACGACGGCCGGCCCGCGCCGCGGGGGAGCGCCGCGCCGATTCCGCGTCGAACGGGCCCGGCACCGGACGCCGGTCCGCGCACCGGTTCGTACCCGGGTTCGGGCGAATCCGGTCGACGGGGCACCGGAGCCGTCCGCGGCCGGGCGCGCCGCGGTAGCCTTGATTCCGGCGTAACGCTAAAATCGCCGGCCGAGTTCCCGGTGCCCGCAGTCGCCTGCATGGCCGTGGGCATTTCCGTCACGCAACCTGGGGGATACGATACATGCGCGATGCCGTCATCGTCGACAGTATCCGGACCGGACTTGCCAAGTCCTTCCGCGGCACTTTCAACCTCACCCGTCCCGACGACATGGTCGCTCATCTCATCGACGGGCTGCTCGAGCGCAATCCGTCCCTCCCCCCCGGGGAGGTGGATGACTGCATCGTCGGGTGCGCGGACCAGACCGGCGAACAGACCGGCAACATCGGGCGGCTCGCGGTCGCCCTCTCCCGGCTTCCGGTGAGCGTGCCCGGCTCTTCGGTGAACCGCTTCTGCTCCTCCGGGCTCAACACCATCGCGACCGCCGCGACTCAGGTGGCGAGCGGCTTCGCCGACGTGATCATGGCCGGCGGGGTCGAGTCGATCACGGCCCATCAGCGCGCCAACTGCGGCGAGATCTCCAAGAACCCGGCCCTCCTCGAGAAGAAGCCGGACATCTACATGGCGATGGGCAACACCGCGGAGGTGGTGGCCCGGCGCTACCAGTTGAGCCGCGAGTACCAGGACGAGTATGCCCTCGAGAGCCAGCGGCGCACCGCGCGCGCGCAGGAAGCGGGCCGGTTCGCGGACGAGATCCACCCGATGCCGGTCCGGTGGCTGAAGACCGATCGCAAGACGGGCGGGTCCGAGGAGCAGGACGGCGTCGTGGACCGGGACGAGTGCAATCGCCCGAGCACCACCGCGGAAGGGCTTGCGGGCCTGCCGCCCGCGTTCGAGGAGGACGGGACGGTCACCGCGGGCAACGCCTCGCAGCTCTCCGACGGCGCCTCGATGACCCTCGTGATGAGCGAGGAGCGGGCCCGGCAGCTCGGGCTCGAGCCGCTCGCCTTCTTCCGCGGCTTCACGGTCGCCGGCTGCGAGCCGGACGAGATGGGCATCGGCCCGGTGTTCGCGGTTCCGAAGCTGCTCGAGCGGGCCGGCCTCGGGATCGGCGACGTCGACCTCTGGGAGCTCAACGAGGCGTTCGCCTCGCAGTGCGTGTACTGCCGGGACCGGCTCGAGATCGACCCCGAGATCTACAACGTCGACGGCGGCTCGATCTCCATCGGCCATCCCTTCGGGATGACCGGGTCGCGGCTCGTCGGACACATGGTCCGCGAGCTCCGCAACCGCGGCAAGCGCTACGGCGTCGTCACGATGTGCATCGGCGGGGGACAGGGCGCGGCCGGTCTGTTCGAAGCCGCCTGAGCTGGCCATGTGCGGCAGCGTTGGCCGGGCCTCGGCCGGTCTGTTCGAAGCCGCTTGAATTGGCCATGCGGAATTGCGTTGGCCGGGCCTCGGCCGGTCTGTTCGAAGCCGCCTGACCTGGGCATGGACGTCGGCGTTGGTCCGGACTCGGCAAGGCTCTTCGAAGCTGCCTGAGCGGCGGCGCGGCCGAAACGGGGACGAGAGGAGAAGGAGCGGCGAACATGCTTGACGTCGGATTCGTCGGCTGGCGTGGAATGGTCGGCTCGGTGCTGCTCGAGCGGATGCAGGCGGAAGGCGATTTCACGGGTCTCGCGCCCTCGTTCTACTCGACCTCGTCGCCGGGCGGTCCGGGTCCGGCGGACCTCGGCTTCGATTCCGGGCGCCTCGGTGACGCGTTCGACGTCGGCGCGCTCGCGCGGCACGACGTCATCGTCACCTGCCAGGGAGGGGACTACACCCACGAGGTGCACCCGCGGCTTCGGGCCGCGGGCTGGAACGGGTACTGGATCGACGCCGCCTCGGCCCTTCGGATGGAGCCCGGGACGGTGCTCGTCCTCGACCCGGTGAACGCGGACGTCATCGCCGGCGGACTCGCCCGCGGCCGGCGCGACTTCTGCGGCGCGAACTGCACCGTCAGCATCCTGTTGATGGCGTTCGCGGGCCTTTTCCGGGCGGGGCTCGTCGAGTGGGTGACGAGCATGACCTACCAGGCCGCGTCCGGGGCGGGGGCGGCCCACATGCGCGAGCTCGCCGCCCAGATGGCGGCGATTGGTGACGCGGCCCGCGAGCCCCTGGGCGATCCCGCCTCGTCGGCCCTCGCGGTCGACCGCAGCGTGCGTGCGGCCCTCGCGGACGACGGATTTCCCCGGAGCCGGTTCGGCGCGCCCCTCGCGGCGAGCCTGCTGCCGTGGATCGACCGTCCAATCGGCGGCGGCCGGAGCCGCGAGGAGCTGAAGGGGTTCGAGGAGGGCAACAAGATCCTCGGGAACGAGGTGCCGGTGCCCGTCGACGGGCTCTGCGTCCGGGTCGGCTCGATGCGCTGTCACGCGCACGCGGTGACCGTCAAGCTCCGCGAAGACCGGCCCCTCGACGAGATCGAGTCCCTCATCGGCGGGGCGCACGAATGGGTGCGGGTCGTCGAGAACACCCCCGAGGCGACTCTCGCCGAGCTCACCCCGGCCGCGGTGAGCGGGCGTCTCGACGTCGCGGTCGGCCGTATCCGCAAGCTCGCGATGGGCGGCGAGTTCCTCACCGCGTTCTCGGTCGGCGACCAGCTCCTGTGGGGCGCCGCCGAGCCCCTTCGCCGGATGCTCGGGATCTTGAGAAGCCACCTCGGAGAAGAGCACCCCGCTCGCGCCGAGGCCGCCTGAGACAGCCGCTCCGGGCAGACCGGGACGGCAACGGCGCCGCGCCCGCGAAGGGTGGGCGGCCGTCGTCTGCGCCTTTAGGTCAGTCTCCTGATGCGCTCCGCGCGGCGCGGATTGCGCGCCATACCCGCTCCGGGGTCGCGGGCATGTCGAAGTCGGTGACGCCGGCCGTCGCGAGGGCATCGAGGATCGCATTGATGAGGGCCGGCGGCGACCCCGCCGCCCCCGCTTCGCCGCAGCCCTTGATGTCGAGGGGGTTCCCGGGCGACGGAGTGACCCACGGCTCGAAGGCGAAGTCCGGCAGGTCGTCCGCCCGCGGGATGCAGTAGTCCATGAACGAGCCGCTGAGGAGCTGCCCTTCCCGGTCGTAGACGGTCCGCTCGAGGAGAGCCTGCCCCAGACCCTGGGCGAGGCCGCCATGCACCTGGCCGTCGAGGAGGAGCGGGTTGAGGACCCGCCCGAAGTCGTGGACGGCGGTGTACGCGACGATGCGCACGGCCCCCGTCTCCGGGTCCACCTCGACCTCGCAGAGGTGCGTCCCGTAGGGGTAGGTGTTGTTCGCGGGCTCGTAGACGGCGAATGCCTCGAGCCCCGGAGAGCCGTCCGACCGCGCGTGCCCGGCCGCCGCCGCCCGGGTCGCGGTATCGGCGAACGAGAGCGCGAGGTCCGTCCCCGCCACCCGGAACGCGCCGTCCCGGAACTCGACGTCGTCCGCGGCCGCTTCGAGCGCATCGGCCGCGATCGGCTTCGCGGTCTCGACGAGGCGCTCGACGGCCCGCACGAGCGCGCCCCCGCCCATCGGCAGGGACCATGCCCCGCCGGTCCCGGTCCCGCTCACGACCCGGTCGGTGTCCCCCTGGACGATGCGGATCTTCTCGAATGGAAGGCCGAGATGCTCGTTCAGGAGCTGACTGTACGCCGTCTCGTGCCCCTGCCCGTTCGACATCGAGCCGATGAGCAGGGTCACCGTCCCGTCCGCGTCCACGAGGAGGTCCGAGCGTTCGCTGAGTCCCGCCCCGCCGCCGCAGCGCTCGACGTAGTTGGAGATGCCGAGCCCGCGAAGGAATCCGGCCGCCCCCGCTTCCTCGCGCCGGGCCGGAAACCCGGTCGCGTCGGCCCGTTCGAGGGCGCTCTCGAGCACGTCTGCGAACTCGCAAGGGTCGTAGAGCAGGCCGGTCGGGGACTGGTAGGGGAAGGCGTCGGGCGGGATGAGGTTCCGGCGCCGGAACTCGACCGGACCGAGCCCCGTCTCCCGGGCCGCCGCGTCCATCAGTCGCTCGACCACGTAGAGGCCCTCGGGCCGTCCGGCGCCCCGGTACGGATCGGTGGGCACGGTGTGGGTGAAGCAGGCGGCGACGTCGGCGTGCACGGCGGGGATGCGGTAGGTGTTCGAGGCCATCAGGGGGCCGAGGGTGGGGGGGATCGCCCCCCGCGACGCAGTGTAGGCGCCGAGGTTCGCGAAGTTCCGCATCCGCAGGCCGAGGATGCGGTGCCCGGAGTCGAGGGCAAGCTCCGCATGGCTCACCAGATCGCGCCCGTGGGCGTCGCCGAGGAACGCTTCGGATCGATCCGCGATCCACTTGACGGGGTTTTCGAGGCCGCGGGCGGCAAGGGCGGCGAGGACGTGCTCGGGATAGAGGGAATTCTTGCCTCCGAACCCGCCTCCCACGTCCTCGACGAGCACCCGGATACGCGCTTCCTCGACTCCGAGGGCTGCGGCGAGCTGCCGGCGGATGCCGTGCGGCATCTGGGTCGGGACGTGCACGGTCCAGCGCTCCCCGTCGTACTCGACGACCACCCCGCGGGCCTCCAGGGGACAGAGCTGGGCGCGGCTGTTGACGATCCGCCGCCGCACGACCCGATGCGCCGCCGCGAACGCGGCGTCGGTCGCCGCCGCATCCCCGATCTCCCAGCGGAACGACACGTTGTCGGCGACGTCGTCCCAGACCGGCGGCCCGCCCGGCGCCTCGTCGCAGGCGGTGACGGCGGGGAGAGGCTCGTAGTCGACCTCGATCCGCTCGCTCGCGTCGAGGGCCTGCCGGCGGGTATCCGCGACCACGAAGGCGACGCACTCCCCGACGAAGCGGACGCGATCGCCGGCGAGGGCGGGCTGATGCCGTTCGCGGAACGCATCTCCGTCCCGAAGTCCGGCCCAGTCGGTCTCGGGGGGCGCCGCCATGCAGGCGAACGCGGCCACTCCGGCCGCGTCGAGGTCCGCGCGGGTGAGGATGGCCCGCACGCCGGGTGCCGCGCGCGCCGCCGCGGTATCGATGCTGCGCATCCGCGCGTGGGCGAAGGGCGACCGCAGAACCACCGCGTGCAGGGCGCCGGACGGTGCCCGGTCGTCGATGAAGCATCCTTCGCCGCGCAGCAGCCGCGGATCCTCGCGGCGCCGCACGGGCTGGCTCATTCCGAACTTCATGGCAGGCAACTTCTTGAAAACAAGAATGCGTCAATCGGGTCCGAGCCATGCCCGTGCGTGGTGCTCCCCACTTCGTTCTCCCGGCGAGCCGCGAATCCCGCGAACGGGGTTCGCGGCGGCACCTCCATCGAGCGTCCATCGGTCCGAGACCGGCGGAGTTTACCGAACCCGCACGCCGTCTTCGCAAGTGAATCGGGCCGCCGGTAGCGGTCGAGTCCGGATTTGTCGTGCACGCGCGGGTTCGATAAGGTGTTCGGCAATCCGGCCAGGACCCGTGCCGTCCCCGCGGGCTTGCGTGCATCTCGCTTGCAAGCCGGGCGGGGGGATTCGGGGGAGCAACGCGCCGGCGCGAGGCACCCGGCCCGCGCGCCGCCAGACGGGAGACGCCCGATGACGACTTCGCCCCTCGGTACCCGCGATGCGAACGGTGAGTGGCGACCGCCCTACATCATGGAGAAGCCGCTCTTCATGACGTGGCCGCTTCGCCCGCTCGCGATCCTCAGGTGGTTCTTCGGCTGGCCGGGCTACCTCTGGCCCTGGAACGCGTTCTTCTTCGCGTTCCCCCTGGTTTCCTGGTTCTACCTCACGCCGTCGCTCGCCAGCATGCAGTCGTTCGAGGTGTGGTGGATCGCGCTCGTGTTCGCCCGCAACCTCGCCATCACCGTCGTGCTCTTCACCGCCTGGCACCTGTGGTTCTACGTCTTCAAGGTCCAGGGAACCCATACCAAGTACACGCTGCGCCCGCTCGCGAAGAAGAGCAGGGTCTTCACGTTCAACAACCAGCTCGCGGACAACGTCTTCTGGACCGTCGCGAGCGGGGTCCCGATCTGGACCGCCTACGAGGTCGTGACCCTGTGGGCCTTCGCCAACGGGTTCGTCCCGTTCGTCGACCTTCGCACGAACCCCGTGTGGTTCATCGCCTTCATGGTGCTGATCCCCGCGATCCGGGACTTCCACTTCTACGCCGTTCACCGCCTGCTGCACTGGCGTCCGCTCTACGAGCTGGCCCACAAGGTCCACCATCGGAACGTCAACGTCGGCCCGTGGGCGGGCATGTCGATGCACCCCGTGGAGCACGTGCTCTACTTCTCGGGCGCGCTCCTGCACTGGGTCGTGCCTTCGCACCCGCTGCACGCCATGTTCCACCTGCAGCACGCCGCCCTGTCCGCCCCGCAGGGCCACCATGGGTTCGAGAGTTTCGGCACCGAGGGCAAGGCCGTTTCGATGGGAGCCTATGGCCATTACCTCCACCACAAGTACTTCGAGTGCAACTACGGCGGTGGTGACGGCCTGATGATCTTCGACGTCCTGTTCGGCACCTGGCACGACGGCTCCGATGAGGCGCATGGGCGCATGACCCGGCGCCTGGCCGAGCGCCGCTGGGCGAAGGAGGCGGCCGGCGCCGCATGAAGGCCGGCGCGCGCGCTTGACTCGAGCGCCGGCCGCCGGCCCGCGCGGGAAGGCGCCTGGCCGGGACCCTCGCGGCGGTGGGCCGGCGCGTGGGTCCGGTGGCGGTCAGGTCGTGTCGAAGAGGCGGCGGACGAGGCGCCGGGCGAGCACCCCGGCGGCGTGGCGCCGGTAATGGCCGCTCGTGAACGTGGTGCGCATGGCCATGACCTGGCGGCGCACGAGTCCGCTCAGCCGTTCCATCACCGCATCGTCGAGGGCGCCTCCGCACAGGTCTTCGGTGCCCGCGAGCCGCAACGGGCGCGGGTTGGTGCCGGTGAACGCGAGCCGCAGGTCGGCGAGACGATCGCCCTCCCGGACCACTCCGGCGGCGACCCCGGCGAGGGGGTAGTCGATGGACTGGCGCACCCGAACCTTGTCGTAGCCGGTGCGAAGGGCGGGCGGGCGCCGCGCCCGCACCGCGACCACGAGCTCGTCCGGCTCGAGCGCGAGGTAGCGCTCCCCGTCGCCGGTGTAGAGCGAGTCCAGGGGGAGGGTACGGGCACCCTGCGCCCCTGCGATCTCGATCTGCGCGTCGTCGAGGACGGCGAGGGCGGGAGCGAGGTCGCCGCTGAAGGTCGCGTAGCAGATCCGGCTCTTCGGCGCGACGTGGCAGATGTCGCCGCCGTACTTGAGGCAGTAGCGGTTGGCGGCCCGCCACCACTCGCTCTGGTTGTAGTAGATGCAGCGGGTGTCGAGGCAGAGGTTGCCGCCGACGGTGCCCATGTTGCGGTGGGTGGGGCCCGCGATCGAGCCCGCCGCGGCCGCAAGCCCCGGGAAGCTCGCACGCACCCTCGGGTCCTGCGCGAGCTCGCGGATGGTGACCCCGGCGCCGATCCGGATCCATTCGCCCGCGACCTCGATCCCCTTCAGGTCAGCAACCCGATTGAGGTCGATGAGAGTGGCGGGCGGGTCGCCAATCCCGCGCCGCAGGTTCACCACGAGGTCGGTGCCGCCGCCGAGGAACCGGCTTCCCGGGTGATGGGCGCGGGCGGCCCGCACCTCGTCGACCGAGGATGGAGCGAGCAGCTCCCACTCCGGGAGCACGTTCAAGCGGAACGTCCTTTCGTGCGGCGGCCGCCCGCTCGCGCCGGCGACCCGGAGCCGGGTCCGGAATCGGAGCCGGGCCCGGAATCGGAGTCCGGTCCATTCGAACGGAAATTCGATCTCTCGTCGCCCGCGGTTCGCGAGCTCGCGTGCGGCCGGATGGAATCGCCTTCGCTCGCGGATGCGGAGCCGGCCCCGGAGCCAGCCCCGGTTCCGGTCTCGGCCTCGGTCGGCCGCGGTGGTGCCGGCGCTCCGCGTGGGGTCCCGCTCGCCTGGCGCGCCGCGCCCGATGCGCCGCCGTTCGCGGCGCCGCGCCGTGCCGTCCGGGCCGCCCGCTCCGCCTCGCGGCGGCGGCGCTCGAGGGCCCGCCACACCCGGTCCGGGGTCACCGGCAGCTCGTCCATCCGAAGATCGATGGCGTCCGCCACCGCGCTCGTGAGGGCCGGAAGGAAGCCCGCAAGCGATCCCTCGCCCGCCTCCTTCGCGCCGAACGGGCCGAGGGGGTCGTTGCTCTCGACGATCTGGACGTCGATGGGCGGGGAGTCGGCGATCGACGGCACCCGGTAGTCGAGCAGGTTGGGGGCGCTCAGGAGGCCGTCCGCGTAGCCCGTCTCCTCGCTCATCGCCTGCCCCATGCCCATCCACACCGAGCCCTGCACCTGCCCCTCCACCGCGAGCCGGTTGAGGGCCTTGCCGCAGTCGTGGGCGACCCACACCCGCTCGACCGTGACCTGGCCGGTCTCCTCGTCGACCCTGACCTCGACGACCTGGGCCGCGTAGCTGTATCCGGTGGTGGAGCCGACCGTCGCGCCGCGGTACTTCTTCCCCCCCTGCGCCTCCGCCGGGGTGGAGAAGTTGCCCTTGACGGTGATCGTGCCGCTCTCGCGAAGCGCCGCCGCCGCGACCTCGTCGAAGGTGAGCCCGCGGTCCTGGCTCCCCGCGCGGTAGACCTCGCCCAGCACCTCCACGTCCCCGGGCTCCACCTCGAGCTCGCGGGCGGCCGCCCGGGTCAGCGTGTCGAGCAGGCGTTCCGCCGCCTCGATCGCCGCGTTGCCGACCATCACGGTCACCCGGGACGAGTACGCCCCGTTGTCCTTCGGGGTCACCTCGCTGTCGCTCGCGACGATGCGGATCCGTCCCGGGTCCACCCCGAGCACCTCCGTCACGCACTGCACGAGGACGGTGGAAGAGCCCTGCCCGATCTCGGGCGCCCCGGTCAGGATCACCACCGAGCCGTCGAAGTCGAGCTTGATGTGCACGGTGGCGTGCGGCTCGCCGGTCCAGTGGACGGGCTTCGATGCGCCGCTCACGTAGTGCGAGCAAGCCATTCCGAGGCCGCGCCCGGCGGGGAGGCGGCCGCGCCGCTCCCGCCACCCGCTCGCCCGCTCCACCCGGTCGAGGCACTCGGGGAGGCCGTAGCTGTTGACGAGGAGGTCGTTCGGGGTCACTGCCGGAGGATCGATGAGGTTCGCGCGCCGCACCGCGAAGGGATCGAGCCCGAGCTCCGCCGCCATCTCGTCGAGGAGGGCCTCGAAGGCGAAGCGCACGTTCACCGTGCCGTGGCCGCGCATCGCCCCGCAGGGTGGGGTGTTCGTGAGCACCCGGCGCCCGCGGTAGCGAACGTGCTCGAGGTCGTAGATCGCATAAAGGAGCGATCCCGAGTAGAGGATGGTGACGATTCCGTAGCCGGAGTAGGCCCCGCCCCGCTGCACGCTCTCGCACTCGACCCCGGTGATCCGCCCGTCGCGCCGGAGGCCCATTTTCAGCCGCACGGTCTGCTCGGGGCGTCCCCGGTGGGTGATGAAGGTCTCCTCGCGGGTCGTCACGAGGCGCACCGCGCCGCCCGCCCGGCGCGCGAGGAGGGCGCACACGAGCTCGACGTGGAGGGTCTCGGTGCGGCAGCCGAAGCCGCCCCCGATGTGGGGCTTGACCACCCGGATCCTCGACCTCTCCATGTCGAGACAGCGCGCGAGCATGAGGTGCACGTAGTAGGGCACCTGGGTGCTCGCGTGCACGGTGAGGCGACCCCGCTCGGGGTCGTAGTCGGCGAGGGCGGCGTGCATCTCCATCTGGGCCTGGCAGACCTCCGCGCAGCGGTAGGTCTTCTCGCGCACGAGGTCGGCCCCGGCGAGGGCCGCGTCCACGTCCCCGAGCTCGTACTCGACGTCGCGCTCGACGTTGCCGGGGCGCTTCTCGTGGAGGTCGATCGCGCCGGGGGCAATCGCGTCCTCGGCCCGGTAGTACGCGGGGAGCTCCTCGGCCTCCACCCGGATGAGGGCGAGGGCGCGCTCCGCGGTCGCGTCGTCGTCCGCCGCGACGGCCGCGATCGCCTCGCCCCGGTAGCGCACCCGGTCGCGGGCGAGGGGGTACTCGTGCATCGCGATGGGGAGGACGCCGAACGTGCGGTCGCAGTCCGCCCCGGTCACCACCGCCCGCACCCCGGGGAGCGCCTCCGCCTCGCTCGTGTCGACCGATCGGATCGCGGCGTGTCCCCAGGGACTTCGAAGGATCCGGCCCGCGAGCGCGCCGGCTGCCGCCGGCAGGTCCGCCGTGTAGCGCGCCCGCCCGCTCACCTTGTCCGGCCCGTCCACGAGGGGGACGTACCCCCCGATGGTCCGGACCCTCGCCGGCATCGCGTCCTGATGCCGTTCGTCGGTCGAGGATGCGGTCGCGCTCACGGCGCCGCGCTCCGCGTCGCGCCGGCACGGCCGGCAGCCGCGGCCTCGGCCGCCCAGCGCACCGCCTCGACGATCTTGACGTACCCGGTGCAGCGGCAGATGTTGCTGCCGAGGGCGTCCCGGATCGCGTCCTCGGTCGGGTCGGGGTCGCGCCGCAGCAACGCCTCGGAAGCCATGATGAGCCCCGGGGTGCAGTAGCCGCACTGGGAGCCGAGCTTGCGGTGGAAGCCTTCCTGGATGAAGGCGAGGCGGCCCTCTTCGGCCAGCGACTCGACCGTCTCGACGGACCGGTCGGCCACCGTCGCCGCGAGGGTCAGGCACGAGAGGACCGGTGCCCCGTCCACGAGCACCGTGCACGCCCCGCACTCGCCGCCGTCGCACCCCGTCTTGGTGCCGGTCAGCCCCACCGATTCGCGCAGGTGGTCGAGCAGCAGCACGTTGTCCGCAACCGCGTCCGTGCGCTCGCGCCCATTGAGGCGAAAGGTCAGCAAGCGAATCATGGCCGGTTCTCCGGTCCCCGGCTCTCCGCCGTCGCCTTCATTCTAGCCCGCGCGCCGCGGGCGCCGCCGGTCCTGACGCCGCAGGCGGGCGGCTCCGGGGCGGCGTCCGTGGATCTCGGGCCACAGGAGCGAGACGACGATCGCGGCGACGAGCCCCTCCAGCCCGATGAGGGCGACCGCGTCGCGCGCGCCGATCCAGTCGGCGAGCGCCCCCACGTGGTAGAAGCCGAGGGGCCCGGTCCCGATGCACACCGAGAGAACGCCCATCATCCGTCCGCGCACCGCCGCCGGGGTGGAGGTGATGACGAGGGTGGTCTGCATTGCGGCGTAGAAGGCGCCCCCGACCCCGACCACGAACAGCATGGTGCCGGCGAGCCACGGGAAGGGGGAGGCGGCAAACGCCATGGAGAGCGCCAGGTAGACCACGCATCCCCAGAAGTAGATGCGCATGAAGTTGGCCGGGCGGGCGAGGATCGTGACGAGAATCGAACCGATGAGAGCGCCCGCCCCCTCCGTCGAGGCGAGGATCCCGACCGCGGAGGGACCGAGCCGGAAGCTCTCCTCGCCGATGACCGGGATCATCGCGACGACGGGGAAGGCCCAGAGGTTGAACACCACGGTCATCGCCAGGACCCCGGCGAGGCGCCGGTTGCCGCGCAGGTACCGCATCCCTTCGGCGATGCTTCGCCAGACGTTGTCCGTGCGCGCCGCGGCGCCGGACGAAGGGAAGCGGACCATCTGGAACGCAATCCAGCACATGGCGTGGAGCACCGCGGAGAGCACGAAGACTCCCGCGAGCCCGACGGTCGCGAGCAGGGTTCCCCCCAGCAGGGGTCCGAGAATGCGGGTGCCGTTGTTGGCGAGGGTGTCGACCCCCATCGCCCGCCCGAGGAACGCTCCCGGCACCACGTCGCCGATGAGCGCCCGGCGAATCGGAAAGTCCGTGATCCAGAAGGTCCCCCCGAGGAACGCGGCCACCCCGAGGTGCCAAACCTCGATGCGTCCCGACCATGCGAGCACCGCCAGTCCCACCGACAGCACGCACATCGCGACGAGCCCCCATTGCATCACCAGCCTGCGATCGACCCGGTCCGCGACCGCCCCCCCGAAGGCGCCGAAGAGCGCGAGGGGCAGCACCCGAAGCAGGGTCATCGCGGCGGTGATGGTGGCGGAGCGGGTCTCGGCGAAGACGTAGACCCCGAAGACGAGCATCTCGAGCCAGCGCACCACGCTCGTCAGGGTGCCGACGACGAAGATCGCGACGAAGCGCCGGTCGGTCAGCCAGGGATTTCGACTGCGCCGGAAGGCGGCCGGATCGAGACCCCACATCGGCCCGGATCAATCGGGCTCGGACAAGAGGATGTTGCGGGTCCGGGAACGGAACTCGCGCCGGAGCAGCACCGCGGTCACCCACACGGTGGCGATCATGAACAGCACCGGGTGGATGAACCACGCGGTCGCGGCGAACGTGTAGTAGTAGGCGCGGATCCCCCGGTCGAAGTGGAGGGCGCCGAGGTCGAGCAGGCGGGCGGCCCGCCGCGCGAAGCTGGCCGCTTCGGACCCGTCGTCCATCGGGGTCGCACCCATGACGACGATGCAGTAGGTGTAGAGGCGGTGCGCCCACGCGAACTTGAAGAAGGCGTAGACGAGCACCGTCACGAGCCCCAGCACCTTGATCTGCCAGAGGGTGCGCGACGTCTCGGCCGCGAACGGAATCTCGCGCACCACGGTGAGCGCGCTGTCGCTTGCCCCGAGGAGGGTCAGCAGTCCGCCGACGAGGAGGATCGCGGTCGATGCGAAGAACGTGCAGCCCTGGAGCACCGAGCCCTGGATCATGGTGTCGATCATGCGCAGCTCGCGCCCCGCCATGGTCGCCATCCATTTCGATCGGTAGCGGTCCATGGTCCGGCTGAGACTCGCCTGCTTCCCGGTCCGGGGGCGGAACACGACCAGGTTGAACCCCCCCCAGCACGCGGCGAGCAGGACCACCGCGGCGAAGTCGAGGGAGGTGATGTCGATCACGGGCGGCCCGCCGCCTCGAGCTCGCTCCTGAAACCGGGGGCCGCGATGGCCGCGAGCGCGGCGGCGCGCGCACGCTCCGGCCGGTGCCGCAGGTCGGCGACCCCGTGCTCGGTCACCACGAAGTCGACGTCCGTGCGCAGCGCGGTCGCGGCGTTCCCCTCGCCAAGGCGCGGCACGATGCGCGAGACCCGGCCCCCGGCCGCGGTCGCGCCGAGGGCCACGATGGAACGCCCGCCTCGCGAGCCCGCCGCCCCGCGCATGAAGTCTACCGATCCCCCCGTCCCGGTGACCTGGGCGCCGCGGATCATCTCCGCGTTCACCTGACCCGCGAGGTCGATCTCGAGCGCGGAATTGATCGAGACGAAGCGGTCGATCCGGGCGAGCGTGCCGGCCCCGTGGGTGTAGTTGACGGGGCGGAAGCGCACGTCCGGGCGCTCCCCGAGCCAGTCGTAGAGGGCGGGCGAGCCGATCGCGTAGGCGGTGACGTGCCGGCCGCGGTCGATGGTCTTGCGCGCTCCGTTGATCACCCCGCGCTCGACGAGCTCCATCACCCCGTCGTCGAGAATGCCGGAGTGAAGCCCGAGGTCGTTCTTCTCCCGAAGGGCGCCGAGCACCGCGTAGGGGATGGAGCCGATGCCGGTCTGGATGGTGTCGCCGTCGCGGACGAGCGCGGCGACGTTCCGGGCGATGGCGCGGGCGGTGTCGTCCGGGACGGGCAGGGGGAAGGGGTCGGGGGGGCGGTCCACCGGCACCGCGAAGTCGATGTCTCCGGCCGCGATGCGCGGTCCGTCCGGAGGATCGGGGAGGGCCGGGTTGACCTCCGCGACGACCTGACGCGCGCGTTCGAAGACGACGTCGACATAGTCGCAGTTGAGTCCCGCGCCGAAGTCGGCGGCGCCCTCCCGCGCGCCGTCCCGCGGTGCCGATACGCTCATGATCGCGAGATCGATCGCGAGCCCCTCGCCGAGGAGGTCCGCGACCGCCCGGAGCTGGCAGGGCACGAAGTCGATCCGCCCGGCGCGGTAGCTCGCGCGGGTCTCCGGGGTGATGAAGAACGCGACGGCGTGCGCCTCCTCGTGCAGGGAGCAGAAGTCGAAGCGGTTGAGGCCGGGCACGATGGACTGGATCCAGGTGACCCCGGCGGCCGCGGCCGGCCGGCGCCGGAGCGCGTCGAGCACCGTGACGGGCTCGTTGGCGCCGCCGGCGACGAACACCGTCATGCCCGGCGCGAGCAGGCCCGGCACGTCGTCCGGAGTGATGGTCTTCGGCATCGGCGTCGGCTATCGGATGACTTCGATCCCGATCCCGATCCCGAGACGCAGCCGCCGCCAGATGCGGTCCGCGGTCAGGATCGTCTCCCCCTTCTCGATCGCGAGCGCGAGGCACGCCCGGTCGCCGAGAGAGAGACCGAGCTCCATCGTGGAGTCGCGGAGCGAGCCGGCAATCCCGGCCTGGGATGCGGAGAAGGGCTCGAGGATCAGCCCGAGAGACTCGAGGCCCACTCGAAGCTCGGCCGCTTCGCCCTCCGAGTCGGCCGCCTTCTGGATCACCTCCGTCCAGTTGACGGTGGACATGATGGCGCTGCCGAGCACCGCCTTGACCGAGCCGGCGCCGGGCTCGCGCTGGAGGTAGGCGAGGAGAGCGGAAGCGTCGAGCACCGCACTCAACCCGAACCCTCCCTGCGCGCTTCCTCGCGGCGCTCGGCGATCAGCTCTTCGGCGAGGCTGCGTCCCTCGAACTTCCGGAAATGGGCATGCAGCCGGCGCTCCACCGCTTCGGGCTTCTCGATCACCAGGTGTCCGTTCTCGATCCGGGCCACGAGGGTCTCGCCGGGGCGGAACCCGAGCGCCTTTCGGATCGAGGCGGGCACCACGAGCCGCCCCTGGGCGCCGAGCCTGACGTCGGCATGAATCGTGCTATCTGACATGTCTCGGCATCAGTGGCATGTAATCTCGAGATCTGGTGCATTCTGGTCTGTTGGTCCACCCGCGACAAGTCCTGGCCCTTGACCGGATTCCCTCCGTTGGAGCGCATTTCTCCGGTGTCTCGCGCCGGATCGGCGCGAAGAAGGTCTGCGGCGACCCGGAAGAGGACGTATGCCGGCCGACCGCGACCCGGTGGGAGGCCGGGCGAAATTCTGACATGATCGTGCCTCCGGCGTTCCGCCGGCGCTCGATCCCACCTGGAGTCATTCGTGAGCGAGTCACCTTCCGTATCTCCCCTCGCCCCCGCCGCCTTCCCCGAGCTTCCGCCGGTCGCCGGGGTGCTGCTTGCCGCCCACGCGGCGGAGCTTCGCTACCGGGGGCGCCCCGACGTCATGCTCGCCGCCCTCGCGCCGGGGTCCCGGGTCGCGGGGGTGTTCACCCGGTCACGCTGCGCCTCCGCGCCGGTCGACTGGTGCCGCCGGCACGTTGCGCGCGGCACGGCGCGCGCGGTGCTGTGCAACGCCGGCAACGCCAACGCGTTCACCGGCGCGGCGGGCGAGGACGCGGCGCGCGCCTCGGCGCGGGCGGTCGCGGACGCCCTCGATACGCATCCCGAGGACGTCTCCCTCGCCTCGACCGGCGTCATCGGCGAGCCGCTCGGCGCGCAGGCGATGCGCGCGGCGGTGGAGCAGGCGGCGCAAGCCCTCGCCCCGCCCGCCCCGGAGCGCTGGCGGGCCGCGGCCGACGCCATCCGCACGACGGACGCCTCGCGGAGGGGAGCGGGGGGCGAGGCGCGCCTCGACGGCGAGACGGTGCGGGTCGCCGCGATCGCCAAGGGGAGCGGGATGATCGCGCCGGACATGGCGACGATGCTCGGGTTCGCGTTCACCGACGCGGACCTTCCCGCCCCGGTGCTGCAGGCCCTGCTCACCGGGGCGGTCGACCGCAGCTTCAACCGGATCACCGTCGATTCGGACACCTCGACGAGCGATACCGTGCTGCTCTTCGCCACCGGGGCGGTCAAGCCCGCCACGCCGGTCACGGAGGCGGCTGATCCGCGCCTGGACGAGCTGCGGGCCCTGCTCGACGAGACGATGCTCGACCTCGCCCACCAGATCGTTCGTGACGGGGAGGGGGCGAGCAAGTTCGTCGAGGTCACCGTCGAAGGGGCCGAGAGCGACGCGGCGGCGCGCCGGATCGCGCTCAGCATCGGCAATTCGCCGCTCGTGAAGACCATGCTCGCCGCGTCGGACGCGAACTGGGGCCGGCTCGTCATGGCCGTCGGCAAGGCCGGCGAGGCGGCGGAGCGCGATCGGCTGCGGCTGTGGATCGGCGACGAGCAGTGCGCCGAGGGCGGCCGGATCCGGGAGGGCTACTCCGAGGAGCGGGCAACCGGGCACCTCATGGGCCAGGAGGTCCGCCTGCGCGCCGACGTCGGCGTCGGCACCGGGCGGGACACCATCTGGACCTGCGACCTCACCCACGCCTACATCGACATCAACGCCGGCTACCGGAGCTGATCCCGCGAGGGGCGGCATCACCCCGAGGAATTGCCGACCCGCCATGCCGGCCGACTCCGTTGCCGGCCGCTGGTGGGGCCCGTTCGCGAGGACCCGCGACGCGGTCGTCCTCCACGTGGATCTGACCCCTCATCCGGGCCGCGAATCCGAGGCCCTCGGCTGGCTCGACGATGCCGAACGGTCACGCCTGGCGCGCTTCACCCATCCGCGCCGCCGCCGTGAGTTCGTGCGTTGCCGGGCGGCGCTGCGCGCCGCTCTTTGCGCCCGGCTCGACTGCGCGAACGGGCAGCTCTCGTTCCGCGACACCGAGCGCGGAAAGCCGCTCGCCCTCCTGCGCGGCGGCCCGGCCCCGGCAAGCTTCAGCGTGAGCCACAGCGGCCGGCACGGACTCCTCGCGTTCGCCCGGGGCGGGCGGATCGGGGTGGACGTCGAGGAGCGGGTCGCGTGGCGGGACCTCGACGCGCTGATTGCGGCCGTGCTGACGCGGGACGAGCGAGCCGAGCTCGCGTCGTCGGGCGGAGGCGATCGGATTGCAAGGTTCTTCACTCTCTGGACGATCAAGGAAGCGCTGCTCAAGGCGCTCGGAACGGGCCTCCAGCTCGATGTCGCGGGGTTCGAGGTGCCGCCCGCGATGCGGCGGGGGGGGACGACCGGCGAGTTCCGGTTCCCGCACCTGCCCGCAGTCGCGTGGGGGATCGAGAACCTCGGCAACGAGCACTTCGCCGCCGCCCTCGCGCACGAACGGCCGTCCGAGCCCGGGGCGCATCCGGGGGAGGTGGCGCCGATCGAGGACTGAGCGCCCGTGTCCCGGCGGTCCGCGGGCGGTCGGGATGCCTCCTCCGCGAACGGTCTCCGGCGCTGCGAGCGCCCTGCGCTACCCGGGGGTTCCCGGCGCCCGGGACGACCCGGGCGGGCGACGTTCGAAACTCACCGCGCCTCGGCGGCGAGCCGGGAACGAAGCTCCGTCTTGAGCACCTTGCCGTAGTTGTTCTTGGGCAGGGTGTCGATGAAGCGGTAGTCGCGGGGCCGCTTGAAGCGCGCGATGTGCTCGAGGCAGAGAGTGTCGAGCTCCGCTTCAGGTACCCGCGCCCCCGGGGTCGTCGCCACCACGAAGGCGACCACCTCCTCGCCCCATTCGGGGTCCGGCCGGCCGACCACGGATGCCTCCAGCACCCCGGGGTGGCGCAGCAGCACCTCCTCGATCTCGCGCGGATAGATGTTGGTGCCTCCCGAGATGATCATGTCCTTGGAACGGTCCTTGAGGGTGACGAAGCCGTCCTCGTCCATCGCGCCGAGGTCTCCGGTGTGGAGCCACCCGCCGCGAAGGGCGTCGCGCGTCGCCTCCGGGTTGTTCCAGTAGCCCTTCATCACCACGTCGCCGCGCAAGGCAACCTCGCCCGTCTGGCCCGGGGGAAGCGGCTCGTCGTCGGGACCGACGATCCGAACCTCGACGTCGGTCCGGGCGGTGCCCACCGATCCCAGGCGCTCGAGGTAGCGGGGGTGCTCCGTGTCGAGGTGGAGCTCGCGCGCGAGCCCGGTGATGGTCATCGGGGCCTCCCCCTGGCCGTAGATCTGGACGAGCTTCGGCCCGAGCGCGGCGAGCGCCCGCCGGGTGTCCTCGACGTACATCGGCCCGCCGCCGTAGACGATGGTCTTGAGGTGGTCGAGGTTGACCTTCGCGATGCGGGGAGACTCGAGCAGGCGGACGATCATCGTCGGGGCGAAGAAGAAGCTCGCCCCGGGGTGGTGGTCGATGAGGTCGATGATCTCCTCCGGGTGGAACCCGCCGCTCTCCGGCACGACCTGCGCCGCCCCCCGCGCGACGTGGGGGAGGGCGTAGCAGCCGGAGGCGTGCGACATCGGGGCGGAATGGATGATGCAGTCGCGCTCGCTCACCGTGTCGACGTCGCAGAAGTAGTTCATGGTCTGCGAGACGAGGTTGCGGTGGGTGAGGGTGGCGCCCTTCGGCCGGCCGGTGGTGCCGCTCGTGTAGAACAGCCACGCCGGATCGTCGGGATCGCAGTCGCGAAGGGGCAGCGGGTCGCCCGCAAGGAGCGCGTCCCACCCTTGCGCGTCGTCCGTGCGCACCAGGTGCTCGAGCGCGTCGACCTCCCGGTCGAGCCCGGCCAGGGTCTCGCCGAGCGCGCCGTTCACGAAGCAGGCTCGGGCGCCCGAGTTCTCAAGGATGTACGCGAACTCGCGGCGGTGGAGCTTCGCGTTCATCGGCACGGCGCACACGTTCGCGTACCAGCAGCCGAAGAGGGCGACCAGGAACTCGGGCGCGTTGGTCATCGCGATGCCGCACCGGTCGCCCGGCCGGAGACCGAAGCGCTCGACGAGGCCGCGGGCGAGCCGGGCGCTGAGGTCCGCGAACTGCGCGTACGAGGCGACGGTCTCGACTCCGAGCACGAGGGCCGGGCGGCCGGGGTGGAGCACGGCGGTCTTGGCGAGGAACGCGCCCGTGTTCATGGCTTCTTCTCCACGCAAGGTTGCAGATGGCCATTTGAGCGAAATTGCGGTCCCCGTGGCAACCGTCGCAAGGACCGCGCGGCTGGTCGGATGGAATCGCCCGCTCCCCGCCGACCGCAAGGAAACGTGGCCCGACACGAATTCGTGAGTCACCCCGGTGGCACAGACCCGAAGAATGGCGCTCCGGGGGCGCCACGGCCTGACCCCGCCCTGCCGCCAACCAGCGCAACGCCCACTCGTCGTCGCTGCGCTCCCCTCTCTCGCGACATGACTCCCGAGAATCCGCGACGGAACGAGCCGGATCCTCGCCACGGCTGTCCAATGTCATCCGTCGGCGCGGCCCCATGCTCTTGAGGTATGATTTCGGCGGTCGAACCGATCCGCCACAGGTCCCAGGTGCCGTTCGCGTCGTGAGTTGACCCCGCAGATTTCGCTCAAACGCGCGCGGCACAAGAAAACCAGTTCAGAATCGACGGAACTCCGATGAACATCGAACAGTTGCGCGTAAAGAATTTCAAACGCTTCACCGACCTGGAGATCGACCTTTCATCGTGTCAGGCCCCGCCAAAGCTCGTGCTCCTGATTGGCGCCAACGGAAGCGGGAAGTCATCCGTCTTCGATGCATTCGAGTACATCTCGGCCCCCCATAAACAGGGCATCAGGGACTACTACGTTAATTATTGGGAAAAAATCAGCGGTTCCGAGTCGTCAGTTTCGATCAACTTGGGCGGCGGCGTCAACCTGACGCGTTCGAAAGGAGCGCATACAGTCACGACTCCTCAGAGTTGGAACAGCAAATCAGCGTTTTACGGGAGAAGTTCCTTCCGAACAGTGCCCGAACTTCGTCCTCAACGCCGCGCTTCTGCCAATTTGGCTTCCGATTCAGACCGTCCTCAGAGATTCATTGAACACGATATTCGTTTCGACACGGACATCTCCCAGGTGACAGAGAAGATCCTCCGCGAAGTTTGGGGCGAGGATTTTAATTCCGAGACCATGCGCGCACGATTTGTCGACCCCATCAACGATAGCTTGGCAAGAATTTTCAACGGTGTTTCTTCGACCACCCTGCGTCTTATTCGCATGATCCCCGCATTGGAGCAAAAGGCTCCGGACGTACGATTCCAAAAGGGTAATTCAGAAATTCACTACGACCTCCTCAGCAGTGGCGAGAAGGAAGTATTCAATATTCTTCTCAACCTGTTCGTCCGCCGCGAACACTTTCCCAATGCAATCTACTTTATCGACGAACTCGACGTTCATCTGCACACCCGGCTCCAGTACGCGCTCCTTGAAGAGATTGTTGAAAATTGGATTCCGGAGAACAGCCAACTCTGGACGGCGAGTCATTCGCTCGGTTTCATCGAATATGCGAACGCAAGCGACGACTCGGCAATTATCGACTTCGACGAGTTCGATTTCGATCGACCTTTGACTTTGCGACCATCACC
This sequence comes from Immundisolibacterales bacterium, assembly GCA_026712715.1. Lineage (GTDB taxonomy): Bacteria > Pseudomonadota > Gammaproteobacteria > HK1 > HK1 > JAJDXW01. The sequence continues at coordinate 117,870 of JAPOPW010000025.1, read as the reverse complement.
GAAATCCGAGCACAATTTCGACATCGCAGTACCTCGCGATTCGGCGCTCAAGGTATTTCCGAACAGCAAACTGGTCTTGTGCGAAGGAAAGAACGCCCCGCTCTACAACTCGATTGATTTTCCTGGCTTCTTGTTCGTGGTTGCCCGGGACAAGAATGCAATCACCATTCAGGCAAGAGCACTTCCTGACTTTTTCGGGTTGATAGACCGTGACTTTCTCGGCACGGAGGAAATCCGGGAAATTCGTCGAAGGCGCGCCAATCTTCTTGTTCTTGGATACTATTCCATCGAGAGTTATCTCTACCATCCGAAGAATCTTGCGGAGCTTTCACCCAAGGGGTTCGACGAAATGGACTACCGCGAGGCGGTGCAGCGCAACATGAAAGCGGTTCGCGACCGGATGCTGGTCAATTTGGAGAAGAACCGCAACAGCTACGAAATCATCAAAGAGTTCTCGAGGGAACTGAAGAGGAAGGCAATCGAGGAAATCACGCGAGCGACAGACTCGACTGATTTCGAGAAGTACTATCCGTTCCTCGATATGAAAACGAATCGACCCGGAGACTACTTGGCCGGCTTCAATCTGCAGGTCGGCGCTCTTGCCTCGACAAGGTGGATGCGCGACTCCATTGGTGCGGTCATCGGGACGGGATAGATGAGTCGACGGCCGATCGATTTGACCCGGAGTTTTCACCGATTCTTGTCGCGAAGGCGACAACAATCCTCGGGTTCCGTGGTGGTGGGACGCACGGACCTAAAGACGGTGACGGCGTAGCCAGCAGTTCGTTGCTCGTTTCGCCGTCGAGGCGAATCGAGGGGGGTATGGCCCGTTACCGCGGGTAAATTGGTGTCCGTAACGGAAGATTCATGAAAGATTGAGGCTAGCGTTCGCCCTTGATGGAAGCGACGGCGTGCCGGCCGATGATCATGCCGCTCGCATAGGCGACGAGAAGACCGTTGCCCGAGGTGTAGCCGCCCGCGGAGTCGCCGGACAGTCCCGCCATGGTGTTGCCGCCGGCGTGGAGGTTCGGCACGGGACGTCCGTCCGGCCGGAGCACCCGGCAGGCGGTATCCACCCTCAGGCCGCCCTGGGTATGCGCCATCGCGCCGGTGACCCTGGCGGCGAGGAACGGTGGCGCGAGGGGCTCGGTGAGGTTCTTGCGCGCGTACGCGTCGCTCCCGGACCGCACGCCCGTGTTGTAGCCGTCAATCGTCTCCGCGAGGGTGCCCGCCGGCAACCCGAATCGCTCGGCGATGCCGACGACGCGATCGCACTTCGCGATTCCGCCCTTGCGCATGGCTTCGCGCATGACGTGCATGTTCTCCGTCATGCGCTGGATACGCGCGTCCCAGACGAAGACCGCGAAGCCTCCCGGCTGCGCCCGATAGACGGCGGCGAGTTCCGAGTAGTCCCGGTCCTCGCCGACGAAGCGCCGGCCCGTCGCGTTGACCGCGATGCCGCCCTCGTTGATCACCCCCGGCGTGAGGCGCGTGCCGTCGTCGAAGATGCAGTCCCGGCCCTGATAGCCGCTCATGTGGTCCACGGCCGCGCCGATCGCCATTCCCCACCCGATGCCGTCGCCCCGACTGGAACGCGCGCCGATATTGGGCGCGTCCGCCATTTCGGGGATGTACCGCGCCAGCATCTCGCGATTCGCATTGAACCCGCCGGTCGCGAGCACGACCCGCCGGGCCGCGATGCGAAGCTCCGCTCCGTGCCGGCGGGCGGTGACGCCGGTGACGGCGCCGCCCGCGTCCCGGATGAGCCCGGTTCCGGTGGTTTCGTCGAGCACGGTGGCATTGCCAAGGGACACCAAGCGCTCGCGCATCCGCTCGATGACGGGCATGCCGCTTCGTGTCGGGTGGCTGTGCATGCGCGGATGGGAATGCCCGATCCACGCGACTTCGGGCGCAAACTCGAGGTCGACGCCGAGACCGTCGATGAACCAGTGGATGGTCTCGGCCGACCGGCGGCAGAGCTCGAGGGTCACCTCCGGATCGCTCCGGCGGCCGTTCTTCCGGAGGATGTCCGCGGCCATCTCTTCGGCGGAGTCCTCGATTCCGGCCGCGCGCTGAAGACGCGACCCCGCCGCGGGGATGAAGCTCGAGGAGATGAGGGAGTTGCAGGGCTCGCCCGCATCGCGTTCCAGCAGCAGGACGTCGAGGCCGTCCCCGACCGTGGCCGCGGTGGCCGCGGCCATGAGGCCCGCGCCACCGCCGCCGACGACGGCCACGTCGGTCTCGATCGCCGGCTTCATGACGCGGCCCGAGCCGGCTCCGGCCGCCGAACCCACGCCGTGTCCGGGTCTGCGTTCCCCCTCGGAGCCTCGAATCTCGCCGAAACCTCCTTCCGGCCAGGGAATCCAGGCCCTTCGCACGAATTCCAGCGACACTGCGCCTCGGACCGACGAGACCGGTTCGAAGCCACCCATCCCCGTTCGGGTCCCGGCCGCTCCGTAGCGGTAGCAGCCTCGTACGATTCGTTCCTCATTCCGACCTCATATCGATTGGCAAACGTGACTCGTCCGAAGAAATTGGGGGCCCCTCGAGGAGTCCCGGTCCACGCGGACGTCCGGCCGGCGACGCAGCCCGCGCCGGGCCCGCCGCCGCCGCCGGCCGATCGGAACGGGACCGGGTCCGTCGTCAAGCCCTTCTTCCCGTCGATGCCGTGGCTGTCCGGACATTATCCCCGCATCGCTCGGTGACGGAGCCGTGGCGCGACCGCCGCGGAGGCGCCCGCGCCGTTCCCTCCGCCGCCCGCGATGGACTAGAGTTGCGCGCGAGAACGGCATGGCGAGGAGCGGCGAGTGGACAATCTCAAGATCAACGGCGACCGGCTGTGGGCGAGCCTGATGGAGCTCGCCGAGATCGGGGCGACCGAGAAGGGCGGGGTCTGCCGGCTCGCGCTCACCGACCTCGACCGGGAGGGACGCGATCTCTTCGTTCGCTGGTGCGAGGAAGCGGGCTGCGAGGTGAGCGTGGACCAGGTGGGGAACATCTTCGCCCGGCGGGCGGGGCGAAGCCCGGACCGCGCGCCGGTCATGACCGGGAGTCACCTCGACTCCCAGCCGACCGGCGGCAAGTTCGACGGCGCCTACGGGGTGCTCGCGGGGCTCGAGCTCATCCGCACCCTCAACGACTACGGCTACGAGACCGACGCGCCGATCGAGGTGGTCGCGTGGACCAACGAGGAGGGCTCGCGGTTCGCTCCGGCGATGATGGCCTCGGGGGCGTTCGGTGGCGCGTTCGACCTCGACTTCGTGCTCTCGCGGACCGACCCGGAGGGAAAGACGTTCGGGGACGAGCTCGCGCGCATCGGCTATGCCGGGAAGGAGCGGGTCGGAGAGCACGAGGTCGGGGCGTACCTCGAGGCCCACATCGAGCAGGGGCCCATCCTCGAGGCGGAGGAGAAGACGGTCGGGGTGGTGACCGGGGCGCAGGGCCAGCGCTGGTACGAGATCACGGTGACGGGAATGGAGGCCCACGCGGGCCCGACCCCGATGCGCCGGCGACGCGACGCGCTGGTGGGTGCCGCCCGCATGGTGGACGCGGTGAACCGCATCGGCCTCGCGCACCAGCCGAACGCCTGCTCCACCGTCGGCATGCTGGAGGTGTCCCCGAATTCGCGCAACACGATCCCGGGCCGCGTCTTCTTCACCGTCGACTTCCGGCATCCGATCGAGGACACGCTCACGCGGATGGACGCGGACCTGAGGTCGGCCTGCGAATCGATCGCGGGCGAGATCGGTCTCGATCTCGACCTCCGCCAGATCTGGCACTTTCCGGCCACCCCCTTCGATCCGCGTTGCGTCGCGGCGGTCCGCGAGGCGGCCGAGGCGGGCGGCTTCGAGCACATGGACATCGTGAGCGGGGCCGGCCACGACGCCTGCTACGTCTCCCGGGTCGCCCCGACCGGGATGATCTTCGTGCCCTGCGAGGACGGCATCAGCCACAACGAGATCGAGAACGCGACGCCGGGCGACCTTGCGGCCGGCGGCCAGACCCTGCTCGACGCGATGGTCCGGCTGGCCGCCGCGGACTAATCGGACGGCGGGGCGCCGGGGCGTCCCGTGCCGGGCATCGGATGAGTTAGTCTTGCCGCCCCAATGAACGGCGGGCCGCGGGCGGCGGGCTCGCGACGGAGGAAAGCATGCGACTGGAGGACAGGGTAGCGATCGTCACCGGCGGCGGCGCGGGCTTCGGCGAGGGGATCTGCCGGCGCTTCGCGGCCGAAGGAGCCCGGGTGGTCGTCAACGACGTGAACGAGCAGGACGGCCGCCGGGTGGCCGACTCGATCCGCGACGAAGGGGGTGAAGCGCGCTTCGTGTACGCCGACGTCTCGAGCGACGCGGATACCGGGCGCCTCGTCGAAGAGGCCGTCGCGGGCTACGGCGGGCTCGACATCATGGTGAACAACGCGGGCGTGCCGCAGCGCAACCAGCCGATGGAGAACGTCACCGAAGACGAGTTCGACCGGATCTTCGCGGTCAACGTGAAGGCGATCTACTGGTCGGCGAAACACACCGTGCCGATCATGCGCGAGGCGGGCGGCGGGTGCATCATCCACACCGCCTCCACCGCCGCCATCAGCCCCCGGCCCGGCCTCGTCTGGTACAACGGCTCCAAGGGCGCGGTGAACACCATCACCCAATCGATGGCGGTGGAGCTCGCGCCGGATCGCATCCGGGTCAATGCGGTGTGTCCGGTGGCCGGCGAGACCCAGATGCTGGGGGAGTTCCTCGGCGGAGAGGTCACCCCCGAGATGCACGCCCGGTTCATGAGCACGGTGCCGCTCGGACGGCTCAGCCAGCCGGCGGACATCGCGAACGCGGTCCTCTTCCTCGCCTCGGACGACGCCGAGTTCCTGACCGGGGTGTGCCTGCCGGTGGACGGCGGGCGGACCATCTGACCATCTGACGTTCCGACGCATACGCGACACGAGGAAGACGCAGAGCATGAATCGAATCGATCTGGAAGGCCGCCGGGCGGTGGTGACGGGGGGCGCGCAGGGCATCGGGCTCGCCATTGCGGAGCGGCTGCTCGCGTCCGGAGCGGGAGTCACCCTCTGGGACCGCGACCCCGGGGAGCTCGAAGCCGCCCGGACGGCGCTCGGATCGGGCACGGGCGGGGTGGTCGTCGACGTGGCCGACCCCGAGTCCGTGGAGCGCGCGGCGGAGGAGACCATCGAGGCGGCGGGGTGCATCGACATTCTCGTCAACAATGCCGGCATCGCCGGTCCCAACGCCACCACCTGGGAGTACCCGATCGAAGAGTGGCGCCAGGTGGTCGAGATCGATCTGAACGGCGTCTTCTACTGCTGCCGGGCGGTGGTGCCGCACATGATCGAGCGCGGCTACGGCCGCATCGTCAACACCGCCTCCATCGCGGGCAAGGAGGGCAACCCCAACGCGAGCGCGTACAGCGCCGCGAAGGCGGGGGTGATCGGACTCACCAAGTCCCTCGGGAAGGAGCTCGCGGACCGCGACATCGCGGTGAACTGCATCACCCCGGCGGCGGCGCGGACGCGGATCTTCGAACAGATCACGCAGGCGCACATCGACTACATGCTCTCGAAGATCCCGCGCGGACGGTTCGTGCTCGTCGAGGAGCTCGCCGCCCTGGTGGCGTGGCTCGTCTCGGAGGAGAACTCGTTCACGACCGGCGCGGTGTTCGACGCAAGCGGGGGGCGGGCGACCTACTGAACGCGCGTCCGGCCGCGGCCGGACGCCGGGTCGCTCGTCGCGGCCCGCCTGCGGCGGCCGGTTCCGGGACGGCGGATGGGAAGGCGGCGGGGTCGCCGGGGCCGCGGCGCCAGCCGGACGGGGCGGACGGGACGTACGGAGCGGCGCAGCCGCCGCGACATGAACCGAGTGGCCGGGAGGGCCGACACGATGGCGACGATTACCAAGGGCATCAAGCAGCTCTGCGCGGAGGCGGAGGCCGGTATCGAGACCTGGACGGTCGAGGACGCGCTCCGGCACCAGGGCGACGACGACGTGGTCTTCGTCGACATCCGGGACGTGCGCGAGCTGTGGCGCGAGGGAGCCATTCCGGGCGCGGTGCACGCGCCGCGCGGCATGCTCGAGTTCTGGGTGGATCCGGAGAGCCCGTACGCGCGCGACGTGTTCCAGTCCGGCAAGCGCTTCATGTTCTTCTGCGCGGGAGGGCTCCGCTCCGCTCTCGCGGCCAAGGCGGTGCAGGACATGGGCCTCGCTCCGGTCTGCCACCTCGCGGGGGGCTTCGGGGCCTGGAAGCAGGCGGGAGGCGCGGTGGAGGCGAAGGAGCCGAAGCTGCCGTCGTCCCGCGGCTGACCGGACCCCGCCTCCCGTTCCGCGCCTCCCGGGCGCTCGCCCTTCGCCCGTCGCGTCCGGCGCCGTCCGGATTCGCCCGACCCCGACCGTCCGCCCATCGTCGTGCACTGGGAGGTTCCCGAGCCCCTCGCCACGGGCGAGGTCCGCATGGCCGACGGCAGCCTCGTCATCCTCCGCCGCCACGGCAATCCGGACGGACCGAGGCTCGTCCTCAGTCACGGGAACGGGCTCGCCATCGACCTCTACTATCCGTTCTGGTCGCGGCTCATGGACCGATTCGACCTCGTCGTCCACGACTTCCGCAGCCACGGCTGGAATCCGCGCGCGCCCCTCGGGACGCATCACTTTCCGACCTTCGTCTGGGACAGCGAGCACGTGGTCCGGGGGATCGACCGCCACTTCGGGGCAAAGCCGAAGGTCGGTGTCTTTCACTCGATGTCGGCCCTCACCGCGCTCTACCAGGCCCTTCGCTCGGGGCCGCGCTTTGCGGCCCTCGTCCTCTTCGACCCGCCCCTCTCGCCGCCGAACGGCGACCGGCTGGAGCGGGTGTACCTCGAGCGCGAGAACGAGCTGTCCGCCCGCACACGGCGGCGCCAGCCGCGCTTCGACACACGCGAGGAGCTCGCGGAGATCGTGCGCGCGGCGTCCGTCTTCCAACGTCTCCTGCCCGGCGTGCCCGAGCTCTACGCGCAGGCGACCCTGCGACCCGCCGAGACCGGCGGCGGCTACGAGCTCTGCTGCCCGCGCGAGCACGAAGCCCAGGTCTTCGCGACCTTCCTCGATTCGAGCTTCGAGCTCGCGATGGGGAGCTTCCCTTGCCCGCTCAAGCTGATCGGCGGCGATCCGACCGGTCCCGGCGCCTTCGTGCCGAGCATCGTGCTCCGTGATTTCGCGAGGCGCTGCGACCTCGACTACGACTACGTCCCGGGCGCCTCCCACTTCCTCCAGCTCGAGAAGCCGGCCGAGTGCACGGCCCTGATGCTCGAGTTCCTCGAACGCCACGGCCTCGCCTGATCCGGCGGGGCGGCCCGGCGGGGCCGGAGCCGGCCTCGAAGAGCGGCCACCGCGAATCGAACCCCGATGTGCCCCGAGGCGAAGGGAGCGCGCCGACATCGGCGCATGCGCGGCCGAGATTCCCGTCGATCCGCTTGAGCGCGCGACCCTACGGGCGCATGATCACGGACGGAACACGACGAGCGCGAGGGGGAGACATGACGGAGCACGTCATCGAGACGGTCGAGGAGCTGCGGAGCAGCTATGGCGAACCGAGCGAACGGGCGGTCAGGAAGTCCCTCGAGCGCCTGGACCGGCACTGCCGGCGGTTCATCGCACTCTCGCCCTTCGTCGTTCTCGCGTCCGCCGGCGCGGATGGGAGGGTCGACTGCTCGCCGCGCGGCGACCCCGCCGGGTTCGTCGCGGTCCTCGACGACCGGACCATCCTCCTCCCCGATCGGCGGGGCAACAACCGGGCCGATTCGCTGACGAACGTGCTCGAGAACCCCCACGTCGGCATGCTGTTCCTGATTCCGGGGGTGGACGAGACGTTGCGGCTCAACGGTCGGGCCACCCTGACCACCGATCCCGCGCTCCTGGAGCCGCTCGCGGTCAAAGGACGGGTGCCGCGGAGCGGGCTCGTCGTCGAGGTCGAGGAGGTCTTCCTCCAGTGCACGAAGGCCCTCGTGCGCTCGCGGCTCTGGGCCGACGAGACGCGGGTGGACCGCAAGGCCGTCCTCCCGTCATTCGGCCAGATGCTGGCCGACCACATCGGCGAAGCGGATGGCGAGCGGGTCGATCGCGAGATTCGCGCCAGGGTGCCCGAGACCCTCTACTGACCGCCGCCGAATTCGATATGCCGGGCCCGAGCGTCGCTCGGCCGATTCTTCGAGCGGGTCACGAATCGAGGAGTGGCGGCATCTTCGCTACGCACCGGACGCACGGTCCCCGGCTGCCCGCTTCGCGAGCTTCCGCAATCAATACCCCGTAGAGAAAGGATTGCTTGTCCGCAGCTCCGGAAACGAAGAGAAGTCGCGGTCTCGGGTGAGCAGCACATCGACGCCATGGGCGATGCACAATGCCGCGATGCGGGCATCGTGAACGACTCCTCCGACGACGTGCGGGCGTGCCACGAATCTTCGCAGAACGTCCGCGAAATCGTCGGTCTCGCCGATCATGCGGTTGGACGGCGACGACGCCCAGGCCTGGAACTGTCCCCAGGCATGCTCCGGGGTCGTGGCCGCTTCCTTCCAGATGCGACGGTTCGTCGCCACGCTCAGGAACTCATAGCAACAGGGCCAGGGGATCGCCCAGGCCCGGTCTCCTTCCGCGAGGTCCACCAGGAGCTCGTACGCCACGTCGCCCAACCGCGATTCCCGGCGGTGCGCATGGACTAGAACATTGGTGTCGACGGCGATCACCGGGTGCCCGGGTCCCCGCCCGAGTCCCCGTAAATCAGCTCGCGCAACTCCGGCCAGGAGAGCCGTTCCAGCGGGTCCGGCGCTCGTGGGTCCCCCGCCCTCAGATCCGGAAGCTCATATCGTTCGCGCATCGTGGAAGTGGAGAGCACGCGCCGGAGCCCGTCCTCGATCACCGCACGCAGCGGGCGGCCCGTTTCCGTGGCATGACGCTTGGCGCGCGCGAGGAGCTCGGCATGAATGTCGACGGTCGTCTTCACGGACCCATACTACCCATATAGTCAAATATGGGCAAGACGTCACGAAACTCGGCCAAGGTCGATCGCGCGCGTTGGGCCTTCCGTCGGGCTCCGCCGGCCTTGCGATTGCGGAGAGTGTGTGCTTCGCCCCGTTCAACCAGTTCTCGTCGGTCCGAGGCGCTGCCTCGCTAGAACGTCCAGCCGAGGGTGATTCGACCCGAGTATTGCGTGTCGCCGGACCCCGGGCCGCCCGCGCCAAGCTGCGCGCCGAGCGAGAGCCGCCCCTTGTGCAAAGTCCCGCCCAGCCCGAGCAGGACGCGGGTAGCGGAAGCTTCCGACTCGAGGCGCTCGCCCGAAACCGCGGCGACCGTGTCCGCGCCGCCCAGGGCGCGCTCGACATCCGCCGAGGCGCGCAGGGTGAGCGCACCGTCCTCGAGCGCCCGCTCGGTCTCCGCCGAGAGACCGATGCCCCCCGTATGCCGCGTCGTCTCGTCGAGCGACACGCGGGCGCCCACGGCATCCGTGAACGCGCCTCCGGACAGCCCGCGGCGCGCCGCCCACGCCCGGGGGGTGAGCGTCACCGTCTCGCCGACGGCGATGCGCCGTCCCGCCTCGATGCCCAGTGAATGGCCCCTCGCCCCGACGTCCCGTGCGAGGCTCCCGCGCTTGCGGGACGAAACGTCCACCTCGTAGCTCGTGAACGCAAGGCGCCCGCGCCCGTAGTACCCGTCCGCCCCGCTCCAGGACAGGCCCGCGGCGACGCCCACGCCCCGCGCCTCGATCTCGCCCCGGCCATAGGGCGAGGCCACTTCCGCGGTACCGCCGACGTGGCGCAAGGAAAGCGAACCGGTGACGTTCTCGCCCAGAGCGAGGTCCAGGCCCGCCTCGGCCGAGAAGCGGCGGAAGTCGTACCCCGCCCCGACGCTCGCGCGGCCGGGCTCGTACGACCCCCGACCGCCCGATACCCGTGCCCAGGCGGGCGAGCCGGGCCGCGCGATGCGCGTGCCGGAGGGTCGTCCGCCGTTCAGTCGGAGCAGGAAGCCGGGCAGCGCCTCGTACACCGCCGCGCGCGGCACGTAGCTCTCGATGAAGTCCTCGGGCGCGAAGGTCCGCCCCGCAATCGTCCCGCTCGCCGCCAGGCTCAAGTCCCGTGCCCCGTTCGCCACCTCGGTTCCCGTGACGCCCGTGGCGCCGTCGTGCAGCGTGACCCCGTTCACCACCACGGTGGTCTCGCCCCCGTCGTTGCGGATCGTGCCGTCGACGACATCGCCCGCCCGGCGCCCGTCGAGGTCCATCTCGACGCTGAGCTTCGGCGCCCCGCCGGAAGCCAGAATCGCGATCCCGGACGCCGCGCCGACCCGCCCGCGGGAGCCGATGGCCACCCTGCCGCCGCCCGCGAGGAACACCCCCGCCGCGTCCTCGCCCGAGCCGCCCGTCACCGGCGCGTTCACCGAAACGCTCTGCCTGCGGTAGCCGTCCTCGCCGACCGGGGAGACGAATACCGGGCTGCCGGCCTCGTCGAGGAGGCCGATCCGGATGCCGCTCGCCCCTGTCCCGGCGGCGTGGACCGAACCCCCGTCCACCGCGATGCAGGTCGAACCTGAGCCGAATCGATTAATCACGACGCCATGGGAGCCTTCTCCAGCCGTGGCGACCGAGGTCTCGCGCAGGTCGACGTCGAGCGCGCCCGGGCCGGCATGGAAGCCGCGCACCCCGAAGGCATCCGCGCCCGCCGTCGAGACGGCGCCGTCACGAACGCGGACGGCGACATCGCCCCCCATGGCGAAGTGGTTCCCGTAGATGCCGCTGGCGCCCGCCCCCGTAGTGGTGATGGAGACGCCCCGGACGTCGAGGTTCAAGTCCCCCGCGCCTCGGTGCTGCGCGCGGACACCATCGGCATCCGTACCCGCTGTTACGATGTCGAGGTCCTCGGCGGTAAGCGCCAGTTCGCCCGCGCCCAGATGAATGCCGAAGACGCCTCTGGCGGACGCTCCCGCCGTTGCGATGTCGAGGTTCTCGGCGGTGAGCGCCAGTTCGCCCGCACCTTGATGACCGCCGAAGACGCCTCTGGCGGACGCTCCCGCCGTTGCGATGTCGAGGTTCCGAGCGTCCATCTTCAGTTCGCCTTCCCCTCGACGCCAACCAATGAGGCCGTCGGCAATATCTCCCGTCGTTACGATGTCGAGGTTCCGAGCGTCCAACTTCAGATCCCCCGCGCTTTCGTGCACACCCAAGACCCCGTTCGCCCAACCTCCCGCCGTTACGATGTCGAGGTCCTCGGCGGTGAGCGCCAGATCGCCCTCGCGTTGATGAAGACCGTAGACGCCTCTTGCGTTCGCTCCCTTCGTGGTGATGTCGAGGTTCCGAGCGTCCAACTTCAGATCCCCCGCGCTTTCGTGCACACCAAAGACGCCGTTCGCCAAATCTCCCGCCGTTACGATGTCGAGCTCCTCGGCGGTGAGCGCCAATTCGCCCTCGCCTTGATGAAGACCGTAGACACCTCTTGCGTTCGCTCCCGCCGTTTCGATGACGAGGTTGCGAGTGTCTATCTTCAGTTCCCCCTCACCCGCATGCGTACCTGAGACGCCGTCGGCTTCGTCTCCCGCCGTTACGATGTCGAGCTCCTCGGCGGTAAGCGCCAAATCGCCCTTGCCTTGATGAAGACCGTAGATGCCGCGGGAGTCCACTCCCACCGTTACGATGTCGAGGCCCCGTGCGGTGAGCGCCAAATCGCCCTCGCCTTGATGACGACCGTAGATGCCGCGGGCGTTCTCACCCTTCGTGGTGATGTCGAGGTTGCGAGCGTCCATCTTCATTTCGCCTGCGCCTTGATGCCAGCCAACGATGCCGTCGGCATTGTCTCCAGCCGTTACGATGTCGAGATTCTGAGCGTCCATCTTCAGATCACCCTCGCTTTCGTGCAAACCAAAGACGCCGTTCGCCCAATCTCCCGCCGTTACGATGTCGAGGTCCTCGGCGGTGAGCGCCAAATCGCCTTCGCCTTGATGACGACCGTAGATGCCGCGGGAGTCCACTCCCACCGTTACGATGTCGAGGCCCCGTGCGGTAAGCGCCAAATCGCCCTTGCCTTGATGAAGACCGTAGACGCCTATTGCGTTCGCTCCCGCCGTTTCGATGACGAGGTTGCGAGTGTCTATCTTCAGTTCCCCCTCACCCGCATGCGTACCTGAAACGCCGTCGGCTTTGTCTCCCGCCGTTACGATGTCGAACTCCTCGGCGGTAATCGCCAATTCGCCCTCGCCTTGATGAAGACCGTATACGCCTCTTGCGTTCGCTCCCGCCGTTTCGATGACGAGGTTGCGAGCGTCTATCTTCAGTTCCCCCTCACCCTCATGCGTACCTGAGACGCCGTCGGCATCATCTCCCGCTGTTTCGATGACGAGCTCCTCGGCGGTGAGCGCCAACTCGCCCTTGCCTTGATGACTACCGTAGACGCCGTCGGCGTGCGCTCCCGCCGTTTCGACGACGAGGTCCTGCGCGTCGATATTCAGTTCGCCCTCGCCTTGATGCCAACTAATGACGCCGATGCCAATATGTCCCGCGGTCTTGATGACGAGGTTCTGCGCGTCGATATTCAGCTCGCCTGCGCCGTCATGCGAAGCTCTGACGCCGATGGCCCAATCTCCCGCCGTGGAGACGGCGATGTCCTGCATGGTGAGGTTCAAGACTCCCTCGCCCGTATGTTCGGCTGAGACGCCGAAGGCGAGTACTCCCGTCGTGTCGATGGTCACGCCTCGAACCATGAGGTCAAGCGCGCCGTCACTGCCTTCCGAACGAAAACCGCCGACCGCGTGGGACTGTGCGCCCGTGGTCGCAATGTCGCCGCCCGAAAGCTCCATGCTCAGCGTGCCCGACTTCCCGTAGTGCCCGGCGAAGATGCCAATTCCGTTCGAGGTCACGCTGGCGGAGGAGTAGAGCGAAGCGTCGCCCGCATATTCCCCGAATTCGCCCGGCGACACCCATACGGCGCCGTGGCTGCGGTCCTGATCATCCGAGGGAGAGACGTACACGTCGTCGCCGGGGCGTTCGCGGTCGTAGTCTATCGAGAGGTCCGCGCCGAGCCGGACGGTGAAGTCGCCGCTGGTCTCGTCCTCGCCGGTCTCGTCGTGGCTGTAGAATATATTGCCCCCGGCAGGGTCGTAGGTGGATGGCGTGCAGACGACTTCCTTCTCCGCCTCCGGCGGGCCGCATTCGTTCTCGGCCCGCGCCTGCCCGGCGATACCCAGCAGGGCGGCCAGCCCAAGGGCGGCGCCGGTCCTCGCCACGCGCCGGCCGGTTCCCGAATTCCCGAGCCGAAGCCGATGGAGGATCTCGCCCTGCGCCTGCGCGCTCCCGCAAGACTCCATGACGTTCCTCCGATTCTCCTTGAACGAGATGCCGCCAGCCTCGCTTGCCGCGGAAGTGCGTCCCGGAGGCTGCGGATGTGCCATCTGCACCGGCGATTTATGCACGGATCAGAATCTGCGGCAATGGAAAATGGCCGCATAATTTTGTAGTTTGACCAATCGGTTCCGACACTAGTGAAGAAAGGGAAATTGACTACACAAAAAGGGAGCCGGTCTACACATAAGAACCCATGTTCCTACAAGAAAAAGAGTCCCATAAATTGGTCCTGCAAGTGGGCGCACATCACGCTGTCAAAACCAGAGATGTTCGCGACCGTGACCCGTTGCCCGGCACCCGCCCCCGGCGCCGGGAACGCTTCCCGGAACGGGCGCATGGGTGGCGGGATTCGCCCCTACAATCCTGCGTCGGCTGCACCAGCGTCCCAAGTCACCCCGCTCCGCCGCCGCAGGCCGGCAACTGCGCTGGGAATCGAGAGGACCCGTGAGATGCGGAAACGTGATGCCCTCCCCGGGAACCAGATGAACCGCGTGCGCTTCCCGGTTGCCGGGCTCGTCCTTGCCGCCATCGGCCTCGTCCTTGCCGCCGGTGATGCGGCTGCGGGGAGCGTGCGCTTCGCCACGTTCAACGCCTCCATGCATCGCGGCGCCGGGGGCGAGCTCGCGGCCGCGCTCGCGAGCGGCACGGACCCGCAGATCGCGAAGGTGGCGGCCATCGTCCGCACCGTGGACCCCGACGTCATCCTGGTGAACGAGTTCGACTACGGGCCGGGCAACGATCGAAGCTTCGTCGCGAGCTACCTCGGTGGCGCCTACCCGTTCAGCTTCATCGCGCCTTCGAACACCGGCCTTGCTACCGGGCTCGACCTCGACGGCGACGGAATTGTCGGCAAGGTGGCCGGAACGTTCGAGCGCGCGCGGGACTCGCACGGATTCGGGACCTTCGAAGGGCAGTACGGGATGGTCGTCCTGTCGAAGCACGCGATCGATTCGGGCGCCGTTCGGACCTTCCGCACCTTCCGGTGGAAGGACCTGCCCCGAGCGCGGCTCCCGGTCCGCGCCGACGGTTCGTCCTTCTACTCCGAGGACGCGCTCGCGATCCTCCGCCTCTCCTCCAAGAGCCACTGGGATGTCCCGATTCGCATCGACGGCGAGGTCGTCCATCTGCTCGCGAGCCACCCCACGCCACCCGTCTTCGATGGTCCCGAGGACCGGAACGGCCTGCGCAATGCCGACGAGATCCGTTTCTGGAAGGACTACATCGAAGCGGCGGACTACCTGCGCGACGACGAGGGCCGGGCGGGCGGGCTCCCTTCCGGCGCGCACTTCGTCATTGCAGGCGATCTCAACGCCGATCCGGTGGACGGGGAATCGGTGCCGGGGGCGGCGCGCCAGCTCACCGGGCATCCCCTGGTCAACGCCTCCGTGACGCCGGAGAGCGAGGGCGCCGCCGCCGCCGCGTTGGCCCAGGGCAAGGCGAACGTCCGCCACCGCGGCGCGGCGCGCTTCGACACCGCCGACTTTCGCGACCGCGCGCCCGGCAACCTCAGGGTCGACTACGTGCTGCCCTCGGCGGGTCTCGCAATCACGGACGCCGGGGTGTACTGGCCCGAGGAGGGCGAGCCGGGATCTGCGCTCCTCGACGCCTCCGACCACCGCCTCGTCTGGGTCGACGTCGCCCTTCCCGTCGCGTCCCGGTGACCCTCGCACCGGCGGCTCAGGCGCGATTCGAGCCTGGAACCTCGCGTTGGGAGCGTGTACTGCAAGGCCGGTACGGAGACGGACGGTGGGGACACCGGCACGAATTCCCGGGCATCGTGCTCGATTTCGACTGTCGTATCCCACGATCCGGCACGCTCGTCGCCCATTCGACGATCCGGGTGGGGATCTTTACCAAGAAAACGCTATGCGGTACAGACTTTTATCCGCAATAATTCATCTATTTCATCACCATTCGGGCGGCGATCTTCGCTGCGGCACGCCGGGAAGGTCCGGATAAACTGAGCCAAATCGTTCTGGGGGAGACCATGGCCGAGGACGTTGTAGACGTGCTGATCATCGGAGCCGGTGCTTCGGGGGCGGCGGTTGCGTGGAGTCTGGCGGACACGCGCATGCGCATCGTCTGCCTCGAACAGGGCGACTGGATGAACCCGGCAAAGTACCCGTCCAACGCGGCCAACTGGGAAAGTCAGTCCTTCGGACCGTACAACATCGACCCCAACGTCCGCGGGCTGGATACGGATTATCCGATCAACAACCGCGACTCGGACGTAACCGTAGTCAATTTCAACGGCGTCGGCGGCAGCACCATCCTTTACGCCGCGCACTTCCCTCGTTTGCACCCTTCGGATTTCAAGGTGAAGTCTCTGGATGGCGTCGCGGACGACTGGCCCATTGACTACGACACCCTGGAGCCCTACTTCGCACAGAACGACTGCGTGATGGGGGTGTCGGGATTGTCGGGTGATCCGATGTGTCCGCCAAAGCAACCCCCGCTGCCGCCGCTCCCGCTGGGACTGGTCGGGGAGACCGTTGCCAGAGGGTTCAATGCGCTCGGGTGGCACTGGTGGCCTTCGGACAGCGCCATCATTTCCCAACCCTACGAGGGTCGCGACAGGTGCTTGAACCTGGGCCCCTGCATGTCCGGTTGCGCGCAAGGCGCCAAGTCCAGCACCGACATCACCTACTGGCCCGATGCGATCCGGCGCCGCGTGGAGCTGCGCACCCGGTGCCGGGTGCGGGAAATCACGTTGAACGATGACGGATTTGCAGACGGGGTGATTTACTTCAATGCGGACGGCGAAGAGTGCTTCCAGCGCGCCGAAGTAGTGGTCATGGCCTGCAACGGCGTCGGCACGCCGCGCCTCCTGCTGAATTCCACCTCCAGCCGGTTTCCCGACGGCCTTGCCAATTCGAGCGGTCTGGTGGGCAGGAATCTCATGTTTCATCCGGCGGGGCTCGTGCAGGGCCGGTTCGAGGAAAGGCTCGACAGCCACAAGGGGCCGCAGGGCTGCTGCATACTGAGCAAGGAGTTCTACGAGACCGATCTCGAGCGCGGCTTCGTGCGCGGCTACACCATGCAGATCAACCGTGGTCCCGGGCCGTTGAACACGGCGATGACCGGCTATGTCAATGGCACGATTCCCTGGGGCCCTGACCATCACGATGCATTCCGGCAACGTTTCGATCACGTCGCAGCCATCGGCATCATCGGCGAAGACCTGCCGGAGGAGCACAACACGGTCACCCTGGACCCCGCGCTGACCGACTCCGACGGCATCCCGGCGCCCAGGATCACCTATCGATACAGCGAAAACAGCCGGAAGCTGATCGCCCACGGGATGGCACGCGCAGAGGAAGCGTTGCGTGCGGCCGGCGCCGTGGACATCATCAGCGACGGACCCAAGCCCCTCGCCGGGTGGCATCTGCTCGGCACTGCGCGGATGGGTGACGACCCGGAGACATCGGTGGTCAATCGTTGGGGCCGCAGCCACGACGTCAGAAACCTGTTTGTCGTCGACGGCAGTATCTTCGTCACCGGCGGCGCCGTGAATCCGACCAGTACGATTCAGGCATTGGCGTTGTATGTCGCCGACACGATGAAGAACAACCTCGCCAATCTGTTCGACTGAATCAACGAGAAACAGCCATGCCCGATCCCGTTTTCGCCGATCGACCGCTCAGCGAACAACAACAATCATTGTTGGCCGGGTTGCTCGACGCACTGATTCCGGCGAGTCGAGACGGCTCCATGCCGAGCGCTGCGGATGTGGATTTCAAACACTACCTGAGCACGCAGGCAGCGGATTTTGTCGCCGACCTGACATCGATTCTGGGGAAGCTGAATCCTGCCTTTCCCGATCTGTCGCTCAGCGAACGCTGCGAGCGACTGACCGAGTTCAGTGCCAACGAGCCGCAAGCGTTTCAGAACCTGCTGAGTCGCGTGTACGACTGCTACTACCAGGACGATCGCGTGCGCAGCGAGATCGGGGTTGTGACCGGAGCCGTGTTTCCCCAGGGCAACCAGATCATCCCGGGCGACCTTGCGCTGCTCGACCCGGTGATCGAAAACGCATCGCGGCACGGCTACCGCAGGAACTGCCGCTGATCCGGGAACGGGTGGCGGGCGCCGGGGGCTGAGCGGGCCGGCGAGGCGATTCACGACAACGAGAACGGGAGAAGTTTCATGAGACTCGAGGGCAAGATCGGCATCGTCACCGCGGCGGGCTCCGGCATGGGCCGGGCCGGCGCCGTGCGGTTCGCGCGCGAAGGGGCGGCGGTCGGCATCGTCGACCTCGACGCGGCCGCGGTCGCCGCGGCGGTATCGGAGATCGAGGCCGCCGGCGGCCGGGCGCTCGGCATCGTCGCCGATCTCACCCGGGACGCCGACTCGGCCCGTATCGTCCGCGAGACGGCGAACGCCTTCGGCGGCCTCGACTTCGTCTGGGACCATGTCGGTCACCCCGGCCCGGCGGCGTTCGAGGGGCTGGAGATGAAGGAGTTCGACATCGCCGTCGGCCTCAATCTTCGCACCCAGCTCTTGACCGCGCAGGCCGCGCTCCCGGAGATGCGGATGCGCGGCGGCGGGTCGCTGCTCTACACCGCGTCGGTCTCCGGCCTCGTCGGCTCGCCGAACAGCCCGGTCTATTCGGCGGTGAAGTTCGGCGTGATCGGCTTCGCCAAGTCGCTGGCCAAGCGCGTGGTCAAGGACGGCATCCGGGTCAACGTGGTCTGCCCCGGGGCGGTCGACACACCGATGCTGCGGGTGTTCGTCGCCCGGCCGGACCAGCAGCGCACCGCCGGAATGGACAAGGAGGAGCTGATCCGCACCCGCGTCTCGAGCGTGCCGATGGGCCGAGCCGCCGCCCCGGACGAAATCGCCAACGCCGCGCTGTTCCTCCTGTCCGACGAGGCCTCCTTCATCACCGGCGCGGCGCTGCCGGTCGACGGCGGTGCGACGGCTTAGGGAGCCAAGGTTCTCTGCGTTCTCCCCTCGTCGCCCCGGCCCCCGAGCCGGGGCCCGGGGGTCGTGCAGCGCAGAGGCGGAAGCATGCGCCTCCCCGCCGCGGACTACTTGAAGCCCAGGAGCTGGTCCGGCAGCCAGAGCGCCAACTGCGGGAACAGCATGACCAGGGCGAGCGCGATGAACTGAAGACCGATGAACGGAATCACGCCGCGGTACATGTCGTGAATCGTGATCTCCGGCGGACTGATGCCCCTCAGGTAGAAGATTGCCGGCGCCATCGGCGGGGGCAGATAGCTGGTCTGGATCACGATGAGGAACAGGATGCAGAACCAGATCACGTCGAAGCCGAGCTGCTGTATCACCGGAATCACGATCGGGATGAAGATCAGGATGATCGAGACCAGTTCCAGGACGAAGCCGGCCATGAAGGCCAGGAACAGGATCAGCAGCAGGGTCGGCCAGGCCGTCAAGCCGATACCCTGAAGCGCGTCTTGAATCATCGACATGCCGCCCGAGGCGACGAAGACGCCGGCGAACATGGTCCCGCCCAGGAGGATCATCAGGATCATCGAGGTGACCAGGATGGTCTTGACGAAGGCTTGCGACAGCACCGAGAAGGTGAAGGTCCGATAGACCACCGTCAGGATGATCGAGCCGGCGGCCCCCATGGCCGCGGCCTCGGTCGGCGTTGCCCAGCCGGCGATGATCGAGCCGAGGACGGCGGCGATCAGGAAGATCGGTGGCAGCAGCGCCCGGGCCGATATGACGAGCTTCTGGATCAGCGAGGGCTCGTCCTCGTCCGGCGGCAGGCTCGGCCCGTACCTCGGCGCGATCGTGCACAGGATCAGGATGTAGATGATGTAGAGCCCGGCCAGGATCAGCCCCGGAAACAGCATGCCGACAAAGAGGCTGCCGACGTCGACATCGGCCACCGGCCCGAGGATCACGACGACGACGGAGGGCGGGATGATGGTGCCGAGCGAGCCGCCGGCGCAGATCGTGCCCGAAATCAGTCCCTTGTCGTATGCATACTTCAGCATCACCGGAATGGCCAGCAGACCGACCACCGACTCGGTGGCGCCGATGACGCCGCTCGCGGCGGCGAAGACCACGCACATCAGCACGGTGCCGACCGCGAGGCCGCCCGGCAGCCGCCGGGTCCAGAGGTGAATGACTTCGAAGAGGCGTTCGGCGATGCCCGAGCGCTCCATCATCGCGCCCATGAAGACGAAGAGCGGCACCGCCGCCAGCACCGAGCTGCTGGCGGCGTCCTGCACCTTGGAGGTCAGAAGATGCGCCAGCGGTTCGGGCGGATAGCTGATGAGGCCGAAGACAAGAGCCGTTCCCATGAGCGAGAAGCCGACCGGAAAGCCCATGAAGATGCAGAACAACAGGACCGGGAACATCCATGCGGCGAGCGGGATTCCCATGCTCGAGCCTCAGCGCCTCGTCAATGCAGCGCCAGCGTGTCCGATTCCGCTGGCCGAGGCACGTGGTGACCCATCAGGACGAGAATGCACTTCAGGATCTCGGAGATGGTCTGAAGCAGCAACAGGGCAAAGGCGATGACGAAGCCGGCCCGGAAGGGCCAGACCACCGGGTTCCAGGCCGACTGGCCCGAACGCAGGTCACGCTCGTAGGCGTAGGCCAGGAAGTCCCAGAGGCCGCCCAGCAGCAGCAGCATCGCCGGCAGCACCAGAATGGCGAAGCCGACCAGGTCGATCATCGACTGCTTCTTCAGGCTGACGTGATCGTAGAGGAAATCGACTCGCACGTGCCGGCGCATCTGCAGCGTAAAGGCAAGGCCGAACAGGAAACTCGTGCCCATCAGCATGTACGACATCTCGTAGGCCCAGATGGTCGGCGCGTCGAAGAACCTTCGCGAGATCACCTCCCAGACCATGCTGACGATGAGGGGGGCGATGATCCAGGCGCCGATATACCCGAAGACCTTGGAAAACCACTCAATGGCGCGAATGACCGTCCACATCAGCCGGTACCGCTCTCGTGCTTGTTCAGTGCTTTCTTCCCTCCACCGGTCGACCGTGGTCGCCCCGGTCGGGACGCTCCCGGCGTTCGCTCTCGATCGCAACGCGCGCCGTGGCCTGCCCAGGCCACCGCACTGGGCTGATCGAGGCCCCGCATGATCAGGTACTTGGCGAACTCGTGCAAGCCGATCGACCGGTTGCGCGAGAGCCGTACGGGAGCCCACAGGCCTCCGGAGAACGACAGTCTGCACGCCAAGTGACTGAAATTGCCATCAATGGCAGATGTTCGGTACTCTCGTGACCGAAACTCGCGGCCATCTCGACAATCGAAGCTTTCCCGTTCGCGGCCTAGGGTCGGGGACAAGGCCGACTGCAACCACGGAACCCCGCAACAGGAGCCCCGACAAATGCCGCACTTGCCGCCATGTCTGTTGATCGTCACCGCGGAGATCGATCCGGCCGTCGAAGCGGACTGGAACCAATGGTACGACGAGGTCCACCTTCCGGAAGCACTGACCTGTCCGGGCGTGCTTCGCGGTACACGCTATCTGGCGGCCCGCGACGCGGCGCTGACCGATCACGGCGAGAAGACCGCGGACAGCGCCAGGGTCTATGCCGCAGTCTACGAGCTTGACAGCCCGGAGGCCCTGGAAAGCGAGGCGTTCCGGGACATGGCCGTGCGCGGATGGGAACGGTTCACCGACCGGATCCGGGTCCGCGCCCAGGTTTTCCAGAGCCTGTGAGCGGGATTCGCGCGGGGAGAGCCGGAGGTTGTGGCGAGAATGTCCTGCTGTATCATCGAGCGGCACACCAGAGGAGAATTGCATCCATGAAGAGATGTACCACGACTGCGCTTGGTTCCGTGGCGGCGCTTGCGCTCCTCGCCGGCTCCGCGTCGGCGGAACAGATGAACCTGAAGATGGCCACCTCCTGGGGCGGTGGTCTGGTGATGGAGAGGCAGGCCAAGGCCTTCGCCGAGCAGGTCGAATTCCTGACCGACAACGAGCTCAAGATCGAGGTCTTCCCGTCCGGCACCCTGAGCAGCTACAACACGGTCGGCGAGGCGGTGCGCAACGGGGTCGCGGATCTGGGCCACACCTTCGACGGCTACAATTGGGGAGACAACAAGGCCCTGGCGCTGTTGTCCGGATATGCCGGCGGTCTCAACGCCGAGCAGCTCATCCACTGGCTCTACTACGGCGGCGGCCAGGAGCTCTACCAGGAGTTCCGGTTGGAAGAGTTCGGCACCATCACGTTTCCGTGCGGCATATCGCCGCGAGAGATGGGCTTTCACAGCACCAAGAGGGTGCAGACGCTGGAGGACCTGAAGGGCTGGAAAGTTCGCACCTCCGGCATCTGGGCCGAGATCTCCAAGGGCCTGGGCGTCTCGGCGGTGGTCCTGCCGGGCTCGGAGATCTATGCGGCGCTGGAGCGCGGCGTGGTCGACGCCGTCGAGTGGGCACAGCTTTCGGTCAACAAGGCGCAAGGCTTCCACAAGGTCGCCAAGTATCTGATCATGCCGGGCTTTCACCAGCCGGCGGCCGTGGGCAGTTGCCACTTCAACGTCGACGTGTGGAACAAGTTTTCGGACCGTCAAAAGAAGATAGTCGAAATCGCCGCCCGCGAGATGAGCCTGGCCTTCTATCAGTTCGTGGGGCACGAGGACGCGTACGCCTATCAGTTCTACCTGGAATCCGGCAATGAGATCGTCGTTCTCGACGATGCCGTGCTCAAGAAGGGCAGGGAGCTTGCCTACGCCTGGGCGGACAAGACGGCGGCCGAGGAGGGTGGCTGGTTCCAGAAGATTCTCGACCACCAGCGGGCCTATGAGAAGGCTTGGGCCAACGCCTACAAGTACCGTGACTCGGTGAAGCCCGCGGCGGTGCCCAAGTAGTCGCGTTCCGCCTGCGGTGCGCCGTCGACCGGGGGCGCACCACCGGACCGCATCCCGGACCACGTCGTCCAGCACGCCGATGCTGGACGACGTGGGTATCCATCTTGAACCTGGTGAATGGATTCGTCGCCGCGGGCTCGCGTGGCGAAGGCATCGCCGACGGTCTCGGGCAGGGCCACCGTTACGTCGCCTGCGCCCCTCTCGACGGTGTGCCGGTGCGAGAATTTCACCGACTCGCGGCTGCGGCCGCGAGTCGGTGAAATTCTCGCACGAGCATGAGGAACGAGACGATGACCGCATTCGACCTGTCCGTCACCGACGCGCTGCTTTCGACCACGCGGGCGGTGCGCAAGCGCCTCGACCTCGAGCGACCGGTCGCGCGGGAGCTCGTCCGAGAATGCCTGGAGCTGGCCGTGCAGGCGCCGACCGGCTCGAACCGTCAGGACTGGCGCTGGCTCGTGGTCACGAATGCCGACCGGCGCCGGGCGCTGGCCGAGCTCTACCGCAAGAACGCCACCGGCCGTCTCGCGACGGCGCACCAGAAAGCGTTGGCGGCGGGCGCGACACACGACGCCCGGGTCTTCGATTCGGCCCGCTATCTGGCCGAACGGCTCCAGGACGTGCCAGTGCACGTCATCCCCTGTATCCGCACCGACCACCTGCCCGCCGAGCCGTCGCGTGACGCCTGGGCCAGGCTGATGGGCTCGATCTTTCCCGCGGTCTGGAGCTTCCAGCTCGCGCTCCGGGCCCGGGGTCTGGGCTCGGTGCTGACCACGCTGCATCTGCGCTGCGAGGAGGAGGCGGCCGAATTGCTGGGGATCCCCGAGGACGTCATGCAGGTCGGCCTGCTGCCGGTCGCCTATACCCGCGGCACCGACTTCAAGCCGGCCCCGCGTCGGCCCCTGGACGAGATCGTCCATTGGGAGCAGTGGTGATGCAACCCCGACGCATGACGCCGGGGTCGCATGCCGGGCTCAGTGAACCGCCGTCAGCTCCCGTGCCGAAATCGACGGCATCGACTGCAACCGTTCGAACAGCACGTCCGCCGGAATCTCCGACCCGCCGCTCGTCAGGCAATCCTCGAACTTCTCGTGCAACTGCGAGTCGGTGAGCGGCCGTTCGGCATGACCGCGCGCCCGCGTCACCCGTTCGCTTTCCAGCACCTGCCCCGACACGAGCTCGATCTTCACCTGGTCCCACGGTGCGAGGCCCGGATTCTCCTCGTCGTTGTCGTCCGTCAGGTCCCGTTCCACGAGCCGCATCGCGTCCTGCACGTCCTTGCGCTGGACGAAGGGATCGCTCAGCTCGGCGAGGCTCACGCGGTGTGCGACGAGGGCGCTCGCCATCACGAACTCCATGCTGAACTTGGCGGCGAGGGAGGTGTCGGGCTGCCGCGTGCACAGGACATCCGAGGTGAACGAACTGAAATGCACGGACACCTTGCGCACGTCCTCGGGCTTCACCGGATGTGTTTCCACGAGATCCAGCATGGCGTCGATCGCCCGATGCGCGGCGTAGCAGGCGGGATATTTCTTGATGCTCAGCCCGTGACGGATGATGGCCCAGTCTTCGCCCAGGTTGCCGTCACCGGCGCGGTCGGGATTGTTCTCGGGCGAGACCGCGCTCAGGAACCCTTGCGGATGCTCCAGGGCGTCCCGGCTCGCGGTCATGCCGGCCTCGGCCAGCCGCGCCGAAATGATGCCGGAATGCGCCGCCTTCCCGGCATGGAAGGGTTTCGTCATCGTGCCGAAATTCGACATGATTCCGGAGGCTTGCGACGCGCTGATCGCAATCGCGATTGCGGTACGGTCGCCGTCGAGCCTGCGCAGCTTCGCGCACGCGGCCGCGGCGGCGAGCGCTCCGAAGACACCGGTGGGATGGAATCCCTTCTGGTGGTACATCGGCACGTCGCGGCGGACCAGCTCGGCCCAGGTCTCATAGCCGGCGATGTAGGCGACCAGCATGTCCCCGTAGCTGGCGCCGATGACCTCCGCTTCCGCGAGGATGGCGGGCACGAGCACGGTGGACGCATGGCCGCGCAGGGGCAGGGTGACGTCGTCGTAGTCCAGCGCATGCGCCGCCGTCCCGTTGATCCACCCCGCCTCCGGTCCCGGGCTCTCCTCGCCACTGAAGTAAAGGGTCGCCGGGCCCTTTTCCGGCGCCAGGACGTCCTTGAGGATCTGCGTGCCGGGTTGCGAGCGGCCGGCAATCATCGTGCCGATGCAGTCGATGAAGCCAGTGCGGGCGACACGGACCGCTTCGTCCGGTACCCGGTTCGGCGACAGATCCGCAACGAACCGTCCAAGTGAGCAAGTAAGCGCCATGATGGGTCTCCTCGTGTCGCTGTCTGAAAGCATAGGTGGCGGACATCCGCCGCTCGATGGTGATGCTGGAGAATCTCTCCGGCCGGGACATGGGGGCCGGCGGCCGGCGTCAGGCGAAGCGCGTCCTTGCCCAGCCCTCGTCGAAGGGGCTGTGGAAGAGGGGCTTCGAGTTCTTGTACGCGAACCGCCACTCCTCGCCGACCCGCACGTATCTCTCCACGTCGATGCCGGCCCGCCACATGGCCCGGCCGTCGGCCGCCATGACGCAGGGCATGAAGAGGTACCATTTCGCCTCCGCCCGGTCGCCGTCGACGTGGATCTGCCCGTTCAGGCTGTAGTGGACGGCGAAGCTGAAGATGCCCGCGGCGTCCCGAAAGAAGCCCCGGATCGCCTCCCGCCCCTCGAAGCGGCCCATGACCGGATGCTCCCAGACTGCGTCCTCGGCGAACAGTCCCGCGATGGCGTCGTAGTTGTAATCATCGTCGCAATGAGCCGCGTAGAGCGTCTTCAGGGTGCGGATGGCTTCGGTGTCCTCCAGCACTCGCAGCCGGCGCTCCAGGCGCTCGATCCGGGCCGTGTCGATAGTTTCGTGCTCCGCCGTCATCTGTCCGCTCCGTCACTTCTCTCTTCGTGGAGACATTCGGGTAATCTCTCGTCCGCGCGCCCGGTTCGGCGAGATGTATACGCGTTTTGCGGCCAGGATACAACGTGGCCCGAATCGGTGCGCAAGACTTCGTCGGCAACACGCGGGGCTTGGTCGAAGTCCCCCGGCGCGATCAATGGCCGCGCCAGGCTGCGACCGAATCGGGTGGCCGCCCGGGCATGCGGGATTGAGTCGCCTTCATCCGCGATTTGGACGGCAACCGGATTGAGGCCGTCACCCTCGTGACCGAACCGGGCCGACTGCGACGAACGGTCCGGCCCGAATCGGCGGGGCCTTCGAAGTCGGTGCCCAGGGAGCGAACCGTTGGGCTATCCTCGGGCCCGAGCCGCGGCAATCGTCCAACAGGCGCCATCATGCGGGATCTGTTCGACCTGACGGGAAAAGTGGCGGTGGTGACGGGTGCGACCAGGGGCATCGGCCGCGCCATCGCCCACGCCCTGGCGGCGCACGGCGCCCGAGTCACGATCTCCAGCCGCAATGCCGAGGACTGCGATCGGGTGACGGCGGAGATCCGCGAGGCGGGCGGCGAGGCCATCGCGATGGCCTGCGACATCACCTTTCGCGAGCAGTTGGAAGCCCTCATCGAGCGGACCCGCGGCGAATGGGGCCGGATCGACATCGTCATCGCCAACGCCGCCGTCAATGCGTTCTACGGCTCCAATATCGAGGTCCCGGAAGCGGCCTTCGAGGAGACCATGACCTGCAACATCCGCTCCCACATGTGGCTGGCCGAGCTGGTCGTGCCCGAGATGCGCCAGCGTCGGGACGGCGTCTACGTCATCGTCTCCTCGATCGGGGGCATGAAGGGCAGCCCGGTGATCGGCACCTACTGCGTCTCCAAGGCCGCCGACATGCAGATCGTGCGCAACCTGTCCGTCGAGTTCAGCCCCCACAACATCCGTTTCAACTGCATCGCCCCCGGCCTGGTGAAGACCGACTTCGCGCAGGGCCTCTGGGACGACCCGACGTTCTGGGCGGCCCGGGCCGAGGTAACGCCGCTCAGGCGCCTGGGCGAGCCCGAGGACATCGCCGGGGCGGCGGTCTTCCTGGCCTCGCGAGCCGGTCAGTGGATCACGGGCCAGACCATCGTCGTCGACGGTGGGCGGCTGATCGCATGACCTGGCGAGGCTGCGCCTCAGACTGACGAGGCACGTTCGAAGCCACCAAGTTCATTCGAACCCCGGTGCCCCCTAACGGGAGCAGCCTCGTACCTCTCGTCCGGGAAACCCGCTTTGAAAACGTGACTCGTCCGTCAAACTCCGAGCCGCTCAAGGAGTCCGGCGAGGTCCGTCGTCGGAGCGTCGGCCGCAGGGCGATACCCGGCCGCACCGATACGGCAAGACGCTACAGGCCGTACAGGTCGGCCTTGTCCAGCGTGTTCCGGACCATGCGGACCGAAGCGGCGTCGATCATCGCTCCGTCGACCTCGGCTGCGCCCTCGCCGCGGGCCACCGCCGCGTCATACGCCCGGACAATCTTGCGCGCCCGGTCCACCTCCTCTGGCTCGGGCGAAAAGACCCGCTGGGCGATTTCCACCTGGGCCGGATGGATCGCCCACTTGCCGACGCAGCCCAGGGCCATCGCTCGGGTCGCTTCCCGCTCGTAGCCCTCGGAATCGCGGAAGTTGCCGAACGGTCCATCGACCGCATCGATCCCGGCCGCGCGGCAGGCGATCACCACGCGCTGGCGCTGGTAGTGCCAGATGTCGCCGGGATAGACGCCGTCGCCGCCCATCGCCGTGCGCACGTCGACCCCCTGCGAGGCCGAATAATCGCCCATGCCGAACACCATGGCCTCCAGCCGGGGGGAGGAGACCGCGATCTCGTCCACGTTCTGGATTCCTTCGACCTCCTCGATCAGCAATTCGATGCCGATCCGGCGTTTCAGGCCGATATCCTGCTCGATCTGGTTCATCAGGATTTCGACCCACTTGACGTCGTGGGCGTGCTTGACCTTGGGGATCATGATGGTGTCCAGGTTCTCGCCGGCTCCGGTCAAGACCTCGATGATGTCCTTGTAGGCCCACGGGGTCTCGATATCGTTGATCCGCACGCATCGGACGCTGCGGCCGAAATCCAGGCGGTTCAGGGCCTCGACGACCTTGCCCCGCGCGGGCGGCTTTTCGGCCGGCGCCACCGCATCCTCCAGGTCCAGAAAGATGTGATCGACCGCCAGTCCGGCCGCCTTGGCCATCATCTTCTCGCTGCTGCCGGGCACCGACAATTGGCAGCGCCGGGCGCGCTTGGGTCTGTCGCTCATGTTCTCTCCCGTCGCTAGATGATCGCGCCCGCCTCGCGCAGCCGGGCAATCTCGGCCGCGCCGTAGCCGGCGGCGGTGAGGACATCGTCGGCGTCCTCGCTGAGGAGTGAAGTGCGGCGGTGCACGCCGCCCTGGGTCTTGCTCATGTGGATCGGGGTATTGGCGATGGTGCCGATCCGCTCGCTGCCGGGATGGGCCACCCGGGCCAGCATGTTGCGGGCCTGGACGTGGGGGTCGGCCATCACGTCCGCCACCGTGTTGACGGGGCCGAAGGGCACCTTGCCGCCCAGCAGCTCGATCAGTTCCGCCTTGCTGTGCCGGCGGGTCCAGTCGGAGACGATGGCGATCACTTCGTCGCTGTGGGCAGAACGGCCGGCGTTTTCCAGGAACCGCGGGTCGGTGCCCAGTTCCGGCCGGCCCATGGTCTCGGTCAGGGTGCGCCAGAAGTGATCGGACGGACAGGCGATCGAGACCCAGCCGTCGCTGGCCGCAAACATCCCGAACGGGCAGAGCAGGGGATGGGCGTTGCCTTCGGGCCCCGGCACCTCGCCGGCGTAGGAATGCTGGTGGATCATCCGCTCGCACAGGGCAAGGACGGCGTCGTACATCGCGACGTCGACGAACTGGCCTTCGCCGGTGCGCTCGGCGTGGCGCACCGCCGCCAGGACGCCGACAGTCAGCAGCATCGCCGGCACGATGTCGCCGACCCCGGGGCCGACCTTCAACGGGTGCTCGCGGTCCGGACCGGTGATGCCCATGATCCCGCCCATCGCCTGCGCCACGACGTCGAAGGCCGGCCAGTCAGCATAGGGACTGGCGCCCGAACGCGGATCGCCGAAGCCGCGCACGGTGGCATAGACCAGGCGGGGGTTGAGCTCGGCCAGGCTCTCGTAGGACAGTCCCAGGCGCTCCATGGTGCCGGCCCGGAAATTCTCAACCAGCACATCGGCCTCCTCGACCAGGCGGCGGACGATGGCCTTGCCGGCCGCGGTCTTCAGGTCGATGGAAATGCTCTTCTTGTTGCGGTTGATGCTCTGGTAGTAACCGCCGAAGTGACGTGCCTCGTCGTCGGCGAAGTACGGCGCCGCGCGGCGGGTCATGTCGCCCCCTGGCGGCTCCACCTTGATCACCTCGGCGCCCTGGTCGGCAAGCAACATGGTGCAGAACGGTCCGGCCAGCATCTGCGTCAGGTCGACCACCCGCAATCCGGCCAGCGCCCCCCAGCCCTCGGCGCTCAATTGTCGGCCCAGTGGCTGCGCCGCTTGATCAGCACCCGCCGCTCGCCCTCGAAGACCACCTTGTCGTCCTGGTTGAGACCCCAATGGTGGAAGGTGACGACGCCGGCGTCCTCGCGCTCGCCGTCCTCCACCGCGAGGACCTGGCTGCAGGCATACAGCGTGTCGCCGTGGAAGACCGGCTCCTTCAGGCGGATCTTGTCCATGCCCAGCTCGGCCAGGGCGTTCTCGGCCGTGTCCTGGGCCGCCAGGCCGACCACCAGGGCGATGCTGACGCCGCCGAAGCAGACCCGGCGATCGAAGATGCCGCCCTGCTTGCGCATGGCGTCCTCGTTGAAGTGCCCTTCGGCAGTATTCATCACCAGGTTTGTGATCTGGACGTTGTCGATCGCCTCCACGGTCTTGCCGCGGGCATGGCGGAACACCGCGCCGGGCCGGAAGTCCTCGAAATAGTTGTCGTTGCCGGTCAGTTCGGAGGTCCTCAAGGTCGTCATTCCATCGCCCGCCGTCAATTGCCGAACTGGTTTTCGGGCTTGCCCAGCAGGTTGTCCGAGATGATGCGCCGCTGGATTTCCGAGGTGCCCTCGAAGATCTTGGTCAGCCGGGCATCGCGCCAATAGCGTTCCACCGCGCAATGCGTGGTGTAGCCGGCGCCGCCGAAGATCTGGATCGCCTCGCTGGTCACCCGCTCGGCCATCTCGCTGGCGAACAGCTTGACCATCGAGGCCTCCTTGTCGCAACGCCGGCCCCGGTCGATTTCCGTGCAGACGAAATACAGCAACTGCCGCGCGGCCTCGACCTCCGCCGCCATGTCGGCGATCTTGAAGCGGATCGCCTGGAACTCACTGATCGGCCGCCCGAACTGCTTGCGTTCCCGGGCGTAGGCGATCGCGTCCTCCAGGGCACCGCGGGCCAGACCGATGGCGCGGGCGGCGGTGTGGGCGCGGGCGTTCTCCAGGCCGCTGGCCATGATGTAGAAGGCCCTGCCCTCCTCGCCGACAAGGGAGCTGGCGGGAATGCGGCAGTCGTCGAAGGCGAGTTCCCAGGTCTTCCAGCCGAAATAGCCGATCTTCGGGATCGGCGCACCGGAGACTCCGGGCGGAAGCTTGCCGCGTTCCTTCTCGATGATGAAACCGCTGATGCCGATATGCCTCCGGGCTTGGCCGGGCGGCTCGCCGGTGCGGGCGAACAGCATGATGTAGTCGGCGCCATCGGCGAAGGTGCACCAGTACTTGTTGCCGTTGATCACATACTCGTCACCCTCGCGGCGGGCCCGGCAGGAAATGCTGGAGAGATCCGAGCCGGTGTCTGGTTCGGACAGCGCGGCGGCGGCCAGGAATTCGCCGCTGGCGCTGCGCGGCTGGTACTTGCGCCGTTGTTCCTCGCTCATGGTGTGGGCGCCGAAGACCCCATTGCCGCGGGCGATGATGCTGGCCACGCTCATCCAGCCGCGGGCCAGCTCTTCCGTGATCAGGCAGTACTCGAAGCAGCCCAGGCCCATGCCGCCGTATTCCTCGGGCACGGTGATGCCGAAGTAGCCCATCGCCGCCATCTTGTCGCGCAGCGACATGGGGATCTCGCCCTGTTGGGGGTCCAGCTCGTTGGCCACCGGCAGTACTTCGTTCATCGTGAAGTCGCGCGCCACCTGCTGGATCAGGCGTCGCTCCTCGGTCAGGTAACCGTCCGGCGCGTCCTCGCGGGGAATGAACTTACTCATCGCGGGTTCTCACCAGGTTGGCGCGGCGGTAGTCGATGACCATCTCACCGTCCTGGTTCAGACCCTTGGTATGCCAGGTGACGATGCCAAAGCCGGGAAACCTCGCCGAGGTACGTTTGCCCACCACCTCGGAATGGGCATAGACCGTGTCGCCGACGTGGACCGGCCGGTGGTAGGTCATGGCGTCGACACCCAGGAAGGGACCACCGCCCTCGCTCAAGTCCTCCACCGTCATGCCGAACACGGTATTGAAGACCAGCAGTGGGTTGACCACGACGCCGGGATGGCCGTGTGCCTTGGCGTAGGGCTCGTTGAAGTAGAGCGGATTGAAATGCAGGGTCAGGGTGGTGAAGAGCGAATTGTCGCCTTCGTTCAGGGTCCGGCCCCAATGGTGCCGGAACACCATGCCGACCTCGAAGTCCTCATAGGTATGGCCCTTGGGCCACAAGATCGCCTGCTCGCGAAAGTCGGCCACCGGCTCGAGTTTTCCTTTCTCCGCCATCAGGCCCTCCCATCGGCCGGACCGGCCGCTGGTCGGCGGTCGGTGAGCTGTGTGGGCAGCTCTCGGAGCACGAACCGGCTTGAAGCGGATTGCTGGCGAAGCGCTGCCCGGGCACGAGGACGAACGCCAGCCCCGCGGCGGCGAACCTGCATCTGGTGATGAGCGTCACCCGACGCGGGTTGGAGCGGGTGAAGCTCACCGGCGAACGGGTCAATGACCACCGCACGCCACGCGTGGGACGGTGGGTACGCGAGCGCTACTTGGTCTTCGGCCGCGGCTTCTCTCCCTATCGACTCTTTGATCGCATTGACCGAAATGGCGGCTGCTCCCTGTCGCGACTGCCTGCGAGCGCGAATC
This sequence comes from Immundisolibacterales bacterium, assembly GCA_026712715.1. Taxonomy (GTDB): domain Bacteria; phylum Pseudomonadota; class Gammaproteobacteria; order HK1; family HK1; genus JAJDXW01. Next base: position 86,639 of record JAPOPW010000025.1, on the reverse strand, counting down.
CGTGCATCGTCGCTGACGTGGACGCGCCGTCGAGCTTGAGGGACGGCAGCTCGACGGAGTGGCGGACAGGCTCGAGCGTGAGACCCTCGATCGAGACGGCTCGCGCCCACGCTGCTCCAGGAAGCCGTGGAGCTCGACCATCCGGACTTCTACTACTGCGACGCGTCGAACGATGCGGAGCGTGGGCCCCGTGACCGATCACGAATGTCAGGCGGCGAAGGCCGACCGGGGTTCTTGCCACCGGTTGCAGTCGTCGCCGATGCTCACTTCGTTCCCTCCGAGGTCGTATCCCGATGCTGCCCTAGTTTGTCCGAGTCGGCGCCGTTCGTCCAGTCTCACGCCCCGGACGGCGACATGATCCGGTCCGGAGCGTACCACCACATCGCCCGGAACGGCGTGGACGGGATTCGCGCATGATCCGGGCAACATGAAGCCGTCGGCCGGTCCCGCAAAGACGATGGAAAGAGTCGCTTGCACGCGAGGCCAGGTTCCCGTTCCGTGGGAATTTCTCGTCCGGCGGGCGATAGAGGGGATTGCTTCCGCCGCCGATGGAGGAGTACGGCTCGTCACAGCGAGCAGATGGGCGTCCGCAGCAGGAAGTCGGTGAAATATTTCGTCTAGAGACGGCTCAGCTCGTCGCGTTCGAAGCGGGGGAGCGGTGTGCCGCTGTCGAAGGCGACGCCGCTCCCGGCACCGGCCCGGCCGATGACGGATGCGGCGTGGCCGGCGCTCGCGAGCTTGCGCAGCGCAGGATCGAGTTGGTCCGGGGCGAACCCCGCGAGCAGCGCTCCCGAGGCGAGGGTTCCCCAGGGATCGAGGCCGGCGGCCGTGCAGAGGGCCACCCCGGGCTCGAACCACGCGACGCTCTCGGCGTCGAGTTCGATGGCGACGCCGGAGGCCTCGGCCATTTCGTGCAGTCCGGCCGAGAGGCCGCCTTCGGTCGGGTCGTGGAGGGCGACCGCCTGCGCCCGGGCGGCCGCGAGAGCCGGCTCGACCACCGAGATCCCCGGGGTGTCGAGGGCGGCCCGGGCGGCTTCGAGGGTGCCGGCGGATATCGACTCGATCCTCTCGGGTGGCAGGAGGTCCGCGAGCACCGCCGCGCCTTCGACCGGCGCAGGGCCGATCTGGACGAGCGCGTCCCCGGGCCGGAGCCCGCCGGTCGGCACCGTCCGTCCGCCTGCCATCCCGAGCATCTGACCGACCACGAGCGGCTGGCGGACCGCCGCCGTCACTTCGGTATGGCCGCCGACGAGCGCCGCCCCCACCTCGTCGAGCGCCCGGCGCATTCCCGCGAAGAGCGCCTCCGCCTCGGTCTCGGTCGAACCCTCGGGCAGCAGCACGCAGGCGAGGAACCACCGCGGCCGCGCCCCGGTCACCGCGACGTCGTTCGCGTTGACGATGACCGCGTGCGCCCCGACCCCGGAGCCGGTGAGGGTGATCGGATCCGTAGCGGCGATCAGGGTCCCCGCCGCGACCTCGATCGCGCACGCGTCCTCGCCGACCCGCGGTCCCAGCCGCACCTCGGGGGGAAGATCGGTCTCGATGAGCCGGGCGAGGAGGTCCGGCGCGAGCTTGCCGGCCGGGAGCGGTGCGGATGGAGTGCGTTCGCCCATCGCCGAATCTTAGCGCGAGGTTTCGTGCGGTCGGTTCGCCGAGGTCGGGACCGATCGGCCGTCGCATTCCCGGTCCGCGCGATCCGGTCCGGGTCCGCCACGCGCGGGAGGCGCCGGCCCGGAGCGCTCCGCGCCGAATCGACCTCGTTCCCGGCATCTTCCGGATGCGAGACGCGGCCGCGGGGAACGGGAGATAATCCGCGCCGGTCAGACCACGCCCCGGAACGCAGGAGGAATCGAACATGAAGGTAGGGCTCTTCGTCACCAACCAGCAGTACCTCGAGACCGACATGGTGAGCGCGCTCGACGATCAGATCGCGATGGTCCGCATGGCGCGCGACAAGGGTTGGGACTCCGTCTTCTCCGGCCAGCACTACCTCAACGAGGGCAACAACCAGCAGCTCCAGATCGTTCCCTTCCTCACCCGGCTCATGCCGGAGGCGGGCGAGATGACCACCGGGCTCGGCATCCTGCTCCTCGGCCTGCACAACCCGGTGTACACCGCCGAGACCGTCGCCTCGCTCGACGTCATCGCGCGCGGGAACTTCGTCTTCGGGATCGGGCTCGGGTACCGGGACGTCGAGTTCGACGCGTTCGCGGTGCCGAAGGGCCAGCGGGTGAAGCGCTTCGAGGAGTACCTCGACCTCGTGAAGCGTCTGTGGTCCGAGGAGTCGGTGTCCCACGAGAGCGAGACGGTGAAGCTCGACGGGGTGCGGATGAACATCCGCCCGGTGCAGCGCCCCCACCCGCCCATCTGGCTCGCGGCGAACAACGAGCGGGCCATCCGGCGGGCCGCGCGCATGTGCGACGCCTGGTACATCAACCCGCACTCGACGATGGAGACCATCCGCCACCACCTCTCGGTCTACCGCGACGAGCTCGAGCGCCAGGGCAAGGCGATGCCGCGCGAGCTGCCGGCCGTGAAGGAGATCTTCTGCGCCCGGGACCGGGCGACCGCGATCGAGATGGCCGGCCCGTACCTCGCCGGCAAGTACCGCGACTATGCGAAGTGGGGCCAGGACAAGGTCATGCCCGCGGACGAGACCTTCGACCAGGACTTCGACGACCTCCTTCGGAGCCGCTTCGTGCTCGGCTCGCCGGAAGAGTGCTACGAGCAGCTTCGGCCGTACTGGGAGGAGTTCGGGGTCAACCACCTCACCTTCCGGACCCACTGGGCCGGCATGCCGCTCAGCACCGCCCTGCACAGCATCCGGATGATCTCCGACGAGCTCCTGCCGGAGCTGAAGAAGCTCTGACCCGGCGCCGCCCGGCCACACGGGCGCGAACGCCCGCCCGGGCGCCGCCGGGAGCCTCGACCCGGCCGGCGGTCCGGACGGACGGCCCGTCCCGGCCGGCGGCCGCTCGGCCCGGCGGGAGGGTCCGTCTCCCGGCCGGCGGACCGTTTCCCAGCCATCGGGCGAGGCGTCCCGCCACGACCCGGTCGTGCCGGGCAATGGCGGGACGGTTCGGATTCAGGTGAGGAACTCGTCCATCGAGTCCCGGTACTCGGCGTCGCGGGTGACGCGGCGCATGAGCTCGGCCGGGGCGACCCCCTCGATCTCGCCGGGCGGGGTTCCTTCGCGCAGGGCCTTCAGGGTCCGGTAGACCGCGTTCACCGCCGCCGCGAAGGGCTGATGGCCCTGGAGCGCGATCCGCACCCCGTGCTCCGCGAGCCAGCCGCGGTCCGAGAGCTCCGGCCCGACGCCCCCGAGGATGATGGGGAGTCGGACGGCACTTGCCACCGCCTCGACCTCGACCCGGGTGCGAAGGCCGACCATGAAGAGCGCATCGACTCCAGCCGCCTCGTACGCCCGCGCGCGCGCGACCGCGTCGTCGATACCGGTGACGGCCGCCGCGCTCGTGCGCCCGGCGATGACGAGCCGCCGATCCTGCCGCCCGGCGAGCGCGGCCCGCATCTTGCCGATCCCCTCCTCGACCGGGAGCAGGCGCGTCGCGCCGACCGTGCCGAAGGGCTGGGGCAGGTCGGTGTCCTCGATGGACAGGGCCGCAACCCCGGCGGTCTCGAGCTCCTCGACGGTGCGCCGGACGTTGAGCGCGTTGCCGTAGCCGTGATCGGCGTCGACGAGGAGCGGAAGAGCGCCCGCCCGGTTGATGCGGTACGCCTGCGCCGCGAACTCGCTCGCGGTGAGCACGATGAGGTCCGGCGCGCCGAGCACGGTCATCGAGGCGACGGAGCCCGCGAACATGCCGACCTCGAAGCCGAGGTCCTCGGCGATGCGCGCCGAGATCGGATCGAATACCGAGCCGGGATGCACGCACGTCCCGCCCTCGAGGACGGCGCGGAAGCGTTCGCGCCGTGATGTCCAGTCCATGCGTCTGCTCCTTTCGCGGTCGCGCCCGGGCCGGCGAGATCCACCGAATCCCGGGCGGGGATGTGCCAAGATTGCGCCCCTCATGGTAACGGTGGAGCGGCGGCTCAGGTGAACGACCACGACTACGATCTCTTCGTCATCGGCGCGGGGTCCGGCGGGACCCGGGCGGCCCGGATCGCGGCCGGATACGGCGCCCGGGTCGCGGTGGCCGAAGAGCGCTTTCTCGGCGGCACCTGCGTCAACGTGGGCTGCATCCCGAAGAAGCTCTTCGTGTACGCCTCCCACTTCGCGGAGGACTTCGAGGACGCGGCGGGGTACGGGTGGCGTTCGTCGGAGGGGACCGCCTCGAACGGGGCATCCGGCCGGCCCCGATTCGACTGGCCGACCCTGGTCTCGAACAAGGACCGGGAGATCGAGCGCCTGAACGGGATCTACCGGGGGCTCATCGAGGGGGCGGGCGCGCGGCTCTTCGACGCGCGGGCGACGATTGCCGGGCCGCACGCGATCAACGTCGCCGGAAGCACGGTCAGCGCCCGCCACATCCTCGTCGCGACCGGCGGCGAGCCCGTGCTTCCCGACATCCCGGGGATCGAGCACGCCATCCGTTCCGACGACGTGTTCTACCTCGAACGCCTGCCGGAGCGGATCGTGGTGGTCGGGGGCGGCTACATCGCGGTCGAGCTCGCGGGGGTCTTCGCGGGCCTCGGAGTGGAGGTCACGCAACTGTACCGGGGGCCGCTCTTCCTGCGCGGTTTCGACGACGACATCCGCCTCGCGCTCGCCGACGAGATGCGCAAGCGGGGGGTCGATCTTCGCTTCGACGCGAACGTGGCGGCGATCGAGGGGACGGCGGACGGCGCAGGAGGCCGGGGCGGGATCCGGGCGGTGCTCGCCGGCACCGGCGCCGCCGGGGAGGGCGGCTCCGGGGACCCGGAGACCCTGGAGGCGGACCTCATCCTCTACGCCACCGGGCGCCGTCCGAACACCGCGGGGCTCGGGCTCGAGAACGCTGAAGTAGCGACCGCGCCGAACGGAGCGGTCCTCGTCGATGCCTGGTCGCGGAGCAACGTCGATCACGTCTGGGCGGTCGGCGACGTGACCGATCGGATCAACCTGACCCCGGTCGCGATCCGGGAGGGGCACTGCTTCGCGGAGACCGTGTTCAACGACAATCCCCTCTCGCCCGACCACGAGGACGTGCCGACCGCGGTCTTCAGCCAGCCCGCGATCGGGACCTGCGGCCTCACCGAGGCGCAAGCCCGGGAACGATATCCCGAGATCGACGTCTACCTCGCGGACTTCCGCCCCCTCAAGCACACCCTTTCGGGACGCGACCAGCGCTCCGTCATGAAGCTCCTGGTGGACGCGGCGACCGACCGGGTGGTCGGCTGCCACCTCCTCGACCCGGATGCGGGGGAGATCATGCAGGGGGTCGGGATCGCCATGAAGTGCGGAGCCACCAAGGCCCAGTTCGACCGGACGATGGCCATCCACCCGACCGCGGCGGAGGAGATCGTCACCATGCGCACGCCCGCGCGCCGGCTCCGCCGCGGGGAACCGGCGGCCGCCGAAGTCGCCTGACGGGCGCGGGGAAGCGGAACCCCGGTCGGGGCGGCGGGCCTGCGACCGGCTATCATGCGCGCCGAATCACTTGCGAGGCGCGACCATGAAGCTCTACAACTCCATCGGACCCAACCCCCACGCGGTTCGCATGTTCATGGCCGAGAAGGGCATCGAGATCCCGCTCGAGGACGTGGACATCGTCGCCGGCAAGAACCGCGAGCCCGAATTCCTCGAGAAGAACCCGCAAGGCACCTGTCCCGCCCTCGAGCTCGATGACGGCACCTGCGTGTCCGAGATCACCGCGATCTGCGAGTACCTCGAGGAGCTCCACCCGGAACACCCGCTGCTCGGGTCGACGCCCGAAGAGCGGGCCGAGGCGCGCATGTGGGCGCGGCGGGTGGACCTCTACATCTGCGAGCCGATGGGCAACGGGTTCCGCTTCGGCAAGGGGATCAGGATGTTCAAGGACCGGATGCACACGATTCCCGAGGCCGCGGAAGGCCTGAAGGCGGCGGCTTCGGACCGCCTCGCGTGGCTCGACGGCCAGATGGACGGCCGCGACTGGATCTGCGGAGACCGGTTCACCCTGGCCGACATCCTCCTCTACGCGAACCTCGAGACCTTCGTACCGTTCGGCCAACCCCTGGACCCCGGGCTCGAGAACATCGCGGCCTGGCGCCAACGGGTGGGAGAGCGGCCCTCGGCCAAGGCCTGATTCGAGTACCCGGAAGAGTCCGCCCCCGCCCGTTCGGGGGCGCGCGGGTCACGAGAGGCACGGGGGCGTGCCGTACCGCGGGCATGACGGCCGGCGCCGCACGGCGGGAGGCGCGGGCGCCCCGGGTCTTCGCGAACCCCTGCGGGCCCGCCGTACGGGAATTGCCAGCCGCCGGCCGCGCCGGTGCCCGCGCCGCGCGTCCATCGCGCGGGCGCAAGCCGAAGTCGAGGAGTGAGCGATGACGATAGGTGTGGGTCTCGGTCTCATGGAGCTCCCGTTCTCGTCGGGTGCGGCGTTTCGCCGGTGGGTGGACCTCTGCGAGGAGGGCGGGGTGGACTCGCTGTGGCAGACGGACCGCCTGGTCTCCCGGCGGCCCATCCTCGAGTGCATGAGCGCGATGGCGATGCTCGCGGGCGCCACCCGGCGGATCAAGTTCGGGATGAACGTCGCCTCCGTCGGGCTTCGCGACCCGCTCCTCCTCGCCAAGCAGTGCGCCACCATCGACTTTCTGAGCGAGGGACGCCTCCTCCCCGCGTTCGGGATCGGGAGCACCCTCGGACCCGACTGGAAGGCGACCGGCCGGCCCACCGAAGGCCGGGGGCGACTCGTCGACGAGGCGCTCGACATCATCGCGGCGCTCTGGCGCGGGGAGCGGGTGACCACCGAGGGCGAGTTCTTCCGGTACCGGAACGCGAGCATCGCGCCGTTGCCGGTGCAGCCGGACCTCCCGCTGTGGATCGGCGGCTCGAGCCGGGCCGCGGTCCGGCGCACCGCGCGGGTCGGCACGGGGTGGCTCGCGGGGCGCGAGACCCCCGACGAGGCCGGCCGGGCGGTGGCCGCGATCCGGGCCGCGTGCGCGGAATTCGGGCGCAGCATCGACCACGACCACTACGGGGCCGGGTTCTACTACCGCTTCGGGAGCCCCGACGAGCCCTTCGTCGAGGAACGCCTCAAGGTGCTGGGACAGAGCTTCCCGGACCGGGACCCGCGCGACGCGATGGTGGTCGGCGGGGCCGAGGACATCGTCGCCCGGATCGACGCGTACGTCCGCAACGGGGTCTCGAAGTTCATCCTGCGCCCGCTCGGTCCCACGGACGAGGAGGTCTTCGACCAGACCCGGCGCCTCATCGAGGAGGTGTTTCCGGCCGTCGACGCGATGAACCGGCGCGAGGCGGCCTGACCGGCTCCGGCCGGATTCCGCGGCCGGACCCGGCGGTCCCGCTACCGTCCCTGTCCCGCCTCCGTCAGCGCCGGAACAGGTGGTCCCCGATGTGCGCGAGGGCCGCCACCGTGTTCACCGCGCGGCTGGGGTCCTCGAAGACGAGGAAGCCGGCCCGCTCGAGCCGGCCCCGGCGCTCGTCGTCGATGATGAGGCTGAGCGCCATCACCCGGTCGGGACGCGCCGCCCGCGCCGCCTCGAGACGGTCCATGAGCGGGTCCATCACCGCGGGATTCGCCCCGACGGTGGCGAGGAAGAGCACGATGGAGTCGTAGCCGCCCCGGCGGACCGTCGCGTCGAGGAAACGGTCGAAGAGCGACCAGTCGTTGAACGCCTGCGCGGTGCAGTCGATCGGGTTGCGGGCGGCCGCGAAGGGGAGCAGCGCCTTGAGCTCCGACTCCACCGCCGCCGGCATCGGCGCCACGTCGAGCCCGGCCCGCACCGCGTCGTCCGCCATGATCACTCCCACCCCGCCCGAGATGCTCATGAGCCCGACCCGCCTGCCGTTCGGGAACGCGTTCGCGGCGCAGGCACGGGTGACGTCGACGAGCTCCTCGATGGAGCGGGCCCGATAGGCGCCGCTTCGCCGGAAGACCCCGTCGAATCGAGCATCGTCACCCGCCTCGGCGGCGGTGTGGGCGCGGGCCGCTTCGGCGCCGGGGGCGCTCCGTCCCGCCTTGAGGACCACGATGGGCTTTCGCGTTTCCGCCGCCACCGCCAGCGACGCATCCAGCTTCTCGAGATCGCGGCAACCTTCGAGGTACGCCACGATCACCTCGGTGTCCTCGTCCCGCGCGGCGCACGCGATCCCGTCCGCGACGTCCACGTCGCATTCGTTCCCGGTCGTGCACCACAGGCTGAGGTCGAGTCCCCGGTTGCGGAGCAGCAGCGCGGCGTGCGTCGCGAACGCCCCGGACTGGCTGACGAGGGCGACGTTGCCGGGAGGGAGCGGCACCTCGTCGAGCGCGCTCATGAACGTGCCGTAGAGGCCGATGCGGGGGTTCATGATCCCCATGCAGTTGGGTCCGAGGATGCGCAAGTCGGTCGCCCGGGCGATCGCCTCGATCTCTTCCTGAAGAACCTTGCCTTCCGGGCCGCTCTCGGCAAACCCGGAGCTCACCACCACGCAGGCGCCGCATCCGCGATCCGCGGCCGCGCTGACCGCCTCGGGCACGTGCCGCGCGGGAACCACCACGAACACGAGGTCGGCGGGCGAGGGGAGGGCGTCCAGGGAGGGGAGCGGTTCGGCTCCCTGCACCGGCTCCGTTCCGGCGCTGATCGGGTATACCGGGCCGGGATACCCGCGGTCGCGGACGTAGCGGAAGATACGGCCCCCGATCTTGCCCGGGTCGCGGGAGGCGCCCACCACCGCCACCGAACGGGGACGGAACAGCGCGCGCAGGCTGTCCGAGTCGGACTCGGCGCCGGAAACGAGATCGAGATCGGCGGGCGGGTAATCGTTCGGCATGGGTCGGGCGGTCTTGCGATCCTGCGGGAAGAGGACGGAACCATCCGATTGTAGAATCCCCGCCCGATCCCGTCACACTCCCCTTCGCCGACTGGACCCGACCGGAAAGAGACCTCGCATGGCGCCGCCCGTTCACGGACCGACCTCCCACATCTACTTCTCCCAGCGGCTGCGCCTCCACTACGTGGACTGGGGAAACCCCGAGGCGCCGCCCCTGCTCCTCGTGCACGGCGGGCGCGACCATTGCCGGAGCTGGGACTGGGTGGCCGAGGCGTTCCGCGGGGACTACCACGTGATCGCCCCGGATCTCCGGGGCCATGGCGACTCGCAGTGGATCGAGGGCGGCGCGTACATGCTGGCCGACTACGTCTACGACATCGCCCAGCTCCTGCACCAGACCCGCCTGACTCCGGCCACCATCGTCGCGCATTCGCTGGGGGGCGCCATCTCGCTGCAGTACGCCGGACTCTACCCCGAGAACGTGGTGCGGCTCGTCGCCATCGAGGGCATGGGGCCGCCGCCCGAGATGCGGCGCAAGGAGCGGCTCCCGGGGCCGGAGCGGTTCGCGGGCTGGATCGACGACGTCCGCAGGCTCGCCGGGCGTACGCCGCGGCGCTATCCGAGCATCGAGGACGCCTTCCGGCGCATGCAGGAGGAGAACCCCCATCTCACCCCCGAGCAGGCCCGGCACCTCACCGTGCACGGGGTGAGCCAGAACGAGGACGGCAGCTATGGCTGGAAGTTCGACAACTACGTGCGGCTCCAGCCGCCGCACGGGATGCGCGCCGCGGACACGGTGGAGACCTGGAAGCGGATCCGGTGCCCGACCCTGCTCGTGCGCGGCACCGAGAGCTGGGCGGCCGATCCGACCGCGGACGAACGGGTCGCGCATATCGCCGGGGCGGCCGGGATCAACGTGGAGGGCGCCGGTCACTGGGTGCACCACGATCGGCTGGAGGAGTTCATCGGCCTGACCCGCGAATTCCTCGGCGGGCGGCGCGATGGCCGGGCGGCCGACGGGGAGGCGCGGCGATGGCAATCCGCCTGACGAAGCCCTGGCGGGCGCTCGAGGCGAGCGAGGTGGCGCGGCTGCCCGGCCAGCTCGGGGTCTATCAGATCGCGGGGCAGATCGCGGGGCAGGTCGCGGGCCAGGAAGCAGGCCGGACCGAAGGCCGGACCGAAGGGCAGATCGCGAAGGAGATCGCCGGCGGGGAGTCGGAGGTGCTCTGCATCGGGGTCGCGGGGGGGCGGTCCCTCTTCGGCCTCCGGGGCGAGCTCGCCGCCGAGCTCGCGCGGCGCGGGCCGGGCTTCCGGTTCCGGGTGGAGGTCAACACCCAGTACCACACCCGTTTCCGGGAGCTGCTGATGCTCCACCGGGCCGACCACGGGGCCCTCCCGCCCGAGAACGAGGCGCCGCCCGGCCTCGGCCGGCTGAGCCCGGCCTGACGGCGCGCCGACGGCACTCGAGCCGGGATGCGAGCGATCGGGACGGTGCGAGCGGAGCCTTGCGGCCGCGCGAAGGGCAGGTCGGGCGGGCCGCACCGGACGCAAGGGAGACGATGAACCTCCAGCCGAGCGAAGAACAGCGCCTCCTCGTCGACGTCGTGCGGCGCTTCGTCCGCGAGGAGATCATTCCCCTCGAAGCGGACCTCGATCCGGACGCGAGCGAGCTCGAACCCGCCGACCACACGAGACTCGCCGGCATGGTGCGGGAGATGGGCCTCTTCGGGCTCGACATCCCCGAGGAGTACGGGGGGCCGGGGGTCGACATCGTCACCCGGACCCTGATGGCGATCGAGATGGCCCAGCACCGCGCGGGGCTCTACGCTCCCTGCTACGGGGTGTTCGGCGCGGTCGGACTCGCCCAGCTCTACGAGGCGACCGAGGAGCAAAAGGAGCGCTACCTCCATCCCACCCTGCGGGGCGAGAAGCGGGCGTTCTTCGGACTCACCGAACCCTCCGGAGGGAGCGATCCGGCGCGGGCCATCCGCACGCGCGCCGTGCGCGACGGCGACGACTGGGTGATCAACGGCGCGAAGATCTTCATCTCCGGGGCGGACCGGGCCGACTACGGCATCGTCTTCGCCCGCACGGACCCGTCGAAGGGCCGGGCCGGGGTGACGTGCTTCATCGTGGAGACCGACTGGCCGGGCTTCCACGTCCGCCGGGTCGTGCACACCCTTCGCTCCGCGAACTACGCGACGGAGCTCCAGTTCGAGGACCTGCGGGTGCCGGCCACCAACGTGCTCGGGACCGTCGGCGGCGGGTTCGCGATCGCGAACGATCGCCTGTCGCGCCAGCGCATTCCGTACGCGGCGGCGTGCATCGGGGTCGCGATCGCCGCGCAGGAGATGGCCATCGAGTACGCGCGCCTGCGCGAGACCTTCGGCGCGCCACTCAGCACCCGCCAGTCGGTGCAGAACATGATCATCGACAGCCAGGTGGACATCGAGTCCGCGCGCTGGCTGACCCTCGCCGCGGCGGAGCGGGCGCACCGGGGCGAGCCGTTCCGCAAGGAGGCGGCGATGGCCAAGCTCGTGGCGAGCGAGGCCGGCGGGCGGGTCGTCGACCGCGCGATGCAGATCCATGGCGGCTACGGGGTCACCAAGGACCTGCCCCTCGAGCGCTGGTACCGGGAGATGCGGATCCGGCGCATCGGCGAGGGTCCGAGCGAAGTGCAGCGCCTCATCATCGCCCGCGACCTCATCGGCGGATCGTTCCATTAGACATCATGGATTGACCTGCCCTGACCTCGAGACGCGTGGGTTATGTTCGAGGTCAGGACCCTTGACACAGAGCCACATCGAGGAGGGCAGGTCATGACGGAGTTTAGCGCGTACATCGGGTTGGACGTTCACAAGGACACGATCGCGGAGGCGCCGCGCCCCCGCGAGCGGATCGGCGTTCGCAGCCGGACATCGGCGCGACCTGCGTGCAAGCCGCGCGTTGCCGGCGGCAGCCGCCCCTCACCCCACCGAACAGACCACGTATCGAATCATCCAGGGAGAAACGACATGACCCTTGCCCTCTCGCGGTTCCGCGTCCTCGACCTCACCCGGGCCCGCGCCGGGCCGACGGCGGCCCGCCAGCTCGCGGACCTCGGGGCGGACGTCATCAAGATCGAGGAACGGCCGAAGGAGGCGTTCGGACTCGGCGGCCCCCGCCACGGCCCGGACTTCCAGAACCTGCACCGCAACAAGCGCAGCCTCACCCTGGACCTCAAGGACCCGGACGGGGTGGCGATCTTCATGCGCCTCGCGGCGGGCGCGGACGTCATCGTCGAGAACTACCGGCCGGGGGTGAAGCACCGGCTCGGCATCGACTACGAATCGGTCCGGGCGATCAATCCGCGCATCGTCTACGGCAGCATCTCCGGGTTCGGCCAGGACGGGCCGTACGCGAACCGCCCGGGAGTCGACCAGATCGCCCAGGGCATGGGCGGGCTCATGTCGATCACCGGGCTGCCCGGTCAGGGGCCGGTCCGGGTCGGCATTCCCATCGCGGATCTCACGGCCGGGATGTATCTCGCGATCGGGATCCTCACCGCGCTCGTCGACCGCGAGGTCACCGGCGAGGGCCAGTGGGTGCACACGTCGCTCCTCGAAGCTCAGATCGCGATGCTCGACTTCCAGGCCGCCCGCTGGACCATCGCCGAAGAGGTTCCCCCGCAGGCCGGGAACAACCATCCGACGGGGATCCCCACCGGAGTCTTCGAGACCGCGGACGGGCACATCAACATCGCGGCGGCCGGCGAGCACCTGTTCGCGCGGCTGTGCCGGGCGATCGGGGCGGAGGCGTTCCTCGAAGACCCGCGTTTCCACGACGGCCACGCCCGGTACGAGAACCGCGACACCCTGAACGAGGCGATCGCGGCCTACACCCGCACCGAATCGAGCGCCCACTGGGTGGCGCTGCTGAACGAGGCGGGGGTGCCCTGCGGCCCGATCTACTCCGTGGACGAGACGTTCGCCGACCCCCAGGTCCGGCACCTCGAAATGACGAAGCCGGTCACGCACCCGGCGCTCGGCGAGGTGAACGTGGTCGACCACGCGGTCAATTTGAGCCGCACCCCGCCGAAGATGCGCCGGGCGAGCCCGGAGGCGGGCGAGCACACCGAGGAGGTCCTCCTCGAAGCGGGCTACTCCGCAGCCGAGGTCGCGGACTTCCGGGCCCGTGACGTGGTGTAGGCCGCCCGCCCCTCAGCGCGCCGCAACGAGCGCCGCCGACGGGACGGCGGCCAGGGCTCGTGAGCGCGGTTCGGGGCGCCCGCCGAACGTCTTCGCCGGCACCGCTCGCCGTGACCGGGAACGGGCATTGCGCCACAATGAACCCGCTTTCGAAGGAGATGGATGACATGGCTTCGCCCGATGCCGAGCACCTGTTCCGGTACACCGGCGAGTTTTCCGAGACGATCATCTCGTCCGCCGGCGGTGCGTACGTGCGCGACCGCGACGGGCGCGAGATCCTGGACTTCACCTCCGGGCAGATGAGCGCGATCCTCGGGCACGCCCATCCGGAGATCGTGGCCACCGTCGGCGAGGCGATGACCCGCCTCGATCACCTGCACAGCAGCTTTCTCTCGGACGTGGTCCTCGAATTCGCCTCGGCGTTGAGCGCCCTGCTCCCCGTGTCGCTCTCCAGGGTGCTGCCGCTGAGCACCGGCGCCGAGTCCAACGAGGCGGCCATCAAGATGGCCAAGCTCGCGACCGGGCGCTTCGAGGTGGTGGCCTTCGACCGGTCCTGGCACGGCGTCACCGGCGGCGCCGCCGCGGCCACCTTCAACGGCGCCCGGCGCGGCTACGGAGCCCCGATGCCCGGGGTGCTCGCATTGCCGACCCCGCACGCCTACCGCTCCCCGTTCGCGTCCAACGGCGAGTACGACTGGCGGGCCGAGCTCGACTTCGGGTTCGAGATGATCGACCGCCAGTCGGTCGGGAGCCTCGCCGCGATGATCGCCGAGCCCATCCTGAGCTCGGGCGGCATCATCGAGCTGCCCGAGGGCTACCTCGCGGCGCTTGCCGATCACTGCCGGCGCCGCGGGATGCTGCTCATCCTGGACGAGGCGCAGACCGGCCTCGGGCGCACCGGCGACCGGTTCGCGTTCGAGCACGAGGGGGTGGTCCCCGACATCCTGACCCTCTCAAAGACGCTCGGGGCGGGACTGCCGCTGTCGGCGACGGTCGCCTCCCCGGAGGTCGAGGAGGCGTGCCACGAACGCGACTTCCTGTTCTACACGACCCACACCGCGGACCCGCTTCCCGCCGCGGTCGGAAGCAAGGTCATCGAGATCCTGGTGCGCGACCGGCTCGAGGTGCGGGCCCGCGAGCTCGGGCGGCACTTGAAGAGCGGTCTCATCGACCTCAAGCAGCGCCACGAATCGATCGGAGACGTCCGCGGGCGCGGCCTCCTCATCGGAATGGAGCTCGTCGAGGACCGGCACACCCGGGAGCCCGCCCACGAGCTCGGCGCGAGGGTGGGCCGGCGCTGCATCGAGCTCGGCGCGAGTCTCAACATCGGGCGGCCGCAACACGCCAACGTGTTCCGGATCGCGCCGCCGCTGACCGTCACCCGCGACCAGATCGACACCGCGCTCGCTATCCTCGATCAGGCGTTGACCGAATGCACGAAGGGATGACGGCGGGGTCTCGGGTCAAGAATTCGAGGTGTGTCACGGCCGCAGGCCGGCCCGCCGCCAGCCCCCCGCACGGTCGCGGCGCGGGTCACCGTTGCCGGCAGGTCGCGGCGCTTCACGGGCGGAGCGACGGGGCCCGGATCGAGGGAATCGTTCGACGAGGTGAACCATGACGAGAATCGAACGGATCGGGGAGACCATCGATCTGCTGGGCGAGGGTCCCCTCTGGGATGTCGAGGAGCAGGCCCTGTACTGGGTGGACACGCGCGGCGCCCGGATCCACCGGCTCGACTGGGCGACGGGCGAGCGGCGTGACTTCAGCGTGCCGGACATGATCGGGTCGATGGCGCTTCGCCGGGGCGGAGGCGCGATCGTCGCGCTCCGCAACGGCGTCCACACCTTCGACTTCGGGACCGGGGAGGCGACCCTCGTCTCCGATCCGGAATCCGCGGACCCGAGCACCCGCTTCAACGACGGCAAGGTGGACCGGCAGGGCCGCTTCCTCACCGGCACCATGCAGACCCGGATCGGCCGCGAGCCGCGCGGCTCGATCTACCGGCTCGATCCGGATCTCTCGCTCCACCGCCTGAAGGGAGACGTCCTCGTCGCCAACGGCCCCTGCTTCAGCCCCGACGGCGAGACCTTCTACTTCGCCGACACCGGCCGGCGCGCCATCTTCGCCTACGACTACGACACGTCGACCGGGGCCATCGGGGAGGAGCGGGTCGCGGTCGACACGAACCCCTTCGACAGCGGCCCCGACGGCGGCACGGTCGACCGCGACGGCTTCCTCTGGAGCGCCCTCGTGCACGCCGGCCGGATCGCGCGCTTCGCCCCCGACGGCACCCTGGACCGGCTGATCGAAATGCCGTGCTCGCGACCGGCGAGCGTGATGTTCGGCGGCCCCGACCTCGACATCGCGTTCGTCCCGTCGATCCGCGACTCGGGCAACGTGCGCGGCGACCGGCCCATCGACGGCGCCCTCTTCGCAGTCCACGGCCTCGGCGTCACCGGCCTCCCCGAGTCCCGCTTCGCCGGGTAGACGGTACTGACCGGATTCGCCCAAAGATGCGCGCCAGGGAGTTGAGCCGCCACGTGATGGAATCGTCCGTCGCAGCGGAACTGAGCCGGCGCGACGTCGGTCCGCGTACTACGCTAGCTCAATGACGGCATGCAAGCCGGGTGCTCCTGCCAGCTTCCGGTCCCCGGTCACGAGGACCATCGACAGCGCTTCGGCGAGGGCCACGTACACCGCATCGTACGCGGTCAAATTGTCGCGAAGGTGCCAAATCCGTTCGAGGAACGGCTCGTGGGGATATCGCTCGGCATCGAGCTCTCGCCATCGGGCCAGCGCGGTCATCGCCATCGGTTCGGTCAGAGTTCCGTCGCGAACGTACCGGCGCAGCACCTGGGCGATTTCCAGATCGATGAGATGTGGCACGTGGACGACCGCGAACTCGTCCGCGAGCCGTGCGGCGAGCCGCTTGCCCGCCGCCGTGTTCAACACGAACTCGACCGCCGCCGACGCATCCAGGACCATCAGCGAGATGCACGCTCCGCTCGGAGAACCTCCGCGGGGGGCGGCTCCAGGTTGACCTCCGGTTGCGAGCCAATCCTTTGAAGCAATTCGCGTCGGCTCGGTCGCTCGAGGGCCCTCTCGAGTTCCCGCAAGATGTAGCGCGACATCGACATGCCTTCCATGGCGGCGCGAGCCTTCAGCCGTCTGCGAAGCGGCTCCGGGACACTACGGATCTGAATCATCGTCTGCATGAAAAAAGTATGAAAACATGAGTACTCCATGTCAAGGACCCGCGCGTCCGGCCCGTGGGGAAGCCGCTTCGGACTACCGCCACCGGAGCGGGCGGTGTGAGGGCGGCTCCGGCCATGCGCCCTCGAGTCGGGCGGAACGTGGTGAACTGCTTCCCGCGGGCCGGCGGGTAGGACGGGTCAGCGGGCGTCGTGGAAGATGATGCCGAGGGTGTGGCGCGAGCCCGCGCGCAGGCGGCTCACCCCGTGGCGGAAGTTCGCGCGATGGAAGCCGCGCGCGCCCCGCACCGGGCGGTGGTGGACGGGAAAGACCACCGCGTCGCCCTGCGCGAGGGGCACGACCTCGACCCGCGACTGCATGCGCGGGCGCTGCTCGGTGAGCACGAACTCGCCGCCCTCGAAGTCGCGCGCGGGGTCGGAGAGGAGGACCGTCGCCTGGAACGGAAAGACGTGCTCTCCGTAGAGGTCCTGGTGGAGGCGGTTGTAGTCGCCTTCGCCGTAGCGGAGCACGAGCGGCGTCGGCCGGGTCTGGCCGGCGCGGTGGCAGCGCTCGAGGTACTGCGCGTGCGCGGCCGGGAACCGGGTATCGATGCGGAGCGTTTCGTTCCACCGGTTGGCGATCTCGGCGAGCGGCGGGTAGAGCAGGGTGCGAAGGGCCTCCACCGGGCGCGGAAGCGGGTAGGCGAAGTACCGGTACTCGCCCCGGCCGTAGCCGTGGCGGGACATGACCACCCGCTTGCGGAAGAGCTCGCCGCTTTCGTACAGCGCGGTGAGGCCCCGGCATTCCCGAGGGCTGAGCAACGACGGAAGCAGGGCGTGGCCGTCCGCGTCGAGGCCGGCTGCGATCGGCGGCCAGTCGAGGGCCGCGATGCGCGCGGCGAAGACGGAGTTCGGCCCGGCCGGCTCGCGCGCCCGCGAAGGGGAGGCGCTCAAGGCGTTGCCTCGCGCTCGAGCAGCGCCTGCTTGCGCTCCACCCCCCAGCGGTAGCCGCCGGGGGCGCCGTCGCTGCGGACCACCCGGTGGCAGGGGATCGCCACCGCGAGGGGGTTCGACGCGCACGCGCGCGCGACCGCCCGCGCCGCGCCCGGCGCTCCGATGCGTTCCGAAATCTCCCGGTAGCTCGCGGTCGACCCGGCCGGAATGTCCCGGAGCGCTTCCCAGACGCGCTGCTGGAACGTCGTCCCGCGGATGTCGAGCGGCAATTCATGGCCGAGCGTGGGCGCGTCCACGAACGCGACGACGCGGGCGACCAGCTTCTCGAACTCCGGCTCCGCCCCGAGGAGCGTGGCCTTCGCGAAGCGGTCCTCGAGGTCGTGCACGAGGGCGTTCGGGTCATCGCCGAGCAGGATCGCGCACACCCCCTTCGCGGTGGACGCGACGAGGATGGCGCCGAGCGAACACTCGCCGACCGCGAACCGGATCGTCTCGTTGCGTCCGCCCTCGCGGAAGGTGGCGGGGGGCATTCCGAGGATCCCGGGGGAATCCGCGTAGAAGCGGCCGTTCGAGCCGAACCCGGCGTCGTAGATGGCGTCGGTCACGGTCCCCGAGCCACGGAGCGATTCGCGCACCCGGTCCGCGCGCCGCGCCGCGGCGTACGCCCGCGGCGTGCAGCCGGTGGCGGCCTTGAAGACCCGGTGGAAGTGGAATCTGCTCATGCCGGCCACGGCGGCGAGCTCGTCGAGGCGCGGCATCGTCTCGGCCGCCTCGATGAGGCGGCAGGCGGCGGCCACCGCGCCGGCGTGCCGCTCGGCGAGCGAGGGCTCGTCCGGCCGGCAGCGCCGGCAGGGCCGGAAGCCCGCGCTCTCGGCCTCCTCGCGCGAATCGTGGAAGCCCACGTGCTCGCGCCTCGGCCGGCGCGCCGGGCAGCCGGGCCGGCAATAGATGCCGGTCGTCGCCACGGAGTAGAAGAATTCCCCGGCCGCGCCACGCTCGCGGTTCACGATCGCCTGCCAGCGCGTCTCGTCGGTCGGGAATCGGCTCGGCATCGGGGTTCCGATCATCGTAAGGTCGGCCATGTTATCTCCCCTGTCGGTCGGGTTCGGCGCGACGGCCCGAGCCGCTCCCGGGGTGCGTCGCGACCGTGATCCTGCTCCCCGCCGTTCGGCCCCGCACCTCGATTCTTGCCTTCGAATTCGTGCCCGGAAGTCGCACCCGGCCGACCGTGCATTGCGTTCCGGCCCTCGTTCCGCTTCCTGTCCCCAAGGGGGGCATCGGTGAACCTTGCGGGCAAGAAACGAACGGGCCGTTTCGCGCGCCGCGCGCCGTGCCGCATTTCCTCCTTCGACTCCGATTCCGACGAAGCCGGCCGCCCCGAGCCCGGCTTCCATCGAGGAAGATGGGGGAAGCCGCGGCAGCGTTCAGGCGGGGGCCGGCTCGAGGCGCGTGGGGCGTCCGCGGACGAAGATGATGCCGATGAGGAAGAAGTTGAGCGCGTTGAACCCGAGTCCCACCACGAGCGCGGGCGTGTAGCTGCCCGCAACGTCGAAGACGACCCCGCCGACCCAGCCCCCGAGGGCCATCCCGAAGGCGGAGAACAGGTACTGCCCCGCGATCCGCCAGCCGACCTCGCCCACCGGAAAGAAGAGGCGGATGAGCAGGGGATAGCAGGGCATGATCCCCGAGAACCCGAGCCCGAACAGGAGCGCCGCCGCGAGGAGGCCGAGGTAGCTGGTCGTGAACACGAACACGAACAGCATGACCGCCATGCAGGCCGAGCCGATGAGGAGGGTCCGCACCCCGCCGATCCGGTCCGCGAGCATCCCGAAGGCGATGCGGCTCACGAACCCGGCGATGAACAGGACCGAGAGAATCCGCGCGCCCTGCTCCAGGGTGTGACCGAGGTCGGTGGCGTGGCTGACCAGGTGCACGATGGGGATCGCCATCGCCGCGCAGCAGAACACCCCGCCGAACCAGAGCAGGCCCTGCAGGACCCGGGGCGACAGGTCGAGCCCCTGCGTCTCGTCCACCCGGATCCCGTGCGTCCCGCCGGCCGCCATGAGCGGGGGGCGCGGACGCAGCAGGAGGGCGAGGGGCACCATCGTCATCGCGACCAGGGCGCTGAAGTAGAGGAACGTCCCCCGCCATCCCACGAGCTCGTTGAAGTACTGGACGATGCCCGGCCAGATCGCCCCCGCGAGCCCCTGGCCGGAGGTGAGGATCGCGACCGCGAGCCCGCGCCGCCGGTCGAACCAGCGGGTCACGTTGGCGACGAGCGGCGCGATCATCGCCGCCTTGCCGAAGAGGCCGATGAGCACCCCGGAAGCGACGAAGAGGGTCCAGGGACCTTCGGCGTAGCTCGCGAGCAGCGCCCCGAGGGAGATCATCACCGACCCGAAGAGCACCGGCTGCATGACCCCGAGCCGGTCCATCCACCAGCCCATGGCGACGCCGCCGACCCCCGCCCCGACCATCATCAGCGAATAGGCGAGGGACGGGACCGATCGCACCGTCTCGAGGTCCGCCGCGATGGGTTTCAGGGCGACGAAGAGCATCGTCGGGGCGCCGAGGCTCACGCTGTGCAGGGCGAGCGACGCGAAGACCACCACCCATCCGTACGTGGTCTCTCCGCTCGCCGCCGTCCGTCCGGTCATGGTTGGCGTCCGGTCATGGGTTGCGTCCGTTCGCGCGTGACTTCGAGCCGGTCATTCGAGTCTCCGCCGCCGGACGCGCGCTCAGCGCTGCGCGGTCCGCCAGTCCGGGGCGATCCACACGGCGGCGTTGGACGGGGGCGGGGGCGGGCGGCCGAGGATGAGGTCCGCCGCCTTCTCGGCCAGCATCAGGGTGGGGGCGTTCAGGTTTCCCGAGACGATCGCGGGCATGATGGAGGCGTCCACCACCCGCAGTCCCTCGACGCCGCGCACCCGGGTCTCGCCGTCGGTCACTGCCCCCTCGTCCGTGCCCATCCGGCAGGTGCCGCACGGATGGAAGGCGGACTCGACGCTCTCGCGCACGAAGGCGTCGACCGCGTCGTCGGAGCGCACCTTCGCACCCGGGGCGAGCTCCGGGCCGCGCCACGGATCGAACGCCGCTTGCGCGAAGATTTCCCGGGTGAGGCGCACCGAGTCCCGCAGCTCGCGCCGGTCACGCTCGGCGGAGAGGTAGTTGAAGAAGATGCTCGGGGCGGCGCGCGGGGCCGCGGACTTGAGGCGCACCCGGCCCCGGCTCTCCGGCCGCATCGGCCCCACGTGGGCCTGGAATCCGTGCTGTCCGCGCAGCCCCGAGCCGTCGTAGCGCATCGCGATGGGGATGAAGTGGTACTGGAGGTCGGGGTGCTCGACCCCGGCCCGGCTGCGGATGAAGCCGCCCGCCTCGAACTGGTTGGACGCCCCGAGGCCGCCGCGGAAGAGGTACCACGAGAGCCCCGCCTTCAGCATCCCGAGGGGCTTGAGGGCGCTGTAGAGGGTGATCGGACGGGTGCAGGCGTGCTGGACGTAGATCTCGAGGTGATCCTGGAGGTTCTCTCCGACCCCGGGGAGATCGGCGACCACGTCGACCCCGAGGCGCCGGAGCTCGTCGGCCGGGCCCACTCCCGAGAGGAGCAGGAGCTGCGGGGAGTTGATCGCGCCGCCCGCGAGGACCACCTCGCGCGCGGCGTCCGCGCGGCGGGCGCGCCCGCGCTCGAGGTAGTCCACCCCGGCGGCCCGGCGGCCTTCGAAGCGTACCCGGGTGACCAGGGCGTGCGCCGCGACTTCGAGGTTCGGCCGCGGCCGGGCCGGGTCGAGCCATCCTCGCGCCGCGCTCCAGCGCCGCCCCCGCCAGGTCGTCATGTCCATCCGGCCGAGGCCTTCCTGCTGGTAGCCGTTCATGTCCTCGGTGACCGGGTAGCCGGCCTCGCGGCCCGCCTCGATGAAGGCGTCGAAGAGGGGGTTCGGGGAAGCGCCGGTCGAAACGTGGAGCGGTCCGCCGGCGCCGCGCCACGCATCCTCCCCGCGCCCGCGGTCCTCGCACCGCCGGAAGTAGGGAAGGACGTCCGCGTAGCTCCAGCCCGGGAGCCCTTGCGCGGCCCAGCCGTCGTAGTCGCGGGCGTGGCCCCGGATGTACACCATGCCGTTGATCGACGAAGAGCCGCCGATGACCCGCCCGCGCGGGCAGTACAGGCGCCGGCCGTCGAGCCCCGGCTCGGGCTCGCTGTGGTAGGCCCAGTTGTACGCTTCGCCCATGAGGGGGCGGGCGAGGGCCCCCGGCATGTGGATGCGGAAGTCCCACCGGTGATCGGGCGGTCCGGCCTCGAGGAGGAGGACCCGCGCGGACGGGTCCTCGCTCAGGCGGTTGGCGAGGACGCAGCCGGCGGAGCCGGCCCCGACGATCACGTAGTCGAAGGGCTCGCGGTTCACGGACCGATCAGCTCCGCAGCCCCGCGGTTCCGCCCGCAACGGGCGGCGGGTGCGCAAACGGTCCGCGCCGGCCCGCCGGCGGGACCGGCCGCCGGGTCGCGCGGCGGCGCGCGGCGGGCACGTTCACCGGTTCATTCGGTGTTGATGCTCTGCCCGCCGTCCACGGGCAGCAGGACCCCGGTGATGAAGCGGGCCTCGTCCGAGGCGAGGAAGACGGCGGCGTGCCCGACATCCCATCCGGTGCCCATCTTCCGCCCGAGCGGCACCCGAGCGTCGCGCTGGTCGCGCACCTCCTGGCGGGTCAGGTTCCACTCGCGGGCGCGCCGCTCGATCGCCATCGGAGTGTCCATGAGGCCGGGCAGGATCGCGTTGACCCGAATGCCGTACGGCGCGTTCTCGATGGCGAGCGAGTGGGTGAGGGCGTTCACCGCCGCCTTGGAGGTCTTGTAGGCGACGGTCGGGGAAATGATGGTGGACGCGACCGACGACACGTTGATGATGCACCCGCTCCCGCGCGCCCGCATCGGCGCAAGGGCGTGCTTCGAGCACAGGAAGTACGTCTTGACGTTGATCTCGTGGAGCTCGTCCCACATCGCCGCCCCGAGCTCCGCGACCTCCCGGTCACCCTGCGAGCGGCCGACGTTGTTGTGGAGGACGTCGATGCGGCCGAAGCGTTCCACGCAAGTTCCGATCGCCGCCTCGCAGTCGGCCTCGCGGGTCACGTCGGCCTCGAACGGCGCCGCCGCGCCGCCCTCGGCCTCGATCGCTCGCACCGTGTCCGCGGCCGCTTCGCGGTCGCGGTCGACGACCAGCACCCGTGCGCCCGCCCGGGCGAAGAGGATCGCGGTGGCCCGCCCGTTGCCGACCGTCTCGCCGGGCTGCTGGCCGCCCCCGATGACCACCGCCGCCCTGTCCGCCAGCCTCTTCCCCATCGTCCGTTCCCGTGTTGACTTGCCGTTCCGGTTCGGGCGCTTGCGCTGCGCCGTCGGCGCCCCGCCGCGCGGCACCGCCCCGCCCCGCGCCGCTTCGCGCCCTGCGGTTCCTGTCTCGGACCGGTTCCATCCTCGAAGGAAGAGCCACGCGGTCCACACGCCGCCGAGCCGGTTCGCCCGCGTGCGGGCGCGCTCGCGCGCCCGAGCCTCCCGCGGGACCGATCATATCCCGTCGCGCGTGCCCGGCCGCGCCGGCACGGCGCCGGCACCGCGCCGGATCCACGCCGGCACCGCGCCGGGACATCGCCGGCATCCGCGGTCCCGTCGGCCGCGCGGACGAAGGGGCGCGGTGCGCTCGGTGGATCCGCGCAAGCGCCGAGCGAGGCGAACCGGGGCGCAGGCGTGCAAAATATCGGGCCTCCACCATTCGAAACCCCTTCGCCCGTACCGAGGACCCCCGATGACCGACTTCACCGATGCCGACCTCGAGCTTCTCACCACCTGGGATACCCCGACCATCTGCAACGCCCTCGAGCTGGTGGCGCCCCACCGCCGGGCCACCGGCTTCACGGTACGGCCCATGGTCTGCCTCGATCCCGCGCGCAAGCCCATCGTCGGCCGGGCCCGCACCGCCACCATCCGGGCGATGGACACCCCCTCCCGGAGCGCCGCGGAGCTGCGCAAGGCCCGGATCGCCTACTACGAGCATGTCGCGAGCGGGGCGGGCTCCACCGTCACCGTGATCCAGGACATCGACCCCGAGCCCGGGTTCGGGGCCTTCTGGGGGGAGGTGAACACCGCGGTCCACAAGGGGCTCGGCTCGCTCGGCGCGGTCACCAACGGCTCGATGCGCGATCTCGACGACTGCGCGCCGGGGTTCCAGCTCCTCGCCGGCGAGGTGGGGCCGAGCCACGCCCACGTTCACGTGGTGGACTTCGGCCAGCCCGTCAACGTGTGCGGGATGGCCGTCCGGAACGACGACATCGTGCACGCGGACCGGCACGGAGCGGTCGTCATTCCCCCCGAGGTGGTGACGGAGCTTCCCGCCGCGGTGGATCTCCTCACCCGGCGCGAGGCGGTGATCCTCGAGTGCGCCCGCAGCCCGGGGTTCGACATCGAGCGGCTGCGGCAGGCCATGTCGGACTCCGCGGACATCCACTGATCCGACTCGATCCGGCTGCGGACGGGAGGCGTCTTCGGTCCGCGGTCCGGCAGGAGCTCCTCCCGGAGAGGGGACCTCCTTCCGGAGCGGGCGCGCGCCGGTGCGCCGGCGCGGCGCGCGCGATAGACTTTCCGCCTTGCCGTTCACCGTGCCCGGAGCACCGGGAGAGGAGCCGCCATGAGCGCGATCGCAGCCGCAGCCGCCCCCGTCGAAACGACCCATGGCCTCGGCCTCGACTGGAACACCGCGGACCCCGTCGAGGTCCGGCGCCGCATCCGCGCGGGCGAGTACCGCGGTCACACGGGGGCGCTCGCGAGGGGCTTCGTCCAGGCCAACCTCGCCATCCTGCCGGGCGACTACGCGGCGGAGTTCGCCCGGTTCTGCCAGCGCAACCCGAAGCCGTGCCCGCTCCTCGCGATGTCCGAGCCGGGCGATCCCCGCCTGCCGGAGCTCGGGGAGGACCTCGACCTGCGGACGGACCTTCCGAGCTACCGGGTCTTCCGCGACGGCGAGCTGGACGGCGACGTTCGCAGCATCGGCGACCACTGGCAGGATGACTTCGTCGCCTTCGCCCTCGGATGCTCGTTCTCCTTCGAGGAGCCCCTGGTCGATGCCGGCCTCCCGATCCGGCACTGGGAGGACGGCAGCGTGTGCCCCATGTTCCTCACCGACATCGAGTGCGCTCCGGCCGGGCGGTTCCACAGCCGGATGGTCGTGTCGATGCGGCCGTTCACCCCGGCGAACGCGATCCGGGCGGTCCAG
The DNA here is from genome assembly GCA_026712715.1 of Immundisolibacterales bacterium. Classification (GTDB taxonomy): domain Bacteria; phylum Pseudomonadota; class Gammaproteobacteria; order HK1; family HK1; genus JAJDXW01. Next base: position 62,140 of record JAPOPW010000025.1, on the reverse strand, counting down.
ATCACCAGCCGCTATCCGCGGGTGCACGGGGCGCCCATCCATCTCGGGATGCCGGAGCGCATCGGGATCGAGGACGTCGGGCGGGCCTGGCAGGGCGACGATCCGATCATCGCGCCCGGGGAGATGCCGGTGTTCTGGGCCTGCGGGGTGACCCCCCAGGTGGCGGTGCGCTCCGCGCGCCCGCCCATCGCGATTACCCACACCCCCGCGCACATGCTGGTGACGGACGTGCGCAACGCCTCGCTCGGGGTCGGCTGAGCCGGCCGGGCGGCCCAGCGGCCCGGGCCAGGACGGACCGAAGGGCGCGACGGCGGGGCGGGTCCGGCCCCTTCACCGTCCGCCTTCCACGTCCCGGGACCGCCGGCCCCGCGGAGCCCCGGGTCCGGACCCCGCAAGGAGACGTCTCGAAGTGGAATCGGTCGATTGCGTCGTCATCGGGGCCGGGGTGGTCGGGCTCGCGGTGTCCCGCCGCCTCGCGATGGCCGGGCGCGAGGTCATCGTTCTCGAAGCGGAAGGGATCGTCGGCAGCCACACGAGCTCGCGCAACAGCGAGGTCGTGCACGCCGGCATCTACTCCCCCGCCGGCTCGCGCAAGGCCCGGGCCTGCGTCGACGGCCGCCGCGCCCTCTACCGCTACTGCGAGGAGCACGGGGTTCCGTACGCGAACGTCGGCAAGGTGATCGTCGCCACCGAGGAGAGCGAGGTGCCGCGCCTGCACGCCCTCCAGGCGAGGGCGGCGGCGAACGGGGTGGACGATCTGCGTCGCCTCAGCCGGGACGCGGTCGAGCGGCTCGAGCCCGCGGTGCGGGCGGTCGCCGGGCTCTTCTCGCCCTCCACGGGCATCGTCGACAGCCACCGCCTCATGCACGCCTTCGAGGGCGACGCGGCCGACGCGGGGGCGATGATCGCCTTTCGCAGCCCCGTCGAGGGCGGGGAGGTCCACGACGACCGGATCGTGCTCCGGGTCGGGGGGGCGTCGCCGACGGAGCTCGCCTGCCGGACCGCGGTGAACTGCGCCGGTCTCTTTGCCCAGGAGGTGGCCGGCTCGCTCGCCGGAGTTCCTCCCGAGACCATACCGCCCCAGCACCTCGCCAAGGGCAACTACTACTCGCTCTCCGGAGCGCAGCCCTTCTCGCACCTCGTGTATCCGATGCCCGGACCGTCGGTGCTCGGAGTGCACGTGGGCCTCGACCTCGCCGGCCGGTGCCGCTTCGGTCCCGACCTCGAATGGGTGGACGAGATCGACTACTCGGTGGACCCGGAGCGCGCCGAGCGCTTCTACGCCGCGGTGCGCACGTTCTACCCCGATCTTCGCGACGGGAGCCTGCAGCCCGACTACTCCGGGATCCGGCCGAAGCTGCACGGGCCGGACGAGCCGCAGCCGGACTTCGTCGTCCAGGGGGCCGAGACGCACGGAGTCCCGGGCCTCGTGAACCTCTACGGGATCGAATCGCCCGGTCTCACCGCGGCGCTCGCGATCGCGGACGAGGTCGCCGCCCGCGCCGGCAACGCCTGAGCGCCGCCGTTCGCGTCCTGCCGGGCGGCGCGCGAGTGGTGTCTCGGGCGGCCGGGATTCGGCGGCCGGCGGGCTCCGGAGTCGGCCCGGACACGGTGCGGGAGCTCGCGCCGGCAATCAGGACCGGAGGCGACGGCATGCGACGGAGGGGAGGCGTCGAAGGAGCAACCACGATGCGCTACACCCGGTACGAGTCGCCCATCGGACGGCTCCTCGTCGCGAAGGACGACCTGGCCGTGCGCCATGTCTCGATCCCGGACCGCGATCCGTTGCGTCCCGACGCCCCGCGGCCGGGCGGCGCGCGCCCGCCCGAGCCTGAGCCCGAGCCCGGCTGGCGGCGGGACGACGCCGGGCTCGCGCGCGAGGTGGGGGAGCTCGAAGCCTACTTCGCGGGCGAGCTTCGCGAGTTCGAGATGGCGGTGGAGCCGGAGGGAACCGCGTTCCGGCGGCGGGTGTGGGCGGCGCTCGCCGAAGTCCCCTACGGCGAGACATGGAGCTACGGCGAGCTCGCCCGGCGCGCGGGCCTTTCCCGGGGGGCGGCGCGCGCGGTCGGCGCGGCGAACGGCGCGAATCCCGTCGCGATCGTCCTCCCCTGCCACCGGATCATCGGGGCGGACGGCCGGCTCGTCGGCTACGGCGGCGGGCTCGACCGCAAGGCGCGGCTCCTCGCCCACGAGCGGGGCGAGCCGGTCTTCTCCGTGTCGGAGCGCCGCGCTACCTGAACCTGGAACCCGTCTCCGCCCGCCCGGGCCGGTGGCCCGGGACTTGCGTCAGAGCAGCTTGACGGCGGCGATGACGACGCCCCCGACCGCGATCGTGGCGAGCAGGTTGCGATTCATTGCTCGCTCAATGCACGCCTCGATGCGCGCTTCGATACGCGCCTCGAGAGCCGCAAGGTCGGCCTTCGTCGCGGCCACGGCGGCCGCGAGGTCGTCCTTCGTCGCAAGCTCCTCGTGTGCCCTGGCAACTACTCCGACGATGGCTTCGGCGTGCATGGAATCGATACCGGCGGCTTCGAGGTCGCGAAGGGCGGAGAGCGTATCGCGCATGGGTTTCAATCGGCTCCCTGCCGTGCGGCTGAAGGCTACTGCGGAAAGGGTAGGGTTGCAACGTGCCCGCGTCGTCATCGGGGCGCGACGGAACGTGTCGGCAAATGGCTCGAGGGACGTGGGAAGTCGCCCTGTCGTCGCTCCCGGGTCCGGAGCCACGACTCTCCCCGTCGAACCGGGGCTCAGCTCGGGGAAAGGGGGTCAGAGCAGCTTGACGAGCGCGACTGTGAGCGAGGCGTTGGCGAGCACGATCCCGATCGCCACCTGCAACACGAACGCCTTGGTGGCCAGAGGCTCGAGGTCGCGTTTCGTCGCGAGCAGTTCGCCGCTCCTGACGTGGAGTGCCACGATGGCTTCGGCCTGCTCGCGGTCGACGCCGGCCGTCTCGAGTTCCTTGGCGGCGGCGAGGGTGTCGAAGGTACAGGCGACGGCAGGCATGCGGCTTCGCTCGTTGCGGCCAGCGTGCCCGGAATGATATGTGCTTCGCGTCATCGCAGCATCCGCTCCGCGGGACGACGGCCGTCAGTATACCGCTCGTCGGTTCGTGGGGGATCGACCTTCGAGCCGTCTTCCTTCGGCAGGTTCGATGGGAGGAATGACCCCGCCCGTCCGCCCGGTGATACGATCACGGGTCGGTGGGAGCGCTCCCGCCCAGTGACGGTACAGCACGGGAGCCCCCATGGCCGCGAAACCGGATTCCGTTCAGCTCGATGTACGTGACGGCATCGCCGTCATCACCATCGACAATCCCCCCGTCAATGCCCTCAGCCGGCACGTCCGCCAGGGACTCTGCGACAAGATGCGCGAGGCGGCCGGCGATCCGGCGGTGACCGCCGTCGTCCTCGCCTGCGCGGGCCGCACGTTCATCGCCGGGGCGGACATCACCGAGTTCGGCAAGCCGCTCCAGCCCCCCGGTTTCCTCGAGATGATCGACGTCCTCGACGACTCGCCGAAGCCGGTGGTCGCGGCGATCCACGGCACCGCGCTCGGGGGCGGGCTCGAGACCGCCCTCGCGTGTCACTTCCGGGTCGCCGCCCCCTCCGCCCGGTTCGGGCTGCCGGAGGTCAAGCTCGGCCTGTGCCCGGGCGCGGGCGGCACCCAGCGCCTGCCGCGGGTGGTGGGGCCGGAGAAGGCTCTCGAGATGATCGTCGTCGGCAACCCCATCGGCGCGCCCGAAGCCCTGGCCCACGGCCTCGCCGACGAGATCGTCGAGGGCGACCTCACCGAAGGCGCCGTCGCCTTCGTGCGCCGCGTGGTGGCCGAGGGGCGCCCGCTCGTGCGCATCCGGGACCGCGACGACAAGGTCGCCCCGGCGCGCGGCGATTCCGCCCTCTTCGACGCCTTCCGCAAGAAGCGCGCGCGACGGATGCGGGGCTTCGAGGCCCCCGAAGCGTGCATCCGGACCGTCGAGGCGGCGGTCGAGCTCCCCTTCGACGAAGGGATGGACCGCGAGCAGGAGATCTTCGGCCAGCTCATGGGCGGGGTGCAGGCCCGCGCCCAGCAGTACTTCTTCTTCTCCGAGCGCGAAGCGGCGAAGATCCCCGATATCCCCCGCGGCACCGCCACCCTCGACGTCAAGCGGGCGGTCGTCGTCGGCGGGGGGGCGATGGGCGGCGGGATCTCCATGTGCTTCGCCAACGCCGGCATCCCGGTGTCGATGGTGGAGATGAGCCGCGAGGCGCTCGATCGCGGTCTCGCCACCATCCGCCGAAACTACGAGAACACCGCGGCGCGGGGCGGCATCACCGCCGGGCAGGTCGAGGAGCGCCTCGGCCTCATCAGCGGGACCCTCGACCTCGAAGCGGCCCGCGAGGCGGACGTCGTGGTCGAGGCGGTGTACGAGGAGCTCGAGGTCAAGCAGGAGACCTTCCGCCGGCTCGATGCCCTCGCGCCCGGCCACGCGGTGCTCGCGACCAACACGAGCGCCCTCGACGTGAACGCGATCGCGGCCGTCACCGCTCGGCCGGAGAGCGTCATCGGCACCCATTTCTTCAGCCCTGCCAACATCATGCGCCTGGTCGAGGTGGTCCGCGGCGAGAAGAGCGCCAACGAGACGGTCGCGACCGCGATGGCCCTCTCGCGCCGGCTCGGCAAGGTGCCGGTGCTGGTCGGGGTGTGCCACGGCTTCGTCGGGAACCGGATGCTCTTCGCCCGCCAGCGCGAGGCGAACCGGCTCATCCTCGAGGGGGCGCCGGCGCACGAGGTCGACGCGGTGCTCTACGAATTCGGGCTCCCGATGGGGCCGTTCGCGATGGCCGATCTCGCGGGGCTCGACCTCGGGTGGAACGCGGAGACGTCCACCGGTTCGACGATCCGCGAGCGCCTCTGCGAGGCCGGCCGGCGCGGGCAGAAGACCGGGGCCGGCTACTACGACTACGAGCCGGGAAGCCGGGTTCCGAAGCCGTCGCCGGTCGTCGACGGCATCATCCGGAAGTTCGCCGAGGAGCGCCAGCTCCGGCGCCGGGACGACATCGGACGCGACGAGATCTTCGAACGCCTCGTCTACCCGATGATCAACGAAGGGGCGAAGATCCTCGACGAGGGGATCGCGCTCCGGGCGAGCGACATCGACGTGGTGTGGGTCTACGGCTACGGCTGGCCGGTCTACCGGGGCGGGCCGATGTTCCACGCCGACGAGGTCGGGATCGAGCGGATCGTGGCGAGAATGAAGGAGCTCGAAGCGGCGCACGGCGAGGAGTGGCGTCCGGCCGCGCTCCTCGAGCGGGTCGCGGGCGAAGGCGCACGGATCGGCGCGCGCTAGCCCGGGGGGCCGGCCCCGCCGCGCGCCCGCCGGACCAGGGCGGAAGGTCGGAACGGACAGTCAGCAAGGGGGACTCGACGGATGGATCTCGGAATCGCGGGGCGCACGGCGCTCATCACCGGTGCATCGAAGGGCATCGGCTACGCGGCGGCGGAGAGCCTCGCGCGCGAAGGGTGCAACGTGCATCTCGCGGCGCGCACGGAGGCGGATCTCGCGTCCGCCCGCGACCGGATTCGGGGCCGATTCAACGTCGGGGTCGAGATTCATGCCGTGGACCTCTCGGACGGGGATGCGGCCCGCGGCCTCATCGAGACCTGCCGCGACGTCGACATCCTCGTCAACAATGCGGGGGCGATTCCGGGCGGCGACCTCCAGTCGGTGGGGGAGGAGACCTGGCGCGAGGCGTGGGACCTCAAGGTGTTCGGTTATCAGAACACCTGCCGGGCCGCCTACCGGAACATGAAGGCGCGCGGCAAGGGGGTCATCATCAACGTCATCGGGGCGGCCGGCGAGCGCCCCATTGCGGGCTACATCGCCGGCTCGGCCGGCAACGCGAGCCTGATGGCGTTCACCCGGGCCCTCGGAGGGGGAAGCACCATCGACGGGATCCGGGTGGTGGGGATCAACCCGGGCCAGATCGAGACCGAGCGCCTCGTCACCATGTTGCGCACGACCGCCGAGCGCGACCTCGGCGACCCGGAGCGCTGGCGCGAGGTGGCAAGCCAGGACTACCCGGCCGGCCAGCCCGAGCACATCGGCGACATGGTCGCGTTCCTCGCCTCGGACCTCTCCGCCAACACCACCGGCACCATCATCACCATCGATGGCGGGGCCTCGCACCGCACCCGGTTCTGATGGCGATACGCAAGGTCGCCCGCCTCGGACACCCGGTCCTGCGCGCGCCCTGCCGCGAGCTGACCCGCTCCGAGATCCGGTCGCATGTGGCGCGGCGGCTGGTGGACGACATGCGCGAGACGATGGCGGAGTACGACGGGGTCGGGCTCGCCGCCCCCCAGGTGCACGAGTCGGTGCGCGTCGCAATCATCGAGTTCGACCCGGGCGACGCGGAGCGCGACCTCGACGCGGAGCGGACCTCGTTCACCGTGTTCAACCCTCGCACGACGGTGCTCGACCCGACGCCGGCCGGCTATTGGGAGGGCTGCCTCTCGGTTCCCGGGATGCGGGGATTCGTCGAGCGTCCGCGCCGGGTTCAGGTGGACTATCTCGACGAATCGGCGAAACCGGCGACGGTCGTCGCGGAAGGCTTTCTCGCCACCGTGTTCCAGCACGAGCTCGATCACCTCGACGGCGTGCTCTACGTCGATCGCCTCGCCGATCCCAAGCTGTTCGCATTCAACGAAGAGTTCAACCGCTACATCGCGGAAGGAGGTTAGCCGTGGAAACTCGTGCCGCCGTCGCCCACAAGGCGGGCGCCCCGCTGACATTGGAAACGTTGCAGCTCGATGGCCCGGGGGCCGGCGAGGTCCTGATGGAGGTCCGCGCGACCGGGATCTGCCACACCGACGAGTTCACCCTTTCCGGGGCCGACCCCGAAGGGCTGTTCCCCGCCGTCCTCGGCCACGAGGGGGCCGGGGTGGTGGTCGACGTCGGCGAAGGGGTGAAGAGCGTCAAGCCGGGCGACCACGTCATCCCCCTCTACACGCCCGAGTGCCGCGAGTGCGAGTACTGCACGAGCGGCCGGACGAACCTCTGCCAGGCCATCCGGGTGACCCAGGGCCAGGGGGTGATGCCGGACGGAACCAGCCGCTTCCGGCTCGGACGCGAGACCATCTACCACTACATGGGCACCTCGACGTTCTCGAACTACACGGTGCTCCCCGAGATCGCGGTCGCGAAGATCCGCGAGGACGCTCCGTTCGACAAGGTCTGCTACATCGGCTGCGGGGTGACCACCGGGATCGGCGCGGTCATCAACACCGCGAAGGTCGAGCCCGGCTCGAACGTGGTGGTGTTCGGGCTCGGCGGGATCGGCCTCAACGTCATCCAGGGGGCTCGGCTCGTCGGGGCGGACATGATCGTCGGCGTCGACCTCAATTCCGGCAAGGAGCAGATCGGACGCAAGTTCGGGATGACCCACTTCGTGAACCCGAAGGAGGTGCAGGGAGACCTCGTCGCGCACCTCGTGGATCTGACGGGCGGAGGGGCCGACTATTCCTTCGAGTGCATCGGCAACGTGGACGTGATGCGCCAGGCCCTCGAGTGCTGCCACAAGGGGTGGGGCGAAAGCGTCATCATCGGGGTCGCGGGCGCCGGGCAGGAGATCGCGACCCGACCGTTCCAGCTCGTGACCGGCCGGGTGTGGCGGGGGACCGCCTTCGGGGGGGCACGGGGGCGGACGGACGTGCCCCGCATCGTCGACTGGTACATGGAGGGGAAGATCAACATCGACGATCTCATCACCCACACCATGCCCCTCGAGGACATCAACCGGGCTTTCGATCTCATGCATGCCGGGGAGTCGATCCGCAGCGTGGTGACGTTCTGACACCGCGGCCGGCACGGTCGGTCGCGTGAGGACCGAAGCCGGACAGACCGTCGGGGTTCGGACCATGCGCCCGGAGCTGCCCGGCGCAGGCCGGGCGATTGACGAGAGGCCGCAATCCGGCGGCCGGGGCAAGGCGTCGGGGACCGACGCGGCACGCAGGCCGGCACGACCGGCGGGCCCGAGCGCCGGGACCGCCTCCGGCGCTGGCGAACGAGTGAATCAGGAGCAACGATGAGCGATCTGCTGGAGCGATGCGAGAACGGCGTCGCGACCCTCACCCTGAACCGGCCGGACAGCCTGAACGCCCTTTCGGACGAGATGATGGACGGGCTGCTCGAAGCGATACCGCGGCTCGCGCGCGACGCCGCGGTCGGCTGCATCGTGGTCGGCGGCGCGGGCCGCGCGTTCTCCGCGGGCGGCGACGTCAAGGCGATGGCCCGCGACGAGGAGTTCGCCGGCACCCTGGAGGAACGGGCGCAGTCGCTCCGCGACCGGATGGAGATCGCGCGCCTCCTGCACGAGTCGCCGAAGCCGACCGTCGCGGCGGTGCGCGGGGCGGCCGCGGGGGCCGGACTCTCCATCGCCCTTTCCTGCGATCTCCGGCTTGCCGCCGCCTCCGCCCGCTTCGTCACCGCGTTCGCCCGGGTCGGCTATTCGGGGGACTTCGGTGGGTCGTGGTTCCTGACCCGGCTCGTCGGCTCCGCGAAGGCGCGCGAGCTCTACTACCTGTCGGACCTGGTGGGGGCGGACGAGGCCCTCGCCCTCGGAATCGCCAACCGGGTGTTCCCCGACGACGACTTCGACTCGGAGGTGCAAAAGACCGCGGAGCGCATCGCGGGCGGTCCTTCCATCGCCCTTCGCTACATGAAGCGCAACCTCAACGCGGCGGAGAGCCGGCCCCTCGCCGACTGCATGGATCTCGAGGCGTGGGGCCATACCCGGTCCGGCCTCACCGAGGACCACAAGGAGGCCGCCCGCGCCTTCGTCGAGAAGCGCACCCCGGAATTCAAGGGCCGCTGATTCGGTCCGCCCGCGGAAAGCCCCGCCGGGGAGCGCTTTCGCCCCCCCCAACGACCAACGGAGACAGAGCATGAGTGCAGAAGCCCGACTCGCAGAGCTCGGAATCACCCTGCCGGAGGCCGGCACGCCTCTTGGCACCTACATCCCGGTGCGGATTGCGGGCGGATACGCGCACGTATCCGGCCAGGGGCCGAGCCGTCCGGACGGAAACGGCGCGGTCATCGGCAAGGTGCCGAGCGAGCGCACGGTGGACGAAGCGGTGGAGGCGGCGCGCTTCTGCGGCCTTCAGGCCCTCGCCCAGCTCCGCAAGGCCCTCGGGTCCCTCGACCACGTCGAGTGCGTGGTCCGCACCCTCGGCATGGTCAACGCCGACCCCGACTTCGGCGGGCATCCCAAGGTCATCAACGGGTTCGCGGACCTCATGGTGGACGTGTTCGGCGAAGAGGCGGGCATCGGCGCCCGCTCCGCGGTGGGGATGGGATCGCTCCCGAACAACATCACCGTCGAGGTCGAGGTCACCGTCAAGCTCAAGGACTGAACCGCCGTGGAGGGTCGATGAAGGTCCGCCATGTCGACGAGAGTGGCGGCCGTCATGCTCCCCGCGTTCGCACCGGGACGCCGTTCGGAGTCCCCGGCACGAGGATCCATCATGAAAACCTTGCGAACTTCGTTCATGCGCCTGCTTGCGGGCGCGCTGCTGGCGGTGTCGGCCGGCGTCTCGGCCGAGCCGACGACCATCACCTTCCTGCACGTCAACGACGTCTACGAGATCTCCCCGAAGCGCGGCCAGGGGGGATTCGCGCCGCTCATGACTCTCCTCGCACGCGAGCGGGCCGCGTCCTCCCACACCGTCACCACCTTCGGCGGGGACCTCTTCTCGCCGTCGGTGATGTCGGGCCTCACCCAGGGGGCGCAGATGGTGGAGATGATGAACGCCATCGGCACCGACATCGCCGTCGTCGGCAACCACGAGTACGACTTCGGACCCGAGGTGGCGGCCCGGAACTTCGCCGCCTCCACGTTCCCCTGGCTCGGCACCAATGTGCGCGGCGCGGACGGCATGCCCGCCGCAGGGCTGGTCGAGCGCCGGATCTTCGAGCGCGGTGGCTTCCGGATCGGCTTCTTCGGCGTGATCACCCCGGAAACGGACGTCCTCTCGTCGCCTGGTGGCGGGATCGCCTTCGCCCCCGTCGTCGAGACCGCCCGCAAGGCGGTCGAAGACCTGAAGGCCGACGGCGCGGAGCTCATCGTCGCGCTTACCCACCTCGGCATCGCGGAGGACCGGGAGCTCGCCGCCACGGTCGAGGGTATCCACCTCGTCCTCGGCGGGCACGACCACGTGCCCATCGCGTTCCACGAGGGCGGGGTGCCGATCTTCAAGGCGGGGTACGACGCGCACTACCTCGGGGTCGTGGACCTGCGCGTGGAACGGGTGGAGCGCCGGGGCAGGAAATCGCTCGCGGTGCTCCCCGAGTGGCGCCTGATCGCCACCGCCGGGGTGGCGCCGGACCCGGACGTCCAGGCCCTCGTCGACAAGTACGAAGCCAGGCTCGACGAGGAGCTCGGGGTGGTGATCGGCCGAACCGCGGTGGAGATCGACAGCCGCCGGGCGAGCGTTCGCTCCGGGGAGACGAACCTCGGCAACCTGATCGCCGAGGCCATGCGGCGGGGGGTCGGGGCCGAGATCGGACTCACCAACGGGGGCGGTATCCGCGGCGACCGCACCTACGCGCAAGGCACCGAGCTCACCCGCAAGGACATCCTCACCGAGCTCCCCTTTGGCAACACCGTCGTCCTGATGGAGCTTGCCGGAGCCGACCTCCGGGCCGCGCTCGAGAACGGGGTTTCCCGGATCGAGGACGGAGCCGGCCGGTTCCCGCAGGTCGCAGGTCTCACCTTCGTCTACGACCCGGGAGCGCCCGCCGGGAGCCGCGTGGCGGAGGTTCAGGTGGGCGGCGCGCCCCTCGACCCCGCGCGGGCCTACACCGTCGCCACCAACGACTACATGGCGGGCGGCGGCGACGGGTACGCATCGCTCGGGAACGGCCGGCAGTTGATCGACGCTTCCGGAGCCACCCTCATGGCGACCATGGTCATGGACTACATCGAGGCCCGGGGCGAGGTGGCACCGGAGACGGACGGCCGGATCAGCACCCGCTGACCCGTTCGGACGTCCGCGCGCCGGTTGCGCTTGCGGACACGAACCACGCTCCCGGGAGGCCGGGAGGCTCCGGTGCGCCCACCCTTGGATCCCGGGGCTCGTGCGCAATCGGGTCCCGGTCTGCGTGGCGCGCCGGCCGCCATCGGCGATGCGGTCAGGAGACGGGGAGCGGAGTGAAATTGAAGTCGGGTCGGGCGAGGATGGCCCCGACCCCGCCGAGGCGCTCGATCCGGGCCTCCTGGTCGGCGAATGCGCGCCGGTCGGCCGCTTCGGGGTCCACGATCCGGTGCAGCTCCTCGTAAAGGCGGCGCTGGACCTCGGCCGTATCGGATCGCCCGGCGAGGTCACGCGCTTCGAAGGGGTCGGCCGCGAGGTCGAAGAGCTGCGGCGGACCGCCCACGTAGTGGACGAGCTTCCAGTCGCCCCGGCGCACCATGAACGTACCGGTCATCGAGCCGTCGTCGTGCATCTCGCCGAAGACGACGCGGTCCGCCGGGTGCTCCCCGACAAGCCCGACGAGGTTCCTGCCGGGGAGCGCTCGCTCGCGGGCATCGAGCGCCCCGCACGCGAACTCGACCACCGTCGGGTAGATATCCACCAGCGAGACCGGGGTGGCGCATCGGGCCCCGGCGGCGACGCCGGGACCCGCCATCAGCAGCGGAACCCCGCTCGACTCCTCGTACATGACGCACTTTCCCCACAGGCCCCGGTTGCCGAGGTTCTCGCCGTGGTCGGAGGTGTAGAGGACGAGGGTGTCGTCGGCGAATCCGCTCTCCTCGAGGGTGGCGAGGATCCGGCCGATCTGGAAGTCGAGGAAGGAGCAAAGACCGTAGTACGCCGTGAGCCCGATCCGGAGCCGTTCCTCGTCGAAGTGTTCGTCGTAGTTCCAGGTCGCCCGGTAGTGGTCGATCACCGGGTGATCCGGCCGCTCGGCTTCCCCGTAGAACCGCGGGCGCGGGAGTTCGATGCCCGCGTAGAGGTCGTAGAACGCGTCGGGCGCGATGAGCGGATAGTGGGGCGACACCATCGACGAGAACAGCACCCACGGCTTCCCGTCTTCCCGGCTCTTCCCACGTTCGCGGAGCCAGCGGACGGTGGCGTCCGCCACCTTCGTGTCGTAGCGGGTGTAGACGGACATCCCGCGCCCCGCCTCCCCGGCCAGCTCGCGCGAGACCTCGCGCACCCGCCGGTCCCTTCGAAGGAGCCCGTGCGTGTCGCCGATGCCGTCCAAGACGTACATCGCGTGCTGCACCGCGGAGAATCCGTTGTCGTCGTCGGCGCTCCGATAGTGGAGCTTGCCGATTGCCACCATGTCGTGGCCCGCCGCGCGCACCCGGTGATGCCAGGACGGAACCCGGCCGTCGTAGGCCGCCGCGCTGTCCCAGTAGCCGATGCGGTGGACGTGGTCGCCGGTCGCGAGGCTCGCCCGCGACGGAACGCAGATCGGGGAGTTGCAGTAGGCGTTGTCGAAGACGACCCCGCGCGCCGCCAGGGCGTCGAGATTGGGGGTTCGCACGAGCGGGTTTCCGTAACAGCCGGCGATCTCCCGGCTGTGCTCGTCCGACATCAGGAACAGCACGTTCCCGGTCATCGCGTCCGCCCTCCCGTTTCCGCGGCTCTCACCCCCACCACGTCGGTCCCGATCTCACGCACGAGGCCACGGCTTCCTTCCAGGTCGTCTCATCGTGCATCCAACGCGTGTCGATGCCCATGCCGGTGGCCCGGAATTCGGCGCTTCAAATCAGGCGACCCTGTACGAACGCAAAGGCAGCGCCTCGACCTCCAGCGTGGACAGGTCGAGCCGATGAGAAGCATTGTCGATGTCGAAACCGACGACATTTCCCGCGGCATCGAGATCGACGTTGAGTCCATCGGATACCTCGCGCGTCTCCGTACCCGGTCCGTCCCGGAATTCGACATACAGGCTGTCGGTGTCCGCGTAGTAGTGCAGTCTCATGGAACTTTCCTCCGAAAGCCATGATCCAGGAACGCATTGTGGATCGTTTCGCCGTCGTCCAGGGTCACGACGCGGAGAATTCGTGACTCGTTTTCACCCGGGAGAGCGACTTCTCCCCAGAAGCGAATGCGCCCATCGGACTGTTCCCCGCGCCGGAGCGGTGAAGCGATTACGGCGACGCACCAAGCTGGTTCGATGTAGGGACGCTTTCGGCGCACCTGCTCGTAGAAGTAGGGCGTCGTCTTCACAATTGTCGGCCCTTGGCAACCATGCCGTCGACGAGACCCGCGAACTGCGCTTCCACCTCGGCCGGGAAGTCCGGCTTCATGATGGGGACCATGGCTTGCGCCGCCGTGGCCGGCGGGTTCGCGCTCGCGCCCGGACGCTTCATCGCGCGGGCGTTCGGCTACTGAGGGCGGCTGCGCGGACGGTGCCGCCCGGGCCGGCCGCCGCGCGCCGGTCGGGGCTCGGGGCGCGGGGTAAAAGAGGCCCGTCGCTTCCCGCCGTGCCACACGCTCGGAGAGAAGCGACGGGCCCAAAGCCGGACTCCCTTCCGGCGCCCGTTGTTCGAGCCGGCGGCCGTATCCGGCCGGCCGTTGCGGCGAATCTCAGCGCGCGAGAGCGCCCCCGGCATGGACGGTGCGGCGGGTCAGCCGCACTTGGAGTCGCCGCAGTTGAGACAGGTCATGCACCCGTCCATCATGACCGCCGCCTTGGTGCTGCACCGCGCGCAGATCGCCGCGCCGGCCGGGAACTGCCCGTCTTCGCAGCCGACCTTCCGGCGGATCTCGTCGATGTGGCGCCGCTGGATCTCGTCGGGCTCGTCGCGCTCCATGAGCCCGAGCTTGACGAGGTGCTCCTCGACCACGGTGCCGATCTCGGCCACCAGCGACGGCACGCGCTTGCCCCCGCGCTTGAGGTAGCCGCCCCCGGGATCGAACACGGAGTGGAGCTCCTCCACGAGGAACGCGACGTCGCCCCCCTTCCGGAACACCGCGGAGATGATCCGGGTCAGGGCCACGATCCACTGGAAGTGCTCCATGTTCTTGGAGTTGATGAAGATCTCGAACGGCCGCCGGAGCTCGTGCTCCGTCCCCGGGTTGAGCACGATGTCGTTGATGGTCACGTACAGGGCGTGCTCGGAGAGCGGGGTCTTGATCTTGTACGTCGCGCCGACCAGCTCTTCGGGCCGCTCGAGCTGCTCGTGCATCTGGATGACGTCGGCGCTCGGGCGCGGCGCTGCGCTTCGCGGGGCGCCGCCATCCGGTGCCCCCTTCGCGGAATTGCCGTCCGCGCGAGTGCCCTTCGCGGATTGTTCGCTCGCCGGTGCGTCCGGCGCCGGCGACTTCGCTTCCGGCGCCGCGGAATCCTCGCCTACCGCGAACTTGACGATGCGTCCATCCAACTTGATTGTCATGACCCGTGCCTTTGTCGACCGCGCCTTCGAGCGATGTTTCCGGACGTCCGGAACCCGGGGCCCCGCCCCGGTCTCCGAAGCCTCAGAACTTGCCGTAATAGCCTTCCTTCAGCGCGTCGTAGAGGTTCGCGGCGGTGTGCGTCTCGCCGTCGTACTCGATCTCCTCGTTTCCGCGCGCCTCGATCTCCCGTCCGTCGTCCAGGGTGAAGCGATACGTCGTGTTCTCGAGGTCCTGCTCCTTGACCAGCACTCCCTGGAACGCCTCCGGATTGAAGCGGAAGGTCGTGCAGCCCTTGAGGCCCTTGTCCATCGCGTAGAGGTAGATGTCCTTGAAGTCCTCGTACGGAAAGTCCGTGGGGACGTTGGCGGTCTTCGAGATTGACGAGTCCACCCAGTACTGGGCCGCCGCCTGCACGTCGACGTGCTCGCGCGGCGAGATGTCGCTGCTGCTCACGAAGCACTCGGGCAGGTCGTCCAATCCCGTAGCCTCCGGGTCCGCGAGCTTGCGGTAGGCGAGAAGCTCGAACGACCACACGTCCACCTTCTCCTTCGTCTTGCGTCCGGTCCGGATGACGTTGCGGGAGTAATGGTGCGCGAAGCTCGGCTCGATCCCGTTGCTCGCGTTGTTCGCGAGCGAGAGCGAGATGGTTCCGGTCGGCGCGATGGACGAATGGTGGGTGAAGCGGGCGCCGACCTCGGCGAGTCGTCCGATGAGCTCCGGCTCGATCTCCGCGATCCGCTGCATGTAGCGGCTGTAGCGCGCGTGCAGGACCCTGCCCGCGACCCGGTCCCCGACCCGGAAGCCGTCGCGCATCATCTCCGGGCGGGCGGCGAGCATCGCCGCGGTGACCTCGTACTCCTCCTCGAGGACCGGGGCCGGCCCCTTCTCCTCGGCGAGCGCGAGCGCGGTCTTCCAGCCGGTGACGGCGAGCTCGCGGCTGACGTCCGCCGTGAACTTGAGCGACTCCGGCCCGCCGTACCGCATCCCGAGCAGCGCGAGGGTCGAGCCGAGCCCGAGGAACCCCATGCCGTGACGGCGCTTGGAGGTGATCTCCTCGCGCTGCGCCTCCAGGGGCAGCCCGTTGATCTCGACCACGTTGTCGAGCATTCGGGTGAAGACGGCGACCGTCTCGCGGAAGCCCTCCCAGTCGAACCTCGTGTCCGCGGTGAACGGATCGCGCACGAATCCGGTCAGGTTCACCGATCCGAGCAGGCACGAGCCGTAGGGGGGCAGCGGCTGCTCGCCGCAGTTGTGGACATAGAGACCGTTGGCGTCGAACGCGTTGACTCCGGGAACCGAGACGTCGAAGACCGCCGCCTCTCCCGAAGGCTCGATCGACCGCACCACCGCGGTGAAGCGTTCGCGGTTGAAGCTGCGGCGGAATCCGGCGAGGGCCACCGCGAGCCGCCCCGCCTTGTCGGAATCCTCGAAGCCGACCGTCCGCTGGAACCGCGGGAGGTTCTCGCGCGCGACGACCAGCTCGTGCTGGGCCCTGACGCCGTCGTCTCGCCATCCCCCCCGGCCGTCGGGCAGGCTTGCAGTGCCCGCTTCACGGCGGTTCCGGTAGAGCCGCGAGACGACCCCCAGGCGAAGGAGCATGCGCTGGACTTCGACGAGGAGATTCTCGTCGCTCTGCGCGAGACGTACGCTCACGCCCTTGCGCCGGTCGCCCTGGACACTGCCGTCCGAGTCGAAGAGACCGCGGAGAAACCCCGTCTGGAACGCCGCGGAAGCACGTTGCATGGCGGCGGTAACCGTCTTCCGGCCGGGGCGAAGGCCGAAGTCGTTCGCGAGAAGAGTCAGCGCCCCGAGCTTCATTCGAAACTCGCCGCGCCCGGACACCGCATGCCAGCCGCGGAAGTCGCTCCGGTGAGGCAGCTCGCGCGCGGCCGTCAATGCGGCGTCCATCACGGACGCTACTCCCGGGCGCTCGTAGCCGCCGTTGACGGCGAGGGCGCCGGGCCAGGCGGACAGCACCGCCGCTTCTTCCTTCAACGTTCCGTCGCCGACCAGCAGGCCGAGCAGGTAGCCCTCCGACTCCGTGCCGGCGCCGCCCCATGCCGGCGCGTCGCGATGATCGTTGAGCACGATCTCGTCGCCGGGACGCAGGCTCCCCGACTCGATCCATTCGGACGACATCGCGTAGCGGGAGGCTTCCACCACCCGGCGAACGCGATGGTCGGGGGTGAGGGTCAGGCGATAGCCATCCTCGGTCTCGAGGGAGACGACCGCCTTCGTTCCGGTGCGGAAGAAGCCGCGCGCGTCGGACGCATGCACAGTGCCGTCGATGACCGCGTCGAACGGCCGGCCGACGAGGTCCACCACCTGCCGGGGCCCCCCGGCGGTCTGCACCCAGGTGTCCCCGGTCACGCACGGATTGGTGGCGCGGATCTCCTCGCAGAACCAGTTGTTGTTCATCTCGTTGATTTCGTCGATGAGGACGAACCCCGGCTCGGCGAAGTCGTACGTCGAGGCCATGATCGCGTCCCACATCCGGCGCGCGGGGAGCGTCCGGTAGACGCGGCAGGCGACGCGCCCCTTCTCGTCGCGGGTGTAGCTGTCGAAGTGGGCGGGCCAGTGTCGCCAGACGACCTGTTCGGCGTCGTCGAGATCGAAATGCTCGTGCTCGCTAGCGGACATCGGGAAGGCGAGCTTCCAGGGGCGGTCGTCGCGGACCGCATCCACGAACTCCCGGGTGATGAGGAGCGAGAGGTTGAACTGGCGAAGGCGCCCGTCCTCGCGCTTCGCCCGGATGAACTCCATCACGTCGGGATGGCCCACGTCGAACGTCGCCATCTGCGCGCCGCGCCGCCCGCCGGCCGAAGCGACGGTGAAGCACATCGCGTCGTAGATGTCCATGAACGAGAGCGGTCCGGAGGTCTGCGCGCCGGCCCCGCTGACCCAGGCCCCCCGGGGCCGGAGGGTCGAGAACTCGTAGCCGATGCCGCAGCCCGCCTTGAGGGTGAGGCCGGCTTCGTGGACCTTGCGGAGGATGTCGTCCATCGAATCGCGCACGACGGCCGACACCGTGCAGTTGATCGTGGACGTGGCGGGCTTGTGTTGGCGCGCCCCGGCGTTCGAGATGATCCGCCCGGCCGGAATCGCCCCCTGCCGGAGCGCCTCGCAGAACCGTCCGTACCAGTGCTCGCGGGCCTCCGGGGTCGCCTCGACGTCCGCCAGAGTACGGGCGACCCGCCGGTACGTATCGTCGATGTCGGCGTCGATGGGCTCGCCGGTCTTGGTCTTGAGCCGGTACTTGGAATCCCAGATGTCGAGCGAAGCGGGCTGGAGCGAAATCTCCGCAAGCCCCGCCGGCCGATCCGCAATCCGGATCGGGTGGACGTTGTGCTCGGCCGCATCCATGACCTTCTCCGGCACCGGCGAAACGGCAGATAAAGATACGGATGTGGGCCGAAGATGTCAACATGTTGGGGCGCCGAACCCCTGCCCCCCCATATGTTGTGGCCTGTCCGGTGAAGTGTCTGTCGCAAACCCGTCGATTCGCGGTGGAAAACGTGGGGACGGAGCCGGTGCCCGGTGCCCGGTGCCCGGCGCGCGGGGCACGGTCCACGGGCGCGAGCCGGGAGCGGCCGTGCGGCGCGATGGCGGCCCCCCGGGCGCATCCGGGGCGAGGCGTTCTCCGGGAGCAGCGAACGCGTTATCTTTCCGCAACCGCACATCCGCACGAGGCCCTGCGCCATGAGCAGCCGATTCGACGCCGTGTTCGATCGTTCCCTCCGCGACCCCGAGGGGTTCTGGGGCGAGGCGGCCGAGGCCGTCTCCTGGCACCGCCGTTGGGATCGGGTCCTCGACGATCGCCGTCCCCCTTACTACCGCTGGTTCGCGGGCGCAGAGGTCAACACCTGCCACAACGCGGTCGACGTGCACGTCGAGGCGGGCCGCGGCGAGCAGCCGGCCATCATCCACGACAGCCCCATCACCGGGCGCAAGTCGACCCTCACCTACGCCGCGCTCCGCGACGCGACCGCGCGCTTCGCCGGCGCCCTCGCCCGCCTCGGGGTCGGCCGCGGCGACCGGGTCATCATCTACATGCCGATGGTGCCGGAGGCGGTCGTCGCGATGCTCGGCTGCGCGCGCCTCGGGGCGGTGCACAGCGTCGTCTTCGGCGGGTTCGCCTCGAAGGAGCTCGCCGGGCGCATCGACGACTGCGAGCCGAAGGTCATCGTGAGCGCCTCGTGCGGCATCGAGCCGGGCCGGACCGTCGAGTACAAGCCCCTCCTCGACGGGGCGATCGAGCTCGCCCGCCACCGCCCGGACCGGTGCGTCATCCTCCAGCGCCCCGAGCACCGCTGCCTCCTCGATCCGGCGCGCGACCTCGACTGGGAGGACTTCCACTCCGGCGCCGAGCCGCACGAGTGCGTGCCGGTCGCGGCCACCGACCCCCTCTACATCCTCTACACCTCGGGCACCACCGGCCGGCCCAAGGGCGTGGTGCGCGACAACGGCGGGCACATCGTGGCCCTCAAGTGGTCGATGAAGAACATCTACGGCGTCGAGCCGGGGGAGGTGTTCTGGGCCGCCTCCGACATCGGCTGGGTGGTGGGCCACTCCTACATCGTCTACGCCCCGCTCTTCGCCGGGAACACCACGATCCTCTTCGAGGGCAAGCCGGTCGGAACCCCCGATCCCGGTACCTTCTGGCGGATCATCGCCGAGCACGACGTGCGGGTGATGTTCACCGCCCCCACCGCCTTCCGGGCGATCAAGCGCGAGGACCCGGCCGGCGAGCACATCGGGCGCCACGACCTCTCCGCCTTCCGGACCCTGTTCCTCGCCGGCGAGCGGACGGATCCGGACACCCTCCACTGGGCGCGCGAGAAGCTCCGCGTCCCGGTGATCGACCACTGGTGGCAGACCGAGACCGGGTGGTCCATCTGCGCGAACTGCATCGGCATCGAGGCGCTGCCGGTCAAGGAAGGGTCGCCGACCCGCGGCGTTCCGGGCATGGACGTGCGGGTGGTCGACGAGAACGCGGAGGAGGTCGAGCGGGGGACGATCGGCGCCCTCGTCGTCAAGCTGCCCCTGCCGCCCGGGACCTTCCCCACCCTGTGGAACGCCGGGGAACGTTTCGTCGAGAGCTATCTCGCCGAGTTCCCGGGCTACTACAAGACCGCCGACGCCGGGTACATGGACGAGGACGACTACGTCTACGTCATGTCCCGCACCGACGACATCATCAACGTGGCCGGGCACCGCCTCTCGACCGGCGCGATGGAGGAGGTGCTCGCCGCCCATCCGGACGTCGCGGAGTGCGCGGTCGCCGGGGTGAACGACGCCCTCAAGGGTCAGGCCCCCCTCGGCTTCCTCGTCCTCAACGCGGGCTTCGACCGGAGCCCGGCGGAGGTCGTCGCGGAGTCCGTCGCCCTAGTCCGCGACCGGATCGGCCCGGTCGCCTCGTTCAAGACCGCGGTCGTCGTCGAGCGTCTCCCGAAGACCCGCTCCGGCAAGATCCTCCGCGGCACCATGCAGAAGATCGCGAACGGCGAGGAGTGGCGGATGCCCGCCACCATCGACGACCCCGCCATCCTCGACGAGATCACCGAAGCCCTGCGCACCATCGGCTACCCCGCCGAAGCCGCTTCCTGACGCGGCGCTGCCAGCCGGCGGGTCCGGTGTGCCGTCGCCCGACTTACCATCGGCGGTCGATGCCGATGCCGTCGAAGACCTCGTCAACGGACACGAGCGCGCAATTCTCCAGCCGTGCCTGGGCGGCCAGCATTCGATCCCAGGGGTCCCGGTGGTCCCAGTCGAGGTGGGCGGCCTGCTCCGCGTGGTCGTGAGAAACGGTCAATTCCTCCACGGCGTTGCGTCGAAGCGCGGCCCGAAACTCGCCCGGTGGAAGGTTCACCCGCCGCCGCGCGGCCTTCAGCTCGATTTCGTAGATCGAAACCGCGCTCACCAGCACCGTGTTTGACCTGTCGAGCACCAGATCCCCGGCCGCCGCGGACAGCCTGTCGCTTCCCGTCATCCACCAGTAGACGGCATGGCTGTCGAGCAGCAGCCTCACGAATCGGCCGGGCCTTCGCGCCAGATCCCGAGCGCGTCGGTGTGGTCACCGGCGTCAATCGCGGACTGTTCGGCATCTTCATGGTCGAAGAGATCGTCCGGCAGCCGAAGGTGACGAAGCGGTCCATCCTCCCGTCTCGCGGCCGCGACTGGCGGAACGATTCGGGCGTACGGCTCGCGACCCTTGGTGATGACGATCTCCTCGCCCGCGCTGGCCCGGTTCAAGAGCTTGGAGAATTGGGCCCGGGCCTCGGCGATCTTGAACGTGGTGCGCTGCATGGTCCGTTGGTCTCTTGCCCCAGTCGTCGATGCGCGGTGGTCATTGCCCCAGCAGAAAGTGTACAACAAGGTTGGTCATATGACGGAGAGGGCAGGTCAACCGCCGAGGCGGGCGTTCCAGTCCGTGATGCGGTCGGCCTGGGCGGCGAGGAGGGCCGCGGTGTCGCCGTCGACGGTGACGGACTCGATGGAGTCCCCCTGGCCGATGGTGTCGACGACCGCCTGGTCCGCGCTTCCGACGACCTCGCCGAAGATCGAGTGCTTGTCGTCGAGCCACGGGGTCGGCACGTGGGTGATGAAGAACTGCGAGCCGTTGGTGCCGGGGCCCGCGTTCGCCATCGACAGCCGTCCCGGCCGGTCGTGGCGAAGCGAAGAATCGAACTCGTCCTCGAACTGGTAGCCGGGTCCGCCCGATCCGGTGCCGCGCGGGCAGCCCCCCTGGATCATGAAGTTCGCGATCACGCGGTGGAACTTGAGCCCGTCGTAGTAGCCGCGCGACACGAGGTTGGCGAAGTTCGCCACCGTGACCGGCGCCTGTTCGGGGAAGAGATTCAGTCGGATGGCGCCCTTGGTCGTCTTCATGGTGGCCTGCATGCGGTTTCTCCGGTGGAGCAAGGGGGGGATTGACGCCGGGGGACGAAACGTCCTCCCGGCAGTCGGCTGCGTGCGCCATTGTCGCAGAACCGGCCGCCGCGCCGGGCCGTGCCGGGGCCGGCTATGGATCGCGGGGCGGAACGGGTTATCTTTGGCAGCGCGCAGGCGGGCGATGCGGGCGATGCGGGCGGCGCGAGCGACGGGGAGGGCGGCAAGATGACGGACGCGACGGGGACGCTGGACGGCTGGCGCGCGCTCGTCGGTCGCGAGACCCGGGGGGGCTCGGACGACGCCCTCGCGACGGAGACGCCGGAGGGGATCGCGGTCAAGGCCCTGTACACCGAGGCGGACCTCGACGACCTCGCCCATCTCGGGACCCTGCCCGGGCTCGCGCCCTTCGTGCGCGGCCCGCGGGCGACGATGTACACGGGCCGGCCGTGGACGGTCCGCCAGTACGCCGGCTACTCGACCGCCGAGGAGTCGAACGCCTTCTACCGCCGCAACCTCGAGGCGGGGCAGATGGGTCTTTCCGTCGCCTTCGACCTCGCGACCCACCGGGGCTACGACTCCGACCACGAGCGGGTCGAGGGGGACGTCGGCAAGGCCGGGGTCGCGATCGACTCGGTCGAGGACATGAAGGTCCTCTTCGACGGGATCCCCCTCGACCGGATGTCCGTCTCCATGACCATGAACGGCGCGGTGCTCCCCGTCTTCGCGATGTACGCGGTGGCCGCCGAGGAGCAGGGGGTCGCGTCCGCCGACCTCTCCGGCACCATGCAGAACGACATCCTCAAGGAGTTCATGGTCCGCAACACCTACATCTATCCCCCCGCCCCCTCGATGCGGATCGTGTCCGACATCATTGGCTACACCTCCGAGCACATGCCGCGCTTCAACCCCATCTCGATCTCCGGCTACCACATGCTCGAAGCGGGGGCGACGAGCGTGCAGGAGCTCGCGTTCACCCTCGCGGACGGGGTCGAGTACGTGCGCGCCGCCCTCGAGAGCGGCCTCGACGTGGACCGCTTCGCGCCCCGGCTCTCGTTCTTCTTCGGGATCGGCATGGACTTCTTCATGGAGGTGGCGAAGCTGCGGGCCGCGCGCCTTCTCTGGGCGACCCTCATGGAGGAGAAGTTCGCGCCGAAGGACCCGCGCTCGCTCATGCTGCGCACCCACTGCCAGACCTCGGGGGCGAGCCTGACGAGCCTCGACCCGTACAACAACGTGGTGCGCACCACCATCGAGGCGCTCGCCGCGGTGCTCGGGGGCACCCAGTCGCTCCACACGAACGCCTTCGACGAGGCCCTCGCCCTCCCGAGCGAGTTCTCGGCCCGCATCGCCCGCAACACCCAGCTCATCCTCCAGCACGAGACCGGCGTCACCCGCACCGTCGACCCGCTCGCGGGCTCCTACTACCTCGAGAGCCTGACCGCGAGCCTCGCGGCGCGCGCCCGCGCGCTCATCGACGAGGTCGAGGCCCTCGGCGGCATGACCCGGGCCGTCGAGTCCGGCATGCCGAAGCTGCGCATCGAGGAGGCGGCGGCGCGGCGCCAGGCGCGGGTGGACCGGGGAGAGGAGACGGTGGTCGGGGTCAACCGCTTCCGGGCGGAGCGCGAGGACGAGGTTGCGCTTCGTTCCATCGACAACACCGCCGTGCGCGAAGCGCAGGTGCGCCGCCTCGCCGACGTTCGCGGGCGGCGCGACGACCTCGCCTGCCGGCGCGCCCTCGACACTCTCACCCGCTCGGCGGAGAGCGGCGCAGGCAACCTGCTCGCGCTCGGCGTCGAGGCGGCCCGCGCCCGGGCGACGGTCGGCGAGATCACCGATGCGCTCGAGAAGGTCTGGGGACGGCACCGGGCCGAGGTGCGTTCCATCGCCGGGGTGTACGGCGCCGAGTACGCGGGCGACGAGGCGTTCGCCCGGATCCGCGGCGAGGTCGAGGCGTTCGCGGCGGCGGAGGGCCGCCGCCCGCGCCTCCTCGTCGCGAAGCTCGGCCAGGACGGCCACGACCGCGGCGCGAAGGTCATCGCGACCGCGTTCGCGGACATCGGGTTCGACGTGGACATCGGGCCGCTCTTCCAGACCCCGGCCGAAGCGGCCCGCCAGGCCGTCGAGAACGACGTGCACGTGGTCGGCATCTCCACCCAGGCGGCCGGGCACCGGACCCTCGTGCCGCGCTTTCTCGAGGCGCTGCGGGCGGCCGGCGCCGACGACGTGATCGTGGTGTGCGGCGGGGGCATCCCCCCCGCGGACCACGAAGAGCTCCGGCGAGCCGGCGTCTCCGCCATCTACGGCCCGGGCACCTCCATCCCGGTCGCCGCCCGCGAGGTCCTCGGCCTCGTCCGTGGCCGGCGCCTCGCGGCCTGAGCCGGGCCGGTCCCTCCCGCGCCCCCGCCCGCCTGCCCGCCCGCGTGCGTCCGTTCCCTCCGCCGGCCTCCTGACGGAACGCTCCGGCGACCGCGACACCGTGCAGGACATCATCCAGGAGCTCGAGCGCCGGCGCGGCGCCGCCCGCCTCGGCGGCGGCGAGCGGCGGATCGCCACCCAGCACGCCAAGGGCAAGCTCACCGCCCGCGAGCGCCTCGAGCTCCTCTTCGACGAAGGGTCGTTCGAGGAGTGGGACATGTTCGTCGAGCACGATTCCCACGACTTCGGGATGGACGCGCAGCGGATCCCGGGCGACGGGGTGGTGATCGGGCACGGTCTCGTGAACGGCCGGCGGATCTTCGCCTTCAGCCAGGACTTCACCGTCTTCGGCGGGTCCCTCTCCGCCGCCCACGCGCGCAAGATCTGCAAGGTGATGGACCAGGCGATGCAGGTGGGCGCGCCCGTCGTCGGCCTCAACGACTCGGGCGGCGCCCGCATCCAGGAAGGGGTGGCGTCGCTCGCCGGCTACGCGGACGTGTTCCAGCGCAACGTCCTCGCCTCCGGGGTGATCCCCCAGGTGTCGCTCGTCATGGGGCCGTGCGCGGGGGGCGCCGTCTACTCCCCGGCGATGACCGACTTCATCTTCATGGTGAAGGACTCGTCGTACATGTTCGTCACCGGACCCGAGGTGGTGAAGACGGTGACCCACGAGGAGGTGACCCAGGAGGAGCTCGGGGGGGCCCTCACCCACACCGGCCGCTCCGGGGTCGCGGACCTCGCCTTCGAGGACGACGTGGATGCGCTCCTTCGGCTGCGCGAGTTCCTCGGCTACCTTCCCGCGAGCAACCGGGAGGCGCCGCCGCTGCGCCCGACGAACGACCCCGCCGACCGCCCGGAGCCCGCCCTCGACCGCCTCGTGCCCGCGAACCCGAACCGGCCCTACGACATCCTCGAGCTCATCTCGCGGGTGGTGGACGAGGGGGAGTTCTTCGAGCTCCAGCCCGAGTTCGCCCGCAACATCGTGACCGGCTTCGCCCGCTTCGACGGGGCGCCGGCCGGAATCGTGGCGAACCAGCCGGCCGTCCTCGCGGGCTGCCTCGACATCGATTCGAGCCGCAAGGCGGCGCGGTTCGTGCGCTTCTGCGACTGCTTCAACATCCCCGTCGTCACCTTCGTGGACGTCCCGGGCTTCCTTCCCGGGACCGCCCAGGAGTACGGGGGGATCATCCGCCACGGCGCGAAGCTCCTCTTCGCCTACGCCGAGGCCACCGTCCCCAAGGTCACCCTCATCACCCGCAAGGCCTACGGCGGGGCCTACGACGTCATGTCGTCCAAGCACCTGCGCGGCGACGTCAACTACGCGTGGCCCTCGGCCGAGATCGCGGTGATGGGGCCGGAAGGGGCGGTCGAGATCATCTTCCGGGCGGACCGCGACGACCCCGGGAAGATGGCGGCCCGCACCGAGGAGTACCGCACCAAGTTCGCCAACCCCTTCGTCGCCGGCCGGCTCGGCTTCATCGACGACGTGATCCTGCCCCGCAACACCCGTCGCCGGATCTGCGGCGCGCTCGCGATGCTGCGCGGCAAGCGGCTCGAGAACCCGTGGAAGAAGCACGGCAACATCCCCCTGTAGCACCTCCGCACAGTGATTCCGGTCGATTGAAAATCAAGCAGGTCGGTGGCGGCCCGGGGTCAGGGCCATCGTTGCGGACGGTCAGGGCCTCCGGGCCGGGGCGCTAGGCCCCGGCGGCCCGAAGGCGAGGGCATGAGCTTCGAACGCATCCTCATCGCGAACCGGGGCGAGATCGCCTGCCGCATCGCGCGCACGGTGCGGCGGATGGGGATCTCCGTAGCGGCGATCCACTCCGAGGCCGACGAGGGAGCGCCGCACGTTCGCATGGCGGACGCGGCGGTGTGCGTGGGTCCGCCGCCGTCGGCCGAGAGCTACCTCGACATCGGCGCGGTGGTGGAGGCGGCCCGTTCCACCGGCGCGGACGCGGTGCACCCCGGCTTCGGCTTCCTCTCCGAGAACGCGGAATTCGTCGAGGCCCTCGCCCGGGCCGGGATCGCCTTCATCGGGCCGCCGCCCGCCGCGATCCGGGCGATGGGGGACAAGATCGAGTCGCGCCGGCTCGCCGCCGCGGCCGGGGTGAACACGGTCCCCGGGGTGGACCGCGCCCTCGCCGACGTCGACGAGGCGGTGACCGTCGCCCGCGAGATCGGCTACCCGGTGATGCTCAAGGCATCGGCCGGCGGCGGCGGCAAGGGGATGCGGATCGCGGCCGGCGAGAACGAGGGGCGCGCGGGGTTCCGCGGCGCGACGAACGAGGCGGTCGCGAGCTTCGGCGACGGGCGGATCTTCGTCGAGCGCTACGTCGAACGCCCCCGGCACATCGAGATCCAGGTGCTCGCCGACCGGCACGGCACGGTGCTGCACCTCGGCGAGCGCGAGTGCTCGGTGCAGCGCCGGCACCAGAAGGTCCTCGAGGAAGCGCCGTCCCCCTTCGTGGACGAGGCGATGCGGGAGCGGATGGGCGCCCAGGCGGTGGCCCTCGCCCGCGCGGCCGGCTACGTCTCGGCCGGCACCGTCGAGTTCATCGTGGACCCCGAGCGCCGGTTCTACTTCCTCGAGATGAACACCCGGCTCCAGGTCGAGCATCCGGTGACCGAGGCGGTGACCGGGCTCGACCTCGTCGAGTGGATGATCCGGGTGGCCGCCGGCGAGGCGCTGCCGTTCGCCCAGGACGACGTGCGGATGATGGGCTGGGCGATGGAGGCGCGGGTGTACGCGGAGGACCCCGAGCGCGACTTCCTGCCCGCGACGGGGCGGCTCCTGCGGTACCGGCCGCCGCGCCCCGGTCCCGACCCCGGCGCCGGCGCGGCCGGCGCGGAGGAAACCCCGGGTGGGGTCACCCCTGACGACGGTCCGTCCACTCCGGGCGCCGGCGTGCGGGTCGACGACGGGGTGGAGGAGGGCGGCGAGATCGCGGTGTGGTACGACCCCATGATCGCGAAGCTCGTCACCACCGGCCGCGACCGGGGCGAGGCGCTCGACCGGCTCGAGACGGCCCTCGATCGCTACACCGTGCGCGGCGTCACCACCAACCTCGCGTTCCTCGCCGCGCTCGCCCGGCATTCCGCGTTCCGGGCCGGGGATCTCTCCACCGCGTTCATCGACGAGCACTTCCCGGACGGGTTCGAGGCCGCCCGCGTGGCCCCCCCGGAACCCGCGCACCCCGTCGTGGTCGCGGCCTGGATGCGCCAGGAGATCGACCGGCTGAACGCGGCGGTCGGATCGCCCTCCGGAGCGGGAGCGCGAGCCGGAGGCGCGGACGGGGCAGGAGCGATCCCGAGCGGCGCGGAACGCGAGTATGTCGTGCTGGTGGGAAGCGGGGCGGCGGCCGGGGAAGAGGACCGCCACGAGCGCGCCCATCCGGTCTCGCTTCGCCGCGGCGCCGGCCGTGTGGTCGAGGTGGAAGTGGGCGAGGAGCGGACCCGGTACCGGGTCGAGAGCGACTGGCGCCCCGGACTCGACTGCTTCGAGGGGACGCTGAACGGAGTCGCGATCGCGGCGCAGGTCGAGCGCCGCGGCCACGGGTTCCGCCTCACCCACGCCGGCCATTGCGACGTCTACCTGGTGCTGCGCCGGCGCGCCGCCGCCCTGCGGGCCCTCATGCCGGTGAAACGCCCGCCCGATCTCTCGCGCTTCCTCCTCTCGCCGATGCCGGGCCTCCTCGTGCGGGTGTCCGCCGGCCCGGGCGACGCGGTGAAGGCGGGCCAGGAGCTCGCGGTGGTGGAGGCGATGAAGATGGAGAACGTCCTTCGCGCCGAGCAGGACGGAACGGTGGCCGCGGTCCTCGCCGAGCCGGGGTCGAGCCTCGCGGTGGACCAGCCAATCCTGGAGTTCGAGGCGCCCTGACGGGAATCGGCGCGCCATTTCGCCCGCGAGAGCGTCCATGCAGCACCGTCCCCGCGAGAACCCGAGCGCCGCCGCCCTCGCCGCGCGCGTGCGATCGGGCGAGATCCGGGCGCTTGCGAAGGCGATCACCCTCGCCGAGTCCACGCGCCCCGCCGACCGCGCGGCCGCCCTCGATCTGCTCGAAGCGCTGCGCCCGCCCGGCGGCACCCTTCGCATCGGGATTTCGGGCTCTCCGGGGGTCGGCAAGTCCACCTTCATCGAAGCCTTCGGACTGCATGCGCTCGGGTCCGGCCACCGCATCGCGGTCCTCACCGTCGACCCGTCGTCGCAGCTCGCGGGGGGCTCCATCCTCGGTGACAAGACCCGCATGGCGGAGCTCTCGCACCATCCGCACGCATACATCCGGCCGTCGCCGGCCGGCCGGACCCTGGGCGGGGTCGCCCGCCGCACCCGCGAAGCCATCGTGCTCTGCGAGGCGGCGGGCTTCGACGTCGTCGTGGTGGAGACGGTGGGGGTCGGCCAGTCCGAGACCGCGGTGGCCGGCATGACCGACGTCTTCGTCCTGCTCCTCGCCCCGCTCGCGGGCGACGAGCTCCAGGGCATCAAGCGCGGGGTGATGGAGCTCGCCGACCTCGTGCTCGTCAACAAGGCGGACGGTGCGCAGGCCGACGCCGCCCGGCGGACGGTGGCCGAGTACCGGAACGCGCTCCACCTCATGCGCCCGCGCACCCCGGCCTGGACCCCGAAGGTGGAAGCGTGCTCCGCCCTTGCCGGGACCGGCATCGCGGAAGTGTGGCGGGAGGTCGCCGGCTGCCGCACCGCCCTCGAGGCGTCCGGCGACTGGACCGCCCGGCGCTCCGCCCAGGCGAAGGAGTGGCTTCGCGAGGAGATCGAGGCCGGCGTCCACGAGTGCCTGCGCGCGGACCCCCGCCTCACCGCCCTCGCCGCCGAGCTCGACGAGGAGGTGGAGGCGGGACGCGCCGCCCCGCCCGCCGCCGCCCGCCGCCTCCTCGACGCCTTCCTCACACCTCTACGCCGAGCACCTCCGACTCCGTCAGGTCGAAGTCGTCCATGAATTCGACCTTGACCTTGCCGTCGAGTAAGCCCACGTCCCGTTCCGGCAAGTGCTCGGGTTCGTGCGGAACGATCATGGCGACGAGTTCCCGTGACGCGAACGGAGGGGTCGGGGTCACGTGGTTTCGAGCTCGCGCCGCGCCGCGCTGGCGAGGAACGCCGAGCGAGTCATCCGGCGCTGCCTTGCCTCGTCGTCGATGGCTTCGAGCAGCCCGCGGTCGAGCGAGATGTTGACGCGTCGCGAGGAGCCCCGGTCCACGAGGAGCGGCACCAGGACGATGTCGGCGCCGTGCCGCCAGTCGGCGAGGTCCGGGTCGGCCTTGATCGCCTCGACCGACCGCGGCGGCGGGACGGGCTCCCCGTCGTCGGACAGGCCCTCGACGTGGAAGGCGAGGGCCTCGCAGCCGCAGCGGATGGCGTCGTCGACGGTGTCGCCGACGGATACGCAACCCGGAAAGTCCGGGAAGCTGATGCCGTAGCCGGAATCGCCATCGCGGTGGATGAAGGATACGTAGCGCATGGGGTGGTCGTCCTCAGTCTTTGTGGACGAGGCCCTCGAGGTCGATCTCGGGGTCGCGGCCGGCGATGAGGTCCGCGGTCACCTTCCCCGAGCCGCAGGCCATCGTCCAGCCGATGTGGCCGTGGCCGGTATCGAGGTACAGGTTCTCGTGGCGGGCGCGGCCGAGGATCGGGACGGTGGTCGGGGTCATGGGCCGCAGCCCGGCCCAGTACTCGGGCTGGTCGTAGTTTCCGGCCGCGGGGAAGAGATTCCGGGCGGCGGCGAACATCGCCCGGAAGTCGCTCGGCCGATGGTCCTTGTCGTAGCCGCCGAACTCCGCGGTGGAGGCGATGCGGAGCCGGTCTCCCATCGGGCAGGTCACCACCAGGCGGTCTTCGTCGCACACGCCCATCTGCGGCGAGAGGTTCGAAGACTCCCGGGGAATGGTCACCGAGTACCCCTTGACGGGGTAGATGGGGAGCTTGAGCCCGACCGTCTCGGACACGAACGGGCTCATGAACCCGAGCGCGAGCACGTAGACGTCCGCGCGCAGGGTGCCCTCGCTCGTCCGCACCCCCGAGATCCGGCCGCCGTCCGCCTCGAGCCCCTCGACGGTGACTCCGAACCGGAACCGTACCCCGTGCGCGTCGGCCGCGACCCGCGCGAGGTCGCGGCTGAACATCCGGGCGTCGCCGCTCTGGTCGGTCGGCGAGTACATGCCGCCCGCGAGGGTCTCCTTCACCGGCTCGAGGGCCGGCTCGCGGGCGCACAGCCCCTCCCGGTCGAGCACCTCGAGCGCGAGCCCCTCGTCGCGCAGGAGCTGGGTGCGGCGCACCCCCGCCTCGAAGCTCCGGTCGGAGCGATAGACGTAGAGGTTCCCGCGCGCGAGGCCGTCGTACCGCACCCCGGTCTCGGCCGTGAGCTCGGTCAGGAGATCCGCGGAATAGCGGCAAAGTCGGAGCTTGCGCGCCGTGTTGGCGCGGGCGCGCTCGTCGGTGCACTGGAGCAGGAACCGCCACAGCCACGACCACATGCGCGGGTCGAGCCGCGGGCGGAGCTTGAGGGCCTGGTCGGCGGTGACGAGCGACTTCGCGAGGATGCGCGGGGCGGCGGGCGAGGCCCAGGCGTAGCTGTGCCCGGGGGCCACGAGACCGGCGTTGGCGTAGCTCGTCTCGAGTCCGGGCGCCTCGTGGCGCTCGACGACGGTGACCTCGTGGCCGTCCTTCGCGAGGTACCACGCGGCCGCGGTGCCGATGACCCCGCTCCCGAGAACGATCGCCTTCATGCCGCCGCCTCCCTCGTCAACGTCCGGGCCCGCCCGACGGGCCGCCATTGCGCGTCCCCGGCTCGCGCGTCCCCGGCTCGTGCTCCCCGGTCGATCCGGGAACGCGCCGCGGCCCGCAGAGCCCCGCTTCGAAGGCCGCGGCCGGGCCGGCCGCGACGTTGATTGCAACGCCGCCGTTCCCATACTGTATCGGAGCCGGCGCCCGGCCGGTGCAAACGGGATGCGAGATGGCGAAGATGGCGCAGACGGCGGTCTTCCGGCCCGGCGGCTATCGATACGTGCGCGGGCGGTTCCAGTACTCGGGCGGGGTGGCGGCGGAGCCGGGATTCGCGATCGAGCGGGCGAGGTTCCGCCGCCCCGTACCCCTCGAGGAGGGCTTCCGCCGGATCGAGTCGCACCTTGCCGGCCTCGGGCGGCCGCCCACCGCGTTTTGCGCCTGCGAGCTTCGCTCCCCCGGCCAGTTCTCCGAGGAAGGCTTCATCGCCTTCAACCGCGCCTACGTGCAGACCCTCGAGCGCTGGGGCATCTTCCGCGACGAGGACAACCCGGTGGCCCGGTCGAACGTGTGCCCGCCGGTCCGGCCCCCGCCGGAGCCCTCGTTTCACGCGTTCTCCTACACGGTTCCGGAAGGGCCGGGCGGAGCCGCGGCCGCGGCGGTGAAGAGCTTCGTCATCGCGGGGTCGGGGGAGGCGCCGGAAGGCCCGGGCGGGTACCGGGAACGGATCATCCGCCTCGGCGACACCTCCCCGGACGCGATGCGCGAGAAGGCGCGCTACGTGCTCCTCGCGATGGAGCGGCGGATGGGCGCGCTCGGCCTCGCCTGGGCGGACGCCAGCGCGAGCCAGGTGTACACGGTGCACGAGGTGCACGGCTTTCTCGCCGACGAGATCGTCGCGCGCGGGGCCGCCCCGGACGGCATCACCTGGACCTTCGCCCATCCGCCGGTCGAGGGCCTCGCCTTCGAGATGGACGTGCGCGGCGTGCCGGTGGAGCGGGTGATCGGCTGAGCCCCCGGGCGCGCGCCGCTTCGGGCCGCGTGTTGTACGCTTGGGCGCGAGGAGTGCGCGTTCGCGCACCGGGCAGGAGGAATCGATGACCGACACGAGCTCATTCGCCGGCAAGTACGCCGTCATCACCGGGAGCACCCAGGGCCTCGGCCGCGCCGCCGCCGAGCTGTTCGCGGAGCGCGGGGCGGCCGGCATCATTGTCACCGGCCGCAACGCCGACCGCGGCCACGCGGTGGCCGAGCACCTGACCGGGGGCGGCTGCCGGGGGGTGTTCGTCCAGGCCGACGCGGCCGACGTCGACTCTTGCCGCCGCGTGATCGCCGCGGCCGACGAGCACTTCGGGACCCTGCACGTTCTCGCCAACGTCGCGGCCCTCACCGAACGGGGCTCGATCTGGGATACGACCCCGGACTTCTTCGACCGGATGATGGCGGTCAACGTGCGGGCGCCCTTCTTCCTGATGCAGGACGCGATCAAGCTGATGATTCGCGACGGTGTCGCCGGCTCGATCGTCAACGTCTCGAGCATCGCCTCCTTCGGCAGCGAGCCCTTCCTGTGTCCCTACGCGGCATCCAAGGGCGCGCTCAACGTGCTCACCAAGAACGTGGCCTACGCGGTGGTGCGCCACCGCATCCGCGCGAACGTCATCAACCTCGGCTGGATGGACTCCGACGGCGAAGACGTGATCCAGCGGCGCTACCACAGCGACGGCAAGGACTGGCTGGCCGCGGCGGAGGCGAAGATGCCCTTCGGGCGCCTGCTCAAGCCCGACGAGGTGGCGCGCACGATCGCGTACCTCGCCTCCGAGGAGTCGGGCATGATGACCGCGGGGTTCCTCGACCTCGACCAGTCCGTCATGGGCGGCGGCGGCGCGCCCGTTCCGGCCCCCATCGAGGAGTGGCCGCCGGTCGCCGGCGTCTCCTACCGCTGACCCGCGGGGGCGGGGGCGGGGGCGGGAATTCGGCGTACAATCGAGCGCAACGCGAGCGTGATCGAGGAGAACGACGATGTCCATGAAGAGCCGAATCGACACGATCCTCGCCGAAGGGACTGCGGGCGGCGCGGCGGCCGGGGTGGTCGCCGGGGTGACGAACGCCGACGGGGACGTCTACCTCGGCGGGTTCGGCGAGCGGGTGGCCGGGGCCGGCGACGCGATGACCCCCGACACGGTCGGCTGGATCGCCTCGATGACCAAGGCGATCACCGGGGCCGCCGCGATGCAGCTCGTCGAGCAGGGGCGGCTCGAATTCGACGCCCCCGCGTCCGCGGTGATTCCCGACCTCGGCGAAGTGCCCGTTCTCGAGGGGTTCGACGACGACGGCACTCCGCGGACCCGCCCGGCGCGGATCCCGATCACCCTGCGCCACCTCCTCACCCACACCTCCGGCTTCGTCTACGACATCTGGAACGAAGACATGGTGCGCTACCAGGAGGCGACGGAGACCCCGGGCATCATCGAGTGCCGGGACGCCTGCCTCACCACCCCCCTCACGTTCGACCCCGGCGAGCGCTGGGACTACGGCATCGGCATCGACTGGGCGGGGAAGATGGTGGAGGCGGTGAGCGGGCAGAAGCTCGGCGCGTATCTCGAGGACCACCTGCTCGGGCCGCTCGGCATGAGCGACACCGCGTTCCGGATCTCCGATGCGATGCGCGCGCGTCTGGCCAAGATCCACATGCGCGGCGAAGACGGCTCGCTCGCGCCGCAGATGGACCTCGAGATCCCGCAGGAGCCCGAGTTCGAGATGGGCGGGGGCGGACTCTACGGAACCGTCGGCGACTACCTCAGCTTCATCCGCATGATCCTCAACCGGGGCCGGGCGAACGGCGAGCGGCTCCTCGCCCCGGAGACCGTGGACATGATGTGCCGCAACCAGATGGGCGACACGCTGGTCCGCGAGCTCAAGCCCGCGATCCCGCCGTTCTCGAACGACGCGGAGTTCTTCCCCGGGCTGCCCAAGACCTGGGGACTCACCTTCATGATCAACGCCGAGGAGGCGCCGACGGGGCGCTCGGCGGGGAGCCTCGGGTGGGCGGGCCTCGCCAACTCCTTCTTCTGGATCGATCCCGCGAAGGGGATCGGGGGCGCCTACCTCACCCAGGTGCTTCCGTTCATCGATTCCGGCTCCTTCCCGCTCTACCTCGCCTTCGAGCAGGCGGTCTACGAGAACCTTGCCTGACGAGAGAAATGCGTGCGGCTCCCGTGATGCTCGGAAAGGTCGCGGCGGGCGCCGTGCCGGCTTCGGCGAAGACGCGAGGCCGGCCCGGCTCCGGTCGCGGTGCGCGGCGCGCGGCGGCGGCCCGATGCGGACCACGGACCGGCCGCGGGGTCCCCGGAAGCGCGCCGTGATCGGACGACTCAACCACGTCGCGATCGCGGTGCCGGACCTCGCGCGGGCGGCGGCCGTCTACCGCGACTCCCTGGGAGCCGAGGTGAGCGAGCCGGTCCCACTCGCCGAGCACGGGGTGACCACCGTGTTCGTCGAGCTCCCGAACACGAAGCTCGAGCTCATCGAGCCGCTCGGCGACGGCTCGCCGATCGCCCGCTTCCTCGAACGCAATCCGGAAGGCGGCCCGCACCACGTCTGCTACGAGGTGAGCGACATCCGTGCGGCGCGCGACCGCCTCGTCGCCGGCGGCGCGCGGGTGCTCGGCGACGGCGAGCCCCGCATCGGGGCGCACGGCAAGCCGGTGCTGTTCCTCCATCCGAAGGATTTCTGCGGGACCCTCATCGAGATCGAGCAGGCCTGAGCGCGTCGAGCCGGCGCGCCGCCGGCGGTCGATGCCCGCGGCCGACCCGGAATGCGACGGCGCCCGGACCCGGGCGGTCCGGTCCGGAACGGGCGCCGGCGAAGGGCTCCGCTCGTTCGCGCCGTCCGGCCGGTTCCGGGCGCCCGGGATACCGGCGACGACGGCGTGGCACGGGTGAGATCGAGGGGAGGCCGGCCGAGGAGAAGCCATGCGGTTCGAAGATGCGGCGCTGGTGGTGATCGACGTCCAGAACGACTTCTGTCCGGGGGGCGCGCTCGCGGTTCCGGATGGCGATGCGGTGGTGCCGATCGTCAACCGGCTCGCGCCCCGCTTCGCGGCCTGCATCCTGACCCAGGACTGGCATCCTCCCGGCCATCGATCGTTCGCGTCGAGCCACCCCGGCCGCGCCCCGTTCGAGACGGCGGAGCTCGCCTACGGCGAGCAGGTCCTGTGGCCCGACCACTGCGTGCAGGGCACGGCCGGCGCCGCCTTCCACCCCGGCCTCGCGACCGACGCGGCCGACCTCGTCCTTCGCAAGGGCTTCCGGCCCGGGATCGATTCCTACTCGGCATTCCACGAGAACGACCGGCGCACGCCCACCGGGCTCGCCGGGTACCTGCGGGGCCGCGGCATCACGCGCCTCTGCTTCGCCGGGCTCGCGACCGATTTCTGCGTCGCCTGGTCGGCCGTCGACGCGGCCCGGGAAGGCTTCGAGGCGGCGGTGGTCGAGGACGCGTGCCGCGCCATCGACCTCGACGGCTCGCTCGCCGCCGCCTGGGACGAGATGCGCGCCGCGAACGTCGCCCGAGTCTTCGCCGCCGATCTCCAGCCGCAATAGTTCACCGATTTTCGTTGCATGCTCGAACAATTCTGCGAATCTTTCGACCTCGCCGTTCACCCGAAGGACGCTCCGGGTTCTTCGGGTCCGGGCGACAAGCTGCCGTTGTGGCGGTCCGAACGGACTGAACGGCGCTCGAGGCGTAGCCGACACTAGCGCTGCGCGCTGTCGAAGCGACGTTGGGGAGCACGGCTCGCCGCCGCGAGCACACTGGCGTCTGCGGCGGGAAATCGGTGACCCTGTTGCGGCTAGAGCCGGGCGATCCGCTCGATGAGGAGGTCGAGCACCGCCTCTCCGTCCGCCTCGGTGACCCACCGCGCGTTCGGCTCCTCTCCGGTCACCCCCCACCAGTCGACGACCGTCGCGCCGTGGGTGTACGTTCCGTCGGTCTCGCAGGCGACGGGGACCTCCTCGGTCCGGAACAGCTCCGGGCGAAGCAGCCAGGCGATCGTGCAGGGGTCGTGGATCGGCGAGCGGTCCGGACCGAAGCGCTCACCCCGGCTCCCCTGCGCCGGCCGCAGCAGCGGGGCGAGCCGGCGGGCCACCTCGCCGCCGGCATCCGCGAGGCGCTCGACATGGGCGGGGGTGGCGAGCACCTGGTGGGTGACGTCGAGGCCGTGGATGGTGATCGGGCGCCCGCAGTCGAGGACGATCCCCGCGGCGTGCGGATCGGCGTAGACGTTGAACTCCGCGGCCGGGGTCACGTTGCCTCCGGCCTGCGAGGCGCCGCCCATCACCACGATCTCGCGCACTTTCGCGACGAGGCCGGGGTGTTCCAGGGCGAGCAGCGCGACGTTGGTGAGCGGGCCCACCGCGACGATCGTGATCTCGCCGTTCGCGCCCGCCTGCAGCGTGTCCGCCATGAACTCGACCGCCCCGTGGGACTCGACGGGGGCGACCGGGGTCGTCACCTCGACCCCTTCGAGTCCGCTCTCCCCGTGGTGCCGGGTCGCGGTCACCGGCGCGCCCACGACCGGTCGGGCCGCCCCGGCGTGGACCGGCGTCTCGGGAAATCCGCACAGCTCGCAAAGGAAGCGCGCATTGCGATGCGTCACCTCGAGCGGTACGTTGCCGGCGACGGTGGTGATGCCGGCGATCTCGATCTCCGCGGACGAGGCGAGCGCCATCGCGATGGCGAGGGCGTCGTCGCGCCCGGGGTCGCAGTCGAGGATGATGCGGCGGTGGTTCGTGCTCATATTCAGGCTCCTTGAGGTCTGCTTGTCGACCGATGACACTGCTTCCGTACTTTAGTTCGTTACACGAAAAATTTCCTGTCCTTCGATTATCGCATCGGGCGGGCGCGGATCGATTCGACCTCGTCGCGCACCCATCCCTCCGCGCGGCGCGTGATCTCGCTCGGACTCGCATCGCGCGGCGCGATGGGTGGCCCGACCACGAGCCGGATGGTCCCCGGCCGCTTGATGAAGCGGCGTCGGCGCCAATAGTCCCCGGAGTTGTGGGCGATCGGCACGACGGCCCGGCCGGTGCGCTTGGCGAGCAGCGCTCCGCCCCGGCGGAACCCCCGGTACTCTCCGGGCGCGAGCCGCGTGCCCTCGGGGAACACCACCACCCACGCCCCGTCCTCGAGGCACCGGGCGCCCTCGCGGACGAGCGACCGCATCGCCTCGACCCCCGCGGCGCGGTCGATCGCGATGGGCCGCAGCAGCGCGAGGCCCCACCCGAAGAACGGCACCCGAAGGAGCGACTTCTTGAGGAGCCAGGTCTGCGGGGCGAACAGGGTCTGGAGGGCGAGCGTCTCCCACATCGACTCGTGGCGGCAAAGGACGACGGCGGGCTCGTGCGGCAGGTTCCCCGCCCCCTCCACGACGTGATGCAGCCGGCAGGTCACCCCGAGCCACCAGAGGTTGAACCGGCTCCAGCGGGTGATGAAGCGATAGCGCGCACGGTACGGGAACGGTGCGCTCAACGGGGCGGCGAGGGCGAAGGCGACGGTCGAGACGACGAGCCCGGCGAAGAATGCGGCCGAGCCGGCCGCTTCGCGCAGGGTGGGGCGCCAGCCCGCCGGGGGTCCGTCCGCGGCCATCCGGGGCTCGTCGCCCGGAGCCCCCGCCCCCTGACCCGTCGCCCTCGGGGGCGGGGTCTTCGGGGGCGGGGTCTTCGGACCAGGCTCCGGGATCGGGTCGACCGGCGGGGACAAGTGCGACGCTTCAGGCCTGAAGGCGCGAGATGTCGGCGGTCTCGAGGAAGAGACCCCCGATCCTGGCGAGGAGGGCGAGCCGGTTCGCGCGCACCGCCGCGTCGTCGGTCATGACCTGCACCTCGTCGAAGAACGAGTCGACGCTCTCGCGAAGTCCGGCGAGCGTGCTCATCGCCCCGGCGTAGTCGCCGCGCGCGAGCCGCGCCTCCACCCCCGGCGCCACCTCGTCGACCCGGGCCGCGAGGCCGCCTTCCGCCGGCTCGGCGAACAGCCCCGGGTCCACGTCGGCCCGGCGGCCCTGCGCATCCGGATCGAGCTCCGCGACCTGCCGCAGGATGTTGGCGATCCGCTTGTTGGCGGCCGCGAGGCTCGCCGCCTCGGGGAGCGCCCGGAACGACTCCACCGCCTTCATCCGGCGCACGAAGTCGAGGGGCCGGACCGGCCGCCGGGCGTGGACGGCGGCGAACACGTCGGGCGGCGCCTGCGACCATCCCCGCAGCCGCTCCACCACGAACTCGAACACCTCCGCGGCAAGCCGGTCGGCGCCTGCGTCGAGGGTGTCGCCGTACCCGGCGACGGCGTGGCGGAGCAGGTCCTCGAGATCCGCGTCGATCTCGGCCTCGACGAGGATCCGGAGCACCCCGAGCGCGCTTCGCCGCAGCGCGAACGGATCCCGGTCTCCGGTCGGACCGAGGCCGATCCCGAAGATGCCGGCGACGGTATCGAGCCGTTCCGCGATCGCGAGCACCCTCCCGGCCGCGGAGCGCGGGATCGCATCGCCGGCGAAGCGCGGGAGGTACGCTTCCTCGATGGCGCCGGCAACCGCCTCCGGCTCCCCCGCGGCCCGCGCGTAGCAGGCGCCCATGTAGCCCTGGAGGTCCGGGAACTCGCCGACCATCGCGGTCACCAGGTCGCACTTGTAGAGCTCCGCCGCCCGCACCGCGGCGCCCGTTCGCTCCGCGTCGAGTCCGGCCGCCCGGCCCACGTGCCGGACGAGGGCGGCGACCCGGTCCGACTTCGCGGCCATCGACCCCAGCTTCTCCTGGAACACGACCCCTTCGAGGGCCGGTCGCCAAGCCGGAAGGGGCTTCTCGAGGTCCGAGCGGACGAAGAACGCCGCGTCCTCGAGCCGGGGCCGCACGACCCGCTCGTTCCCCGCCCGGACGGCGTCCGGGCGGCGGCTCTCGATGTTGCTGATCGTGATGAACGAGCTTCGCAGCCGGCCGTGCTCGTCCTCGACCGGGAAGTAGCGCTGGTGTCCCTGCAGGGTGGCCGCGATGACCCCGCGCGGGAGGTCGAGGAAGCGCGCCTCGAAGCGGCCCGCGACCGCCACCGGCCACTCGACGAGCGCGGTCACCTCGTCGAGGAGACCGTCGTCGAGGACCGCCCGCCCGCCGAGCTCGGCCGCGGTCTGCGCGACGAGCCGGTCGACGAGCCCGCGGCGCTCGGCGAAGGAGGCGACCACCCGCCCGGGGCGGCGGAGCTTGTCGCGGTACTCCCCGGGGTTGGCGAGCGCGATCGGCTCCGGGTGATGGAAGCGGTGGCCGCGGGTCTCGCGTCCCGACCGGATCCCGAGAACGGTCGCCTCGACCACTTCCTCGCCGAGCAGCAGCACCAGCCAGTGCACCGGCCGCACGAACTCGGCGTCGCCGTCGCCCCAGCGCATGCGGCGCGCGACGGGCAGCCGGGCGAGCGCCGCCTCGACGACCCCCGGGACGAGGTCGGCCGCCGGGCGCGGCGGCTCCTCGACCCGGTGCACGAGCCACGCCCCCTTCGGGGTCTCGATCCGGCCGAGCGCGGCGACGTCCACCCCGCACGAGCGCGCGAACCCGAGGGCCGCGCGGGTCGGCTCCCCGGCCGGGTCGAAGGCGGCCGCGACCGCGGGCCCGCGCCGCTCGCGCGCGCGCCCGGGGACCGTGGACGGCACCCCGCGCGCGATGAGCGCGAGGCGGCGCGGGGTGGCGAAGGGCTCGACCTCGCGGCACGCGAGACCCGCCTTCGCGAGCCCTTCGCGCACTTCGCACGCGAACGCCTCGGAGAGCCCCCGAAGGCTCTGCGGCGGGAGCTCCTCGGTGCCGATCTCCGCCAGGAGGTCGCGCCGATCGGACTCAGCCATTAGCCGCCGACCTCGCGGGCTCCGGTTCCCGTTTCCGTTCCGCCCCCGGCGCGGGTCCGGCCTCGCGCCCGCGAAGGAGGGGAAAGCCGAGCTGTTCGCGGCGCGCGAGCCATCCCTGCGCCGCGCCGCGGGCGATCCCCCGCACGCGCAGGAGGTAGCGCTGCCGTTCGGTCACCGAGAGCGCCCCCCGGGCATCGAGAAGGTTGAACAGGTGCGATGCCTTGAGGACCATCTCGTAGGCCGGGATCGGGAGCTCGGCCTCGACGAGGCGACGGCTCTCCGTCTCGCAGGTATCGAACCAGTCGAACAGGGTGTCCACCGGCGCGTGCTCGAAGTTGTACGCGGACATCTCCTGCTCGTTCTGCAGGTACAGGTCGCCGTAGGTCACCGCGTCGGTCCAGGCGAGGTCGTAGACGCTGTCCACCCCCTGGAGGTACATCGCGATCCGCTCGAGTCCGTAGGTGAGCTCCGCGGTCACCGGCCGGCAGTCGATCCCTCCCGCCTGCTGGAAGTAGGTGAACTGGGTGATCTCCATGCCGTTCAGCCAGATCTCCCAGCCGAGCCCCCACGCTCCGAGGGTGGGCGACTGCCAGTTGTCCTCGACGAAGCGGATGTCGTGCACCAGGGGGTCGATGCCGAGCGCGGCGAGCGAGCGGAGATAGAGGTCCTGGACGTCGGCGGGCGACGGCTTGAGGACCACCTGGTACTGGTAGTAGTGCTGGAGCCGGTTGGGGTTGTCCCCGTAGCGTCCGTCCGCCGGGCGCCGCGACGGCTGCACGTAGGCGGCGCGCCACGGCTCGGGGCCGATCGAGCGCAGGAAGGTCGCGGGGTGGAAGGTGCCGGCCCCCACCTCGAGGTCATAGGGCTGCTGGAGAACGCATCCCTCGGCGGCCCAGAAGGAATCCAGGGCCGGAATCATGTCCTGAAACAGCATCGTTCGGAGGCGTTCGGGCGGCCGGGGCGAGAGGGGCCGCAAGTATAGCGGCGCCGCCCCGGGGGAACGAAGGCGCGGTCCGGCCGGGGCGAGGCGCGACGGCGGGAGGGGACGCCCTGCGATCAGCCGCCTTGCGCGCGAAGGAGCGCTTCGAGCTCCGCGATGCGGGCTTCGGCTGCTTCGGCCCGCGACTCGGCCGTCTCGGCCCGCGACTCGGCGGCTTGCCGCGCTGCGTCGAGCTCCGCGTACTTGAGGATGCGCCGGCCGGTTCCCGGCTCGAGGAAGCAGATCTCCTCGCCCTTGACGCGGACGTCGAGGCACAGCGTGTCGCTTCGAA
The DNA here is from genome assembly GCA_026712715.1 of Immundisolibacterales bacterium. Lineage (GTDB taxonomy): Bacteria > Pseudomonadota > Gammaproteobacteria > HK1 > HK1 > JAJDXW01. The sequence continues at coordinate 21,567 of JAPOPW010000025.1, read as the reverse complement.
GCAACGACGCGCCGTCCAGGTACTCCACGGCCCGCAGCGGCTCGTACGCGCCCCGCACGAGGCGCCGGCCCTTCAACCGCAGCCCGAGGTACTCCCCGGTCGGATCGTGCTGAAAGTACTCGCGCACCCCCAGCCGTTCGTAGAGCTGCGCCTTGCGGCCCTCGTCCTCGCGCCAGGTCCCCCGCGACGCCACCTCCAGCACGAACGCGGGCGTCACCCCTTCTTCCCACAGCTTGTAGACGGGGCGCTTGTGCTTGGGCACGCCGTACACCACGAACACGTCGGGCGCAGCCCGGGCACGCGGGTTCCCTTCCTCGTGGTAGATGAGGAGGTCGGAGGAGACGTACACGTCCGGGCGGTCCCGGAAGTGGTGGTCGAGGGCCGTGAACGAATCGAAAATCGCCCGGAGCTGCCAGTCGTTCTCCGCCAACGGCTTGCCGTCACCGCTCGGATAGTCGACGGCGGCGGGGGAGGGTGTGCGCTGAGTCATCGGCCGGCTCCTCCATGCAGCGGTCCGGATTCGCGCGGACCCGGGTCGCGATCGACGATACCATAGCCGCGCATGCTCCCCAAGGCGCCGGCGCGGTCCGCGCACGGCATCCAGCATGCCCGGTCGGACTGGGTTCGAATAGCGCAATTCGCCGTGATCCTTGCAGGAATTCGCCCCGTCACGACGGCGCCTTCGGCTGACGTGCGGCCAGCCGGCGGCCTTGCCGGGAGTGAAGGCTCGTGAATCACGCCGCGGCCGCCCGCTTCCTGCTCGCGGTCTGCTTCCTCGTGCTGCTCTTCAACGGCGGTGCGCGCTTCGCGATCGGGCTCCTCCTGCACCCGATGGCGCACGACCTCGCCTGGAGCCGCAGCACGCTCTCGCTCAGCGTGACCGTGTTCATGGTGCTCTCCGCGTGCGCCCTCCCCGTGGTCGGGCGGCTCGTGGATCGCTACGGCGCGCGCGTCGTGCTGGGGGCGTCGGTGCTCGTGTCGGCCCTCGGCCTCGTCGCGATGGGGTTCATCGAGAAGCCGTGGGAGTCGCTCGTGTTCTACGGCGTGGTGTTCGCGCTCGGATGCGCGGGCACCTCGGTCACCCCGGTGGGGGTGCTCCTCAGCCGCTGGTATCCGCACCGGATGGGGATGGCGAACAGCATCGCCATCTCCGGCATGGGGGTGGGCCAGCTCCTCATCATCTCCGTGCTCGCGGTCCAGCTCACCACCCTCGGCTGGCGGGGATCGTTCCTCGCCCTCGGCATCGCGACCCTGGTGTGCGTGCTGCCGCTCGTCTTCGCGATGGCGCGGGCGGGGTCCCCGGCCCCGGCTCCGGCTCCGGGCCGCGCATCCGGCCCGGGCCGCGGCGCCCGGACCGCCGCGGCGCCCGGGGACGGCGCGCGAACCCTCCGCGCGGCCCTCGCCTCCCGGCGCCTCCAGCTCCTCCTCGTCATCTACGCGGTCTGCGGGTTCCAGGACTTCCTCGTCGCGACCCACATGGTGGCCTTCGCCCTCGACGAGGGGGTCGATACCTTCGTCGCCGGCAACATGCTCGCGTTCATGGGCCTCGCGGGCCTCGTCGGGGTGCTGCTCGCGGGGGTGCTGAACGACCGCTTCGGTCCCGTGGTCCCCACCGCGCTGTGCTTCGCCCTTCGCATCGTGCTGTGCGCGCTGCTGCTCGCGGGCGGCGAGACGGCCGTGATCGTCGGGGCGGCCCTCCTCTACGGGGTGACCTTCTGGATGACCGCCCCGCTCGCGGTCGTCTTCGCCCGCGAGAGCGCGGGGCTCGCCCTCCTCGGCACGGTGAGCGGACTCATCACCATGGTCCACCACGCGGCGGGCGGGCTGGGGGCGCTCGTCGGCGCGTCGGTCTTCGACCTCTACGGCTCGTACACCCGGGCGTTCGTCGCGCTGCTGGTCCTTTCCGTCGTCGCGCTGGGGCTGACCCTGATCCTCCCCCGTCGACGGGTCGCGATCTGACGGGGCGAAGGGCCCGCCGGATGGCCGCCGGGTGGCCGCCCGGTGGCTGCCCGGACGCACGGCCGCCCGCCCGGCCGGGCCGTGAGCCGCACACGCGCGCGAAGGCGCGCCGGCCGGGGCGCGGGCGAGTACCATGCGCGCTCGCCGGGAAGGGGACGGGCCGCCGCCGGCGCCGCGCCCCCCGGGGCGCAGCTCGCGGCCGGGGCCGGAGGAGGGGGAGCGATGAGCGCGGTCGGAGAAACGGCCGGAGAACGGCTTCGCGCCGGCGAGTTCATCCCGCTCGTCGCGCTCCACTTCTCCCTCGTCGCCCTCGCCATCGACGGCATGCTGCCGGCGCTCCCCGAGCTCGGGCACGACCTCGGGGTGACCCGCCCGAACGACGTCCAGTACGTGATCGTGTCCCTCTTCTTCGGGCTCGGGCTCGGCCAGGTCCTCTTCGGGCCGCTCTCCGACCGGATCGGGCGGAAGCCCGCGATCTACGCCGGCCTCGCGGTGTTCATGGCCGGGTGCGTCGTCTCCGTCGTCGCGCCCACGTTCGAAGCGATGATCGCGGGCCGGGTCCTTCAGGGCGTCGGGGTGGCGGCGCCGCGCATCGTGATGGTGGCCCTCGTCCGCGACCAGTACGGGGGCCGGCCGATGGCCCGCATCATGTCGTTCGCGATGGCCGTCTTCATCCTCGTCCCCGCGGTCGCGCCGGCGCTGGGCCTCCTCGTCCTTCGCACCGTCGGGTGGCGGTCGATCTTCATCGGCTTCTTCGTCATCGCGGCCATCGCCTTCGTGTGGCTGCTCTTGCGCCAGCCGGAGACGCTCCCCGCCGCGCGGCGCCGCCCGTTCTCCCTTCGCACCATCGCCCGGGCCGTGCGCGAGGTCCTCGGCATCCGGGCCGCCGTCGGCTACACCATCGCCACCGGCTTCGCGTTCTCGCCCTTCGTCGCGTACCTGAGCTCCGCCCCCCAGATGTTCGAGCAGGGCTACGGGGTGCGCGATCTCTTCGTCGCCTGGTTCGCGATCCTCGCCCTCGTCATCGGAGCCGCCTCCATCGTCAACGGCCGCCTCGTCATGCGCTACGGGATGCGGCGCCTCTCGGCGATCGCCGCCACCGCCATCGCGCTCGTCTCGACCGCCGCCTGGCTCGGACTCTTCTCCGTCGACGGGCTCTTTCCGTTCTGGCTCTTCATGGCCTACTTCCTCTTCGTGTTCATGTGCGTCGGGCTCCTCGTCGGGAACCTCAACGCCCTCGCGATGGAGCCGCTCGGCCACATCGCGGGGGTCGGCGCGGCGGTCGTCGCCTCCCTCGCCACCCTGATCGCGGTGCCCCTCGGGGGCATCGTCGGACAGAGCTTCGACGGCACCCTGTACGCTCAGGTCGGCGCGTTCGCGGTCTTCGGCGCCGGGATGCTCGTCGCCATCTGGTGGGCCGGGGGAAGTCCGCGGCGGCGCGGCCGGCCCTGAGCCGGCCCGCCCCGCTCCGCCCCGCGAGGGCCGCGCGCGCCGGACCGGGCGCCCGTTCGCCGGGTCGCGGGCACGGGGGACCGTCCATGTGCGTGCGTATGGTAGGGTTCGCGCCCTCTCGTCCGAATGCCCGGAGAAGGCCATGATCACCGCCATCATCCAGTTCCCGCTCAAGGACGGCACCACCCTCGAGCAGGCCCGCGACGCCTACGAGGGGAGCGCCCCGAAGTACCGCGGGCTCGCCGGCCTCGTTCGCAAGTACTACCTCTTCGACGCCGCGACCGGCATCGGCGGCGGCTGCTACCTCTGGGAGAGCCGGGAGGCGGCCGAGTCCTTCTACGACGACACATGGAAGCGGTTCATCACCGAGCGCTACGGCGCGGAGCCCCGGATCTCGTACTTCGAGACGCCGGTGATCGTCGACAACGCGCTCGAGCCGGCCGCCGCGGCCGACTGAGCCGGCCCCGCAAGCCCCTCGCGGTGTCCCGCCCGGCCGGCGCACCCGGCACCGGCCGCCGGCCCGGCCTCCGCGATGCCCGCCCCGTTCGGAGCCGGGCCCTGAGCCGGGCTCCGAACGCGTTCCCGAACCCGAACCCGAACGCGTTCCCGAGCTCGATCCCGGTCCGGGCCGTGGCCGAGGGCTTCGACGGCTTCCCGCAAAGAGCGCAGCCCGAACGATGATCCATCCTCAGGTCTTCGACGTCATCGTCGTCGGCGGCGGGCACGCGGGGACGGAGGCGGCCCTCGCCGCCGCCCGCGCCGGCGCCCGCACCCTGCTCCTTACCCAGAGCATCGAGACCCTGGGGCAGATGAGCTGCAACCCCGCGATCGGCGGCATCGGCAAGGGGCACCTCGTGCGCGAGATCGACGCCCTCGGCGGGATCATGGGGCGGGCCGCGGACCGCTGCGGAATCCACTTCCGCACCCTGAACGCGAGCCGCGGTCCGGCCGTGCGCGCGACCCGGGCCCAGATCGACCGCCAGCTCTACCGCGTCGCCATCCGCCGCGCCGTCGAGTCCTGCCCCCGCCTCTCCCTGTTCCAGCAGTCGGTGGACGACCTGCTCCTCGAGGAAGGGGCGGGAAGCTGCCGGGTGACCGGGGTGATGACCCGCATGGGTCTCGCCGTGCGGGCCGCCGCGGTGGTGCTCACCACCGGCACGTTCCTCGGCGGGCGGATCCACGTCGGGCTCGGCAGCTACCAGGGCGGGCGGGCCGGAGACCCCCCGGCCAACGCCCTCGCCGAGAAGCTCCGCGCGCTCCCCTTCCGGGTCGGGCGCCTCAAGACGGGCACCCCGCCGCGCCTCGACGGCCGCACCATCGACTACGCGCGCCTCGCGGCGCAGCCGGGCGACGATCCGCCCCCCGCCTTCTCGTTCGACCCGCTCCCTTCCCCGGCCGGGCGCCCCCGCCAGGTCTCCTGCCACATCGCCCGCACCAACGAGCGCACCCACGACGTCATCCGCGGCGGTCTCGACCGCTCCCCCATGTACTCCGGGGTCATCGAAGGGGCGGGGCCGCGCTACTGCCCGTCCGTCGAGGACAAGGTGGTGCGCTTCGCCGACCGGTCCTCGCATCAGGTCTTCGTCGAGCCCGAGGGCCTCGACACCTCCGAGGTCTATCCGAACGGGATCTCGACGAGCCTCCCCTTCGACGTCCAGCACGAGCTGGTGCGCACCATCGAGGGGTTCGAGGACGCGGTCATCACCCGGCCGGGCTACGCCATCGAGTACGACTACTTCGACCCCCGCGACCTTCGTCCGTCGCTCGAGACGGGCGCCGTCGAGGGGCTCTGGTTCGCGGGCCAGATCAACGGCACCACCGGCTACGAGGAGGCCGCCGCCCAGGGACTCGTCGCCGGCCTCAACGCCGCGCGCCGGGTGGCCGGGCGCGCCCCGTGGAGCCCGCGGCGCGACGAGGCGTACATCGGCGTCCTCATCGACGACCTCACCACCCTCGGGACGAGCGAGCCGTACCGGATGTTCACGAGCCGGGCCGAGTATCGGCTGCGCCTTCGCGAGGACAACGCCGAGCTGCGACTCACCGAGACCGGCCGCGCGCTCGGGCTGGTGGACGACGCGCGCCACGCGGCGTTCCGCGCCCGGCGCGGCGCCCTCGAACGCGAACGGGCGCGCCTCGAGGGCCTGCGCCTCGTTCCCGGCCGCGTTTCGGAGACCGTCGTCGCCGAGGTGCTCGGCCGCCCCCTCGGGCGCGAGCAGAGCGCGTGGCAGCTCCTGCGGCGCCCGCAGGTGCGCTACGCGGATCTGATGCGCGTCGCCGGGCCCGGCGTCGCCGATGCGCGCATCGCGGCCCAGCTCGAGATCGAGGCGAAGTACGCGGGCTACGTCGAGCGCCAGGACGACGAGGTCGCGCGCAACCGCGCCCGCGAAGCCCTCCCGATCCCGGACGGCTTCGACTACGCGGCCGTGCGCGGCCTGTCCGCGGAGGTCTCCGAGAAGCTCGCGCGCCACCGGCCGGCCACCATCGGCCAGGCGGGCCGGGTCTCCGGGGTCACCCCGGCCGCGGTAAGCCTCCTGCTCGTGTACCTGAAGCGTCGCGGGGAGGAGGGTCGGCGGGACGAGGAAGGGCGCCGGGCCGCGCGCGGCGGGGCGTGATGGAGGCGGGCGCGGCGAGCCTGGCGGCGGCGGCCGCGGCCCGGGCGGGCGCTCGGACCCGCGCCGTGCTCGCGGCCGGGACGGGCGCGCTCGGCCTCGCTCTTCCGCCGGGCGCCGAGGAGCGCCTCCTCTCCTTCCTCGCCGAGCTTCGCCGCTGGAACCGCGCCTACAACCTGGTCGCGGACGCCCCCGATGCGGCCTGGGCGGCGAGCCACCTTCTCGACTCGCTCAGCATCGCGGCCCCGCTCCGGGACCTCGTGCCGGGGGGCGGGGACCGCGACGCGCCGGCCGCCCGGGTCCTCGACCTCGGGACGGGGGCGGGACTGCCCGGGATCCCCCTCGCCATCGCCCTCCCCGAGCTTCGCTTCGTGCTGCTCGACGGCAACGGCAAGAAGGTCCGGTTCTGCCGCCACGCGGTGGCCGCGCTCGGGCTCGCCAACGTCGAGGTGGCCGAGGGCCGGGCGGAGGGCTTCGCGCCCTGCGCTCCCTTCGACGCGGCGGTCGTGCGGGCGGTGGGGAGCCTCGCCCGGATCCGCGCCCTCGTGCGCCCGTGCTGCCGCGGCCCGGTCCTCGCGATGAAGGGCCGCCACCCCGCCCGCGAGCTCGCCGAGCTCGACGGCGCCCCCTTCGAGGTGGCGCCCCTTCGGGTGCCGGGCCTCGACGCCGAACGGCACCTCGTGATCCTTCGATAATCGGGTAACCTAGCGAGGCTGCGCCTGGGAACGACGAGACGTGTTCGAAGCCACCCATCCCCGTTCGAGACCCGGCCGCTCCGCAGAGGGAGAAATGCAAGCATTTCTCTTGGTAGCAGCCTCGTTCGTTTCGTTCTCGAAATCGCCTTGCAGACTTGACCCATCTTTAAAGATCCCAGCCCCTCGAGGAGACTAGCGCCGCATGGAAGCCGAGGTGATCGCCGTTGCCAACCAGAAGGGAGGGGTCGGGAAGACGACGACGAGCGTCAACCTCGCCGCCTCCCTCGCCGCGGCCGGCCACCCGGTGCTGCTCGTCGATGCCGATCCGCAGGGGAACGCCACGATGGGGAGCGGGGTGGACAAGCGCGCGGTCGCGCACACCCTGTACGACGTGCTGATGGAGCACCACGCCGTGGCCGGGGCCATCGTCCCCGCGCCGCCCGGCGGCTACGACGTCGTGCCGAGCAACGGCGAGCTGACCGCCGCCGAGGTGGGGCTCGTCGGCGAAGCCGGCGCCGAGCTGCGGCTGCGCGTCGCCCTCGAACCGGCGCGCGCCCGCTATCGCTTCGTCATCGTGGACTGTCCGCCCGCGCTCAACACGCTCACCGTGAACGGACTTTGCGCGGCGGACTCGGTGCTGGTGCCGATGCAGTGCGAGTACTTCGCGCTCGAGGGGCTGGCCGCCCTCCTCGACACGGTGGAGCGGGTCAAGGAGCGGCTCAACCCCGGGCTGCGCATCGCGGGGCTCCTTCGCACCATGTTCGACCGCCGCAACCGCCTCGCCAACCAGGTGTCCGCCCAGCTCGTCCGGTATTTCGGGAGCCGCGTCTACATGACCGTCGTGCCGCGCAACGTACGCCTCGCCGAGGCGCCGAGCCACGGGCTTCCGGCCCTCGCCTACGACCGCAGCTCGAAGGGGGCCCGCGCCTACGTGGCGCTCGCCACCGAGATCCTGTCCCGCGACACCCGCTCCGCCCCGAACGGGAGCCCGCGCTCGAGCCGCAACCGCAGCCCGAGCCCGGAACCGAGCCTGCGCCGGGCCCCCGGCCCGAGCCCGAATCCGATCCCCGACCCGGGGCCGGCCGGTGGCTAGCCCGCGCAGCAAGGGCCTCGGGCGCGGGCTCGACGCCCTGCTCGGTCCCGGCCCGGCCGAGGGCGGGGCGACCGCCCCGGGGCGCGAGATCCCGGTGGAGCTGATCGCGCGCAGTCCCTGGCAGCCGCGCCGCACCCTCGATCCCGAGGCCCTCGAGGACCTGACCCGCTCGATACGCGCGCACGGGGTGCTCCAGCCGATCGTCGTCCGTCCGGTCGGCGACGACCGGTACGAGCTCATGGCCGGGGAACGGCGCTGGCGGGCCGCCCAGGCCGCCGGGCTCGCGACCGTGCCCGCGGTGGTGCGCGAGGTCGGGGACGAGGCCGCGCTCAGCATCGCGATCATCGAGAACATCCAGCGCGAGGACCTGACCCCGCTCGAGGAGGCCCGGGGGGTCGCCCGCCTCGTCGACGAGTTCGGCATGACGCACGGCGCGGTCGCGGAGGCGGTGGGCCGGTCGCGGCCCGCCGTCTCGAACCTGATCCGGCTGCTCGACCTGAACGACGACGTTCGCGCGCGGCTCGAGTCGGGCGAGCTCGAGATGGGGCACGCGCGGGCGCTCCTCGCCCTGGCCGGCGCGGTGCAGAGCGAAGCGGCCCGGATCGTGGGCGACCGGGGCCTCTCGGTGCGGCAGACCGAGGCGCTGGTGCGCCGCATGCAGAGCGCGCCGGAGGCCGGGGCGGACGAGGACGCGGCGCGCGACCCGGACATCGGCCGCCTCGAGACCCGCCTCGGCGACGCCATCGGCACCGAGGTGAGCATCCGGCACGGCAAGCGCGGCTCGGGCCGCCTGGTGATCCGCTACCACAGCCTCGACGAGCTCGACGGGATCCTCGAACGGCTCGATCCGGAGAGCGCCGCCGAGGAGTAGTCCGGCCCGCACCTGGCGCCCCCACCTGCCCTCCTGCCCACCCGCCCGCGCCCCCCGCCGGTTCGCGAAGCTTCGGCACGACATGCGTCCGCCGCGTGGCGCGACGGCCCGGTGTGGCCGTGAGTCGACCGAGGGCCGATGATTGTCAGTACAACGTATTGACAAACGGCGCCAGGCGGCTATGGTGGTTCGCGTGAGCAAGTCCCGTCAGCTTCAGATCCGCATCAGTGCGGAGGACAAGGCGCTCATTGGAGCGCGAGCGGAAAGTGCGGGAATGGACGTATCCAAGTGGGTGCTGCATCAGGTGCTTGCGCCTGTCGAGCGCGAGTTTCAGGCGCTGTGCCGGGAGCTGGCGTCGCGCCCGGAGGCGCGGCGGTTCACGTTCGCCGAGCTTCAGGACCGGTTCCACCGGTTGACCGGAAGCGAGTTCGTGCGGGCGGTGCGCTACGCTCCGGAAGCTCGACTCCCCGCGTTCGAGGCGAACTACCTGGCCGCGATGGTCGAGCAGGCGGCCGCGATCAAGGGAGTGCGACCGCCCCGGTGGACGATCGACGTCGAGGCGCTCGATTGGCCCTGGTTCGCTTCGTCCCTGAAGAGCCTGCGACTGTATCTCCTCACGCACTCGCCGCCGCCGTTCCGGCGCCGAAACCTGTTCATCGACAGCAGCGTCGGCCAGCGGGTGTAGTGGAATTCTCCAAGCACGACATCGAACGCCTGTTCGAGCGATTGAACGACGAGATCGCCCGCCGATCAATCACCGGGGAGGTGTACGTGGTGGGCGGTGCGGTCATGTGCCTCGTCTTCGACGCACGTCCTTCGACCCGTGACATCGACGCGTACTTTCGTCCTGCGAACGAGGTGCGCGCGGCCGCACGGGCGGTGGCCGCCGCGTCCGGGCTGCCGGGCGACTGGCTCAATGACGCGGTCAAGGGGTACTTGAGCGACAAGGAGGATTTCCATCCGTTCCTGGAGTTCTCCAACCTGCGAGTGTTGACCGCAAGCCCGGAGTACCTGCTTGCGATGAAGTGCCTCGCAATGCGCCTCGGCGCGGAATTCCATGACGAGGACGACGTACGTTTTCTCCTGCGCTACCTCAACCTCACCGACCATCGCAAGGCGCTCGAGGTCGTCACGCGCTACTACCCGCGGGAAAGACTCCCGCACAAGACGCTGTATGCGCTGGAGGAATTGCTCGAACCGCCTGGACCTCGCTGATCCAAGCCCGGCGGACCCGGGCGCCGCCCGCCCCGAGAGCCGCGTCGCCGGGCGGGCTCGTTCCCGCCGGACGATCCCCAGGTCCCGACAGGGCCGCCCCTTGTGAAGGATCAAGCGATCCGGCCCGGCCCGGGAAGTGGTCCGGTCCGGTCCGGTCCGTCCGAGCTTGATCGAGATCATTCGACCGTGGCACCCTTCGCCGCGCGGCGGACCGTTCGCGGTCCGGGCGGTCCGCAATGGACGGACGGCGGCCACCGCCGTCCTCGCCTCGCCCCGAGCAAAGGGAGAAGCTCATGGCGCATTCGCCCTCGTCCGCGACCCCTTCCCGGCGCCGCTCCCGCTCGGCGGGCTCTTCCGCCACGAGCGCACCCTACGGCCCGGCGGACTTCCCCGGCTGCGAGTCGTTCCACCTCCCGGAGAGCGAGCTCGACCGCTACGAAGGGCGTCTCGAATTCTGGGACGGGCGCACCGGGACCGCGTGGAAGGTGTGCGAGCCGACCACCATCCACCACGAGCGGCCGGTGCACGTGCTGGCCCAGGTGGCGCGGGAGCTCGCGGCATTGCGCGGCTCGCCCATCGAATGCCTGGGCGCTTCGGACCTGGTGCGCGTGGACGTCGGGGGGCGCAAGCGCTGGCTGATGCAGGCGGACCAGGTTCTGTATCTGCACCCGGGGCGGTCGCGTCCGCACGGGCGCGCGATCGTGGTCGGCGCGAGCCCGTTGCCGGACGTGGTGCTGGAGGTGGACCACTCGACGGACGTGCGCCGTCGCAAACTGTCGCTCTACGAGGAGGGGGGCTTTCCGGAGGTGTGGGTGCTGGTGACGCCGCAGTCGCGCGCGGGCTGGCCGCGGGTGACCGTCCACGTGCTCGACGGCGGGGCGTACCGGGTGTCGCCGGAGAGCGCCGCGCTGCCGGGGTGGCGGGCGGAGGAGATCTTCGGCGCGCTGACCGAGAACCCGTGGACGGCCTCTACGCGGCGTGCGGTGGAACGGGTGGCGCGGGCGATGGGCGCGCGCGAAGGCACCGGCCCGGAGGACGACCCCCTCTCGCGTTCACTCATCCGCGAGGGCCGTGCCGAAGGCCGTCAGGAGGGGCGCACGGAAGGCCGGCGCGAGGGGTGCGCCGCGATGGTGCGCGCGGCGCTCGGTGCGCGGGGAATCGACGTGAGCCCGACGTTCGAGGAGGCGCTGGCCCGCGCCGGCGCGCCGCCGGCCGAGGCGCTGATGGCGGCGGCGCTCGCGTGCACCGGCGAGGCCGACTTCCTCCGCCGCGTCCGGGGGTCTCCTGGCTAGTCTCGGGTCCGCGGCCGAGGTCGCGGGTACCGCCCGCCCGGAGGATGCGGGCTCGCCTCCGGCGTCTCGATGACGACCTTGGCCTCTCCCGCCATCTCGACCAGGTCTTCTTCCCCGTTCAGTCATAAAGGAAGGAGCATCCCGCCGACGTCGAGTTTGGCAACCCTCGTTCGAATTCTCGTTCCCGTCGGTCTCGCGCTCCCGGTCTCGGCCGGGGCAAGCGCGTGTGCCGGCACCGCGGCCCCGGCCGTGCTCCTCGTCACCGAGCACCACTACCGAAACCACCACCGGTTGGTGTGGCTGCCGCGCCAACCGGTGTACGAGAGCGTCGCGACCATGTCGATCGACACCGTCGGAAACCCCTGCCGTGCCGGGTGGGTGTTCTTCACCGAGCGCGGCGGCGGCAAGCGCCAGGTGCACCTATTCGACGACCCCGAGCGGAGCCGGCTCGCCGCCCGCCCTGATGGCGGGTTCGGCTCGACCGGATGCACGGGCTCGGCAGGCCTCGCGTCTCGGGACGGGCCGGAGCGCACCCGTCGGCGAATGCAGGCCGGTGCGTTGCCGTTCGCCAGCCCGGAGGCACAAGGTGGGAGGAACGCCGGCACGCGCTTCCCTTATGACGATGCCTGGACCCGGGGTCGGGACAGCCCGCTGAATCCGTCCCCTCAACCCCGCGCCGAGCGCCCGCGGGGGCCATGACTCCCGAAAAAACCCGGTGCGGCACGCGAAAGGGTTGACCCGGAGTATGCACTCGGGCAATGATCCGGCTCATGCGCGTGACAATCCGAACACCGAGCACTTGCGCGTTGTTTCTGCTTGACTCGCGGAGCCGGAACCGGCCCGCACCCCCTCGCCGAAAAGGACGTTTCCCGTTCGTGTCACGCCCCTCCGACACGGGGTGGGCGGGCCACTGATCACTGGAAAAAGTGCCTGGCGCGGGGTTGCATTCCGTTTGGCAGGTGGTATCGTACCCGCCGTCGGGGCCTCTGTGCGGGGCCTCTTCGGCAGCAACTTGAGGAGAGCCTCGAAAATGAACTTTGACCTAGTCAAATTGGGTAAGACCGCCTCCGTCTTGTTCTTGGCTCTGGCCATGGCAGGCTGCGGAGGTGGCGGAACGGCCGGCCCGGTGGACCCCCCACCCCCAACGGCCGAAGAAGAGCGCATGATGGTCGCCAGTGCCATTGAAGCCGCGGAAACGGCTGTCGGCGGATTGACCGGCATGTCCACGGACGAAGATGTCGCCGCCGCGGAGATGGCAATCACGGCTGCGAACACGGCCCTTTCCGGCGTGCTGCTGCTGTCGGGAAGTGAAGTGCTCGAGCTCAGAGGCGAAATCGCGACCGTCCAGATGTCCCTCGACACGGCCAATATGACCATCTCCAACTACCGTACGCATTCCGCGCAGCTCATGGCTGCCAACGACGCCGTCGACGACGCGGAAATGGCGGTTGGCGGCCTGACCGCCATGTCCACCGATGCGGACCTCCAGGCGGCGCAGGACGCGATCGATGCGGCGGAGATGGCAGTTACGGCTGGGACCATGCTGACGACTGACGAGGTGGCCATGCTGAATGGCGACATCGCGACCGCCAAAATGGACCTCGCTACCGCGACGACGACCGCCATGAACTTCCGGACGCATGCCGGCCAACTCATGGCTGCCACTGGAGCTGTCGGCATGGCGACGGATGCGGTTGACGCGCTGACGGCCATGTCCACCGACGACGAGGTCGCCGCGGCGAAGACCGCAATTGCGACTGCGGAGGCGATGGTTGCTGCGGGGTTGATGCTGACGTCGGCCGAGATTGCCGATCTGAACGGCAAGATCGCAATCGCAAAGGTGGACCTCGGTACCATCGAGTTGGCGATTACCGGCTACCGGACGCACAGGGATCAGCTTGCGGAAGCCAACAGCGCGGTTACCGCGGCGGAGATGGCAATTGCCGCTCTGGACATCAACTCGACCGATGCGGAAGTCACCGACGCGGAGAACAAGGTCGCAGCGGCGAAGATGGCGGTCATGGATGGAACGACGCTGACCGCCGATGAAGTGTTGGAGCTGAACGGCAAGATCGCGGCGGCCGAGGTGGACCTCGGAAGCGTCAAGGAACAGGTTGCCATTCGCAAGGCGGGAGAAACTTCCCAGCAGATCGTCAACCTGCATCAGGACGCAAGCGACGCGACCAAGGCCGCCACGGACGCGGGCGCGGATGCGGCGCAGGCCGTGAAGGACGCGGCCAAGTACTCGGACATGCTTGATGTCGCGAGTGTCAAGGGCGATTCCTACGACGCCCAGATGAACGCGCAGAAGGTGCTGGATGCCGACGACGCCGTGGACCAGGCCGTCATGAACGCCGAGAAGGCGAAGACTGACGCGGAGACCGCCAAGACCGAAGCCGAGGCCATCGCGGACGGAACCACTGGGAAGACCGAAGTGGTCGCGGCGCTTGATGCGGCCATTGCAGCGGCGGAAGTTCAAATCGCTGCCACCAAGGCCATCGATACCGCCAAGAACGCCGACGACACCGTCAACCAAGATGGTGTGAATCTGAAGGCGGACGTGGAGATGGTCACCGGTACGGACAAGGATGACCTGAAAACCGCCACTGATGTCGGCGAGGGTGTAGCCATGGCCGTCGGCGGGGCGCTGCTTCCCACGGTTCCCGACACCGCAGTGGCTGACCACGACGGCACCGCGCGGAGGGTGACTCACTACGACGCCGTAAGCGAACTGCCTGCCGACGCCCCCGCCCTCATGGAGCGCACCTTCTATGACAACGACAGCAGCGGCATGACCTGGTCCATGATCGTCGGCGAAGCCAACGTCGCGAGGGAGAGGATCGGTACTGACGACGCGGTCCGACTGGTGGCGCCAATCAGTGGCGAGGCGATGGACTTTGACACTGATGGGTCTGCTCTGAGTGCCACAGGCGGGACTGACGGAGCGTACTCAGATGCTTACGCAACGCCCGACGGCGAGACCGACATCAACTACAAGGGCATTCCGGGCAGGGTGTTCTGCCTAGGGGGCACGGACGGTTGCTCGGTGAATGCTGACGGAGATCTGGTCGGTGGTTGGTACTTCAGTCCGACTTCGACGACCAACGTCTACATCGCGGACGCGGACGGGACGGGGTATGTGCAAGACACCGGCTTCGTCAGCTGGGGCCACTGGCTTACCACGGCGAATCCCGATGGCACGGGAGATGTCACCATCCACACCTACGCTACCAGCGCTGCCAACACGGCTAGCCTTGCGCTTGGTGTGGCAACAGCCAGCGAGACCGAGTTCGAGACGGCGACCTACTCTGGCGATGCTGCAGGCATGTCCATACACAAGACCTTCGATGACGATGGCAAGCAGGTGACGATCTACTCCGGCGCGTTCACAGCGGACGTCTCTCTCACGGCGAGGTTCGGGGCGTCACCCACGCTGAAGGGGACGGTCTCGAACTTCCAGAGTGCGAGCAGTATGAATACCGACCCCGACTGGTCGGTAGCACTTCGGGAGAGGGCGCTCGCTGCCACCGCCACCTTTACTGACGTTGATGGGAGCACTTTGGGTGTGGCGAAGGGATCTGGCCAAGCCGGCGACTGGTCAACACAGGGCTTTGGTCCGGCACCGATCGATCACGATGACGATCCCAACACCGCTCTTCAGAACCAGCGTCCGACGGGCTTCTTCGGCAACTTTGAAGCCCACTTCACTGATGGGCATGCCGCGGGTGCCTACGCCACCCGGGATTGAGTAGTCCCTCCCAACTGGGGTGAACGCCCCATTCGTAGGAAGGGCGGCCCCGTGCCGCCCTTCCTTTTTTTTCGGGCGGCGACCCCGCATCGGTCGCCGCCCTCTTCATGTGTGTATAGCCTGATCGAAGGCTTGGAGGGCAAGTCCCTTTTCATCCCGACGGCGGCGAAAGTTCGGAAGAACGAAAACGCCGTTGCGACGGAGGCGCTTCCGGAGGGATTCGTGGCGCAAAGCTCGAGCCGTTGTCCACGTACCGGGTACGTGGCCTGCCCGAACGGGCGATCGGGCAAACCTTCGGGAAGTCCATGGCCAACTGGGGCCGCGGTGTTAGGATCCGACCTGCGAGCGGCTGGCATGGCTCGAGGAGACTATGCAGACCCGCGACGACATCACGGAGCTTGCCGGGCGAATTGAACGGGTCCGGCATCCTGCGTTTCGCGTGCTCGGCGCGGCGGTCTTGATTGGTCGTCCGGAGCCAGCGTTGGTCCTCTCGCGGTCGGTGCGTTTGTGCCCATGGAACGGTACGATTCCGGGTGCGCGAAACCCGAGCCCGGTAGCGGACGTCTTCTTGAGGGGGTCGGTGACATGCCTTTGTTCAGGAACCTGACTGCGGCCGTTGGTGCGGCAGCGCTCACGCTTGGCCTTGTGGCCTGCGGCGGCGACGGCGGTGGGGGTGGAGCGGTCCCGGAGCCAGAGCCAAACCCGGATCCGGAGCAGGACACGGCGGCGACGGAGAGATCGGTCGCCCTGTCGGCGGCGCTCGAGGCGGCCAGAGCAACGGACGGTCACGGCGCGTTCGATGATGCGGAATATGCGGTCGCCCCCACGGTGATGGCGAGCCACGACGGCACGACGGTCACCGTCGGGGTGACGGAGTCCGGGACGCCCCGGGACGGGATTGCCCGCTCCGGCGGGTTCGCGGAGCAGGACGAAGGGCCCGCGGCAATCGCCGGCTGGACCGGGGTTCGGTTCCGGCGTGGCGAGGAGACGGAGCACCTGGTCGTGTATACCGACGTCGCCGAGCCGGAAGCGGCGGCCTTCACCCCGGACAACCTCAACCGTCTGCGTGAGGTGAGCGGGTTGACCGGGGAGACGGTTCTAGCGCCCGGGTTGGCCATTGAGACGAGCTGGTTCCCGGTCGTCCGGTCGACCTCTCTCGCATTCGCGCCCCCGGATGGCTCGATCACCTACCCGGCGGAAGGAACCGGCGCGAATGCGGGACTCGAGTTCACCGGCACGTTCGCGGGCGGGTCGGGAAGATACCGCTGCTCGGGTGAGGTCTGCTCGGTGACGCTCGACGACCGTGGCGCGCCGACGGCGATGGACGGAGCCTGGGTGTTCGGACCGGACAGCACCGCGATGGTGCAGATCCCGGACTACGAGCACGCGTACTTCGGCTGGTGGCTGAACGAGGACGACGGCTCGTACGGCTTCCAGAGCTTTTCGGGTGGCGCGGGGTTCCCTGCGGGTGCGGGAAACGTCGGCGCGGCAATGGAAGGGTCGGCGACCTACCACGGCGCGGCGGCGGGGGTCTGGGTGACGGTGGACGTCTCCGGGGGCCGGGTCACGGCGGGGAGCGCGGGCGAGTTCACGGCGGAGGCGGTGCTGACGGCCAACTTCTTCGGCGCCCTGGACGCGGGGGAGGTGACGGGCGAGGTCGAGTCGTTCCGGGACGGGGCGGGAAGGTCGATGGAGGGCTGGCGCGTGACGCTCGGGTCGGCCGGTTTGACGACCGGGGAGCCGTCCTTCGCGGGAGAGACCCGAGGAGAGGTCGGCCCCGGCAGCCGTGGGGAAGGCACCTGGGAGGGGCGGTTTCACGGCACGGACGGAGCCGAGACCAACGCGCGGCCGAGCCATGTCACCGGCCGGTTCGACGTTCACTTCCCCGGCGCGCATGTCGCGGGCGCCTTCGGCGCCGGCAAGTAGCCGGCCGTTTCGGGCCGGAAACGGACGGGGGTTTAGAGCGGGTCCACGCCGAAGGCGCGGGCCGGGCGGCATGCGGGCGGCGGGTACCGCCGGAGTTGGGCTTGCGTTGTCATGCACCCGCTTCCGAGCCCTGCTGTGAATGATCCGATTGCGGATGTTGCGATTTGAGGAAGCCAGCACGAATGAGTGGTCAACATTGCCGAAAGAGGCGTCTCGTCATCCCCGGTGTCCTGGCGGTTGCCGCCGCCCTGGTGCTGGCCGGACCGGCGAAGGGGCAGCAGCCACCGTCCTCGCAAACGCCCGCCGCGGCCGGGCAGACTGGTCCAGCCGGGGTTGACCGGGCGCGCTCGCTGATAAGGGAGGGTCGGTTTCTGGAGGCGTTGAAGGTCCTGCGGCCGGTCGTCGAGCGCCACCCGCACCAACCCGACGCGCTCTTCCTCGTCGGTCTTGCGGGAATCGAAGCATCCGGGCAACCCGGCGTGTCCGACGAGGTGCGGGACGCGCTGCTGGACGCGGCCATCGAAGCCCTGCATGCCATGCTGGTGCAGGACCCCAGCCTGGTTCGCGCCCGCCTGGAGATGGCGCGGGCCTTCTTTCTCAAGGGCAAGGACTCGCTCGCCCGCCGGCACTTCGAACAGGTCCTCGCCGGGGACCTTCCCCCGGCCGTGGTCGCGAACGTGCAACGCTTCCTCATCCGGATCCGCGCCCGCAAGCGCTGGAGCGTCTACTTCGGGGCGGCGCTTGCCCCGGACAGCAACATCGGGGCCGCGTCGGACGAGCGGTTCATCCAGATCCACGTCGGTGGCGTCCCACTCTCGTTCCGTCGCGATCAGGAGGAGCTCACCACCTCGGGGTTGGGGCTTTCGCTCTGGACGGGCGGCGAGTACCAGCATCCGTTGGGGGAGCGGGTCCGGCTCCGCGCCGGTGGGGATCTCTCGCGGCGCGAGTACGCGGCGGCTCGGTACGACCAGACCAACCTCGGCTTGCACGCGGGCCCGCGCTGGCTCGTGGGGGCGCGGACGGACTTGAGCGTGCTCGGGAGCGCGCGTCGAAGCCTCGTTCACGGGAGCGCGGACTACGACGCTCTTGGGGGCCGCTTCGAGGCGCGCCGGCGTCTCACCCGTCGGTTGTCCGTCACCGGCCATGCCTCGTGGCACGACCGCCGGTACCGGGTGAACCGGAACCTCGACGGTCCGGTCCGTGACCTCTCGCTGAGCGGGAACTGGGTGGCGACCCCGACCGTGCGCGTCGACGGGGCGCTCGGGTACGGCGCCGAGCGACCCGCGTTCGTGCGCAACCGCAACACGAGCCGCTGGGTGCGAGTAGGCGTCCGGAAGTCACTGCCGAAGGGATTCTCCCTCGGGGCGAGCGCGCAGCTTCGCTGGACGGACTACGAGGGGGAGTGGATCCCCCACACCCCCCCGGGAGAGTTTCGCGAGGACCGGACGAGGACCCTCAGCGCCTCGGTCCACCACCGCCGCTTCACCCTTTACGGCTTCAGCCCCGAGCTCGCGGTGACGAGCGAGGCCCGGGACACCAACGCGCAGCTCCACGACTACCGCAGGAACTCCGCCGAGCTTCGCTTCGTGCGTCAGTTCTGACCCGTCCCACGAGTGCGGATCGCGCCTGTACACCGAGTGTGGGTCCGGGGCGAGCGCGTGGGCGAGAGAGACCGCGGTTGCGTCTGCCGAATCGCCCCGGGTCTCCCGGGGGCTCCGACTTCTGACACACTGGAGCGATGAACTTCTCTGAAGGGTACTCCCAGGAGCTTGGGGACCGGGCCGTGCGGCTGGTGCTGGAAGACCGGGACGCGCATGCTTCCAGGTGGGCGGCCGTCGTCTCCGTGGCGTCGAGGCTCGACTGCTCGGCGGGGACGCTTCACGACTGGGTGCGGCGCGCGGAGCGCGGGGCGGCGGCGGGCGGCGGCCCCGAGGATGGCCCGGCGGACCGGCCGCCCGAATCCGTTCCGACGGCGCCGGCGGGCGCGGCGCCACGCCCGGCTTTCGACCCGTACGCCCGGGCGGAGCTCGATTCTCCGGGGGAGGTCGGGCGCGGCCGTCGGGACACTGGGGCGGGGCCGGGCGAGGTGTGGCGGGTGCAGGAGTGGCTGACCCTTCGCGGATCGGGGACGGAAATCGACGGCGACTTCGGCCCCGCGACAGAGGCGGCGGTGCGGGACTTCCAGCGCCGGCGCGGCCTCCCCGAGTCCGGGACGGTGGACGCGCGCACCTGGGGGGCCCTGACCGCCCCCATGCGGGTCGCCCTCGAGCCGGTCCCCGATGCGAGGGGTCGGGCGATCCACGACGTCGTGCTAGAGACCGCCCGCGCCCACCTCGCCGTCCGGCCGACCGAGCTCAAGGTCCGGGGGCGGGGCAACTGCGGGCCGTGGGTGCGGCTCTACATGCACGGGCGCGAGGGCGACGACCAGCCGTGGTGCGCGGGGTTCGCGAGCCACGTCATCGCCCAGGCCGCGCACGCGATGGGCGAGGCCGGGCCGCCGATCCCGCGCCGGGTCGGGGTGGACCAGCTCGTGCGGGACGCGAAGGCGGACGGACGGTTCCTCGACGGGGACGCGCTCGGCGCAGATGAACGGGTGGAGCGGGTCCCCCCGGGCGCGCTCTTCGTCGTTCGCGGGAAGGCCCCGGCGGACTGGGTTCACGTCGGCATCGTGGCCGAGGCGGGGCCGGAAGCGTTCGCGACCGTCGAGGGCAACACCAACGACCACGGCGCGCGCGAAGGCATCGAGGTGTGCGCCCGTTCGCGGGGCTGCGCCGGGAAGGACTTCCTCCTCCTCGCCTGATCCGCGCGCCGATTTTCCCGTTCGCGGAGAGGAAAACCCAACCCGCCGCCCCGGGGTTGCCGATGGAACAGACCAAGTGCTTGACCAATCCCGGCCGCGAACCTAGCATGCCGGCCGAGGCCCGGCGCGATACACGCTTGGCCCTTCGGAACGGGGCCGCGCAGGGAGCTCGGAAGAAATGACCCGTCACGTGAAGATCGGCGAGGCCAAGACACACCTGTCCGCGCTGCTGGCCGAAGTGGAAGCCGGCGAGGATCTCGTCATCTGCCGGGGCGCGACGCCGATCGCCCACGTCACGCGGATCGATGGCCGGCACGAGCATGCCGCGCTGTGCGCGACCCTGCGTCGGGAACGGGCGAAGCAGCGGGCCGTGACAACCTCCGAGATCCTGTCCTGGCGCCACGAGGGACACCCCCGCTGATGGCGTTCGTGCCCGACGCCTCGGTCGCGGCCGCATGGCTGCTGCCGGACGAGGATGCGGCGCTGGCCGACCTCGCCCTCGACCGTCTGGCCGACGAGACGGCGAAGGTTCCGAGTCTCTTCTGGCATGAAGTTCGAAACGTTCTGTTGTCGGCCGAGCGCCGGGGGCGGATCGGCGAACGCCATGCCGCCGCTTCCATGGCCCGGGTTCGCCGGCTTCCGGTCCGCTGTCCGGGCGAAGTGGACGACCATCACGTCATGGCCCTGGCGCGCGCCCACGGTCTGACGGCCCATGACGCCAGCTACCTTGCTCTCGCGATCCGGGAAGGGTGCCCGCTGGCGAGCCTGGACCGCCGCTTGAACGAGGCGGCCGCGGCCGTGGGCGTGGCGCTGCTTGCGTAGCCGGCGCAATGCTCGGGCCGGCGGCCCGCGTGTCGCAACCGCCGCAACCTGACGGGAGCAGGAGCCGTCCTCATGGCGCGTTCACGACGAGCGAAGCGAGGGAGGGGAAGGAGCCGGGGAACGACCCACCATCGACCGGGAGGAACGCGGGCCGAAGGTGGCGCGGGGCGCCGGCCGCCCGACCCGCCGGCCGCGGCTCCCCGCATCGCGATCGTGGACTGGCTCCGGGGCGCCGCGCTCGTCGGCATGACCGTCTTTCACTTCGCCTACGACCTCGAGTTCTTCGGCATCGAGGCGCGCGGCTACGCGGATCAGCCGCACTGGCGCCACCTCGCCACCACCGTGGCCGGGAGCTTCCTGTTCTTCGCCGGGGCGAGCCTCGTGCTCGCGCACCCTCGCGACATTCGCTGGCCGCGCTGGGGCCGGCGCCTGGCCACCGTCGCCCTCGCCGCGCTCGCGATCTCCGTCGTCACCTGGTTCGTGACGCCGAAGTCCTGGATCTTCTTCGGCATCCTGCACATGATCGCGGTCGCGAGCGTCGTCGGGCTCGCGTTCGTGCGCGCTCCGTGGTGGGGGCCGGCGGTGGCGGCGGTGGCGGTCCTCGCGATCGACCGCGCGGTCCACGGGGCGTTGCCGGACGCGACCGCCTGGTACTGGATCGGCCTCTCGAGCGACACCCCGGTGACGAGCGACTTCCGGCCGGTGTTCCCGTGGCTTGCGCCGGTCCTGCTCGGGGTCGCGGCCGCGAAGTGGTGCGCGCGGGGCGGACTGCTCGAGGTGCTGGCGCGCCCGAGGCTCGACGGCCGGGCCGGGCGGCTCCTGCGCTTCATCGGCCGCAACAGTCTCGTGTACTACCTGCTGCACCAGCCGGTCCTCTTCGCCCTCTTCTGGGCCTGGCTCCGGCTCCCCGGCCCCCAGCCCCGCAACCCCCCCTGCGCCCCGATCGCGGTGGTGTAGATCGCGGTTGTCGTGAGCGACGCGTGCCCCAGGACCGCGGCGACGGTGGGGAGCGGGACGCCGGCGGGGACCGCCGCGACCCCGCAGCTGTGCCGGCGGCCCCGGGGGCACGCCTGCGGGCCCCCCAC
>JAPOPW010000022.1 GCA_026712715.1 Immundisolibacterales bacterium | reverse complement strand
GGGCTTCGCGAAATCCCGCACCCCTCGGGTCTACATGACCTACACGGGCGGGGCGAGCGACGTCATCACCCTCGCGCACGAGCTCGGCCACGCGTACCACACGTGGGTGATGCGCGATCTTCCGGACTGTCAACGCCGGTATGGAATGTCGCTCGCCGAGACCGCGAGCACGTTCGGCGAGACGATCGTGCGCGACGCGCTCGTGCAGCGGGCCGCAATGCCGGCGGAGGAGTTCTCCGTCGTTTGGGAGGAGGCGAGCGCGCTCATCGCATTCATTCTCAACATCCCGGCCCGTTTCGACTTCGAAAGGGACTTCTGCGAGGCGCGCGCGGAGCGACCGCTTCGCCCCGTGGAGCTGAACGAATTGATGCGCGCGGCGTGGGAGAAGTGGTACGGCGACAGCCTCAGCGAGCCGGATCCGCTCTTCTGGGCCAGCAAGCTCCACTTCTACATTTCGGGGTTGAGCTTTTACAACTTCCCGTATCTCTTCGGGTACCTCTTCAGCCTGGGGGTGTACGCACGCCGCGCGGAATTCGGCGACGAGTTCTTCCCGCGCTACGAGGCGCTGCTGCGCGACACGGGCCGGATGACCGCCGAGGACCTCGCCGCGAAGCACCTCGAGGCGGACCTCACCCGCCCTGATTTCTGGCGCGCCACGGTGGCGATGCTGGAGCCGCGGATCGACCGCTTCGAGGAGCTGGTCGACCAGATGGTGCCGGGCTGACGGGAACGCGCGGCCGCCCCGTCTCGGCGCGGTCTACCGGACCCCCCGAATGCAGCGATGCGCGGTGTCCCGATCAAACCGCGGTGTCTCACCAAACGCTTGGCCGGGAGTTGGAACTTCGCGGGAATCTCTTTGAGAGGTACCGGATTGCCACCGGCGACCTGCGCCTCGCCGGCCTTCCGGACCGCGACCCGCGCCGCGGGTTCAATGCTCGGGCGCTGACCACCCGGGTCACGCAGGCCTGCCAGCCACCCAAGTCCTCGTTGCACTCCATCTCCGCGCGCTGCCCCCGGACCCATTCGACGAGCCAACTGCGGCCCGCGCGAATCGCATTCCGACCGATGCGATCCTCGTCGCATCCCGGATCGCGGCCGGGCTGATCATGCAGATGCAGTTTCGAAAATCACGCCGGCGCGCGATCGGCTCCTTGACTCGCGCGCGAAGGGGCGACCACACTCGCAGTCGGGTCGGCGGGTGCGCTTTCCCTGACTTCGGTCGGTTTCCCGTCTTGCGCGAGGGAGGAACGGGCCGGGAGGAACGATGTCGGGCAACTATCCCTGGACCTTCTCTCCCTGGCGGATCCGGAGGACCGAGATCCGGAACCGCGTCGTGTTTCCGCCGACCTGCCCGACCTGGGTCGACGGCGCCGGGCTCCTCACCGACATGGCGACCGAGTACTACCGCGAGCGGGCGCGCGGCGGGGTCGGGCTCATCATCATCGGCGCGTCGCACGTTCACCCCGACTCCCTGGCCGCCCCGCTCCTCACCCCGCAGCTCTACGACGACGACAGCATCGAGCCGCTCGCGCGCGTCGCCGAAGCGGTCCACGCGGAGGGGGCGAAGCTCGCCATCCAGCTATGGCACTCCGGGGTGCGCGGGCTCCCGTTCCCGAAGCAGGACCCGGGCGCCCCGCTCGACGCCACCTGGTACACCATGTCCCCGAGCCAGGTGCCCCTCGGCGAGTTTCCGGGCGGGTCGACCCCCAAGGCGATGAGCGAGGAGGAGATCCTCGAGCTCATCGACGCCTACGCCGCCGCCGCCCGCCGCGCGATGGGCGCGGGCCTCGACGGGGTCGAGTTCCACCTCAGCCACGGCTACCTGCCGTGGCAGTTCCTGTCCCCGCTCTACAACAAGCGCACCGACCGGTGGGGCGGCTCGCACGAAGGGCGTCTCCGGTTCCCGGTCGAGGCGATGGCCGCCATCCGCGACGCGATTGGCCGGCACGCCTTCATGGGATACCGGATCAACTCCACCTCCTTCTGGCCGGGCGATCTCGAGATCGAACAGGTGAAGGAGATCGTCCGCGACCTCGAGCGCAAGGTCGATCTCGACTACGTCAGCGTTTCCGCCGGCGTTCACCACTCCTTCATCCACACCCCGATGCACTTCGAGGGGGGCTGGGAGAAGGACTACGCGGGCGAGGTCCGCAAGGTGTCGTCGAAGCCGGTCCTCCTCGTCGGCCGGATCACCACCCCCGACGTCGCGGAGCAGCTCCTCAAGGACGGCCACGGCGACGCCATCTGCCTCGCCCGCCAGCTCTTCACCGATCCCGAGTGGGCGAACAAGGCGCGCGAGGGCCGGGAGGAGGACATCCGCCGCTGCGTCGCCGCGAACCTGTGCTGGCGGAACGCCTCGACCGGGCAGCGGGTCCAGTGCATCTACAACCCGACCATCGGACGCGAGGGCAAGTGGGGGGTGACCACCCTCGACCGGGTCGCGGAACCGAAGAAGCTGCTCGTCATCGGGGGCGGGCCCGCCGGACTCGAGTGCGCCCGGGTGGCGGCGGCGCGCGGCCACCGGGTCCGGGTGTACGAGCGCGAGGCCGAGACCGGCGGACACGTGCGAGTCCAGTCGCTGCTCCCCGACCGCGGCGAGTTCGCCTCCGCCTGGACCTGGCTCGACGGCCAGGCCCGGAAGAACGGGGCGGTGATCCTGGCGAAGCATCCCGTGGATGCGGACAACCTCGACGAGGTGCTTGCCCGCGAGGACCCGGAACATGTCGTCGTCGCGACCGGGTCACGCGTGTGCGTGGACGGATTCCAGGGCTGGACGGCCGAGGCTCTCCCCGGGTGGGAGACCGGCCGGTGCGTCGGCTGGGACGCCGTCCTCACGGGTACCGCGGTCGCGCGCGGGGAGGTGCTGGTCGTCGACGACGTCTCGAACGCGATCGCGCCTCTCACCGCGGTCAAGCTGCGCCAGAACGGATTCGCGAAGGTACGGCTGGTGACCCGGTGGCCGATGGTCGGCATGGAGACGATGGCCGACGTGTACCACGACTGGATCCTGCCCAAGCTCTTCGAATCCGGGGTCGAGATCATCGTCCACCACTTCGTGCGGAGCATCCAGGGCAGCTCCGTCGAGATCTACAACGTGCACCACGCGGAGCACACGCGCACGCTCCGGGCGGACACGATCGTCATGGTGACCGGGCGTCAGTCCGACAATTCGCTCGAGGGCCTGGTGCGCGCCCGCGGGGTGTCGGTGGAGACCGTCGGCGACGCCACCGCGCCCCGGGGCACCTTCGAGGCGGTGTTCGAGGGGCATCGGGCTGCGCGCGCAATCTGAGCCGCGGTTCGCCCGCCCCTTCACACGTCCGGCCGGCCGGCCGGGCGGCGCCCGGGGGGCGGAGGGCTAGCGTTCTCCGTCGCGATACGGTGTATGCGGAGTCGGCGGCGCGCGCGGTGGCGGACGCGGGTTCGACCGGCAGCAATTGGCCCGTCGCCGTGACGCGGTCGTCGGTGCGACCCGCGCGCCGGTGCCGCCGGGCTCGTTTCAGCTCAGTGAGGCCGTCATGATCGAAGTCAACGGAATGGCGCACGTCATCCTCACCGTCAGCCGGTACGACGCGGCCAAGGCGTTCTACTCGCGGCTGATGCCCGCCCTGGGGCTCGAGTGCGTGTTCGTCGGCAGCAACATGTGCTACTTCGTCGGCGGGCGCACCGCGCTCGGCCTCCAGCCGTGCAAGCCCGAGCACGCCGGGGAGCGCTTCGTCCAGGGCCGGGTCGGGCTGCATCACATCTGCTTCCGGGCCCGCTCGCGCGAAGACGTCGACAAGGTGGAGGCGCTCCTCTCGGAGATGGAAGCGTGCATCGTCAGCCCGGCACGGGAAGGATCGTGGGCGCCCGGCTATTACTACGTCCTTTGCGAAGATCCGGACGGAATCCGAATCGAGGTGTGCTTCGTGCCCGGACAGGGCGTGCTTGCCGCGGACACGCAGTTCAACCCGGGAGACGACTGGAAGCGGTAGGCCGACCGTGAGGCGGGGGACCCGAGGGCGAAGTTCCGGATCCGGATCCGGATCCGGAGGCCTGGTCGTCCGCGACCGGGCCTTGAGGCGCGGGCATGCCTCTGTTGCAATCGGGCTTTGAAGCGAGGAACGAAGCGTGAACGATCACATTCTCGTCACTGGCATGAGCGGCCTCATCGGCGGTGCGGTGCGCCGGCGGCTCGAGCCGCGGGCACGGCTCTCGGCTCTCAATCGCAGCGAAGTGGCCGGGGTGACGACAGTGCGTGCCGATCTCGCGGACCTCGATGCGATCCGTCCCGCCTTCGAGGGCCGGGACACCGTCATCCACCTCGCGGCGAAGGCGGGCGACCGCCATTCCTGGGAGGCGCTGCGCGACACGAACGTCATCGGCACCCGCAACGTGCTGGAGGCGGCGAAGCTTGCCGGCTGCCGGCGCGTGGTGTTCGCGAGCTCGGGAGCGACGATCGCCGGGTGGGAGCGCGAAGAGCCCTACCGGGCACTCGTCGAGGGACGCTACGACGACGTCCCGGAGGACTGGGTGCGGATCCGCCACGACATGGCCACCCGCCCGAACGGTCCGTATGCGAGCACGAAGGTCTGGGGCGAGGCGCTCGCGCGGCACTACGCGGACGCCTTCGGTCTGTCGGTGATCTCTCTTCGCATCGGCTACGTGAACGCCGTGGACCGACCCACCGATTCGCGGACCCGTTCGGTATGGTGCAGCCAACGCGACATCGTCAACGCGATCGAGCTCGCCGTCGACGCCGACGAATCGATCGCGTACGACATCTACTTCGTCCAGTCCGACAACCGCTGGGGCTATCGCGATCTCTCGCACCCGCGCGAGCGAATCGGCTTCGTGCCGCAGGACGCCGCAGAGGACCGATTCGGTTAGCCGCGAGGAGGTCCTTCCGCCGGACCGTTCCCGCGTTTGCGCTCCCTTCTGCGTCGGGCTCCGCGCGGGGAGCGCGGGAGCGAGTCGGCCCCCGCTCAGGGCCGGTAGCGGATAGCGCGGACCGGGGTCGGGCCGGCTCCGGTCGCCGGGTTGAGCGCCTCCGGGCAGTTCGAGATCACCACGAGGACGTCCATCTCCGCGCGCAGGGTGACGTGGTCGCCCGGTCTCGACCATCCGTCCTCGATCCGGGCGCTCCCGTCCGCGTTGACCGGCACCCGCATGAAGAAGTTGACGTTCGGCACCACGGCCGCCGCACCGAGCCCGTGGCGGGCGAGCTCGGACTCGAAGTTCTGCTGGCAGGCGCGCGGGTTGCGTGCGCCGTAGCGCACGTCGTCGAGCTCGAACGAGCAGCATCCGAAGATCGTGTCGTGCCCGCCGCAGGTGTCTTCGACGATGGTCATCATCTTGCGGGCGCGCACGGACCAGAGCACCGAGTCCTCACCGAGGTAGATGTTGCCCTGGAGCTTGATCGTGTTCGGAGCGTGGTAGCGCTCCGCGGGGTCGTCGGCGTTGTAGCAGAGGAAGTCGATTGCCTGCTGGCCCTCGAGGTCCACGAGCACGAGACGTTCACCCCGGGCAACCCGCCCGCTCCACGGCAGTCCGGCCCCGACGATGGTGTCCTCGATGGCGGCGGTCGCATCCGCCGGCACGTAGGGATTCGGTTCGTTCATCCGGCCAGCCTCCTCGTGCGGACGGAGGGAGAATAGACGGCGCCACGGGTCGGTGCCAGCTCCGCTCCCTCCGCCCGCACCGGTCCGGCCGGCACGGTTCAGTGGCCAGGCCGATTCGGTCTCACGCCTGCCAGAAGGGCTTGGTCGCTTCGGCCCGGCTGATTCCGACATCGGCAAGCACGTGGTCGGTGAGGGTCCGCAACTCGCTGCGGGTGCGGGCCCGTGCGTACCAGGTCCGCAGGGTGGCCATCGTCCATCCGATTCCGCCGTGCATTGCCGTGGCGACATCGGGGTGCGCGAGGTGGAGCCGCGGGGCAGCATTTGCAGTGAATGTTCCCATTTCGATCTCCCTTGTTCCGTTCCCTATCGACTGGCCCGGGCCATCTGAGTTCGGCGGATGACCCGAGACCCAGTCTCGTGGGGAAAAGTCCGTTTGACTCTCGAAAATGCGAAATCGAATTGCCAACACACGACGCGCGCAACGACCCGTCTTCCCGCGCATCGCCGCACGCCGCGACCGGCCCGTCGACGCCTCCCGGACCGAAGCGGCTGCCGACTGTCGCGCCCCCCGAACCGGCATGGACGCATTCAGCCGCGAGATGCAGCGCCCGGCCGAGCTCCAGTCCGACGAACGAATTCACGCACGCCGCGCGCCCTGTGGATATGTGGACAACTGCTGGCAGTTCCTTACATACCCGCAGGCTCGACGACAACAGGAGAATTCAAGATCTTCGACCCTGCCTTCGGGAACCGTCCGACCGGCAATTCCAATTGTCGTCGCCGGAAGAGACAGTTGACGCTGACCACGGGCCCGGACGATGACCTCGAACGGCCCGTGCGCAGCTTCTGCGGAGCCCGCTCGCCAACCACCGTGCCTCAGGGCTGGTTCAGCGCGGAGCTCGAACACGTGGTCGACGAGGAGAGAGCCGCCGTCGAAGTCCGGAAGGCCGTCGCCTGTCCGGACCGTGAAGGGCAAGTCACGATGACCGCCCGACACCTCGCGGCCCAAGGGTGGGTACTCACTACCGATCCGTTTTGACGGTTCGCCGCACCACGCGTACGATTGGTCGAGTCGGATGCTCTGACCGAGCCGTCCGCCGGCCGAATCGCGACTCCCGGCGATCGGCACCGCGCCGCCTACGCAGGCACAATCGACCGATGGCACAGCCCGACGCCCGACCATACGTCATCGAACGCCGCGAGGTGGTGGCTGAAACCGATACGCTGCGCGTCGCCATTTTGACCCTCGCGCCAGGGCAGGAGGGGCCCTGGCACTACCACAGCCGGATCACCGACACATTCTATTGCCTGGAAGGTGTCCTTTCGGTGCAGACTCGCGCTCCGGATGCGCGCCACCTGCTGACGGTGGGCGAGAGCTGCGACGTGCCGCAAATGACCGCGCACCGAGTCACCGGATACGATGGCGGTCGCGCCCGCTTTCTGATCGTCCAGGGAATTGGTGCCTACGACTTCTGCCCGACTACCCGAGAGGGGAAGGCCAGCCCCTAGAGTGCATTTCCACACGAAGGTTGTCGGTACCCTTCGATATCATCCAAGGCGTTGCCGATGGCGTCACTCGACCAGGTTCAGACGCAGGGCCGCCGCGCGCTGCTGATCGGCGTGTTCCAGGGCGGACCGGGAGAGCGTTGGGCCTGCCGTCGAAGTCACGCTTCACCGTGTGCCGAAACCGGTTTCAAGGTTTCGCCGGAACTCGCAGTGATACTCTGGCGCTGTGCGCAGTAACGGAAGATTCGATAGTCAAGATGCCGCGGCGAGAGGACGCGCTCGTAGGCAGTCTGACACACGAGATGCGCTGCCCACGACGCCGATACGGTGGGGTGCCCGGTCGCCTCGGCCACGAAGCGCCGCACATGGTCATCCGCCACAACGAGGTCGTCGTCGCCAGCGTACGTCAGGATCATGCGAGACATGGATCCGACCGATCCCAGTACGCTGCTCCGTACCGCGTCGAGCACCTGCACGGACCGGTGTTGCATGTCCTGAAGCACATCGACCCCGATATGCCGCAGCGCTTGCGCAATCTGCACGACCGTCTCCGCCCTGCGCATCGCCGTCCCGGGAAAGCGGCACGAATTCTCGAACACCTCGTTCGTCATCCCCGCCTCACCCAGTTCGTCGTAGTGTCCGATCAGATCCGCCAACGTCTCCTGCTCGTCGATCGGAGGCAGCTCGAACTTGCTCCGGCGCATGCGTACGAGTCCGAGGCGGCGACAGTAGCGCTGCGCGACTTGCGACGACTGCTCCTCCGACTCGGGCTGGAAACGGAACACCGCTTCGATGATGGCGACCGAGAGGTGGGCGGGGAAGAACTCGTTGGGCAACTCGGCCGTATCGAACAGGATGCAGCGTCCAACGGCTTCGGCGAGCCGGCGTACCTCCGATGCTTCGGCCACTGCGGTTCGCTTGCTTGATGTCCAAGGCGAACGGACCTCGCTTCGAGGCCGTGGCGATGAAAATTCGCGCTGGTGCACGACGCGCGGTACTTCACCCTTCATAGTGATTTCCTTGATGGTGGCTGGTTCGTCGTGCCGAGGGCATGCGACTGCAACGCGCGCCGTGTGCATGGCGGGGCAAGTCTCGACATCGACGTCCAGGGAATCGTGAGAGCAAGGGTCAAATCGCGAGTCCGAACATGAGGGGTCGGAGTATAATTGCAAAATTGCATCGTACAAAAAATAGTTTATGCCGAAAAGAATGAATATATGCTTGTCTGAATTGCAAGTTGCCACATGAGGGAATTGGAACCGTGTCCCAGACAAAGCACTGGCACTCCGTGCGGGACTACGAAATCCTGAGGGCCATGATTGCCACCGGTACAACCGTGGCAGCATCCCAAAGGCTGGCCGTGTCACAGTCCACGGTCAGCAGAGCGCTTGCGACGCTCGAGGGGAGGGTCGGATACAAGCTGTTCAACCGCGATGGCAACCGGTTGCAGCCCACGGCTGAAGCATTGCGCCTGAACGCTTCTCTGGACGGTCTCTTCAACGTTCTCGGCGATATCGAGGGACGAATTCAGCCCGAGCCGGAAAAATCGTTGAGGATTGCCGCGACCACGACCTTGGCGCACATGCTGCTCCAGCCGATGGTGGTGACCTTTCTCCGCCAGATGGGAATGGGTGCGGTGAGTCTGGACGTTGGCTCCACCGACGTGCTTCTGGACGGCGTCGCCGACGAACGGTTCGACATCGGCATTTCAGATCGCGACATTCAGCGCGCCGGTATACGGGTCACGCCATTTCGTCGTTCGCACGTCGCCTGCGTGATACCGGCCCGCCACAAGCTTGCGTCGAAGACCGAGATTCGGCCGGACGATCTGGCCGGGACGAACTTTGTGGCCTCGACCAAACGCCTCCCGCTCCGGCACGCCACGGACCAGATTTTTCGATCGGCGGGGGTCGAGCCCAACGTCGTCGTGGAAACATCGTCGTCGTTGGCAAGCCTCGAGTTCGTCCGCACGGGGATAGGTCTGACATTGCTCAACCCGTTCCCGATCTCGGCCGGGCTGCCGGAGGGTCTGGTGCTGCGGCCGTTTCGCCCGACGCTGGTGTTCAGAACTTCATTCTGGACCCCCACCGGCAAGGTGCCCGACGCCAGGACCCGGGCCTTCATCCAGCACGTGAAGGGCTTCGTTTCCGAGGACCCCTGGTCCGAGGCAATCTGACCGGGGCATCGACGCCTCGTATCCGGCGCCCCCCATCGCGGCAGCCCCGGACGAGGGCCGGCGGACGACGCTGGAGCACCCGATCCGGCTGTTCCGCAAGCACGGAACCGCTTTGCGGCTCCTTCCCTTCGCTACGGCCCTCGGGCGGCCCGGACGGCCGGGGCCACCTGACGGGCCCGGGTTGCGCCGCTGAAACGTCCGCGCCGGGAACGCTCCGGCGGGCATCGATACCGCGCGGCGGTAGTATTCGCCGCGCCATGGCCTGGTCTCGTACTCCCCTCGGCATCGCGTTCGGCGGCCTCTTCGCCCTTTCCGGAGCGCTCGGGATCGGACGGTTCGTCTACACCCCGATCCTGCCGTTCATGGCCGAGGCGCTCGACCTGACGCCATCCGAGGCCGGGGTGGTCGCGTCCGCCAATCTTCTCGGCCATCTGGCGGGCGCGCTCGCCGCCGCGCAGTTGCGCATGCCGGGCGGTCCCCGGCTGTGGCTTCTCGGTGGCCTCGCCGTCGGCGCCGCCACCACCGCGGGGATGGGGCTGACGGCGGCGATGCCCATGTTCATTGCACTGCGCTTCGCCAACGGCGTGGCCGGTGCTCTCGTAATCGTGCTCGCGGCGGCGCTGGTGCTCGATCGGCTTGCCGCCGCCGGACGCCCCGGGCTGTCGTGGATGCCGTTCGGCGGCGTCGGCGCGGGGATCGCAGCCTCGGCCGTGCTCGTATCCGGGGCTTCCGCCCACGGCGCCGGGTGGCAGACGCTCTGGCTCGCGAGCGGCGCTCTCGCGCTGCTCGGTCTCGTCGCGTGCGCGTGCCTCGTGTCCGAGGCCCCGGACTCGCGAGGGGCTCCGCGGCGGGCGGCTCCCGCCGGGACGCGCCCTCGTGGTCTGTCCGTCCTGGTCGTAGCCTACGGCCTGTTCGGATTCGGCTACGTGATTACCGCCACCTTCATCTCCCAGATCGTGCGGACGACCCCGGAGGTCGCCCCCCTCGAGGGAGTGGTGTGGCTGGTCGTCGGGCTCGCGGCGGTGCCGTCGGTCGCCTTCTGGGTGTGGCTCGATGCCCGGCTCGGCAAGTGCACGGCGCTCGCTCTCGCCTGTCTCGTCGAAGGCGCCGGGGTCGCCGCGAGCACGTTCGAGACGAGCGCGATCGCGGTCCTCGCGGCCGCGGCCGTGCTCGGAGGCACGTTCATGGGCATCACCGCCCTCGGGCTCATCGCGGCCCGGCGCGTGAGCACCGGCAATCCCACCCGCATCCTCGCGCTGATGACCGCCTCGTTCGGACTGGGGCAGATGGTCGGTCCCACGTTCGCGGGCTACGCCTACCGCATCGGAGACAGCTTCCAGGCGCCGTCCCTCGCGGCGGCCCTCGCGCTCTTCGTCGCCGCCGCGCTCGCCTTCCGGCTTCGGGCCTGATCGGGATGGACCCCGGGTCTCCCGGCCGGTGCCCCGAGGGTCGGGGCTCCGGCGTCCCCGTCTTCAGTCGAAGTCGATGCGCCGTGCCGCGAGGGCGTCCGGGTCGATCTCGAGTCCGAGCCCGGGGCCGTCCGGTGCGACGACGAATCCGTCCTCGTCGAGCTCCAGTCCTTCCTGGACGCCGACGTCGAGACCGCCGATCGGGACCGGCAGCTCGAAGAAGTCGCCGTTGGAGATCGAAAGCGCAACCTGCAGATTGGCCGCCTGTCCGAGGGCGGACCCGAAGCTGTGCCCTTCGCACCGCAGCCCGAGGGCGGCGGCAAGGTCTGCGAGGGCGCGCAGCTCGGTGATGCCGTTTCGCGCCGCGTCCATGCGCACGATGTCGAAGGCCCCGGCTGCCGCCGGCCGGCCGTAGTCCCGGACCGTGAACCGGACCGAGTCCGCTCCGGCGATGGGGGTGGCGAGCAGCCGCCGGAGGTCCCGCCAACCCTCCAGGTCCTCGTCCGAGAGCGGGTCCTCGTACCAGCGGAAGTCGAGGTCGTCGAGGACGTAGCCTAGCGAACGGGCGGCATGCCGGTCGTAGACGGCCATCGCGTCCATCATCAGGTCCACGTCGTCGCCGGCCGCGCGCCGGGCCGCCCGCGACACGGCGATGTCGGTCGCGAGATCGCCGCAGACATGGAGCTTGATCGCCCGGAACCCGGCTTCGACCAGCTCGTCCACCATCGCTTCGCAGTCCTCCGGGGTCTCGACGGGCGGCGCGCTCGCGCAGCCCCGGACGCGATCGCGCTGCCGGCCGAGCATGTCCGCGACGGAAAGGTCCTCGGCGCGCGCGGCGAGGTCCCAGAGCGCTACGTCGACGATGCCGATGACCGGGAGCGGCAGGCCGACCCGGAACGCCCGCCACAGCGGCGCGAGGATGCGCGGCCGGTCAAGGGGGTCGGCCCCGAAAAGGAGCGGCGCGGC
The DNA here is from genome assembly GCA_026712715.1 of Immundisolibacterales bacterium. GTDB lineage: Bacteria > Pseudomonadota > Gammaproteobacteria > HK1 > HK1 > JAJDXW01. The sequence continues at coordinate 37,828 of JAPOPW010000022.1, read as the reverse complement.
GGCCTCCTCGATGCCGGCGACCGCGGCGCGCACGGGGAGCTCGGCCGTCCAGGCGAGTGCGTTCCCCTGCTGGCCGTCTTCTCCTTCCAGGGTCAGAAGGACCGCCTGCACGTCCATGGACCGGCGGCCGCCCCACCGGAAGTCACGGCCGAGGTCGTATGCCTCGACCTTCACGTCGGTGATCTGCACGGTCGTTCCCTCCTCGCTGTTGGCTTCGCGCCCTCGAGGACGATCCCCCGGCGTGTTCGGGGCGATCGACCCGCGTCGTGCCGGCCGCTCCGACAATCGAGCGGGCGGTGATTCTAGCCGCAATACCTCGCCGATTGTCCGTCGTGAGGGAGTCGAGACGACCCAGGCTCGACGGTAGCGCGAAGAATTCGTGGGCGTCGGCGTTGGTGGGGCGGACCGACCGAGCGTGCGCCCGCGCGCTGCCAATAGGCGCAGCCCGCCCTTCGTTTCGCGCCCTGCCGTTGAACCGGCTCGAGGGAGTACTGCCCACGAAAGCGAACGAGACGGCGTCCGCGGCGGGGAATCGGCGAGAAACCGCGGCTCGTGCCCAAGACACCCGCAAAGGGCGCCGGCGCGCCCGATTGACCCCGATTCGCTCCCTCGTACCGTCTCGCCGCCCGCGCACCGCGCCCCTTGGCGGGGAACGGGGTTATGCTTGGCTTCGGGCTCACGCGAAGGAGCCCGCCCGACCGGTTCGAGGAGGACAGTCATGAGCGATGCGCCGCTTTCCGGGCTCACCGTGGTCGATCTCACGCAGTTCGAGGCGGGGCCGTCCTGCACCGAGGCCCTTGCCTGGCACGGCGCCGACATCATCAAGGTCGAGGAGCCGCGCCGGGGAGATCCGGGACGTCTGTCGATCTCGGAGCGACCCGACATGGACTCGCTCTATTTCATCCTCCTCAACGCGAACAAGCGGTCGGTCACCTGCAATCTCAAGTCGGACGGGGGCAAGGAACTCCTTCGCAGGCTCATCGCGCGGGCGGACGTCGTGGTGGAGAACTTCGCCCCCGGCACCATCGAGAAGCTCGGATTCGGGTGGGACGCGATCCGGGCCATCAACCCCCGCTGCATCTTCGCGCAGGTGAAGGGATTCGCGGACGACGGGCCGCACGCGGACTTCCGCTCCTTCGACATGATCGCGCAGGCGACGGGCGGCGTGATGAGCATCTGCGGCGAACCGGACGGCGTTCCCATCCGCCCTGGCGCCACGATCGGAGATACCGGCACCGGGCTTCATCTTGCGGTGTCGATTCTCTCCGCGGTCATCCAGCGTTCGCGTACCGGCCGCGGGCAACGCCTCAAGGTCGCGATGCAGGACGCGATGCTCAATTTCTGCCGGGTGACGTTCTCGCGCCAGCAGTTGATGAACGATGCCGCGCCCCGCATCGGAAACCAGGCCGCGACCGGCGCGCCGGGCGGCATCTTTCCGTGCAAGGGGGGTGGGTCGAACGACTGGTGCTACATCTTCGTGCAGCGCGACATCGACTCGCACTGGCGTCGCTTCTGCGCCGCGATGGGTCGCGAGGATCTGCTCGAGGACCCACGATTCGCGACCGGTCGCGAACGGATGGCGCACCGCGAGGAGCTCGAGGCGGAGGTCGCGGCCTGGACCCGCGAGCGCAGCAAGCACGAAGTGATGGAGATCGTGGGCGGCGCGGGGGTGCCGGCCGGCGCGGTGAACGACATCAAGGAGCTCCTCGAGAGCGAGGACATGCGCCGGCGCGAGATCATCGCGACCGTCCAGCACCGCGACCGGGGCGAGGTCGCGATTCCGGGCTGGCCGGTCCGAATGTCGGACAACCCGGTGAAGACCGAGGTGGCGCCGCTCCTCGGCGAGCACAACGAGGAGGTCTATGCCGAGCTTCTCGGGCTCGGCTCGGAGGAGGTCGGCCAACTGCGCGAACAAGGCGCGATCTGAGCCGCGCCATGGGTCGTATGGACGCGAAACGCCTCTCCGTCGGCCCGGCTGGTCTACCCGGGCGATTGCCCGCTTCGCTTTCGCGGGGGAAGGGGCAGGCGGGAGGCTTCCCCTCCACTCATCGAAGTACGGCGGCCGGGGAAGGGTTGCCGGTCGATGCGACCGTAGGAGACAACGATGCCTGAAGAACCTCTCGTCGTTGCCCTCGGCGAGCGCCGCTATCGGGTCGAACGGCGCTGGTGCAGGCCGTCCGAGCAAGAGCCCCTCGGATTCGTCAGCGACCTCGTCGTCGATTCCGGGGGCTTCGTCCATGTCGGGCAGCGCGGTACGGAATCGCCGGTGCTCGTATTCGACCCCACCGGCGCATTCGTCCGGTCGTGGGGCAAGGGTGCGATTGCGGACGTCCACTACCTGTCGATCGACGCGGACGACCAGATCCTGCTCGCGGATCGGGACGCGCATCAGATCCTCGCCTTCGGAACGGACGGCAGGCTCCGGTTCGCGCTCGGCGAGCGCCACGCGCCCCGCTGGCAGGCCCCGTTCAATCACCCGACGGCGGCTTCGATGGCGCCGGACGGCGAGGTCTACGTCTCCGACGGATACGGAAACTCGGCCGTGCACCGGTTCTCGGCGGACGGGGCGCTTCGGCAGACGTGGGGCGGGCGAGGAGCGGGCTCCGGAGAGTTCACCACCCCGCACTGTGTCTGGGTGGATCGAATGGAACGCGTCCTTGTCTGCGACCGCGAGAACGACCGGCTTCAGGTCTTCGATCGCGCGGGGACGCAAATCGCCGAATGGGGCGATTTCTACCACCCGATGAAGATCTACGTGGACGATCGGGACTTCATCTTCGTGACGGACCAGATCCCGCGGATCAGCATGCTCGATCCCGCGGGCGAGCTCGCCGGACGGTGCCGGGGAGCGATCAACGGTGCGCACGGACTCTGGGGCGATCGGGCCGGCAACCTATACCTCGCCGAGCTCCCCCCCGAGCAGGTCACCAGGCTGACCCTTCTCGCCTGAGCCCGCGGCCCTGCGGCGTACCTTCGGTCTCGAGGACGAGTGACGTGCCCGTGCAACGGTACCGCCGGGTGGAGGTCCTGCCGCCGGTCGCACCCCTTTCCACCGGGACCGGAACGTGCGCGGCGCCTCCGCTCGCTCTGGGGTGGATGGTCTAGGGTCCTGCCACCCCTCGACCTGAGGGGTGTGCGCCTCTACCGCGACCTGGAAGAGGCAGCCCGCGACCGCGAAGCGGCCGTGGCCCGGCGCGGGCGGCTTCTCCTGGCAAGACGCGGATCCCGGGAGGAGAAGGCGCCGTAATGCGGGACGTCGTCCGTCCGCCGGGCGGAGCCGGATTGGGTCGGGGCCGGGATGGCTCCCTCAGAACGCGTAGCGCAAGGACAGGTGCAGCCCGTGGCTCGCGAGGCTCGCGCGCGTCTCCGCCAGATCGAGCGGTAGCGGCTCGCGGCTCGCGTCCCGCCAGACGACGCGTCCCGTGCCTCGACCGGTCTCCACGGTGCCGAAATCCGCGTACCGCCAGGCGAGCTCCAGTGTCGTTCGTTCGCCCGCGGACACTGCGAGTCCCGCGACCAGCATCCAGGCGAAGTCGGTTCGGTGCCCGCCCGGCACGATGGTCCGAGTCCTCGGAAACTCCATGTGCGTCTCGTCGGTCTCGATGCGCGAGACTCCGATGCCGCCTCCGACAAACGGGCTGAACGGGCCAAGGCGTGGCATTCCGAGTCCGGGAAGGTCCAGGTAGGCGGCAAGCATTGCGGAAATCGATGAAGCGTCGACCGACACCTCCTGCCTTCGGCCGCGCTCCAAGAAGTTGGCTTCTCCCTGGAACGAGAAGGTCGGGCGGTACGCAAGCCCCGCTTCGAGGCGCAGGAGAGGGGACGCGCGAAATCCCAATCCGAGCTCGAATCCCGGCATCGTGTCGAAGCCGCCACGCGACTGCAAGGGTGTGCCGTCCGGACCGTCCCCGCAGCCGTAGAGTGCAGCCGGGGTCTCGCTCGAGCAGTCCCGATCCAGGAACCGGACGTCCCGCGACCGTTCGAGCGTCACCCCCGCGCGGAGGTAGTAGTCCCGTGAATCCGCCGCCGCCGTGCCCGTGTCGGCTGCTGCCGCCGTTGCGGATAACATGAACGAAACGGTCGCGGCGGTCACCGCGTGCAACAGCGAGCGCAGGCTCGACGAGTGAAACGGGGACACTGGGACTCCTCCCGGTTGGGACCGTCGATGCCGTGATGGTGGATGCGTTCGAGCTGCACAATAGCGGAAGTTGCCCCCTGGCTGGAAGGAAGGACACGCGAGATGAAGATCACGGCCCTCGAGACGGTGCGGCTCGACGAGTTTCCCAACGTGCTGTGGGTTCGGGTGCACACCGACGAAGGAATATCCGGGCTCGGCGAGACGTTCTTCGGCGCCCGGGCCGTCGAGGCGTATCTCCACGAGTCGGCGGCGCTGACGGTGCTCGGCCGCGACCCCTTCGCCATCGAGCGGATCGGCCGGGACCTCACCCCCTACGTCGGGTTCGCCGGGACCGGAGTCGAGGCGCGGGGCCGTTCCGCGGTGGACATCGCGCTCTGGGACCTCTTCGGCAAGGCGACCGGGCAGCCCGTGTACCAGTTGCTGGGAGGGCTCAGCCGCGAGCGGATCCGCACCTACAACACCTGCGCGGGGTACCGGTACGTGCGCAGCCGTCCCGACTGGGGCACGGACGACTGGGGTCTCGAGGGAGAGGCGCAAGGCCCGTACGAGGACCTCGACGCCTTTCTCCACCGGGCCGACGAGCTCGCGCACAGCCTGCTCGACCAGGGCATCACGGGAATGAAGATCTGGCCGTTCGACCACGCCGCGGTCGCGTCGGACGGCTACTACATCTCCGGGCGCGACCTCGACCGGGCGCTCGAGCCGTTCCGGAAGATCCGCCGCGCGGTGGGGGACCGGATGGATGTCATGGTGGAGCTGCATTCGCTCTGGCGGCACCCGGCGGCGGTGCGGATCGCGGCCGCACTGGAGCCCTTCGACCCCTTCTGGTACGAGGATCCGATCCGGATGGACAGCCTCGCCGCCCTGTCGGACTATGCCTCGAAGACCCGGGTGCCGATCTGCGTGAGCGAGACCCTCGGGGGGAAGTGGGAGTTCCGCGACCTCCTCGAGACCGGAGCGTGCGGCATCGTGATGCCCGACATCTCGTGGTGCGGCGGCCTTACCGAGGCGCGGAAGATCGCGGCCCTCGCGGACACCTACCACCGCCCGGTCGCTCCGCACGACTGCTCCGGTCCGGTCGCGTTCATGGCCTGTGTGCACCTCTCCCTCAGCGTGCCGAACGCGCTCGTGCAGGAGTCCGTGCGCTCCTTCTACACCGGCTGGTACCGGGAGCTCGTGACCGCGACCCCGGTCATCGAGAACGGCTGGATCCTGCCCCCCGAGGGACCGGGTCTCGGCACCGATCTCCTGCCCGAGCTCGAGCGGCGCAAGGATGCGCACGTCACGGTGAGCCGGCTCTGACATTCGCTCTGCTTCCTCGCCGACGATCCGGAGAAGCCGCGAGCCAATATACTTCGGCCGCCGAGCGCCCGGGCGGCTCTTGTGCCGGGGGGCCGGCTCGGTTGGAGCGGCCCGATCGTCCTGGGGGTGGTCGGGTCATTTCGTGAACGAATCCAGGGACCCAATGCGGTCGGAGGAAGAAATGAAATCAGGAATTCGTACTTGTCTGCTCGGTGGCGCGATGTCCGTCGGGCTGGTGGTCACCGGTCCGGCGTTCGCGGCCGAGTGCATCGCACCGGCCAATCCGGGTGGGGGTTGGGACTTCACCTGCCGGACGATCGGCAAGATCATGTTCGACATCGGCGCCGTCGACAAGCCGATCCAGGTGACCAACATGGCCGGCGGCGGCGGGGGCCTCGCCTACAGCCACGTCGTGAATGAGCGCAACGACGACGGCGAGCTGATCGTGGCCGCATCGTCCGCGACCGCGACGCGCCTTGCCCAGAACGCCTACGCCGGGCACACGGCGGACCAGGTGCGGTTTCTCGGCGCGATCGGGGCGGACCCCGGCATCATCGCGGTGGCGGCCGACTCGCCGTTCCAGTCGCTCGGCGACCTCCTCGACGCGGTCAAGGCCGATCCCTCGTCCGTCACGTTCGCGGGCGGTTCGGCGGCGGGCGGCTTCGACCACCTCAAGGTGCTGATGGCGCTCGGGAGGGTCGGGTTCACCGACATCACCCGGGTCAAGTACATCGGCGTCGACGGGGGCGCGGACGCGATCACCCAGACCATCGGCGGACACACCCAGGCGATGACCGGCGACATGTCCGAGGTCGTGGGGTTCCTCAAGGCCGGCGACATCCGGGTGATCGCGGTGTTCACCGAGGAGCGCGTTCCCGGGTTCGAGCAGATCCCGACCGCCAGGGAACAGGGAGTCGACATCGTCTCGGTGAACTGGCGCGGCCTCTACGTGCCGAAGGGGATCTCCGCGGACGATCACGCGAAGTGGTCCGACGCGCTCGCCAAGGTTGCCGCATCCCCGGAGTGGGCGGAGGCGATGGTGGCCAACGGTCTCGCGCCGTTCACCCTGGTCGGGGACGGGTTCGAGACCTGGCTCGGTGGCGTGATCGGAGAGATCGAAACCCTCTCGCGTGAGATCGGCGTCATCAAGTAGTGAAGACCGACCGGATATTCGGTCTCGGAGTCGTCTGCGTCGCGCTCGCCTATGTGGCGAGCGCGACGCAGATCGAGAGCGGCTTCCTCTCCGACCCGGTCGGATCCCGCACCTTTCCCTATATCGTCGGCGCGATTGCCGTCGTGTGCGGACTCGTCATCGCGCTCCGCCCGGACGACGATCCCGCCTGGCCCTCGCTTTCCACCTTCGGTCGCATCGCCCTCGCCCTGGTCGTGATGTACGGGTTCGCGGTGACCCTGCGACCGGTCGGCTTCCTGATCCCGGCCGCAGTCGCGTCCGCCGCGCTCAGCTACCTCATCGATCCGCGACCGGTCGCCGCGATCGCCTCGGGTCTCGGGCTCTCCATCGGCCTCTTCGCCATCTTCAAGTTCGGTCTCGGTCTCGGTCTCGCCCCGTTCGGCCGGCTCCTGACCGGCTGACCCAAAGACGGCCGCCCGCGCATGGAGCTCTTCGCCAATCTCGCGCAAGGATTCGCGGTCGCCCTGACCATCACCACCATGGCGCTCGCGATTGGCGGGTGCTTCCTCGGCACCGTCATCGGCTCGCTCCCCGGTCTCGGCCCTTCCAACGGGGTCGCGATCCTCATCCCCCTCGCCTTCTCGCTCGGACTCGACGCCACCGAAGCCCTGGTCTTCATGACCTCCGTCTACTTCGGGGCGATGTACGGAGGCCGCATCTCGTCGATCCTGCTCAACATCCCGGGCGACGAGCCGGCGCTGATGACCACCCTCGACGGTTATCCGATGGCGAAGCAGGGACGCGCCGGCGACGCGCTGGTGCTGTCCGGGGTCGCCTCCTTCGTCGGGGCCCTGCTCGCGACCATCGCCCTCATGCTGCTCGCGCCGATCCTCGCCCGCATCGCGTATCTCTTCGGGCCGGCCGAGTACTTCGCGCTCTATCTCCTCGCGTTCTGCACCCTCGGCGGGCTTGCCTCCCGGAACCAGGCAAAGTCCGCGCTCGCGGCCGTCATCGGGCTCGGGATCGCGATGATCGGCCTCGACAACCAGACCGGTCTCCCGCGTCTCACCTTCGGCGAGATGCACCTGATGGACGGAGTCGACTTCCTCGTCGCGATCGTCGGGCTGTTCGCGGTGTCGGAGGTCTTCATCTTCATCGAGAGCCACGGGAAGAACTCCGCAATCGGCGTGCGTCTCGAGCGGATCACGATTCCCGTGCGCGACATCGTGAACAGCTTCTTCACGATGCTCCGCTCGACCGCGATCGGCTTCGTCGCCGGGGTGCTGCCGGGGGCGGGGGCGTCGCTCGGCAGCTTCCTCGCCTACATGGCCGAGAAGTCGATCGGCCGCGACCGCGACTCGTTCGGCACCGGCAACCCGCGCGGGGTCGCGGCACCGGAGGCCGGCAACAACGCGGCGGCGGGCGGGGCGCTGGTGCCGATGCTGACCCTCGGCGTGCCCGGCTCCGGCACCACCGCGGTTCTCCTCGCGCTTCTCCTCACCCTCAACATCACCCCCGGTCCGCTCCTGTTCGAGGAGCGCCCGGAGGTCGTCTGGGGACTGATTGCGGCGCTCCTCATCGCGAACGTCGTGCTGCTCGTCATGAACGTTCCGATGGTGAAGTTCTTCGTGCGGATCCTCTCCGTTCCGCCCTGGATCCTGCTGCCCGGGATCACCATGGTCTCGTTCGGCGGGATCTACTCGCTGTCCGGGAGCAGCTTCGACCTCATCCTGATGATCCTGTTCGGCCTGTTCGGATACATCTTCCGGAAGATCGGGGTGCCGACGGTGCCCATCATTCTCGGCATCCTGCTCGGGAACAAGATGGAGGACAGCCTGCGCCGCGCAATGGTGATCTCGGACGGCGACTGGACCTACCTCTTCTCTTCGGGCATCTCGACCGGGCTCTGGATTGCCGCGGTGGCCGGCTTCATCGCTCCCATGTTCCTGCGCCGGTTTCTCGCGAAGCCGGAGCCGGTCGCCGACTAGCGACGCGGGCCGGACGCTCGCCGGCGTACCTCCTTCACCCGGCCGCGACCAGGGGAGCGGAACATCGGCGACCAGGGGAGCGGGGCGGCCGGGGCGACCTGCCGCGGGTCCCGTCTCCTCGTCGCGGATCCGGCGTTCGCCCGGCACGGACGATCTGGGCTACGATGGCGCCTGCAGCCTCGCAACCGACGAGGGCCGCGCCCTGTTACGGAGGCTGCGATGCGGACGGCGCTGCCCCGAGGAGGTGCAACCATGAAGCGCTGTTTCCTGCATGCGGGGGTGGCCGCCGCCGCGGCCGCACTCTCGATTCCCGCGCTCGCCGCGGACGTCCTTCCGGGGGCCACGGTGGCCGAGCGCGCCCTCAACGGCGCCAAGGAGTACATCGAGAAGAACGGGCTCGAGAACCCGAAGCTCACCATGCTGCTGAGCTCGCTCTACCGGAACTCGATGCCCGACTTCACCCGCGAGTGGACGGAGCTCACCGGGGTCGAGATCGAGAACGTCCCGCTCGGGTACACCGACATCCCGGCCAAGGTGATGGCCGAGGCCACCGCCAAGACCGGGGTCTACGACATCTTCAACGACTTCCCCTACTCGATGCCCGACGCGGCCGGCGCGGGGGTGGTGGTTCCGCTTGACGAGTACGCGGCGCGCGGCCAGCCGGACTTCTCCGGGACCGCCCCCGGGATCAGCTTCCAGCAGTACTACCAGGGCAAGCTCTACAACATGGTCCTCGACGGGGACCACATCATTCTCGTCCTGCGCGATGACCTTCTCGAGAACCCGGCCGTCAAGGAGGAGTATCGGGCGAAGTACGGCAAGGACCCGGGCTGCCCCGAGACCATGGCGGAATGGGAGGAGATGGCCTCCTGGTTCCACACCAAGGAAGGGGAGACGCGGTGGGGCATGACGTTCGACAAGCCGCTCTACGGGGCGGTGGCCTATCGCTCGATCAACTTCTCGTACCGACACTTCCCGGCGTATCTCGGCGGGCTCATGTTCGACGCGGACATGAATCCGACCATCAACACTGCAAACGGGATCCGGGCCATCAAGCAGTTCGCCTCGATCGTCCAGTACATGCCTCCCGACGTCCAGGGCTGGGGAACGCCGCAGATCTATCCCTTCTGGCGCACCGGCAATGCGTTCTCGGCCATGTCCTTCCCCTCCATCGTGGGGAACGCGAACAGCGCCGAGGACAGCGTCATCAAGGGCAAGCAGCGCGCCTGCGCCATCCCCAAGGTCGACGTCGGCGGCGGCGAGATGGTGAGCCGGGCACCGCAGGCGGCGGGCACCGGGTACATGGTGAACACCTACAGCGCGCACCCCGAGCTCGCCTACTGGTTCATCCAGTGGTTCACGAGCGAGAGCGTGGGCGACCGGGCCATCGCCCATCCCAAGGGTTTCTGGGATCCGTTCCGCGAGTCCAACCTGGACAACGAGGGCATCATCGCGAGGTTCGGCAGGCAGTTCCTCGACACCACGATGGCGAATTCGAAGAACGCGGTCTCGCTGCTGCTCATCGAGGGCAACTACGAGTACTTCAACATCCTCGACAAGCACCTTGCGAGCGTGATGAACGGGAACATCACGGCCGAGGAGGCTGCCGCGCTCATCGAGGAGGGGTGGAACGACGTCACGGAGGACATCGGCCGGGACTACCAGATCGCGACCTGGAGAAGCGGTGTCGAGAGCGGCATCTACCTCGACAAGTTCGAGTAGCGGGCCGACCGGAGGCGTCGTGTCCGGGCCCTGTGCGGACGCGGCGGATGTTCTCATTGGACGGAAGGGGTAGCACGGGCGGGCCGGGTCTTCGGCCCGCACCGGCTTCCCTGCCACCAGGAGTCGATCCCTGATGGCGGAGCCCGGTCACCCGGCGGTGGTCGACGCGACGGCTCCCGCGCGCGGGCGGCTGCCGCTCGGCCGGCGGCTCTCGGCGTGGGCCTCCCAGGAACGGGTGTTTCGTCTCATCCCGTTCATCGCGGTCGAGGCGGTCTTCATCCTCGTCATCATCATCCCGTTCATCCTCACCATCTACATCAGCCTGCTTCGCTGGCGGGCGAACCGGCCCTTCGAGCAGGCGAACTTCAGTGGATTCCTCAACTACGGGCGCGTCCTTGCCAAGGACGAGTTCTGGATGGCGCTCGGGCGCACCTTCTACTTCGCGGGCGCGGCGGTCATCCTCGAGCTCCTGATCGGCTTCGTCCTCGCCTACCTGCTCCACCGGCACATCCGGGGACGGCGGCTCTACATCACGATCTTCCTCGCCCCGATGATGGTGGTGCCGGTCGTCGTCGGCTACAACTTCTCGATGATCTACGTCGACAGCGGGCCGCTCAACGAGATCCTCGCGCCGTTCCTGGAGCCCTTCGGCATCGACCCGCGCATCCGGTGGCTGTCCAACCCGTTCGCGGCGCAGTGGGCGATCATCCTCGCCGACGTCTGGCAGTGGACCTCGCTCACGTTCCTCATCTTCCTGTCCGGCTTCGCCGCCCTGCCGCAGCAGCTCATCAACGCGGCGCGCGTCCTCGGGGCGAGCCCCGCCCAGATCTTCTGGCGGGTGCAGCTTCCCCTCCTCAAGCCCGCCATCATCATCGCGGTGGTGATCCGGTCGATGGAGGCGCTCAAGATGTTCGACCCGGTGGTGCTGCTCACCTTCGGCGGCCCCGGCATCTCCACCCAGACCATCGCCTACTACCTGTGGCAGGAGGTGTGGGTGTTCAGCAAGTACAGCTACGGTGCCGCGGCGTCCATCCTGCTGCTGATCTTCTTCTCGGTGTTCATCTTCTTCGGGATCTGGCTGCTCGTGCGCCAGCGCGAATCCGTGCGGCGGGTGGACGTGGACATCTGAGCGGCGAGAGGGAGAACGCGAGGGTGGAGACAGGACCGGGGTTGCGGCGATGACGGGCGCGGGGTACCGGTGATGGCGGATGCACGAAGCCGGTTCCGGCATCACCGGCGGGCATGGGTCCGGCACGCCATCCTGCTCGCGTGGACGTTCTTCATCGTCTTCCCGCTCTACTGGATGGTCTCGACCTCGTTCAAGGGTGCGGGGGAGTGGGTGTCGTGGCCGCCCCACTGGTACCCGCACGACTTCACCATTCACAACTACCGGCAGATCTTCACGTTCAGCGCGCTCGGCGAGGAGCTGAGCCGCGACGCGACGGATCAGGCGTTCAGCATCTGGAAGGCGCTCGGCGACTCGCTGCTCATCTGCAGCGTCGCGTCGTTCATCGCCCTCGTCCTCGGGGTGTTCCTCGCGTACGCAATCTCACGGTTCGCGGTCGGGGGGAGCAAGTTCCGGCACATCATCCTCACCATCCGGATGGTGCCCCCCATCGTGATCGCGATCCCGATCCTGATGTACTACGCGATCATGATCCCGTTCACCACCGAGGTGCTGTTCGGCACCCGAATCATCCTGTTCGACACCTATTTCGGGCTCGGGGCGCTCTACGTGGCGACGACCCTGCCGTTCGTCATCTGGATGATGCTGAGCTTCATCGACGAGGTGCCCTATACCCTGGAGCACGCGGCGCGAATGATGGGGGCGGGCCGGATGTACACCCTTCGCCGGGTGGTCCTGCCGCTCGTGGCGTCGGGACTCGTCGTCACCTACCTCTTCGTGTTCATCCTCAACTGGAGCGAGTTTCTCCTCGCCCTCACCCTCACCCACCCCGAGGTGACCACCCTCCCGGTCCTGCTCAACAAGTTCCAGAGCGCCTCGGAAGGGCGCCTGTACGGGCCGCAGGCGGCCATCGGGACCGTGATCACCATTCCGGTGGTCATTCTCGGGGTGCTGATCCAGAAGCACCTCATCAAGGGCTTCAGCTTCGGGATGATCCGGAAGTGAAGACCGGGCAGGAGAGATGACGTGGCGGAGATAGTCCTGCGCGACCTCGTGAAGCGCTTCGGCCCGATCGCCGCGGTCGCCGGGGTCAATCTTCGCATCGAAGACGGGGAGTTCCTCATCATGGTGGGGCCGTCCGGCTGCGGCAAGACCACCACCTTGAACATGATCTCCGGCCTCGAGACTCCCACCTCCGGCGAAATCAGGATTGGCGACCGGGTGGTGAACGATCTCGAGCCGGGCGAGCGCGGCCTCGGCATGGTGTTCCAGGACCTCGCCCTCTTTCCGCACATGACGGTGTTCGAGAACATCGCATTCGGGCTTCGGGTCAAGAAGACGGACGGCGCGGAGGTGGAGCGTCGGGTGAAGGCGGCGGCGGAGGCGATGCACATCGGCGCGTTGATCGACAAGCGCCCGAGCGAGTGCTCGGGAGGCGAGGCGCAGCGGGTCGCCCTCGCCCGTACCATCGTCAACGATCCCTCCGTGTTCCTCATGGACGAGCCGCTGTCGAGCCTCGATGCGAAGCTGCGCCTGGACATGCGCACGGAGCTCAAGCACCTCCACCACCGGCTGCGGGCGACGTTCGTCTACGTCACCCACGACCAGGCGGAGGCGATGACCATGGCGGACCGCATCGTGGTGATGCAGGGGGGACGGATCGAGCAGGTGGGGGCGCCGCTCGAGATCTACCGGCGTCCGGCGACCCGGTTCGTGGCGGGGTTCTTCGGGATCCCGACGATGAACTTCCTTGAGGGCGAGGTCGCGGCGGGAGGCGAAGGAGACGGCCCCGCGTTCCGCTCCACCCGGGTGGAGCAGCCGCTCTCCGCCTCGACACCGACCGACGTGGCGGGCCGCGCCGCCCCCCTCGGAGTGCGGGCCGAGCATGTCCGGCTGGTCCCGAGCGACGACGGAGGCGGCCGCGTCACCCTCACCGAGCCGCTCGGAGACGAGACCCTGGTCTTCTTCGAGTACGGCGGAGCCGCGCCGCTCGTCGCCAAGGTCGATCCGGACTCCCCGCTCGGGCCCGGCGATCCGGTCGCCTTCGAATTCGACCGGGAGTGGTGTCACCTCTTCGATGCCGAGGGTGGCGCCCGTCTCAACTGAGGGGACCGAGGCGAAGGACTCGCAAGGGGGACGGCTTCCGGCGAGTATTCGGGCCCGCCGCACGGCAGGGTGCCCCTGACGGACGGCGACCGCGCACGGCTCTCGCGCCGGGCTGCCCGGGCTGCCGGGGTCAGTCGCGGATCTCGACTGCTTCGACGAAGGCGGCGACGAGGTTGTCGGGGGCGTTGACGACGTGTTCGGGGCCGGGGAAGCGGCCGTCGCGAACGTCGGCGACGAACTCCTTGAAACCGGCCACCCGTTCGGCCTGCATCTGCTCCTCCAGCTTGTAGAGCAGCCGGTACTGCTTCGAATGCCGCGGGTAGGGGGGCGGGTTGTTGCCGAGGAGGTCCTCGGCGAAGAGGAACTGGATGTCGCCGCCGCTCCCCGCGCCGATGGAGGAGGTGAGGAGCCGGGTGCGCCGGCTGATCTCGACGAGGAGCTCGGCCGGGATGACCTCGACCTCCACCGCGTAGGCGCCGGCGCTCTCGAGGGCCTTCACCTCCCGGAAGACCCACATCGCCTCGTCGAGGTTCTTGCCGACCGCACGCAGCCCTCCGGTCCAGGTGCTCTTGCGCGGCACGAGGCCCGCGTGCCCCTGGACCGGGATGCCCGCCTCGGCCGCCGCCGCCACGAACCGCGGGCTCCACTGGCACATGATCGCGTCCGCCCCGATCGCCATCGCGTCGTAGCCGATCCGCACCGCCTCCACCTCGCTCGCGGCGGCGACGAGAGCGACCGAGAAGGCCATGAACGTGTTCGGCGCGGCCCGCCGGATGGTTGCCGCGAGGTCGGGCTGGCGCGGGTCGAAGCGCACCTTCATGGTGTCGATGCCGGCCTCCTCGGCGGCCGCCGCCTCCTCCGGGGAGAACGGCAGCGTCTCGACGAGCACCCGCTTGCCCTTCTGGTCGCGGAGGTCCTTCACGGTGTAGTTGCGGGTCCCGTAGGCGCCGCCCAGGGTCATGACCCGTTTCAACCCGCGCTTCGCCGCGTCTCTCGGCGGAATGCCCCCGTCGCCCGTCGCGTGGCTCGCCATCCCGGATCTCCTTCTCGATCTCTTCGGTTGCGGCAAACGGTATCAGAGTTGCCGCACCGGGAAACGGGCTAGAGCGAGATGCCTCCGTCGACCACGATGGCGGTGCCGGTCGCGTAGGCGGACTCGTCGCTCGCGAGCCAGACCGCGATGGACGCGATCTCCTCGGCGGTGCCGACCCGGCCGAGAGGCTGGCGGGCGATGAAGTCCTCGCGCGCCTTTACCGGGTCGTCGAAGGCCGCGATGCGATCCTGGAGGGACGGGGTCTCCACCGTTCCGGGGCAGATGCAGTTGCACCGGATCCCGTCCCGGATGTAGTCCGCGGCGACCGACTTGGTGAGCCCGATGACAGCCGCCTTGGTGGTGCCGTAGACGAAGCGGTCGGGCAGCCCCCGGATCGACGAGGCGACCGACGACATGTTGATGACCGAGCCGCCGCCCTGCTCGATCATGCCGGGGAGGAACGCCCGGATCATGTGGTACATGCTGTCCACGTTGAGCGCCATGCTGAACCGCCACTCGGCCTCGCCGGTGCTGAGCACGCTGCCGTGATGCACGAAACCCGCGCAGTTGAAGAGGACGTCGGGCGCTCCCGTGTCGCGGGCGGCGGCTTCGATGGCCGCGGGGTCGGTGACGTCGAGTGGCCGGGTCTCGATCCCGTCGATTCCGGCGAGCTCGGAAAGACCCTCCTCGTTGATGTCGGTGGCGGTCACCCGCGCACCCTCGTTCGCGAAGGCGAGCGCGCTCGCGCGTCCGATTCCGGCCGCGGCGGCGGTGACGAAGGCGGTCTTGCCCGCGAGTCGAGAGCCCATCGAATATCCCGGGTTGAAAGGAGGCGGGAGGATATCAGAGCGTCAGCGGGCAACCGGCGCCCGCACGCCGCCGAGGCTACAATGCGCCGGCCCCGTTCGGGCGTTTCGGGTCGCCTGCCGATTGCGGGCAAGGGTCCGGAGTCCGGAGCCGGCGGGTGGAACGTCCGGATACCACGGGAACCGGGTGCATGACGAAGCGAGACCTGGCAACACGGGAAGCGGCGCGGTGGCCGGACGAACAGCCGGCGCGGCGGCTGGCGGGCGATGGAAGCCGACGGCGGCGTATCCGCAAATGGGGCGGTTCGTTCGCGAGGAGGATGGTCGGATGACCGCGGGTCGCAACCTCGACACCGATCGTTTCTTCGCCCACTACGCGACCATGCAGCGCATCCGGGCGTTCGAGCGCGCCGCCATCCGGGCCGCCCGCGAGGGCCTCGCGACCGGCGCGATTCACGCCTCCATCGGCCAGGAGGCGGTCGCCGCCGGGGTCTGCGGCAACCTCGTCCGGTCCGACCTCCTCCTCTCCAACCACCGCGGCCACGGCCATACCCTCGCCAAGGGGGCGGATGCCGGCGCCATGATGCGTGAGCTCTTCGGCCGCGAAGGCGGGGTGTGCGGCGGCAAGGGCGGCTCGATGCACATCGCCGACTTCGGGGTGGGGATGCTCGGGGCGAACGGGGTGGTGGGGGCGAACATCCTCATCGCGGCCGGCGCCGCGCATGGGGTCCACATGCGGCGATCGCGCAGTGCGGACGACCGGGTCGTGGTGTGCATCTTCGGCGACGGGGCGGTGAACCGCGGTCCGTTCCTCGAGGGGCTCAACTGGGCCGCGGTGTACCGCCTGCCGGTGCTCTTCGTCTGCGAGGACAACGGCTTCGCGGCGACGACGCGCACCGAGGCGCTGACCGCAGGGCCGGGTCCGAAGGCGCGCGCGGAGAGCCTGGGGCTGGTCGCGGCGGAGGTCGACGGCAACGACATCGTCGCCGTCGACGCGCTCGCGCGCGACTTCATCGCGGCGGCGCGGGCCGGCGAGCCGCGCTTCATCCACGCGAAGACCTGGCGCCTCGAGGGCCATACCGCGGCCGACAAGGGGGCGTATCGCGAGGCGGCGGAGGTCGAGGCCCGCTGGGCGGACGACCCGGTGGCCCGGTGCGAAGCGCTTCTCGAGCAGGCCGGAGTCGAGTCGCGACGGCTCGCGGGGGCGCGCGACGCGGCGGTGCGGGAGATGGAGGCCGTGTTCGACGAGGCCCGGGCGGCGGACTGGCCGGCCGTGGAGCGGGCATTCGAGGACGTCCTCGACACGACCGCCGCGCGGAATGCGGCCGACTGAAGCGCAGGCACGCGCGCCGGAGGCCGTCGGGATCTTGCGTAACGGAGCGAACGATCGATGACTGAGCGGCCCGGCGCGTACACGTCCGGAATTTGCGGTCGCGGGGGACCGGCGCATGCCTGAGCTCACCTACGCGGAAGCCGCCCGTATCGCCATCGCGGAGGAGATGCGCCGCGATCCCGACGTCTGGGCGCTTGGCGAGGACCTCGGGCGCGGCGGCGTCTTCGGTCAGTACGCGGGGCTCGCGGAGGAGTTCGGACCGGAACGGATCTGCGATACGCCCATCTCGGAGGCGTCCATCATGGGCGCGTCCGTCGGGGCGGCGATGGTCGGCACGCGCCCCATCGTGGAGATGCGCTTCTCGGACTTCGCGCTCTGCGCGGTGGATGAGCTCGTCAACCAGGCGGCCAAGGCGCGCTACATGTTCGGCGGGCAGGCCCGCGTCCCGATGGTGATCCGCGAGCCCATCGGGATCTGGCGCTCGTCCGCCGCCCAGCACTCGCAGTCCCTCGAGGCCTGGTACACCCACATCCCCGGCCTCGTCGTGGTGGCGCCGGCGACTCCCGCCGACAACAAGGGGCTGCTCAAGTCCGCGATCCGCTGCGACGATCCGGTCGTCTACATGGAGCACAAGAACCTCTGGGGGCTCGCCGGCGAGGTGCCCGAGGGCGACGAACGGACGATCCCCCTCGGCGCCGCCCGGGTGGAGCGCGCCGGTACGGACGTGACGGTGGTGAGCTGGTCGCGCATGGTGCAGACTTGCGCACGCGCCGCGGCCACGCTCGAGGAAGAGGGAATCTCCCCGGAGGTCATCGATCTCCGCACCCTTTGGCCCTGGGATCGCGAGCGGGTCATGGAGTCGGTCGCGAGGACCGGCCGGCTCCTCGTGGTCCACGAAGCGGTGGCCGTGGGCGGCTTCGGGGCCGAGGTCGCGGCGACGGTGGCGGAGGAGCTGGGAGCGCCGGTGCGCCGCCTCGGGGCGCCCCGCATTCCGATCGCCTACGCCCCTCCGCTCGAGGATCAGGCGCGGGTGACGGACGAGATGATCGCGGCCGCCGTTCGCGAGATGGCATGACCGGGCGCGCCGATGTCGCCTTCGGGCGAGGGGGGCGGACAGCGATCGGTGGAAACGCGGTTCGCTGCCGTCCTCCGCCCGGCCTGCCGGGTCGCGGTGCGTGCGCCGCGCCCGCCCGGCGGCGCGTAGTGGACAGTCGCCGCGCGGTGCGGCGATCGGACTGAACGAAGGAAGGCATTGCCGGCCGTCTCCGGGCGCCGGGACGCCCGGTCGACCCGGGCACCGGGAACGCTTTGGATGAACGGAGAGGAGAGTTGAGGATGAGCACCATCGGGAGCTTCCGGGACCTCGGAGTCACCCTGGAAGAAGGCCACATCGCGGTCGTCGAGATCCAGCGTCCGCCCCACAACTTCTTCGACGTCGATCTCATCAACGCGATTGCGGACGCCTACGAGGCCCTGGACGAGCATCCCGAGTGCCGCGCCATCGTGCTCGCCGCGCAAGGCAAGAACTTCTGCGCCGGGGCCAACTTCCAGGGGGGCGGGGGAGCCGCCCGCGACACGACCGGCGAGCAGGGCGGAAGCGGTGGCGGCCATCTGTACCGGCACGCGGTCCGCATCTTCCGGGCGAAGACCCCGGTGGTGGCGGCCGTCCAGGGCGCGGCGATCGGCGGCGGCCTCGGCCTCGCGGTGTCCGCGGACTTTCGGGTGACCTGCCCCGAGGGCCGCTTCAGCGCGAACTTCACGCGCCTCGGATTCCATCCGGGGTTCGGGCTTACCACCACCTTGCCGGAGATCATCGGCACGCAGCGGGCCGCCCTGATGTTCTACACCGGCCGCAGGGTCAGGGGTGAAGAGGCCCACGCGTGGGGCCTCGCCGACGCGATTGCGCCGCTCGAGCGGGTCCGCGAAGCCGCCTGCGACATGGCTCGCGAGATCGCGGCATCGGCGCCGCTCGCGGTCGTCGCCACTCGCGCGACGGTCCGCGGCGACATCGCCGAGCGAGTCGAGCGGGCGACGGACCACGAGCTCGTCGAACAGACCAGGCTCCGCGCGACGAGCGACTGGCGCGAGGGGGTGAGGGCGATGGCCGAGCGCCGCCCGCCGAGCTTCGTGGGCGCCTGAGCGCACCGTTTGGCACCGACGATTCGCGAATCGATAGTGAGCGTGGCCGACTGCGGGGCGGCGGAATCCGGCAGACGGCTGCCGCCCCGATTCGGCGGGCCCACCCCGAACAGAAACGACGTACCGGGCGAGGAGGAGATGCCATGAGCGAAACGCGGCCGCGGGTGCTGGCGACGCGACGCTATCCACCCGAGATCGAGGCGCGCCTCGAGCGAGAGTTCCAGGCCACGCTGAACGAGACGGATCGGATCCTCTCGCCCGACGAGCTGGTTGCCTCCTGCCGCGAGCACGACGCGGTCCTGTGCTGTCCGTCGGAGCGCTTCAGCCGCGAAGTGCTGGAGCAGGTGACGGGCTCGATCGGCATCGTCGCGACCTTGTCGGTCGGGTACGAGCATATCGACGTACCGGCCGCTCGTGACGTCGGAATCGTGGTCACGTACACCCCCGACGTGCTCACCGACGCGACTGCCGACACTGCGATGCTCTGCATTCTCGCGGCCGCCCGGCGGGGGGCGGAGTGTGACCGATTCGTTCGAAGCGGCCGCTGGGACCGGTGGCACACGATGCTCATGCTCGGCATCCACGTCAGCGGCAAGCGTCTCGGGATCCTCGGCATGGGCCGCATCGGCCGGGCCCTCGCCCGGCGGGCGAGGGGCTTCGACATGGAAGTCCACTATCACAACCGGCGGCGCCTCCCCGCGGACCAGGAGCAGGGGGCGACCTTTCACGCCGATCCGGCAGAGCTCCTCGCGGTGAGCGACTTCTTCTCGATCAACTGCCCGTCCACCCCGGAGACCGTCAAGTTCCTCGATGCCGAGCGCATCGAGATGCTTCCGGCGGGCGCCATCGTGGTAAACACCGCCCGCGGCAACATCGTGGATGACGAAGCGCTCGTCGCGGCGCTACGCTCCGGCCGGGTCGCGGCCGCCGGCCTCGACGTCTTCGACAACGAGCCGAATCTCCATCCCGGCTATCTCGACCTCGAGAACGCGTTCCTGCTGCCCCACGTCGGGAGCGCCACCCACGAGACCCGGATGGCGATGGGCGCCACCTGCCTCGACAACCTCGCCGCGTTCTTCGCCGGCCGCCCCTGCCCCCAGGCCCTCACCTGACCCGCGCCGGCCGCGATGAGGGAAGCGCGGGCAAGCGCAACCCCACGCTCCGCCACGGATCCTCGTCCACGAGCCAGGGTCCGTGACGAGCACCCGGCGGACCCGCCCGTCCTCCGGCGACGCCTCGCGCATCGATGCGTCCCAGCGCGCCGGGAAGACGGGCGTGCCGACACCGGCCCCCCGGTTGATACTCAGTCCTTGATTCCGATAGAGAACTTTCTCAGATACGCATTGGGTTGGTTACCGTCGTACTCCACGCCATCGATGAAGTCAGCGTGCGGTTGGCGAAAACCGCTTTCCTCGCCCAGGTCGGGAAATTCGCTCCGGCTCATGCTGCCCTCTTCGATGAGTTCGTTCGCCGCCATGGCATACAGGTCGGGTCGGTATACCTCGCGGGCAATCTTGAAGTACCACTCGTCGGGCTTCGATTCCGCGATCTGGCCCCAGCGTCGCATCTGGGTAAGGTACCAGACCGCATCGGAATAGTATGGATAGGTCGCGAATTCACGGAAGAACAAGTTGAAGTCGGGCGCGGGGCGCTTGTCTCCGCGTTCGTACTCGAAGTAGCCGGTCATCGAATTTGAAATGACTTCGGGAGGAGCCCCCACATATTCGGGACGACTCAGGATCTCGACCGTCTCTAGACGGTTCGTATTGTTCCCTTCGTCCAGCCACTTCGCCGCGCGCAGCAGCGCCCGAAGAATGCGCACGGTGGTATTCGGGTTCTCGGAAACGAATTCTGCGGACAGCCCGAACACCTTTTCCGGATTGTTCCTCCAGATGTCGCTATCCGTGATGACAGGGACGCCCACGCCCGTGAACACGGCCTGCTGGTTCCAAGGCTCACCCACGCAATAGCCTCCGATGATTCCCCGTTCGAGGAGTCTCGGCATTTCCGGTGGCGGAGTCACGACGAGATGAACGTCCGAATCGTTCCAGCCTGAACGCGACCCGGCATCCCCTTTGCTCGCATCGTAGAACCCGGGATGAATGCCGCCGGCGGCAAGCCAGTATCGTAGCTCGTAATTGTGCGTGGAAGTGGGAGAGACCATGCCCAGCTTGAGATACTCGTCGCGTCCCCGGAACGCGTCAACCACGGGCTTCAGGACGTTCGCCTTTATTGGATGTACCGGAAGGCCATCGTCGTTCCGTTCGATGTTCGAAGAAACCGCCTCCCATATCTCATTCGATACCGTGATGGCATTTCCATTGAGGTCCATGGAAATCGGGGTGACGATGTGGCCTTGAACGGGACCGAGTCCAGCCCTCATCGCCAGCGGCTGCCCGGCCAGCATGTGAGCACCGTCAATGACACGCCCCGCTACCGCTTCCACCACCTGGGCCCAGGTTCGTTGGGCCTCGAGATAGACATCGAGACCTTCATCTTCGAAATAACCGTTTTCGTAGGCGATTGCGAGCGGCGCCATGTCCGTCAGCTTGATGAATCCAAATGTCAGTTCCTTGGTCTCGGGGGGACCTACCGCCATCGCCGAGTGTGGAATGAGCAACAGCGCGAACAGAATTGAACCGAAGAACCTGGATTGTCTGTTTTGCATCGGAGTGAATTCTCCCTTATGAGATCGCCTGACATTCATCGTGATTGCGTACCAAGCTCATCTTGCCCAATCGACCGCATGGATTGCGCCGTGACGAGCGCGCCACGGCCGTCGAATCGGTTCGAAACGAAAAAAATTCGGTACGACCGACCTTGCGGCCGACGAGTCGACCGCGCCTTGAGAGGAACCGCCAACCTGGAATCGTCATTTCAGTCGAGTCACCCGATGGGGCGGGGCGGCAGAGGTGATTGACAGCGCGAGCGATGCCGGCCCTACATGTGCGACCGTACGCGAACTTCGCATGTTCACTGTGGCACCCTTCAAGTCAGCCGCTTGAGCTTGGCGGGTCACCATGCGCGCATCGAGCTTGGCCGACATGCGCGCAGGCAAACCTTTGAGTAGTCCACGCACCCCGGTAAACGTGGTCTCATGAATTGACGCGTATTCATGATGTAAGCACGGCCACCGTCAGACCCAGGATGCGTGGACTGATGATGACTATATGCCGGAGCTCCGGACCACCACTACCGGGTCGAACGAATAGAGATTATTGATCTGACTTATACAAGTTTTCGATTCGAAAAATATGTTGCATCAGGATTCTTATATCTAATGCAATCGTGGGTTGACTCCGACCGAGGCGTCAGAAATTGTATAATATGAAATAACTACTTGTATTTTACAAAAAATATTGGATTTCATTATGCTCTAATGAATTTCATACCAATTCTTGATTTGCTAATCTGCATGGCTGCAGTAGTTCGGATCCTGTCAACGACGTTGGGACCGCACGCCGTGCAAGGTGCCCCTGTCTGGCGGGTGCAAGTTCCGCTCGGGAACTGTCGCTCCCCAACTTCCTGCTGCGAACGCCGCTCCGTGCGCGGTGACTGACCGTAGTCCCTCAAGCCGCTCCGGTTCCGCCCCCGCGCGCAGAATCGGGTTCCGGCTGTCCCGGGTAGCGGAGGAGAAGGGCGGCGGCGACTGCGACCACCGCGGTGAGGACGGCGGAGCCGATCAGCGCGGCGGAGTAGTCGCCGGTGAAGTCGAGCGAGAGGCTGAAAGGAAGAGGACCGAGCGAGGCGCCGACGATGAGCACGGTCTGGCCCGTTCCCTGGATGCTCCCGAGGTGCCGGCGCCCGAAGTAGTCGGCCCACAGATAGCCGACGTTCGCCTGGACGGATGCGCTGGCGAGGCCGAAGACGATCGCGTACGCGATCGCGGTCGGCACGTCTTCGACCAGGTGCAGGGTCGCCAGGGCGGCGCCCATGACGACCTGCGCGCCCGCAAAGACGAGCCGCGACGGGGTCCGATCCATGATTTGGCCGAGCACCGGGGCTGAAATGACCGAAACGATCGCGGTGATCGCGAAGACGTTGGTCGCGACGTGCGGGTCGAGTCCACGGTGCTGGAACACCGCGACCTGATGGAAGAAGAGCCCGGTCATGAGCAGGGCGAGGAGGGAGAGTCCGATTGCGATGACCCAGAAGGCCGAAGTGCGAAGCGCCTGCCTGAGGGTGTAGCCGGTCACCTCGGAATCGACGGTGCGCGCAGGACTGGAGGATTCGCCCGGCTCGACATCGTTTCGGTCTTCGGGCGGGGGGGCTGCCACCGCCGGTGGCTCGGATCGGGCCGCGTCCTTCCCGGTCCGGGAGGGCTTCGGGGTGGTCTCCGGACTCTGCACCCGCTTCGCCGCCCGTTCGGGTGCCGGCGCACCGTCCGGCCGCAGGCCGACGTCCTCCGGCCGATTTCGAATGAACCAGAGGACCGGAAGGAGCAGCGCCCAGGAGCTGACGCCGAGCCACAGCCATGCCTCGCGCCAGCCGACCGTCTCGATGAGCCATTGGGCGAACGGAGGGTGGAGGGCCACGCTCGCGGAGAACCCGAGCCACACGAGGCTCAGGGCAAAGCCGCGCCGCCGCTCGAACCACTGCGCGACGATGTTGCTTGCGCCGAGGAAGAGGCATCCCTGTCCGAGGTAGCGGACTGCGGCGAAGCCGAGGGCGAGGAGCACGATCCCGTTGACGAAGCCGAACGCGATCGCCGCCGCGCCGAGCAGGACCGCAACCACCGCGAGCACCCGGCGCGCGCCCCGCCGATCCACGTGCCGGCCTGCGAACGGCAGCGCGAAGGCGGCCGCGAGGGTGGCGACCCCGTACGCGAACGAGACTTCGGTGTGGCTGAGGCGGAGATCCTCCGCGACGTAGGTGAGGAACACGCCGAACGTGTGCGACTGCCCGGGGCCGCTCGCGAAGAGGATGAGGGCGCCCGCCCCGACCATCAGCCAGCCGAAGAAGAACCGCCGGTTGATGCGGTGTACGAAGACGTCGGGTGCGCTCCCGGCGGAGGTCATCCGCGCCGGGCGTCCACGGCCCGTTTCTCGACGAACTCCTCGACGGGTGGGGGTGGAGGCTCCGCGAGGCTCTCCGGATCGATCCGGTACCAGCGCATCGCGTTCTCGCAGAACATCCGGCGCCGCTCGGCGAGGGAGAATCGGCCCACCATCGCCTGGAATCCGCGCAGGATGGTTCCGTAGGGCGCGTACAGCCGGTCCACGGGGTAGTTGCTCGCGAACATGCAGCGGTCCACCCCGAAGATGTCGATGGTCTCCAGCACGACGTCGCGGTGGGTCCGGACCGACCATCCGGGGAGCTGCGGCTCTCCGAGCCCGGAGATCTTGACCGCCGTGTTCGGCGCCTCGGCGAGGGTTCGCATGCACTTTCGCCACGCGGCGAGCCCTTCCGGGGTGCGCAAGCTCGGAAGCCCGCAGTGATCGAGGATGATCGTGATGCCCGGGAAGCGCTCGGCGAGAGCTCGAGCCTCCGGCAGGTGCCAGAATGGTGCCTGGAGGTCGAAGGAGAGGCCGTGGGTCTCGAGCTTCGCGTAGCCCTCCTGCCACGCCGGGTCGCTCATCGAGCCCGGAGCATAGGGGACCACCTCGTTCGGGTGCGCGGCCACCGCCGGCTTCTCGCGCACCCCCCGCACCCGCTCGAAACCGGCCTGGCGGGCGAGGACCTCCTCGACGTCACCCCGGCGCAGCCAGGCCTGGGCCACGATCACGGTCGGAAAGCCGGTCTCCTCCGCCACCGACGCCGCCCACGCCGTCTCCCCGGCCGGATCGGAGGGGTCCCACTCCGCTTCCACGTAGACCGAGCCGACCACGGGCAGTCCGTCCCAGTCGCGCCGGAAATCCTCGGTCAGATAGCTCCGCCGGATGGCGCGGTAGTCGCCGTGCCGGCCCTCGACGGGCGGGTCGTCGCAAAGCCAGGGATGGTAGTTGCGGTCGAGGTCCCACAAGTGGTGGTGCGCGTCGATGAGGACATCGTGCCGGCCGCCGATGTCGTCGATGTGGCCCTGGTCGTAGGCGCGCAGCCGGAGGTTCTCGGTGCGCCGCTCCGCCTGCTCCTCGTCCATCGTCAGGCTCTGGGTGACGATGTAGTGAAGGCCGAAGGCCATGGTCCAGACGAGGACCGGCGCGAACGTGTTCCAGCCCTCCCCGAAGAACACGTCGGCGACCGTGGCGCAGCCGACGACGATCGCGAACGCGAATCGGTGCCGCGGCCACCAGATTCCGAGCCGGGCCGCCCATCGCGCGTACGGCGCGGTATCACCCTCGCCCGGTCGAACCATCTTCGTCCGGTGCCTCGCACCGGCGGGCCTCGACCGGCGAGCGCCGCTCGGATTCGGAAGTCCGGACCCTTCCGCGTGCCGCTTCCCACGCGGTCGAATTCACGGCGCCCGGGCTCCCGGCCCGATCAGGTTCTGGCCGGCGGCGGAGGCATCTCCTCATACCGCTTCGCGATGTGCATCAGGCGCACCGAGTAACGCAGCCACACGAGGGAGAACGCGATGAGCAGCACCCGATCCCAGCTCCCGAGGTCGGGGTGGATGTCCAACGACAGGCTGAACACGAGCCCCCCGACCGGCGCGAGCACGCACGCGCACGCGGCGAGGAAATGCCGGGTGACTCCGAAGGTGAGCGCCGAACACGCCACGATCAGCGAGTAGAACGATGCGCCGAACGAATGCGCGTAGGGCGAGCGTCCACCCATGATGAGGAGCGTCGCCGCACCGTATAGCAGCGACACGAAGATGGCGTAGGCGAATATCTCGTATCTCGCCTGCCCGCGGTGCAGCTTCCCCACCGGTACCAGGTAGGGAGTGGTCTCGTCGTCCCAGAAGTACCGCCGGACGAACTTGTACCAGTCGAGGTCCTTGAGGTGGACGGGATGCTGTCGGCGGCGCATGGAAGGCTATCCGGCCCGGAACGCCGCTGGCATCCCGGGCCGGCGTCCGGGCGGACCCGGATTCAAGCGGCGCGGGAAGGAACGGCGACCTCCGGCGGGAGCTCGAGGTCGTCGGGGTCCGCGCTCGGGTCCACCACCACGTTCCCCTCCTCGTCCAGCACCAGCCGGCGCTTGCCTTCGATGGTACTCCCCGCAAACTCGGGCCACTCCATGGTCATGAGGGGGTAGCGCTGGTCCTGGCGTCCCCACAGCACGGCTGCGGTCTGGAGCCACACGGCAATTCCGGCGACCGCCGCGAGCACGAGACCCACCACGAGGACCGACTTGATGATCCAGCGATGCGAGAGGCCGACGAGGGAGGCGGAGATCTCGTCCGTCATGTACGCGTCGTAGGCGTAGATGCATGCGAACCAGAGGACGATGCAGGTATAGGGGATGAGAAAGAACGAGGTTCCCAGCAGCTCGAGCCATGCCTTGCGGCGGAAGGAGAGCTTCTCGCGCACGAGATCCACTCGCACGTGGCTGTTGTGGATGTAGCCGTAGCCGAGCACGAGGGTGAACAGCACCGTGTGCATGTGCCACTCCATCTCCTGCAGCAGCGTGGACTCGAATATCCACACCCGGCCGAAGGTCTCGAGGACCCACACGTAGAAGAACTTGAGCTTGCGCAGCAGCACGTCATAGCAGGTGATGAGCACGAGCGGAAGGATGAACCATGACCCGAACCGCCCGACCACGTCGACCAGCGCTCGAAGCTTGTCGCTCGTCTTGACGAGACCGGGGAGTTCCGCCTCGTCCGTCCAGAAGTTGTTGGAGGCGCGCATCGGTTGCTCGGCCATGGCCGGTGTCTCCTGATTCGGACCCTGATCCGTCTGGACCCTGGGGTCAGTCGTAGATGCCGTGCATCAGCTTGAGCGCGAGGTCGGGGAACGTGAGCACGAGGATCACGCCGACCACCTGCAGCAGCACGAAGGGGATGATGCCGATGTAGATCTGCTGGATCTTGACTTCCTTCGGCGCGATTCCCTTGAGGTAGAACAGCGCGAACCCGAACGGCGGGGTCAGGAAGGAGGTCTGGAGGTTCACCGCCATCAGAATGATGAACCAGTAGATGACGTCCGCCTTGGCGACGTGTTCACCGAAGTCCAGTCCGGCCACGAGTGGCGCGAAGACCGGGAGCACGATGAGGGTGATCTCGATCCAGTCGAGGAAGAACCCGAGGACGAACACGATGGCCATGATGAGGAACAGAAGCCCCCAGGAATCGAGCCCGGCCTCGAAGATGAGATGCTCGACGATATCGTCTCCGCCGAGCGACCGGTACACGTAGGCGAAGCACGTGGCGCTGATGATGATGAAGAAGATCATCGCCACCGTGCGGCCCGAGGTATGGCAGACGCTGGTCAGCACGCTCTTCTTCAGGCTGCCCGCGAAGGCGGCGAGAATGATGGCGCCCACCGCGCCCACCGCGCCCGCTTCGCTCGGCGTCGCCCAGCCGAAGAGGATCGAGCCCTTGATGAGGCCGATGAGGAAGACGGGCGGGACGAACGCGCGCATGAGGAGCGGGCCGAGCTCTCCCTTCGGCACGGACAGCATGTCCGGCGGCAGGGGCGGTGCGATGGACGGGCGCACGCTGGCCACGATGACCACGAAGGCGAGATAGAGCGCGGCAAGAACGAGCCCGGGAAGCAGGGCGGCCATGAACACGTTGCCGACCGAGACGGCCAGCAGGTCGGCCATGATGATGAGCATGATGCTCGGGGGAATCAGGATTCCCAGGGTCCCGGACGCCGCGATGACCCCGCACGAGAGGGCGGGGCTGTACTTCTGCTTGAGCATCGTGGGGAGCGCGAGGGCGGTCATCATCGTGACCGACGCGCCGATGATTCCGGTCATCGCGGCAAGAATGGTGCCCATGATGGTGACGCCGAGCGCGAGCGCGCCCGGAACGCGTTTCAGGAGCACCTGCACGCAGTAGAGCAGGTCGGTGGCGATGCCGCTGCGCTCCATCATCACGCCCATGAACACGAATGCGGGAACCGCGACCAGCACGAGGTTCTCCGCCGCCTGTCCCCAGATGCGGGGCAGGAAGTTGAAGAATTCGATGATTGAATAAACGCCCAGGAAATACCCGATGAGGCCGAACAGGAGGGCCAGCCCTCCGAGGATGAAGGCGACCGGGAATCCCGAGAACAGCAGACACGCGAGGCTCAGGAACATCACGAGCGGAAGGTAGTCCTGCACCGTGTACAGGAGCTGGGTGCGGGCGCCGTCCGAAAGGCCCCAGACGACGAAGAAGGAGATGACCGCGATGGCGACGATTGCCCCGAGGATGTAGACGCCTATCGGTCGTTCCTTCTGCGTACCGGTTTCGATTCGTTCCATGGTGCTTGGCTCAAGTTCGATCGGATCAACGGTCCCCGGAGCTCGGTCGAGCTCCGGGGACGAGAGGACAACCGGACACCGGCTGCAACTCGAAGGTTGCAGTCTGCGTGGTTACTGGTAGGTGCCCTTCAGGAGCTGGGCGTCGCCCCAGATCGCATAGGTCTTCCGGAAGCCGAGGTAGCTGTCCGCGATCTTCTTGAAGGTCTCGTCCTTCGCGGACTCCTCGTCGATGACCTCGAGCCACGCCCGCTCGAGCGTTGCCAGGGTGCCGTCATCCCAGCGGCGGACCTGGACGCCGTGCTTCTCGGCCATCTCGATCATCGCGACCGGGTTCGTCGCCTCGGTTTCGGCGTAGCCCTTGAGGACCTGTTCGTACAGCGCGGCCTCGACCATGGCCTTGTACGCGTCCGGCAGGGCATCCCACTTCTCGGTGTTCATGAGGAGCTCGCTGCAGGAGACCTGCTGGTGCCAGCCGGGGAAGTAGTTGAAGCTCGCGACCTGGTGGAAGCCGTACTTGATGTCGGTGATCGGCATCGAGAACTCGGTGGCGTCGATGACGCCCTTCTCGAGGGCCGGGAAGATGTCCGCACCGGCGAGGAGCTGGGTGGACACGCCCATCTTCTGCATGACCTGCGCGCCGAGGCCGAAGAACCGCATCTTGAGGCCCTTGAAGAACTCCTCGGGGTTGGTGACTTCCTCACGGAACCAGCCGGAGGTCTCCGGGCCGATGCAGAAGCTGTCGATGGCGGTCGCGCCGCGCGGGTTGTAGAGCTCTTCGCGAAGCTCGTTGCCGCCGCCGTAGAGCTTCCAGGCCTGGAACTCGCCGATCTGCGGGCCGAACGGCACCGCGGTGAAGAACGCGACCGCGCCGCCGAACACATGGGTGTGGTAGCCGGGGGTGGTCCACCCCGCGTCGATCGAGCCCTTGGCGGTCGGCTCGAACTCCTTCGCGCCCGGCACCAGCGCGCCCGGCTCGTGGAACTTGATCTGGAAGTTGCCGCCCGACATCTGCTCGACGCGCTCGGAGAACGCGACGCCGGTGGACCCGAGAACGGGAATGGCGGACCCGAAGGCGCTCGACATCTTCCAGCGCACCCGATCCTGAGCGCTCGCGTCGAGCGCGGCCACCGCGGCCACGGAGCCGGCAAGGCCAGCGACTGCGATAAATCGTGCATGTCTCTTGAACATGGTGGTCGCTCCTCCTTTCGAGGCAATGTTGTTCTGAAGCGATGCGGACATCTCTCCGTCATCCCTCCTTCACCGTCAACGGCGCCGAGCACTCCGGTCTCGGAGCGTCCGGCAACCGTCCGTTACGCGCGCCGCGTCCCACCCCGATTCCGATGAGTCGGGCGGGTCCCAGGTGCGCACAGTCGGCGGACTCTACCAGAAGTGAGCGTTGCAACGCATCTTCCCGGTATTTCGAGAGTCTCCGGTCGCCGAACGGCTCGCGCCGGGGGAGCGACCTCGCCCCGCGGACCCGCTCCGGCGGCCCGAATTGCGGCCCCCGGGCAGGGTCGAGCGGGCGATCTGCCGGGGTCGGGGCCCGCCGCCACTGAACGGCCGGCGGATTTCCACGATAATGCGGGCCGGCTCTGCCGGGCGCACCGCACTCGTACCGGAACCGCGGGGAAGGGTGCGGTCGCGAACTTGGGGACTGGAGAGAGACAAGCCATGACCGAGCGCCTTTCATTCGACCGGGTGGCGCGGGTGCCGACCGCCGGGGACAACGTCGCGATCGCGACCCGGCGCCTCGATGCGGGGACGCACGTCGACGACGGAGACCGCGGCTTCCGGCTCGCCCACACGGTGCTCGAGGGGCACCGCTTCGTCCGCGAGCCCATCGCGGACGGCGACCGGCTCCTCTCGTGGGGATTGCCCTTCGGGATCGCGATGCGCCCGCTCGCGCCCGGCGAGTACGTCTGCAACGCGAAGATCCTGAAGGCGCTTGCGGAGCGCGACATCGACTTCGAGCTCCCCGGGGAAGCGAACTTCACCGACACGATCGAAACCTTCGATCTGGACGAGCGCACCTTCCGCGCGGGCGAGCAGGTCGAGCGCATCGAATCGGACCGGGCGTTCGAGGGATATCGGCGCGGCGGCGGGCGCGGCGTCGGCACCCGCAATTTCGTGGTCGTGCTCGCGCTCACCTCCCGGACGAACGGGTTCGCCCGGCACGCGGCGGAGCAGGCGGCCCGCCGGGCGCCGCGCGGCGTCGACGGCGTCGTCGCGGTGACCCACACCGAAGGCGGCGGCGGTCCGCGTCCGAACAACCTCGACTACGTGCTGCGGGTCCTCGCGGGGTTCATGGTCCATCCCAACGTGGGCGCGGTGCTCGCCGTCGACGACGGCGCCGGGTCGTACGCGAGCGCCGACCTCGAGCGCTTCATGACCGCCCGCGGCTACCCGCTCGACCACGTGCTCCACCAGTTCCATCGCATCGAGGGCGGGTACGAGGCGGAGGTGGCCCGGGCGGGCGCCATCATCGACGGCTGGCTGCCGGCGGTGGCTTCCGCGGAGCGGACCGCGGAGCCCGTCGGGGAGCTTCGCCTCGCCCTCCAGTGCGGCGGCTCCGACGCCTTCTCCGGCGTCTCCGGCAACGCGCTCGCGGGGTGGGTGGCGAAGGAGGTCATCCGCCACGGCGGCTCGGCCAACCTCGCGGAGACCGACGAGCTCATCGGGGCCGAGCCCTACGTGCTCGAGAGCGTGCGCGACTCGGCGACCGCCCGTCGCTTCCTCGAGAAGGTCGATAACTTCAAGCGCTACGCCGCGAACCACGGCACCTCGGCCGAGGGCAACCCCTCCGGCGGCAACAACTTCCGCGGCCTCTACAACATCGCCCTCAAGTCGCTCGGAGCCGCCCGCAAGAAGGATCCCGAGGTCCGGCTCGATTACGTGATCGACTACGGGCAGCCCATGCGCCCGCCGGGGTACTACTTCATGGACAGCCCCGGGAACGATCTCGAGAGCATCGCCGGGCAGGTGGCCTCCGGCTCGAACCTCATCCTGTTCATCACCGGGAACGGCTCGATCACGAACTTTCCGTTCGTGCCGACCCTCAAGTTCGTGACGACGAGCGGGCGCTTCGAGCTCCTCGCGAACGAGATGGACGTGAATGCGGGGCGGTACAACGACGGGATGGAGATGGACGCGCTCGGGGCGGAGACCTTCGAGCTCGCGCTCGACATCGCCTCGGGGCGGCAGAGCAAGGGTGAGCTCGCGGGGCATGCGCAGGTCTCGATCTGGCGCGACTGGCCGCGGACCTCGACGGAGGGCCTGCGCGAGGAGGGCGCACGCCCGGCGCCGAGCGGCCGGCCCGTGCCGGTGCGCGCCGCGCCGCCCGTCGCCGTCGCGTTGGAAGGCGTGCGCACGGACCGCGGGGTCGCCACCGACCAGCTCGCCCTCGTGATGCCGACCAGCCTCTGCTCGGGACAGGTCGCGCGCATCATCGCCGAGGATCTCGATGCGAACCCGCCTCCCTGGAGCGACGTGTCGCGCTTCGTCGCCCTCGTGCACACCGAGGGGTGCGGGTCGAACAACGCGGTCGAGCTCTACCTCCGGACGATGCTCGGCCACCTCGTGCACCGCTCGGTGCGCCACGCGATCCTCCTCGAGCACGGGTGCGAGCAGACCCACAACGACGCGGTGCGCCACTACCTTGCCGAGCGGGGCTTCTCGGCTGACCGATTCGGTTGGGCGAGCGTGCAGATGGACGGCGGGATCGCGAAGGTGCGCGCCAAGGTGGCGGGACAGCTCGAGGCGATGGCCGCGGCGCGTGCGGCGCAGGAAGCGCGCGAGCGCGATCGAGGGGGCGGAGGAGCGCCCGGCGACGGCGGCGACTCCGCATCGTCGCTCGTCCGCGAGAAGGTCGGCGCGGAGGATCTTCGCATCGCCCTCACGGCGAACGGCCCGCTGCCCGATGCGATGGGCGAGGTGTTCGGACGGCTCGCGGCCGGGCTCGTTGCGGCCGGCGCGACGGTCGTCGTGCCCGACAACCCGGGGCTTTTCGACAGCGCGGCGTTCCTCGACGCAGTGCTCCCGGACGGGGCGGCCCCGCCCGCCGTCTCGCTCGCCTTCGGGCAGCCGGCGGACGAGCGCGGCTTTCACGTCATGGAGGCGCCGACCGAGAACCCGGTGGAGACGTTCACCGGGCTCGGCGCGACCGGGTGCGAGATCATGCTCTGCCACGTCGGGCGGACCTCGCTGCAGGCCCACCCCATGATTCCGCTCGTTCAGGTCACCGCCGATTCCGCCGTAGCTGAGCGGTTTGCGGGCGACCTCGACCGGGTGCTTACCCTGGAGCGAGCGGCGGACGGACTTGTCGGGGAGCTTGCCGGGCTCGTTGCCGATGCGGCGTCGGGTCGCTACCGCCCCCGGCTCTGGTCGCGCGGGGTGACGGAGTTCCAGTTGACGCGCGGTCGTCTCGGGCTCTCGATGTAACGACGCCCGCGGCCCGCGGTTCGAGAAGGAGGGAATCGTCGCCGGCATCCTTTCGATGGGCGTGATTGCGGCCGGTTGACCATCCGCGGCCGGGCACGCGGCGAGTCTGCCCGCAAGTCGTGCTTGCGGCCGGTTGACCGTCTGCGACCGGGCACGCAGCGAGGCCGCCCGCAAGTCATGTCTACGTTTGCCGCGCCCCGTGGAAGCGACGACCGGACGAGACGAACCGGCGACCCGGCGAAGGCCTCCGAAGCCTCATCGAACCCCCACCGAGCTGCACATTGCGGAGTACACGACGTTGAATCGACTTGGCCTCTATCTCAGTCCCACGACCGAGCACAACGGCGGATTCGAGCGCGCCCTGTGGGCCGACCGCGAAGGCTTCGACGATCTCTGGTTCCCCGACGGCGACGGGATGCGCGACGCCATGACCTTTGCCGCCACCGTCGCCGGCTGCACGGAACGGGTGCGGCTGTGCACGGGCATCACGCCGGTCTTCACCCGGGTTCCGGCCGTGATCGCAACGTCGAGCCTCGCCATCAACCGGGTGGCGCCCGGACGCTTCGCCCTCGGGCTCGGCTCCTCGACCCACACGATGGTGGAGAGCTGGTACGGGGTGCCGTTCGAGAAGCCGCTCGGCCGGGTGCGGGAGACGACGGAGCTCGTGCGCAGGCTCTTCGCGGGGGAAAAGTCGCGCTACGACGGCAACACCGTCAAGAGCCGGGGCTTTCGCCTCAAGGAACCGATCATCGGCGAGGTGCCCATCTTTCTCGCCGGCATGGGGCCGAAGATGCTGGAGCTCGCGGGAGAGATTGCGGACGGGGTCATCCTCAACCACTTCACCCCCCTCGACCGGGTTCCCTGGGCCCTCGAGTGCGTGGATCGGGGCGCGAAGCGATCCGGCCGCCGGGTGGAGGACCTCGAGATCGCCCAGCGGGTCGCGGTCTGGGTGACGGACGACGACGCGGCGGCGCGCCGGTTCTTCCGGACCGACTTCTCGTTCTACGGCTCCACCATGATCTACCGCGACGTGATTGCCCGGATGGGCTATCTCGAGGCGGCGGAGGAGATCCGCAAGGGCTTCGAGGTCCGCGACCGGGCGCGCATCATGGCCGCCGTGCCGGACGAGGCGGTCGAGCGCATGTACGTGTGGGGCGACCGGGATGCCTGCTACCGGCGGATCCGGGAGTTCTACGCAGCCGGCATCGACACGGTGGCGGTCGCCGCGCAGGCAACCAACGCCGAGGACTACGACGCGACCTGCGAAGCCTTCCGTCCTTCCGCCTTCCGCGCCGCCGCCTGACCCCGCCGTTCAGGAAGCGAAGAGGTCGAGCTGCGGGTCCGGGTGCTGCGCGGTGCCCGCCGCGAGCCGCGACCGGCGCCGGTCGAGGAGCCTCTCCTCGACATCGGCGAGGAACGGTGAAGGGCGCAGCTCGCGGACCTTGCCCCGCCAGAGCCGTTTCCTCGCCCGACTGAGAAAGAGCTTCGACTTCGCGCGGGTGACGCCGACGTAGAAGAGGCGCCGCTCCTCTTCGACGTCCTCCGGGTCCGGCACCCCGAAGGTCAGCGGCAGCAGGCCGTCCGCGCAGCCGGCGATGAAGACCACCGCGAACTCGAGGCCCTTGGCGGCGTGCAGGGTGAGGAGCGAGATTCGATCCGCGCGCGGGTCCCAGGCGTCGATCCCGGTGGCGAGCGCGACCTCGGCGAGGAACCGTTCGAGGTCGTTGCCGCACGCCTCGGCGACCGGGCGGAGCAGGTCGCGGGCGGCCCGCTCCTCCGTGGCCTCGGCGTCTCCGGCGCCGGTGCCGCCGGATCGGGCCGTCGCCGCGAGCCGTTCCCAAACCGGTCGCGTGTCCGGCGGGCCTTCGCGCAGCCCGTCCACGAGGACGGAGACGCCGGGTTGCTCGAGCAGGGGGCGGTGCGAGCGCTGCTGGAAGGGCATGCCCGAGCGCGACAGCGCTTCCACGAGGGGAGGGACCTGCGCCTCGGTGCGGTAGAGGATGGCGAAGTCGGAGAACGAGAGTTCCCGGGCCTGCGTCTGCGTCGAGCGGCCGCTGTCGATGGAGAAGAAGCTGTGTCCGCCGAGCGCCTGCTCGAGGGACTGGACGATGAACTCCGCCTCCGCCTTCTCGGTGGGCGCCTCGTGCAAGGTGACGAGGT
This sequence comes from Immundisolibacterales bacterium, assembly GCA_026712715.1. Classification (GTDB taxonomy): domain Bacteria; phylum Pseudomonadota; class Gammaproteobacteria; order HK1; family HK1; genus JAJDXW01. Next base: position 3,109 of record JAPOPW010000022.1, on the reverse strand, counting down.
CCGGGCCGTCGTCGTTGATCGGGACCGCGCGGTGTCCGGAGCCGGACTTCGCGATCACCTGCGAGGAGAGGGCGACGATGTTCCGGTCCGAACGGTAGTTGCGAGCCAGTCGCACGATCCGGGTACCCGGGTGGTGATCCATGAATTTCGCAAAGAAGCGTGCGTCCGCGCCGCGGAAGCGGTAGATCGCCTGATCCGGATCTCCGATCGCGCACACGTTGCCGCCCGGAGGAACGAGGTGACTGACGAGCCGGGCCTGCTCGGCGTCCACGTCCTGGTACTCGTCGACGGAGACGAAGGGGTGCCGGCGCCGGCACTCCGCGCGCACCGCCGGCTCGGACTCGAGCAGGTCCGCGGCCCGGATGACGAGGTCATCGAAGTCGACCCAGTTCCTGAGCTCCATCCCCCGGCGGTACGCATCCGCCACTTCGCGCGGTACACCTCCGTTTGCCCCCGAGTCCCCCGGCGCGTCCGGCGAAGCCGCGGCGCGCCGTGCCCGCGAGATGGCCGCGAGATGGGCGCGTGCCTTGCGCTCGGACACGTCGAGCGTGTCGCGGAGCAGACGTTCCCGCTCCGCCTCCGATGCGATCCGGAAACCGCGTTGGAGCCCGGCCGAGTTCCAGCGCTCCCGGAGGAGGGCGAACCCGAAGGAATGGAAGGTGTGGAGGGGGACGCGATCGTGGAGGTCCGGCAGCAGGTTTCGCAGGCGCTCGCGCATCTCGCCGGCGGCCCGCCGGGTGAAGGTGATCGCGAGGCATTCGGCCGGGTCCGCGCCGTGATTCCGGACGAGGTGGGCGATGCGATGGGTGAGGGTTCGGGTCTTGCCGGACCCGGGACCGGCGACGATGAGCAGCGGTCCGGTGACGATCTCCGCCGCCCGGCGCTGGTCGGAATCCAGCCCGGCGAGGACGTCGCCGGACCTCGCCGCGGGGATGGTGTCGCCGGTGGGCGCGACCGGGACCGCCGGCCCGTCACTCGCGGTCGGGGTCGGGGTCGAGGTCGAAGGTGGGTGCGATGCGGCCCTGCTCTCCGGCCGCAACGGGCTTCTCTCCTCGTCTCCCGGTGATTGCGCATGCGGCGGAGCCGGGCCGGTCTGCGCCGGACGGGGCGGCGGCGGCTCCGCGTCGAACAACGATGCGCCCCGGGTGTGCCGCCGGAGCTCCGCATCCTCGAACAGACGGATCGTGCCGTACACCCCGTCGTATCCTGCGTGCCGGACCACTTCCTGGCGCCGCAGGCGCGCGACGGCCTCGGCGACGAGCGACGACGACGCGGGACGGATGTCCTCGAGCGGCACCGCGTTGAGGAGCGGGAGCTCCGGCCCGAGCTGCCCGAGGAGGCTCTCGTAGTGCTGCGCGACCCGGCGGCTCTTCGCCCCCACCTGGTGGATCTCGGACAGGATCTCGGGCAGCGGAATCAGGCTCTGCATGGCGCCCGCGGTCGCGGGCGGGGCCGATTCCTCCGGGCGGTCCGCAAGGTCCTCGACCCGGTGCATGACCCCGACCGTGAGCGGCTTCCCGCACACCGGGCAGAGGCCCTCGTTCCGTCGCGTCTCGTTCGGAGAGAGCCGAACTTCGCAGCTACGGTGACCGTCGAGGTGGTACTTGCCCTCTTCGGGTTATGGGAAGCTTCCCATAACCAGGCTTATGGAGAGAGAAATCTTATGGTGAGTCGATCCAGAAAAGGCAAGAAAGAAGAGGAGAAAGGAGAATCGCACTTTGCATAATTCCGGGCAAGGCTCGAAGGCGAAATCTCTCAGCAATGCTCTCAAGAAAGGGCAGTTCCCGGGAGGATTCGTGTGCTGCAGCCTTGAGGTCACCGAGGGGCAGCTGAGAAGTTGCGGGATGGCGTCACCGTGCCAGAACATACAGATCTCGTCCAGTACCGGTTGGGAGCCGACGACGGGCCACCCCCGAAGGTCAAGTCGAAGGGCCCTAGGTACCCAAGACTTGGTAGAGCACGATAGCGAAGAACTTGCCCGGTGCTTGACGCAGGGCCGGTCGGCACATAGGACATCAGGAACGAGAAGGCGCCAAGCTGTTTGTGGAAGCTCCTCCGAATTCAAGAAAGTTCAGCGGAGTGTCGTCCGGAATGCTACCGGGGCTACTGGCTACTTGGGACCCTTGCGAATGTCATTGAGCATCGAAAGAACGTCATCGACTTTGCTGCCGAAAGAACCTGCTCGGATGCGGGGTGCGTCATGTTCCTGCAACATCTGAAGCTTCAGATCCAAATCGTGGTGAAGGTATGCCTCAGTAGCCTCGATGGTGGCATGCCCGAGCCAAAGTGAGACACTGGCGATATCGCGCGTGGCGGCGAGCATGTGCATCGCGCAGGTATGGCGGAGGGTGTGGGGCGATACACGCTTTCGAGCCAAGGAGGGCGCCATCCGTGCAGCAACGGGCACGTGGACGGCCAGCCTGGAAGCAAAGCCATGCCGGGTGATTTGCTCTCCGTGATGGTTGAGGAATAGCGGCCCGGTGGGGTCGCCCGGGCGTATCTTCAGCCAAGCGCGAAGAGCAGCGCGGGTGTCCGTCCACAGTGGCAACTGACGCTCCCGACGACCCTTGCCAGTGACATGAATGGCCTTTAAGTTATGATCCAAGGAGTCGAAAGTAAGGTTGATGAGTTCTGAGACTCTCAGCCCGCACGGGTATGCAATCCAGAACATGGCGTGATCACGAATGTCGTTGGGCTTCTTGCATCCGGGGGCGGCGAGCAAGACTTCGATCTCATCGCGCGTGAGGTAGGTCAGGGCTGGACGCTTCCACTGCTTGAATGGGATCGCGTGAACTTGCCGGGCTGACTCCAGACAGGACGGGCTGTAGATTTCCAAATAGCGGAAAAACGACTTTATTGCAGCAAGACGCGTGTTGCGAGTCCGAATGCAGTTCGAACGACACTCTTCCAAGGTGTCCAGGAAAGAGAGGATCAACTCAACCGTACAGTCTGCTACAGCGAGTTCGGAGGCAGGGATGATCCTTGTTAGGTTTGAAGATGAGCCGATTGATTGCGTGAGCTCGCTGTTGACGGCGAGGAGAGGGTGTCGAGCGGCTTTTGGCGGTCGCGGAGCGGTCCGATGGGGTTCAGCAGCGCCGCGCCCGGTTGG